>CALVNW010000005.1 GCA_944350015.1 uncultured Clostridia bacterium | reverse complement strand
CTGGTCTTAGCGAGTTTCTTATTAGAAAACTTGCAAACAACTACAAAATCCGTTCATTCAAGACTGGAAATAAAATATTAATTGACTACGATTCACTAATGGCATTCTTACAAAGTCAAGACTATGACTTACCAATGGAACAAATCGTGGTAAGATAAAAGGAGAAAAAATATGGCATGTATTCAAAAAAAGAAATTATTAGATGGAACAATCTCTTATAGGGTTCAAGTGAAAGCAAAAAACCAAAGAACTGGAAAGTTTGAAGCTAAAGCAATTACTTGGAAGAAACCACTAGAACTAACAGAAACACAAGCAAAGAAAGAGCTTCAAAGAATTGCTCTAGAACTAGAAGAAAAGTTTAACAAACAACTTAACGGACTTCTAGCAGTAGACAATGATATAACTTTTATAGATTATGCTGAAAGATGGCTAGAAAAAATTAAGAACACTCGTTCCCTTAACTACTATGTTAAGGGTCGAGATTGCTTAAAGAAATTCTATAAATACTTCGGCAATATAAAACTCAACCAAATCACACCAGTAATGATGCAAGGTTTCCTAGATGATATGATGATGAAAAGATATGAGAAGAAATCTGCCAGACTTACTGGCGACTTAAATCAATACTTAAAATCTCACTGCATCAAACAAGTAGATGCTCTAAAAAAGATTGGAATATCTAAATCAATACTAGCATCAGCAAATGCTGGTTATTGCATACGAACAGAAAATGCAGAAAAGATATGTAATGCATTAGGTTTAAAGTATGAAGATTACTTTACAACAGAGGTACAAAGCCATGCTTATGCAAAAGAAACCATAATGAAACTAAAACGAACACTTGCAACAATACTGGCAGATGCAAAGCGACAACGACTGGTTGAACACAACTTCGCATCCCGTGACTATATAGCACCAATACAAGGCTATAAAAAAGAAGTCAAAATACTAAATGATAAAGAAGCTAAGATACTTGCCAACTACTTACACACAGAACCAAATCCAAGATGGAAGATAGCACTACTTACAGTGCTATTTATGGGGTTAAGGCGTGGCGAACTCGCAGGGTTAGAATGGAAAGATATAGACTACGAAAACAAGACAATGACAATAGCGAGATCTGTTCAAGATATTATAGGATTCGGGCTAATAACCAAAGAACCTAAAACAGAAAACTCAAAAAGAACAATATCTATGCCAGATAAACTAATTGACTACTTAAAAGAATATGAAGTATGGTGGCTAAATCAAAAGAAATATCTTGGAGATAGGCTCGGAGATACAGATAGATTATTCTGCACAGAAGATGGCACAGATATTTCACCTGGATTATTTAGAGTATGGCTACAAAAGACACTGGCAAAAGTTGACTTGCCAAAGGTAACATTACACTCATTAAGACACACAAACATAACACTACAACTAGTAGCAGGTGTAGATATGAAAACAGTATCTGCTCGTGCAGGACACTCAAAAGCATCAACCACAAGCGACTTCTACAGCCACTTTATAAAGAACTCAGATATCCATGCAAGTGAGATATTAAATAAAATATTTGAATAATTGTCACCAATTTGTTGACAATTTGAATAAAATATATTGACAATGACTAAAATAATATGTAAAATATATACGCAAAGGAGTATGTAATATGGAAAATTTTGATTTAATGGTTGCACAGAATATATCAGAAATGTTAAATATTCAAGAAAAAAAGCAGTCAGATTTGGCAAAATTTTTAAAATTACCTAGACAAACAGTTAATAAAATTCTTGCAGGCAAAAGAAACTTGTTGGCAAATGAATTCGCAAGCATTGCTGAATTTTTTAATTGTAAAATTGAAGATTTAACTAAGAAAACACCAATATCAAATGAAAATATGGTTGCTTTTTTCATGGGAGAAATTTCAAAGCCGGAAACAGAGAATGTTTTAAATAACATTTTTGAATTATCAGATTTGTATGTAGAACAACAATACTTAAATGACAATAAGGAGTAGATATGGCTATTCAATTATCAGAATGTTTATTTAGTAAAGACTATAAATCTTTTAAGGAAATTGAAAATAAGGCAAATAATGTTTTACTAACAGCACCCATGTTTAGATTGATAGGTTCAAATTTAAAAGCTTTTATTAAAAATTACGCAACTCAACATGGCGTGCATTTAAAAATCTTGTACTTACCTTTTAATGATGAGCAAGTATGGGGTTTGTTTTATCAAAGAAACGGAATTTATTTTATAGTAATAAATAGTGAAATTTCAATAAATAAACAAAATGTTGCATTGGCGCATGAATTTTATCATTTTATTGTAGCTTTAGAAGAAGATTTTGTGTATGCTATGGACATATTAAAGGATATTGGTGGAAAAGTACAGTTGTCATTAGAAGACCAGAAAGCAAACGCATTTAGTTCTTGCTTATTAATGCCAGCAGATTTAATAAATTTAGTTTTTACAAAAGAGATTTCAACACTAGAAGAAAAAATAGTTTCTATAAAAGCACTAATGGATATCTTTGTTGTACCATATAAGACGGCTGTTATAAGATTATACGAGCTAGGAAAATTAACTTTTGAAGATGCACAAGAATTTATTAAATCTATAAACTCAAAAACTCGAAACGACTTAGAAAAATTAAATTTTGCTCATCATAGATCTAGATGGGAACATCCTATTAAAAATTATGTGGATTTAGATGATTTAAGTGAATTAATTAATGAAAATGAAAATTATGAATTTATTTCGTCGAATAAGGCGTCTAGATGTAAAAATAAAGTGGAAGAAATTATACAAAAATTATTAAAGAAAGAAAATGATTAATATTGTTTATCTTGATGCAGATTTCATAATCAAAACTTCTAAAATAAAAAACAACTCTTCCACGTTATTTGATAAAATTATGGAGCTGCCATATTCGTTTAGAATAACTAATATAGTATTTAATGAAATTAAAAATAGTTCATTAAAAAAGCAATTGGTTGATCTAATAATTAAAGGTAAAATCAAACTTATTAAAAGTTCAGAATGTATAAGTGCATTAAAAGATTTTTTATCAGATAGTGCCATACAATCTTTATTATTATCAACTTTGAAAGACATTTGTGAGAACATACAAGAAGATCAATCGTTTTATCAATCTAACTTTTATAAGTTAGAAGCTTTAAGTATAATGCAATATGATATAGATCACTTTATTAATGAGTTCGAGTTAATTGTGACAAATATTTCAAAGGATAATAATATTGGAGAGATTGTTACGTTGCTAAATATTTCGCTATGTAACAGATTGGAAAATGTTAAGGTTATTTCCTTGCTTTCTCACGACTCATCAGCACGAAGATGCGTTTTATCTTTGCATGAAAACATAAATTCATTTGATTGTTATTCCTGCTATTATTTATTAAAAAGCAATAACATATTATCATTTGACGAAGCTAAAAAATATGTATCTAGTTGGTTAAGAGAATTTCCAAGAAACAATATTGTAAAAATTATTGAAGAAAAATCTCCAAAAGGTGTAGACTTAAGAAAATTTATTGATATTGTGTATAATTCTTCTAATTATACAATACTTAGAAATGGCATATTAAAGAAATAAGACATCTCGTAAGAGATGCCTTTTTTCATTTAAAATTGGTGCAACCGAGATGATTTGAACATCCGACCTATCGCTTAGGAGGCGATCGCTCTATCCAGCTGAGCTACGGCTGCATATTTAGTTCTTTATTGGTTTTGGTGCACTTTGGGTGCAATTTGTAGTTTTGTGAGTTTTGTGTGATTGTGAAATGTCCGTATTTTAAGGATATGTAGCAGTTTTATTTTAGTACAAGTCGGTACTTAGGAGGGCGCTGCGTTATACAGTTACGCCACGGGAACATATAAAAATTATTAAATTTTAGGGGTAAAAATGGCGAAAGTATGGTTTTTTGAAAGTTGCACGATTTTGAGATTTTCTTGACCGCCCTATTTCAAAGGGTTTCAGGGCTCTCGTGTTTCGGGTAAGACAATCCCTTAGGAGGGGCTTGTAATATCCACTTTACTATGGGAACGTAATTTTTTGGGCGTATTTTTGCTTCTCAGTCAACATTATATCATATCAGAATTTTTTTTCAAATAGTTTTTATAAAATTTATATCAAAATAGTTGTAAAAATATCCCGTTTCATCTATGCTAAAGTGTATAGTGGTTGAATTTACAGCTTCTTCCCTACTTCCTCTAAACCTTGTGAAATTATCGTTTGCTTGCCAATGATATCTTGAAAATAAAATAGGCGAGACTTGCAATTATACCCACCTATTGTTTACAGGTGGGTATAATGGTTTATTAAATTTAGATTTAATAAACCTAAAAAGTCAAGCATAAATATGCTTGGCTTTTTTGCAAGTCTCGCGGAAACAATATTTTATTGAGCTGAAATGATATTTTATTGATTAGAAATCATATAAAAGACCTAATTAACAAAAAGCCTTATGTACAAAGCATAAGGTTTTTGTGAATTATTATTGGTTGTCTGCTGATTTAATCTTAGCAGCTTTGCCTGTAAGCTCTCTTACATAATATAATTTAGCTCTTCTTGGCTTACCCTTTCTTACCACTTCTATACTTGCAATAAGTGGTGAATGAAGAGGAAATGTTCTTTCAACGCCAACGCCGTTAGATATCTTTCTTACTGTAAAGCTTTCTCTAGCGCCACCATTTTTACGAGCTATTACAACGCCTTCATAGTTTTGCACTCTTTCTTTGTCGCCTTCTTTAATCTTAACACCAACTTTGACAGTGTCGCCGACATTGAATGCAGGTAAAGCGTCTTTCATATATTCTTTTTCTACTTGGTCAATTATGTTAGCCACTTTTCTATCTCCTTTTAATAAATTTTTTATTGCTTATGGCGAGTTATCCTCTCTTTCTAGCTCTTTTTCTAGCTGCTTCTCTCTTTTTCTTCTTAGCAACGCTAGGTTTATCATAGGCTTCTTTTCTTCTGATATCGCCGATTATTCCGTCTCTTTGGCATTTTCTTTTAAATCTTTTTAAAGCGCTTTCAAGACTTTCGTTTTCGCCTACTTTAACAGTTGTCAATTTTCTCACCACCTTCTAATTTCTAAAGTTCCTTACTATTATATTGATTTTACTGCCATTTGTCAATGATTTTTGCCTATTTTTTCAAATTAAATAAGCTTTGCAAGCGCCCCGTCCTCAAAAGGTTTATCTATTTTTACCTCGACGATGCTATCTATCAAGTCCCTATCACTCTTAATATAGCACCTTATATAGTTTTCGCTATAGCCAACATAGAAGTCATCCACCTTTTCTTCTACCAAAACTTTACCCTTTTTATTCTTTTTGATAAAAGCTTGCTTTAAGGATTGATTTAGCTCATTTAATGCCTCAAATCGCTGTTGTTTTATATTGTGAGGCAAATCTTTATATAGTTTTGAGGCGACAGTGCCTTCCCTATTTGAATACTGGAAAATATGAAGTTGAGAAAAACCTATATCTTTGATAAAGTTAAGCGTTTCGTTAAATTCTTCTTCGCTCTCGCCTGGAAAGCCCACTATCACATCGGTGGTAATGCCGGCAAGCGGAAAGTATTTTCTTATAGTTTCTACCGACTTTTTAAATTCTTCGGCGCTGTAATGCCTATTCATCCTCTTTAAAACGGAATTTGACCCACTTTGCAATGAAAGATGAAAATGCGGACAAAAATTATTGAGTTTTGTTAGACCTTCTGCAAACTGCTCGGTTATAAGTGTCTCTTCCATTGAAGAGAGCCTTAATCTTTTACCAAAGGTGTCAAGTTCCTCTAAAAGTGTGAGAAGTGATGGCTTGCCGTCAATTTTATAATCTGTGACATTTATACCCGTCAAGACAATCTCTCTGACGCCTACGTCAAGTTTTGACACCTCATTGATGATTGAAAATATCCCTCTTGAGCGACTACGCCCTCGTAGGTAGGGAATTATGCAATATGAGCAAAAGTTGTTGCAACCATCTTGAATTTTAATATACGCCCTCGTTCTTGACTGCTTGGCAAACAGGTCATCTTCATATGCCTTTGGAAGTTTTTGCGTTCTATCGTGTTTTCTTAAATACCTCTTATCGTGCTTTGCAAGTTTGTCGATATACTCTGAAATTTTTATCTTGCCAGCAACTCCACTAACATAGTCGACCCCTTTTTCAAAAAACTGCTCACTATTTTTCTGACTTGCGCAACCACAAACAAAAAATTTAGCATCCTTATTAAATTTTCTGCAACGCGCTATCATCTGCCTTGACTTCTTTTCAGCCTCTTGAGTTACCGCGCAAGTATTAATAACATAAACATCGGCAAGCTCAAGTTTGTCTGTCGCATCATACCCTTTTAGTGATAGGTTATATATTAGTGCATCACTTTCATATTTATTGACTTTGCACCCAAGTGTCATTACGCAAATTTTCATACTTCTTTCATTTTAACAAAAATATCTCAAAAAATCAACATTAAAAGATAATTTGTGATATATTTTAAAATAATGCAAAAATAAAAAAAGTTTTATTAAAAATATATCAAAATATCTTTAATAAAACGATTTTTTTGCGATTATTATTAAATTATTAAATATTTTCTGCAAGGAACATATGATTAAAACGCTCGTTATTTTCAAATAGCTCATCAAATGTGCCACTATCTATAATTTTGCCTTCATCCAAGAAGAATATCTTATCAACATTCTTTATAGTTGATAATCTGTGTGCAACGATGACAATAGTGCTGCTACCCTTTAAGTTGTCGATGCTATTTTTTATATGTTCTTGCGCGATGTTGTCAAGAGAGCTTGTGCTTTCGTCAAATATAATTATGCTTGACTTTCTTAAAAGCGCCCTCGCAATCGCAAGGCGTTGTCTTTGTCCGCCTGAAAGTTTTATTCCACTTTCACCAACAACTGTATTGATGCCCTCTTTTAGCCCGTCTATAAACCCCTTCAAATCGGCTTTTTCTATGGCGTCATTTATCTCCTCTTCTGTTGCATCCTTCTTTGCCATCAAAAGATTGTCAAGTATCGACATATCAAATATGTAAGGAAATTGATTTACAAGCGATATGTTTTTTCTTAAACTTTCTTTGTTTAAATCGTTTATATTTACATCATCTATTAAAACTTCACCCTCGTCAACTTCATACATCTTTGACATAAGCGAAAGTATCGTTGACTTGCCACTACCAGACTTTCCAACAAAAGCAACTGTGGTGTTTGGCTCTATCACAAAGGACAGGTTTTCAAGCACTTTGTCGCGTTTGACAATCTCGCTATTTTCTTCGGCACTGTCAAGTTCATCTTTTGCAAGGAGTTTATCAATATAGGCATAACTTACATTCTTAAACTCTATTTTGCCTTTAACATTTTCAAGGGCAAAGCTACCGAACTTCTCAACAGGGAATTTCTTAGGGTCAAACATCTCGAATATGCGGTCAGAGTACACCTTGACATCGCTGACTATGTCGCCAAGCATACCAGTTAACATCGAAAGACTGCCAAAACTACCTCTATTTGAGTAAATTATCATAAATGATGCATATACAAGCAAACCCTTTTCAAGCATAATTATCGCAACAATCAGCATTGCCATACCAAAAACTCTGTTTGCAATATTTCTAAACTGCGTGATTGAGGTTTGTTGAATTGAGCTTTTATATTGGAATTTGTTATATTCATTATAATAGTTCTCTGTGGTATAGCGCAGTTTATCTTCAAGCCCAAGTGATTTTATATCCCTTTCGCTCTTGATAATTTCTGTTGTAAGAGAATTGACTTTATCATATTTTTTGTTTGCAATCTTAATATTTTTTCGCCTTAATTTAAGCCTAAATCTGTCAAACACAAAACATACAACGACGCCACCGAGAAGTATAAGCCCAACAATGTAGTTGATTACAAAAATATAGATGCAAATAATCAGTTGATATAAAAGGTTCCCAACCATATCGACAAATGAGGCAAGTTGTCCGACAAGTCTGTTAGGGTCGGTCACTATCCTTTGAACAAAGGTGCCTGTCGAGTTATTGGCATATGTGCTTGCGCTAAACTTGAAGGCTTGATAAGATAGGTCATTATTGAGCCTTGCAACCACTTTTGTAGAGAATTTCATATAGATGACATTGAGAAGAATATATGACAACCTCTCTATGATATATAGCCCTAAGATGATTGCCGACAAAATTACCGCCTTGGTATAAAAGCCATCTATAATAAGCGATATGACCTCGGCAAACAAAAGTGTTACAGCCACGCCTATCAGCATAACTACAATAGTAAAAAATATGTACCAAAAGATATATGCTTTATAATCTTTAAAATAATCCCAAATAGATGGTATATTATTTTCTTTTTTGTATTGTTTTAACTGTTTTTTCTCTTCACGAGTGGGCTTTTTCTTTTTATTTTCAATATTTTCTATATCTTTTTTTACCATAGCTTGATAATAACATATTTTATGAGATTAGTCAATATAAAAAAAAGCAACAATATTTCAGACTGTAGAAAAACGTCGCGACCGAAAAATTTTTTTAATTTTTCTTGCTTCGCCGCGTCAAAGACTACGCTCAGGCAATATTGCTAAGTGCAATAATTGCAATATCGCTCGTCTTTTCCTTTTCCCTAAAAACATAAATGTGTTTTTAGGGTAACCCAAATAACGCCTAAAAACAGTCATTTAGGTCTACTAAACTCCTGCTTGCGTCATAAACTACGCTCAAGCGAAAATTACTATGTAATTTATCGCGGCAACGCTCGTTTATTCCTAACCCCCAAAAATCTTACGATTTTAGGGGAACCCCATAAGGAGTGGCTAAGCCACTTTTCCGAGCCTTGCCTCGCTTGTTTTTGTACAGTCTGATTACTTGCCTGCTTTCACATTATTGTTGCTTTAAAACTTCTAAATATATTTAAAGATTACGCACCAAGTTCTCCCTCAGTGCTGGACACTTCGCTTTCTTTTTCTAAAATTTGAAGGCGTTGAGCTGAAACCTCATAGGCAGTGCGCTCTTCGTATACTCCTTCTTCTATTTCTTTTTTGTAAACTCTTGATTGTATTCTTCCTAATAAGTTTACCTTTGTACCAACCTTCTGCTCCTGCATAAGTAGTGCATTTCTACCCCACAAAATACAAGGTATATAGTCGGACTTATTGAAACTTGGTCGATTTACCGCCAAAAGCACATCGCAAATCTCGCGATTAAATGGCGTAACTCTATAATTTGGTGGCTTACAAATGTAGCCCGTAAGTTTTAACAAATTGGTGTTTTCATCAACAAGATTGTTCTCTCTTAAGACATCCTTGACAAAAAATGAAAGAATTAACCTACTTTTTCCGTCAACCATCCTGTTGTATGAACGAAGCTCGCCACCAAGTGCCAGTCTTTCGCCCTCTTCAAGTGTAAGTCCATTCGCTTTGACAAGTCGCTCTGAAATTGTAAATGGAAGTATATCCACCGTCTCAGACAATCTCTCAACTTTTAGTTTGCCTTCAATAAATCTGTCGCCTTCAATGACGAATGAACTTGTTGGCTCAATCAATGTGCCTATCAGTTGCCCTCTATTGTTTGAACAACGTAATTCTGTAGTACTATTCAATTTTCTTCCTCCTCTAATTTTGGTGTTGTTCACCATTTGCGTCTATCGTGTAATTGTCACTATAAATAAGCTCCCCCACGCTTGTAACTTTGTATCCTTTTTTCGTCAGCCAGTCAAGCGTCAACCTTAATGAGTCGCAAACATTGTCGGCATTGTTGTGCATCAATATTATTGAACCATTTTGAGTTTTTTGCATAACTCTGTCGGTAACCTCTCCCGCAGACAAGCCCTTCCAGTCGAGCGAGTCAACATCCCATTGAATTGCCTTTAAGCCCAAATCAGAGCAAACATTGAGTAGCGTATTGTTATATGAGCCATAAGGCGGGCGAAAAACAGTTATATCCTTGCCGGTGATGTCCTTTATCTTCGACATTGATGTTTCAAGCTCGCTTCGTATGGTGGCTTTGTCGAGTTTCGCCATATCAGGATGAGTGTTTGAGTGAGTGCCTATCTCAAGTCCGGCATCATCTATTGCCTTGACCATTTCAGGATATTTATCCACCCAAAAGCCCACCAAAAAGAAGGTTGCACTGGCATTGTACTCGGCAAGTATATCAATTATCTCTTGCGTTTTATCCGCGCCCCACGCAGCGTCAAAAGATATCGCAACTTGCTTCTCCTCGGTGTCAACTCGGTAAATTGGTACAAGCCTTGATGACGAGCCAAACCAAACTTGAGCGCACGCGCCTCCCTCAAAAGAGATGCAAAGCAGTATTACCACCGCAAGCATAGCTAAGAAGATTTTTATAGTCCTTGATTTGATAACACAGAACGGCATACAAACCTCACTTTTAATAATAAAATAATTTAGGAAATTTACAAAAAATAAAATTGTTGAATTATGTTGAATTATGTTGAATTGTGTTGAATTTTCAACATTATCATATGTATATTTACGCTTTCACCAAAAAATTACTAAACATAAAAAAATCTCTAGCGTAATTTAACCTACACTAGAGAAAAAATATTAATGATTTTTTATTTACTATTTGGGTTTATTGATTAAATATATTTTACAGTTTTAAAGCCACCCTCTAAAATATTAAAAACAAATTTTTTGTACCTATAAAAATTACGTTAACTTTAGCCTCTCTCCAATAAGACTATACTTAAGCATTGCGCTTCCAGTAGTAAGTGCTATACTGCCCAGTAAGATTGTTTGCGTTGGTGCTAGAATTTGTTACGTCAACAGCATCCCCACTTGTTGCAGTTTCGTCTTGTGTCACATACCACCCAGTTGAACCTTCAGGAAAAACAACTGACTTTAAAGCACTGCAACGATAGAATGCATATCTCCCTATACTTGTTAAATTTGTACATCCGCTTAAATCTGCACTTGTAAGTCCACTGCAACCATCGAATGCAAAACCTCCTATACTTATTAAACTTGTACATCCTCCTAAGTTTAACTTTCCTGTAAGTCCACTGCAACCATAGAATACATAACTTCCTATACTTGTTAAGCTTGATGGAAATGTTACACTTGTTATCCCACTATCATAAAACACTCCAGTTCTATAATTTCCATCAGTTATTGCTGTGACTGTGTAGGTGGTACCATCCTGCCAAACACCACCAACTAAATCTACTGTCGCTGGAATTACCACGTCTGTGCTATCTGATAAGTTTTTGTTATAGTCAGTAAGTGTTACTGTCTTTCCATCACCATTTACTTCAAAGGTAAAATAGTCATAAATTTGTGGTATAAATTGATTTATTGTTAATGTAATATTACCTAAATCAACAGTCGATGACGAAGTTGTGGCAATTGTAAGTTTTATTGTTGCAGTGACGAGAGTACTATCAGAAATCTCTGATGGCTTAACTGTACCTTGTGGTATTTGCTCTAGTGTTGTGCCGTCCGTGCCTAGAATGGACACGCTGACGGTTGTTCCGCTTGGTGCCGTTGGCTGTTCCACGATGTAGGCAAACGTCTCACTTGTTGTTTCATCCATAGTGTTTATTATGTCAAAATACAACGCGAAAGAGCCGTAACTATTTGTAAAATCACCTAAATCCATATCAAAATTGCCGTTTATGTAGCCTGGCATAAACCTGCCTTGGTCTTTTAGACTATATGGTGCAGAGTTGTTATCCTCTTGCATACGCACATCTTGGACATATAGGCTTTTGTCAGCAATCTCAAAGTTAACACTACCACTCATAGTAATTGTTTGCGTCTCACCTACCGCCCATACGCCGATTATGAGTAATGACAAGGCTAGTATAAACGCCGACACTATTGACACTAATTTAACTTTTAAACTTTTCATACCTTTCTCCTTTTAAAAACCCTCTCGTAGTAAGAGGCACCTTTCGGCATTTGTTTTTAATATTACTTTGCGTAAAATAATCTAGTATTATGCAAAAATCGACGATTTTTGCATTATTCACCCCTATTTTAACCTTTAATTTACCCTTTGTCACAGGCGTGTCGTCACAATTGCGTCAAATTTAATAACAAATTTTAAAATATTTTTAATTTGTTGTTTTTAAAGAAAATTAAGGTTAAAACATATAAAAAATATAGAATAGGGTATCCAAAATTTATTTTGGATACCCTATTCTACCCCCCCCGCATTTTTTGTCAAGCAAATTGACGTACTTCGTTTAATTTTTATCACAAAAAATGCGGCACGCTATCTGTGTCCCACATATGAGGATTAATTTTAATGCTTCGCCAAGTCCCTGGGCTTGCCAAAAAATGCTACGATCGCTTATCTCTCCGCAATTTCTGCCAATGAGGATGATTAAAAATGGTGCAACCTAAGGTTGCCAAAAAATGCGACACGCTATCTGTGTCCCCAAAAAGAGGATTAATTTAATACTTCGCCCAGCGTACAACTGACGACAGTATGAGCGGTTGATTGCTTGCTAGACTCAAAAATCCTATTTTTTTAATATCCCTTAAACAATCATTTTGCAAGCTTTTCCTTTAATCCTACTCTACCGCGATATTATAGTTTAAATAATTTGCATCATTTGTCACTTCCCTGCCAAACCATTTAGGTGGTGTAAACGACTGCATACTTTTCTCGTCCGCAAATTCAACTTCAATAAGTTTTATTGGTCTTGGGCTTATAAAACTATTTACCTCGCAAGCCTTTGTGCCTTCTAAATTGAAATAATATCTATCTTTTTCTATTGTTTTGCCTTTTTGATAACTTGCTCTTAGATACTCATATTCTTCGCGACTAATTTCCTTTTCGTACTCAAGGCGCGATGAGCCCGTACCCCTTTTTTCTGTAAAAAAATACCTTTTATTATCCACGCATCTTATTCGCTTCTCGCTTTGCCCAATATCAAGATAGCACTGCGTGATATGTTTCTTGCCAAAACCTAATCTTAAAATATTTCTGCTCTTTAATAAGAATTTTCTTTCATACTCAAAAACAGGTTTTTCTTCACCATATAATTTTAAAAATCTTTCTACAAAGTCAGTAATCTCTTCAGCGGACTGTCCAGAGCTAATAATACTCCTATACTTAATATTGTTATTATCTAAAATTTCTTTTATTCGTTTGCTTACTAGATTGCTTTCCTCCTCCGTCTGATATCGCCCCTCTTGCTCATAAGGATGATTGCGCTCAACAAAATATACAATATTGTCATAACCTTTATATGTATCTAAAACAATTTTATTAAAATCTTCACTATTAAAACACTTATTAATTTCATTATAATACATACTTAGTATTATAGGGCTATCGGTTATGATTACATTTACCTTGTCGCTCACTCTTCTTATATTATGTGCCTGATTTGCAAGTACGTATAACTGATCGCCTAGTTCGCTTATTCGCCCTTCCCAAACAAGGTCCTTAGCAAACTCAGGAACATACTCGCAACATATCCCCCTTTCCTTTAAATTTGATACAAGCCTTGTTGCCATAAATGACTTACCAGCTCCAGGCCCACCCGTAAAATTGATAACAATTGTTTTCTTTTTCATAACTTTCTCCTTTTAATGAATGTGTACAAAATACGCTTTTATAGTGTTTTTAAAAATGCTAAAAGCATTTTTTAAACATTTTTTTACTTTAAGTTGTTTTAATTTATGGCGCTACTATATCTTTACAAAATCTATATAATTTTGCAGGTTTTTTGCCCTCAACCGTCTCAAAAGTTCCCGTTGGCTCTATAATCTTATTTGATAACAACTTTTTTCTAAAATTACGTCTATCGATATCTTTATCAAGTATGCTTTTGTAGGCATTACAGATATCAGGCAAAGTAAACGTCTCTGGAAACAGCGCCTTCAAAATCTGAGAGTCAAAAATTTTCTCTTTCAAAAACTCTATTGCATCAACCAAAATTTCACTATGGTCATAGCCAAGCGGAGGCACTCTATCTATCAAAAACCAGTCTGCATCCTTCGTTTTTGTAGTTTTTTTAAGAATTTTAACCTTTTTACAGTCAATTACGCCAATATATACCACTGCAAGCATACGCATAACAGGACTACGATTTGGCTCTGAATAAATCCTAAAGAATGTTGTCTTGACATCCTTTAATCCTGTTTTTTCGTACATTTCTCTTTTCATTGCCTCTTCGACTGTTTCGTTATTATAACAAGCGCCACCAACAAGTATCCATTTGTTTTTAAAAGGCTCGTTACCTCTTTTAATCAAAAGCACCTTAAATTTGCCATCTTCAACAGTAAATAGAGCCGTAATCACGTGTATCCCCTGATTTTTATACAATGGGTTTTCCTTTTGCATTTTTCACCTTCTATATCTATTATGCGTACAAAATACACAATTGTCAAGTGATTTTTTAATATTTTTTTAATAATTTAAAAGATTTAACTAATTAAACTTCCTAACAAAAAAAGATAGAGGGTGCGCTCTATCTTAAATATCTTGTATATAATTATGTTTTCAATTTAATCACTGAATGTAGCACCATAAATTGTGGCTTATTTTTATTGTCAAATGTTTTTATTTTAACTAGGGCGAAAGTGCAAACATTTTAATGTTTGCCGAAAAAGTTTTGCAAAAACTTTTTCAAAAAATTTTAAAAGCTTTTAAAATTTTTGACTTTCGCCCACTTTCATCAACATATGCCTTCTATGCCATCTTATTGATTGTAAAGAAGTTCTTTTTTATGACTTCACTGCCGGTCGTTAGGCGTTCACTCTCTGGGATTTTCTTGGTATCCATTGGAAGAATTTTAAGCCCAAAATCAACAGCGAGTGTTGCACTGCCATCAACATCACAAGCATAGAATACATTTTGACAATTCTTAGCAAAATTGATATATTTTAAGCCCTTTCTATATCGTTGCGAGGTTGGAAACTCGCTTACCGAAAGTTTCTTGATATAACCATTATCTGTTACAACTACAACGGCTGAAAAATCTACTTGTTTTGCAAAGATAACGCTATCACCTTCATCTAGGTTTATTCCACGAACACCCGCCGAAATTCTGCCTTGAGTTGGCACGTCTGACTTTTCAAAATTGAGCGACATACCCTTGCGCGTAAGCATTAAAATGCTCTTGCCGTTTTTATCAATCTCAACATTCTTAACCTCGTCACCCTCATTCAGCTTGCACACTTGATAGAAGGCTTTGTTGACGATAAGGTCACTGATATTACTCTTCTTAACCATACCTTGTTTTGTCATAAACAACAGTGAACCTTCTGGCGTAAGCTTCATAATCTTAATAGGTATTTCATTTAATACAACGCCCTTTTCAATAGATAAAAGCGATTGCCCCTTATCACGCCATTTGCATTCCTTAAGGTTTGCAACATTGGTTTTAATCACATTGCCTTGGCTTGTAAAGATAAAGATTGTATCGCCACCTGAGAGGTTCTCAATCTGAAGTGGCACGTCGGTTATGGTTGAGTTGTCAGTGAGAGACTTTTGACTCATCGAATAATTCTTCGCCGTGACATTCTTGATGGTATTGCCAGCAGTTATTGCAACGACAAAATTCTTGTCAATATCAGCATTTTCATCCTTTACAGTCTCAACCACTATCTCACTGCTACCAGATATAACCGAGCGTCTGCGCGAGTTATAACCCTTTTTTATCTCGAGTATTTCTTTCTTTACAACATCAAATTGTGCTTTTTTAGAAGCAAGGATGCCCTCATATTCAGCAATCTTCTTCTTAAGCTCGGCAAGCTCCTCTTGAAGTTTGTTGACTTCAAGGTGAACAAGTCTTGCAAGGCGCATATCAAGGATGGCTTGAGCCTGCTTATCAGACAATGCAAACTTATCTTTAAGTTTTTGCTTTGCCTCACCTACTGTTGCCGACTTTTTGATTATCTTGATAACTTCATCAATATTTTTAATGGCTATTAAAAGACCTTCAACTATATGAGCACGCTCTTTGGTGATATTAAGGTCATACTTAGTTCGCCTTACGATAATCTCTCTTTGATATTGAGCATAATATGAAACAATATCTAGTAGACTTAATTGTTTCGGTTTACCACCAGCTATTGCAACCATATTTATACCATATGATATTTGAAGATTGGTTGATTTATATAGATATTCAAGAAGTTTTTTAGGATCTGCATCCTTTTTCAAGCGAATGACCGCCCTCATACCATTTCGGTCAGACTCGTCTCTAATTTCAGTAATGGCAGAGAGTTTGTCTTTATTTTGCTCTTTAAGCTCGGCTATCTTTTGCAGAAGCTGGGCTTTGTTTACCTGGTATGGAAGTTCGGTTATCACCAAACTTATCTTGTCGCCATTCTTTTCTATGGCAACTTTGGCGCGAATAATAATCTTACCTTTGCCTGTCTTATATGCCTGCTCAAGTCCGCCATCAACATCAATTATCTCACCGCCTGATGGAAAGTCTGGGGCTTTAATTATCTTCATAAGTTGCTCAGGCTTGATATTTGGATTGTCAATATATGCTACCACACCATCTATTGTCTCGCCAAGATTGTGAGGTGGAATATTGGTTGCAACGCCAACCGCAATACCAGTCGCGCCATTTACGAGCAAGTTTGGAAATCTGCCTGGCATCATATCAGGCTCTTTTAACGAGTCGTCAAAGTTTAGGCTCCATCTAACCGTGTCTTTTTCAAGGTCACGCATCAGCTCCATAGCAAGCGGAGTAAGCCTTGCCTCTGTATAACGCATAGCGGCTGGAGAATCTCCATCAACCGAGCCAAAGTTTCCGTGTCCATCAACAAGCGGAGCGCGAAGCACCCAGTCCTGCGCCATACGACACATTGCATCATAAACAGAACTATCTCCGTGTGGGTGATATTTACCAAGACAGTCTCCGACAATTCTTGCCGATTTTCTATGCGGTTTGTCTGGTGTTACTCCTAGCTCAAGCATTGAATACAATATCCTTCGCTGAACAGGCTTTAGACCATCTTCAACTCTTGGAAGAGCTCTATCCATAACAACGGTTTCGGTATAAGGTATCATAGAGTCGTGAAGCACTTCGCTCATACTCTTATAGATTATCCCCTTTTCGCCCTCACCACCATCACCTGACTGCGCAAAGGTTTCTTCCTCCTCGGTCACATCCTCGTCGCCATAGTTCATTCGCTCTTGCTCAAAATCGTTTTCGTATTGCATAATTTCTCCTAAATATTTAGTTTTTTAAGGTTTTTTGCTTATTTTTTATCAATTTTACACTGTTTTTATGTTAATTTTCAATATTTAATCTATTTTTAAATAGAATAGCACAACTTAAATTTTCTTATAATTTTTTAAGAATTCGTCCTCTCTATCAAAGTTTGCGTGCTCGTTTATATATCTCTTTCGCGATTCAATATCGTCACCCATAAGCGTTGTAACCATTTTTTCAGCCTCGGTTGCATCCTCGATAGTCACCTGCACAAGACTACGTTTCTCAGGGTCCATTGTCGTCTCCCAAAGCTGTTCTGGGTTCATCTCCCCAAGACCTTTATATCTTTGAAGGCTATAGCCTCGTCCTGCCCTTGCAATTGCTGAAGGCAGTTCATTGTCAGAATAGACATACTCGTTATAATCCTTCTTATAAACACGATAAAGTGGTGGCAAGCCGATAAATACGTGTCCGTCATTGATAAGCTCTCGCATATACCTAAAGAAGAAGGTCAAAAGTATTGCCCTAATATGTGCGCCGTCTTGGTCGGCATCGCTCAAGATGATAACTTTATTATATCTTAAACTTGACAGGTCAAAATCTTCGCCGATACCAGTGTTTAGCGCCGAAATAATCGTTCTAATCTCTTCGTTAGCAAGAACTTGGTCAATTCTCTTTTTCTCGGCGTTAAGTGGTTTGCCTCGAAGTGGCAAGATGGCTTGAAAACGCCTATCTCGTCCTTGCTTTGCCGAGCCTCCTGCCGAGTCTCCCTCAACTATAAATAGCTCAGCATTCTCTCTATTTTTTGAAGTTGCCTGAGCAAGTTTGCCGACAAGATTAAAGTTTTCGGCTGAATTCTTAGCGCGAGTAAGCTCCTTAGCCTTCTTTGCCGCCTCTCTAACTTTAGCCGCACCTTTTGCTTTGTTTACTATAATCTCTGCAATAGTTGAATGCTTTTTATCTTGAAAATATTGAGAGAGCTGTTTTATTGTAAGATTTTCAACAAGGGTTTTAGCCTCGGGATTACCAAGTTTGGTCTTTGTCTGCCCTTCAAACTGAACATTGTTCATCTTGACATTGAGAACAACGGTTATACCCTCTCTAAAGTCCTCGCCAAGTAGATTTTGCTCTTTTTCTTTTAAAAGATTACTACTACGAGCATACTCATTCATCACCTTGGTAAAGGCGCTCTTAAAACCTGTCTCGTGAGTACCGCCTTCGATAGTTGGAATATTATTTACAAATGAGAACGAATTTTCAGTATAGCCATCGGTATAGATAAAAGCCACCTGCAAGTCAAAATTCTTATCTTCCGCCTCAAAATATACAGGTTTGCTAAATAATTTGCTTTTGCCTTCAACCAAATACTCAACAAAGTCTGAAATGCCACCCTCATAATGATAACTTTCCTCTTTGTCAGTATTCAAATCTTTTAAAACAATTTTAAGTCCTTTATTTAAAAAGGCAAGCTCTCTTGCACGAGAACAAATAGTCTCAAAATTAAACTTGATATTGCCAAACATATCACTATCAGGCAAAAATGTCACTTTTGTACCAGATTTTTTTGTTTTGCCTATCATCTTTAACGGTTCAACTGGCACACCGCTATGAGTTTTACCATCCTCATCTGTGTAAGAGTGGAAGCCGATATAATATTCCTTCCCGCCCTTATAAACGGTAACATTGCACCATTTGGAAAGCGCATTGGTAACAGACGCACCAACACCGTGAAGTCCGCCCGAGAACTTGTAGTTGTCGGTATTGAATTTACCGCCAGCGTGAAGTGTGGTATAAACAACCTCGACACCCGATTTGTGAAGAGTGGGATGCTCGTCAACTGGTATACCACGACCGTTGTCCTCAACCGTTGCCGAACCATCGGCGTTTAATGTTATCGTGATTGTGTCGCCATAGCCGTTGGCAATCTCGTCTATAGCATTGTCAACAATTTCCCAAAGAAGATGATGCATACCTTTTGAGCCTGTCGTGCCTATATACATACCAGGTCTAAGTCTAACCGCTTCAAGTCCTTCAAGTACAACTATATCTTTTGCGTCATAATTCTTCTCTGCCATAAAATCTCCTAAATATCAATTTCACTACTATTATAGCATAAATTGTTATTTTTCCAAAATCAAAATTGTCCTTTTTATAATTCTAAACATATTTAACTGCTTTTAAAATTAAAGTTAATGGCGATTTTTATAAAAACAAATTATAGCAGGATTTTAAAGTTTTATCTATGAGCATATCTTGATTGCAAAGATAGAGATTAAAGCGGATAATTGTTTACTTCGTTGTATATTTATACGCAAATTTCAATATTTATACATTTGAGAAAGTTGTCGAATTTTGGCATAAAATCATCGTCATTTGCGTAAGATAACTTTAGGAGACAAAATGAAGACTATTGTTTTTACGGGAGGCGGTACAGCAGGACATATCTATCCAAACCTAGCAATCAAAGAAGGGCTTGGTGATGGGTTTTCCTATCACTATATCGGCGGTGATGGTATGGAAAAAAAGATAATTTCTAAATTTGACGATATAACATACCACACTATTCATCCGGTGAAGCTCGAGCGGAAATTGACCTTATCAAATCTGCTTATACCCTTTAAACTTTTAAAATCTATTAGAGAAGCAAGAAAGATTTTAAAAGAGGTTAAGCCAGACATTATATTTTCAAAAGGCGGGTTTGTGTCTGTGCCTGTAGCCATTGCAGGCAAGATGCTAAGACTGCCTATTGTCAGTCACGAGTCAGATTTGTCGATGGGGCTTGCTAACAAAATCATATTAAAGTGTTGCACGCATATGTGTTGCAGTTTTGAACAGACGACCAAAATTGATAGCAAGTGCATCTTTACAGGTCAACCAATTAGAAAAGCGGTGCTTTGCGGAAATAAGAAAAATTTAAACTTTTTAGACAAACTCGATAAAAATAAGCCAAATTTGCTAGTTGTTGGTGGGTCTAGCGGTGCCAAATTTATAAATAACAAAGTTCTAAATAATATTGATAGTTTACTTAAAACCTTCAATGTAATCCATCTAACAGGAAAGCAACAAGTCAAAACATTAGATAAGAAAAACTATATTCAAATTGACTATGCCGAAAATATAGGCGACTTTTTGTCGCTTGCCGATATAGTGCTTTCAAGGGCTGGGTCAGGTGCAATAAATGAATTTTTAGCCGTCAAAAAACCAATGCTTTTGATACCACTTTCTAAAAAATGCTCTCGTGGCGACCAGATAGAAAATGCAAAACTATTCAATAAATTAGGCTATGCGGATGTGCTGACAGAAGAAGACTATGATGATAACTTATTTTTGATTAAAATCAATAATTTATATAAAAATAGAGAAAAATACATTAAAAATATGAAAAAATCACAAACAAATAACGCTTGTGACAATATTATTAAAATAATTAAATCAGATTGCAAATAAATTTTTTGATTAATTTTTGTATTTTAAAGAGTTTTTGATGTTTTATTTTAATTAAAATTAAAAAATTAATAGAAAATTAAATAAATATTAAAAAATTAAATTAAATATTTTTTTAAAATAGCAAAATATCATATTTTTGCTATTTTTTATGGTTTTTATTTGAAATTTTTGCCAATTTTGATTAATTTTTAATAATTATATTTATTTTTTAATTATTTTTATTGTTTAAAAAGTTTTGAAATTACTGGATAGCCAAAGCCTTCCAAATTCTTATTGTATGTAATGGGAGTGCAACAATTAAGAAGAAGTCTTTTTACTTCAATTGGTTTTAAACTCGGTTCTTTTTCAAGAAGAAGGGCGCATAGTCCAGCCACCATCGGCGTTGCAACCGAGGTTCCACTTAAACTTGTGTATGGCTTTGCCCTTCCGCAAGAGATTATGTCGACCGATGGCGCGACAAGGTCGGGCTTAAACCGCGAGAATGCAGGACCGCGAGAAGAGAAGTCGGCAACCTCAAAAAAACTCTCGTCAAAATCTTCAATATCTATTCTATTGTCATCAAAACCGCCTACTGTTATGATTTGACTTGATACTCCCGGGCTTTTTATAGTTTGAAACTCAGGCCCGCTATTGCCAGCGGCGGCAACAACTACGACGCCCTCCTTCCAAAGAGCCTCAGCGCCCGACATAATAGGGTCATTAACCCCTAGCGGGTCACTGCCAAAACTCATACAAACAATCTTTATATTTTTATCTTTATGATTTTCATAGACCCATTCCATCGCGTTCAAGATTTTGTCTGCGGTTGCCTCGCCACTGCCATCGAGTGCTTTGAGTGATATTATATTAGACTTAGGCGCAACCCCGCTATACTTGCCCGCCGACATTGCACCATTACCCGAACATACCCCTGCGACAAATGTGCCGTGTCCGTTATCATCATAGGGCTGAGGTTTGTCGTTTACAAAATCTTTAAAATACTTTATTCTTTTCCCGCCTATACAAAAATCGCCGTGCTGAGAGATGCCAGTGTCAATAAAGGCTATGTTTACGCCCTCTCCCGTCAAGGAAATATCAGAGACTTTTAAAATCTTTTTTGCAATATTCATAAGCGTTGACGCAGTGCTTACAGATGAGATATACTTAACCTGGCTAAGTTTGCAAAGCGCGGAGATTTGCCTTCTGTTTGCAAGCACGCGAAAGGAATTTATGAATAAATATTCATTTAAAATCTCTATATTTCTATGTATTAAAATGTTTTTTAATCTTTTGTAATCATATGCTTTTATTATACATTCTGACCTTTTTCCATCTTCTAAAGTCTGAACAATATTAAATAGCACCCTATCTATCTTTTGATTTATCATTTGAGGCTTTCCATTATCCTTTTTATATTTTGATAATTTTCTTCGCTTAATGACCCGCGAAGGCTCTCTAGCATACTGGCAAGTTTTTGATAGTCAAATGTGCCTTGACTTTTTTGGCGTGCAACCTCTTTGAAAAGTTCGCTGTTAAGTTCGGACTGTGACATATCCTTATATTGATTGTACTTATCTTGCAGGTCTTTTTCTAAAAACTCTTCTTTTTTAGCGCTTGTACTTGCATTACTTTGATTAGTGTTTGGCTTGTAATCTGATAGCTTCATTATATATCTCCTATTTTCAATATATGCAAACTGTGCTAAAGGTAACACTATTTAAAAATATTATTCAACTTTTACAAGATAAGTGAATAAACTTTAGTATGGATAACTCTTTTTTGGAAATGCTTTCAAAGATGTTTAATGGATTTCAAGGAGGCGCTCAAAATATGCAACCGCCACCTAAAAACCCGGCTTTTGACAATTATCCGTCAGAGCTACAAACAAAGGAAAATAACTTAAACGCAAACAGCAGTTTTAGTCAAAACGCCTACCCAAACTCTGGCAATCAAAATTTTAATAATCAAACATATAATCCAAGCGGGCAAGGTCAACAAAACTACCAAAACACTAATAATTTCTTTGAGCAGAATGCAAACTTTAATCAAAATTCACCCTTTAATCAAAATATGAATAATAACTTAAATCAAAATTTTTTATCTATGCTACTTTCGATGATGGGCGGAAAAAATCTCCCTAGCTTTGCCCAGATGATGTCAACGCCAAAAGAAGATAATTCAAGCGAAAAGAGCGAAACTCCTCCGCCAAGTGATGAACTACTGCTATAAAAAAAACTTAAGACGCTCTGTCTTAAGTTTTTGTTTTTAACTTGATATTTTAAAATTTATTAATTTTTTAAATTTTATCGACTTATTTTATCAAAAATATTTTCATATTAATATATAACAATTTTTTATACAACAATTTTTGGCAAACAAATTATTTATCTTTATCCTCAAGCTTATCGACAACGGAGCCATATT
Organism: uncultured Clostridia bacterium; assembly: GCA_944350015.1. Classification (GTDB taxonomy): domain Bacteria; phylum Bacillota; class Clostridia; order Christensenellales; family UBA1242; genus Caccovivens. Next base: position 53,923 of record CALVNW010000005.1, on the reverse strand, counting down.
TGAAGTAAATTTTGCGTTTGCAAAGAGCATTTGCAATATCCTCTTTTGTCGTTGCAACTATTAAAGTGGTCTTTTTGGTCTTTAACTGCTTTATAAGATTAAATACAACCTCTTTAGTCGGCTCGCTTAACCTATCAAAGATATTGTCAATCATAAGAAGTTCTAAGTTATCGCGAAGTGATAGCCTTATAAGAGATAGCACATACTTTTCTTCCAAAGTCAAATCTTTTAACTTGGTATCCTTAATCTTTTCAAGCGAATACTCAATAATTGTATTGTTTATCTTGTTTTCTATTTCTTTTTCAGTCAACTCCCATCCCTTTAAGATATACCTAAAATTTTCATATACAGATTTTTTCTCTAAAAATACTGGAGTTGCTGGAACATAGCCTGCGTTGATGTCGGTCTTGTAATTAAGTTTTTCAAGAGGGATGTCTTTTATATAAACTTCACCTTTTGTTAGCTTTTCAAGCTTGGCAAGTATTCGAAGTAAGCTTGTCTTACCACTTTCATCCTCGCCAACAAAAGCGACGCTCTCACCACTTGCAATGTTAATATTAATATCGTAGAGGGCATAAAACTCCCTAGTATATCTCAAAAATAAATTCTTTATCCTTATCACTTGTCACCTCGTAATAATATATTACTATAAAATTAAAAAAAATAAAAGCAATTTTTTGCCTTTATTTGATTTTTAATGTAAACTGGTCACTTATTGGCTCGCTTCCAACCAAAATCTGCCCAGTACCCGCGCTATTTTCTTCAACATCGCCAACAACCACCCTAAAAGTTATCTCAAGATTGCCGTCATAGTTAAATAGATAGGTTTTGGCACTACTTTGCGAAAACTTTTCAAATTCTTCATAGCCTTGTCTATCTTCTGCGGTGGCAATCAGCGAAGTCAGAGAGTACCACTCATCGTAATCGTCAATCTTAAGGGTTAGCCTGTCTTTATTTTCCTCCCAAAAGACCACCTCGCTTGCCTTATCAAATTTTATTTGAACATCAACATATTTATCCTTTATGCGCGTGTCATTTAGGGGAGTTATTCTAACTGCATAGTTATCACTGCCTGCGCTTGTTATCTCCGAGATTGTCGCACATCTAAGTTGAGTCGAATTTTCGCACGCCGTCATAAAAATCATTGCAAGTAATATAAAAATAATAAGTAAACTTCGCCTTTTTGCCATAATTTCTCCTATCTAAGCTTTGATAAAATTATTGACAAAAAAATATTTTTAATACACTTTTATCTTATTTATAATAAAAAAGCACTTATATTCGTGCAAATTTATAAAACTATTGATTTTTGCATTAAAAAGCGTCCTCTATATGATTTATTTTATCTCCAACAATCTCTATGCAATCAAATCTACAAGGGCTATCATAGCAATGTTTTTCTTTTAAATACCCTTCGGCAGTGCGTCTAATTTTATACTGTTTGGTACGATTTACCGCCTCGCTAGGGTTGCCAAAAGTATAGGTCTCCCTCGCTTTGACCTCGACAAATACAATAAACTTGTCTTTTTTCGCGATTATATCTATCTCGCCTATTAAATTTCTATAATTGGTCTCAAGAATTTTGTATTTTTCTTTCTTTAAGTAATTGACCGCCCCAAGCTCGCCTAAATCACCTTTTAGCTTGTTATATTCCTTCATAACATCCCTTAATCTAATGTAATTCCGCCAAGTCTACCCTTCCTAAAATCGTCTAGAACAGCAGAAGATGCACGCTCTAAATCATACTCATCCTTAGACAAAAGGTAACCACGCTTTTTTGCTATTGTCTCGATTGTAAGGTCTTCGCCATATCTAGAAACAAGATTTTTATAGTATTTTTCCTTTGTCATATCGATAAAATCTTGAGCAAGCAAGGTGACATCGGATATAATCTCGTCCTTTATACTGCCTATAAAGTAAAGCTTTTTAGCAGTATCTTGATTTTCAAGGTTTGGATAAAGTGTTCCTGGCGTGTCACAAACCTCAATATTATCTCCAATACTTAGCCATTTTGTAGTTTTAGTAACTCCTGGACGGTTACCCACAACTGCTTTTGCTTTTCCACATAGATTATTGACAAGGGTGCTTTTGCCGGAGTTTGGAACGCCTATCACTATAGCGCGAATTATTGCCCTAACACCTTTTGCCTTTGCCTTATCTAGCTTTTCTTTTGATAAACTTAAAATTTTACTCTTTATGACTTTACTTGCACCAGAGCTTGTACTGTTCATAAAAACGTAATCGCTGTTTTGGGTTTTGAAATCCTTTGCAAGCCGACTTACTCGCTCCTTATCAGACAAGTCATATTTATTAAAAATATATAAAATTGCCTTATCCTTTGTAAGTTTATTTAGGCTTGGATTGATTGAAGATAGTGGCGCCCTACTATCTAAGACATACAAAATAACGTCAACATTTTTAAGTTGACCTTCAATCTCTCTTAACGCTTTTTTCATATGTCCTGGAAACCAGTTTATCTTCATTTTTACCTCTTTTTTAGTTAAAACTATCTAAAATGATGTTTGTATAATCTAATATAATGCGGTTATGCGTCTCCTGCAAAACTAGATTTTTTACTAAAAGTAAAAATCACCAATCTTTTTTATTAATTTTTTAATTTTATATCTTTAATTTTTTATTTTTTCTAGTAAATCAGGGCGTCTCTTTTTTGTTATAAGCTCCGACTGCTCCTTTCTATACCTTTCAATCTCGGCGTGATTGCCAGATAAAAGCACCTCGGGCACCTTGTAACCTTTAAAGTCTGCCGGTCTTGTGTACTGTGGATACTCTAGATTATTTGATGAAAAGCTCTCTTCAAGCAAGCTTTCCCTACTTATCACGCCATCGATGAAACGTGAAAGACAGTCTACTATCACCATAGTTGGAAGCTCTCCGCCCGTAAGCACATAGTCACCAATGGACACCTCGAGCGGTGAAAAGATATCAATTATACGCTGGTCTATACCTTCATAATGGCCACAAATAAATATTAAATGCTCCTTTTTAGACAGCTCTTTTGCAATATCTACATTAAATTTCTCACCACTTGGAGATGGGAAGACAATAAAAGAATTATCATCTTGTACACTTTTTATTGCGTCATAAATTGGCTGAGCGCTCATAAGCATCCCTGCACCGCCACCAAAAGGATAATCATCACATTTTTTATGTTTATCTAAAGAAAAATCTCGAATATCTATAAGATTTATCTCAAGTAGACCATTTTCTTGAGCTCTTTTTAAAATGCTTGAGTTTAAATAGGAGAAACTTTCTGGGAAAAGCGTCAATATATCTATTCTCATATGAGCACCTCTTTAAGTTTCTCGCTATCAACGATGAGTCTGTCGCCCTCTTTGATAAAGACATCTTCAACATATGGTGCTTGATATTGCCTATCTTCATTTTCAATTATAAAGATATCGCAAGAGCCATAATTGACAACGTCGACTATCTGTCCAACGAGTTCGCCGTTCGTGCCGTAAAGTACCATACCGATAAGGTCGTCAATCAAAAAGCCTTCCTCACCTTTTATCTCTTCAAGAAGCTCTTTATCTATTTCAATGGAGTGATTACGCAGCAGCTCTGCGTCATTTCGAGTGTTTACACCCTTAAATTTGATGTATAAAAAACCTTGCCTAAAAGATACCTTTTCAATTTCGTAATCTTTTACGCCCACCCTTACACTTTTAACAGATTTAAAAACAGCAAGGATATTAGTGGAAGGTTGCGCTTTAACCTCCCCCTTAATTCCTTGCGGTTTTAAGATTTTAGCTATCTCTATCACATTATTCTCCAAATTTTACAACGACTTTTTGGTGTTGTCTTGAAGATATAGAATTTATAATGGCTCTCACTGCAGAGGCAATCTTGCCAGACCTGCCGATAACTCTACCCATATCGTCTGGAGCGACAAATACGTGAATTATTTTAACGCCATCATCATCTTCCTCTGTGACATTGACGCTGTCCTTGTCTATAACTAGGTTTTTAACTATATACTCTACAAGTTCTTTCATAATTTCTCCTTGAATTTTTTACTTTTCAATAACGCCACTCTTTACAAGAAGACTCTTTGCTGTATCTGTAGGAGTTGCACCATTCTTGAGCCATTTGCTTGCTTTTTCTTTGTCAATCTTTATCTCAGCTGGGTCAGTGAGAGGATTGTAAGTTCCAAGTATGTCAATAAACTTTCCATCTCTTGGAGCTCTTGAATCAGCAACGATTACTCTGTAAAAAGGTGATTTTTTATCTCCCATTCTTGTAAGTCTAATTTTAACTGCCATTTTTTCCTCCTTTAAATATTTATATCTTTACGCCTTTTTGGCGGGATATAGCTTAAAACATCTTTTTAAATTTTCCGCTTTTCATTTGTTTCATAAGCTCTTTTGACTGTTCAAACTGCTTTATAAGTTGATTTACTTGCTGAACGCTTGTTCCACTTCCTTTAGCAATTCTCTGGCGCCTGCTTGCCTTGATAATATCAGGATTTCGGCGCTCCTGTGGTGTCATAGACTGAATAATCGCCTTATTGACAACCATCTGTCTTTCATCAATATCAAGATTTTTAACTTTTCCACCAAGCCCTGGTATCATAGCAAGCAAATCCTTAATATTGCCCATCTTTTTTACGCTATCAATCTGTTGAAGGTAGTCATCAAAGGTAAATGAGTTTTCTCTAAACTTCTTTTCAAGCTCTTTTGCCTCTTCTTCGGTTACTGCCTCTTGTGCCTTTTCAATAAGTGATAACACGTCTCCCATTCCAAGTATTCGGCTGGCAATTCTGTCTGGATAGAAAGGCTCAATATCACCTATCTTTTCGCCTACACCTGTAAACTTAATAGGTTTGCCCGTGATTGCCTTTATTGAAAGTGCTGCACCACCACGCGTGTCACCATCAAGTTTGGTAAGAATAACACCGGTAATGTCAAGGTCCTTATTAAAAGCGTCTGCAACGGTTACTGCATCCTGGCCAGTCATAGCATCGACAACTAAAAGTATTTCTGTTGGACTCACCTCTTTCTTTATATTTTTAAGTTCGTCCATCAGCTCTTCATTTATATGAAGTCGCCCTGCTGTATCGATAATGACCGTATCAAGACCTTGCTTTATCGCGTGCTCAACCGCTTGCTTTGCAGTCTTGACTGGGTTTTGCGTTCCCCTTTCAAATACTTCAACATTCGCCTGCTTTCCTACAACTTGAAGCTGGTTTATGGCTGCTGGTCTATAGATGTCACAAGCCACAAGCAGTGGGCGCTTGCCCGATTTCTTTAAATATGCGCCAAGTTTTGCACACATTGTAGTTTTGCCCGCACCTTGAAGACCGCACATCATAATGATTGTTGGCGGATTTGGTGAAACTGAAAGTTTTTGATTGTTTGAGGACATCAAACTTGTAAGTTCATCTCTGACAATCTTGATAACCTGCTGAGCAGGAGTCAAACTCTTAAGCACCTCGTCGCCAACCGCTTTTTCTGAGACATTTTTTACAAAGTCCTTTGCAACCATATAGTTTACATCGGCCTCTAATAGCGCTATTCGCACTTCACGCATAGCCTCTTTTATTTCAAGCTCTGTAAGCCTTCCTCTATTTTTTAACTTTGAAAAAATATGGTTAAATCTATCAGATAACGATGAGAAAAGTGCCATCAATCCTCCTTATGCTCTTTTAAAAGTTGTTTTTGCAAATCTTCTATTGTCTTTTCGTAGCCCTCTATCCTTGCAAGCAAAGTCAGCTTATTTTCAAGAAGATTAAGTTTCTTCTCTGCCTTGGTAATGCTGTCCATTACCGCCTGACGCGAGACCTTTAAGTTTTCGGCAATTTCGCTGATTGTCAAATCATCATTCAAATAATATGACATAATCTCTTGTTGCCCACTGCTTAAAAGTTTGCCATAGATATCAAAGAGTTTGCAAAATTTCAAATTTTCTTCAACTTTCATAACTATCCTTGTAAAGCAAAAATGCTTTACGCTGTGAGTATAACACAAACTTAAAAACAAATCAAGTGTTTTTTAATAATTTAATAAAAATTAACAAAAAAAGGAGGCAAACAAATTTTATACCCTTTTAGTTAGACACACAAAAAGGTGTTTTTAACGCTTGCATCCTTTTTTAATTTTTTCAACTTTATTATGAAGCAATCATCCAAACGTAGTTACAATAGTTGTTTTTCAAGTTGTTTGCCATAGCAGAGGTGTCTGCAAAAGAAGATGACTCAATCGTCGTTGCTTTGACTAGCTCTTCATCAACTCTTTGATAAATATCATAACCTTTTTCACTTTCAAAGGTTGCATATACAAGATAATCACAATCAAATGCGCTTTGACCAATATAGCCAACGCTTGCAGGAATTGTTATGCTTGTTATTGATGTTCCGCTGAATGCGCTTTCATAGATGTTACTTAATATGCTGTTTTGCCCAAAGTCAACCTCTAGCAAGTTGCTAAGCCCTTCAAACGCTGACTCTCTAATTTTGGTTACACTGCTATTGTCACCAAAGTCGATTGATTGAAGTGAGGTGATATATGAAAACATACCGATTGTAACTGTGTCAAGCCTGCTTCCATCTTCAAAAGTAATTGCAGTTAAAGCATTGCAATTAAGGAAGGTGTTAGTTCCAACCTCGGCAAGAGTGGCTGGCAAAACAATGCTTGTAATGCCACAACCTCTGAAGCACTCCTCTCCAAGACTATACAAACTGCTGTTTTGACCAAAATCGACATTTGTAAGGCTTCCATAGTCAGCAAATGCATAGTCTGCAATTGTTAACAATGAGTTGTTATCACCAAAATCTATGCTTTCAATATTAGCTACATTTGCAAATTGCCTATCTATGTTTTGAATTTGGCTATTATTTTCAAATATTACCTCTTTTAAAAGGTCGCTACTATCAAACACATTATCACCTAACTGTATAACGCTATTAGGAATAGTGATAGAAGAAAGTTCTGTTTCGGCAAAGGCTTTGTATCCAATAATTTCAAGCATTGAGTTTTGAGCAAAACTTACTGACGCAAGCTCACTCCCCCAAAATGCCTGCTCATCGATAACCTTAACAGAAGATGGTATAGTTATACTTGTAATATTTGTAAAGGCAAACGCATGTCTTCCTATAGTTTCTAGATTTTCGCTTAATACAACTTCTTCTAGATTACAATAAGCAAATGATGCAAGTCCAATAGATTTAACAGTGGAAGGCAAAACCACCCTTTTTAAAGAACTGTTTTGATAAAATAGTCTATCGGGTATTTCAGTTATATTTTCAGGTATTGTAATTTCTGTTATATTTGCATTTTTAAGAGCATCAGTTGCATAAGACAAAACACCTTCTGGAATATTGCCATTCAAGCCCAAAATCAGTTTGTTAGTCTCGTTTTCTATAATAAATTGATTCTCAGGGCTAGTATAGTAAAGATTTTGCGGGTCAATTACAATACTGTTTAAGTTACTCCAGCGATTAAATGCACCTTCTTCAATCTTTATTACATCACGTGAGATTCGCAGTTGTTCAACATTATTACAGTCACTAAAGGCACCGCTCTCTATCATATAGACCTGATAATTTCCATCCGACAAAGATAGCACTCTTGGCACATCTAATATTGGATTGGTCAATGTATCACTTCCTATAACTACAGCCCTCTTAGCGTCCTCATAAAGACGATACTCTATGCCTTTGTAAGTAAAAGAAGGATCAATTTCCATATTAAAGATTGCATAGTACGTAGAATCATCATCAAGGTCAATCGTCAAGTTTAAATCCTGCGATATAATAGTCGTATCATACATACTATCTTTTGCCCAGCCGATAAACTGACTTACGCCGTTTGGAATTGCCGTTGCCACTTTGTTCCCACTGCCCTCTGATTCTAGCACTCTAACAGTGCCAAGCACCTCATTGTTGCTTAGCACATTAGAAGGCGCCTCATCCTCTTCTCTAAAGGCAAAATAATATATACAAAAGCCTGCAACTGCAAGTACAATGATGATAAAAAATGCAATCAAAAAGCTTTTTAAACTAAACTTTCTTTCCTTGCCTTCATTATAATCATAATTGTTATTTCCTTTATCTTTTTTCTTATCTTTCTTCCCATTATCATTTTTAAATTGAGCAATAACTCTGTCTATCCCCTCTTTATCATAGACATACTCTTCATCGCTAATAGGTGGCTGTCCGTTTAAATTATTGTCTTCCATTCATCCTCCAAACAAACTTTTTATTATAATAATACATTTATCATAATTTGTCAATAATTATTAAAATTTAATATCATCCGAGCAGTTTTACTATAATATAATTGCTTACGCCATAATACTTTGGATTTAAGAAAACTCTGTTATTTTCTTTTTTTATAATGTTTTTATCGCAAAAATAAGAAAAATTCTCGTTTTTTTCTATATCATAGCCAAGTTTTTTCAAATATGTAATATCAACCCCGCAGTAACACCTTAGCCCCAACATAACAGCCTCTTCAATAAGTTGCCCTTTATCAAGTTTTTCATATAGCACTTTTTTACCACTATAATAATCACTAAAATTATTTGCATTAGCAGAGCGAAAACCATAAATATATGAATGTGCGGACAGACCAAAGCCTACATAATTCTCGCCCGTCCAATATTTTATATTATGTCTACTTTCTTTATTTTTTTGCGCAAAATTTGATATTTCATATTGAATAAACCCTCTATTTATTAGAAATTCACGCGTTTTTTCATAAATTTTGACTGTTTCATCTTCGTCAGGAAGTAAAAAAGGATTTTTTTGATATTGTCTTGCAAGTTCGGTCCCCTCTTCAACCTGTAACATATATGTAGAGATGTGATTTACCCCTTCTTCAATTAGCCTATCTAGTTCATCTATAAAAGCTTGCTCTTCTTGCCCTTTAATGCCTATGAGCATATCCACGCTAATATTGTCAAAATATTTTTTTGCAAGCCTTATTGCCTCTAGTGCCTGCGAGGAGCTATGAAGCCTACCTAAAAACTTCAGTTTTTCATCATCTAGTGATTGCACTCCGAGCGATAGTCTATTTATGCCAAGATTATTATAATAAGCAAGCTTTTCTACGGTTAGCGAATTCGGATTACTCTCTATTGTTATTTCGCTGTCACGTGCAACCTTAAATTTTTTGTTTAAAGAGGCAAATATTTTCTCTAAATCTTTTATCTCAAGCAAGCTGGGAGTACCGCCACCTATATAAATACTATCAATATTCAAAATATTATTTTTATCAAAATTATCATTATTTTTATGAAAAATAGGCAAATTTTCGTTAATTTTTAGGTTTTTTGTGTTAAATTCATCAATTTCCTCTAAAAGTTTATCGATGTATCTATCCTTTTCTTGCAAGTTACAAAAAGAAGAAAAGGCGCAATATGTGCACCTTTTTTCGCAAAATGGAAAGTGAATATATATTCCGTTCATAATTATTCCTTTTGTCCCCTTTTTGATTTGAAAGACTTTTTCTAATTTTTATTTATATTTATCGACTACTTGTCTTCGTCATCAAGTTTTAATATTGACATAAATGCCTCAGATGGTATCTCAACTGAGCCAATTTTTCTCATCCTCTTCTTGCCTTCTTTTTGCTTTTCAAGAAGCTTGCGTTTTCTTGTTATGTCACCGCCGTAGCACTTTGCAAGCACATCCTTGCGCATTGCCGAAACAGTTTCACGTGCAATTATTTTACTGCCTATAGCCGCTTGAATTGGCACTTCGAAAAGCTGTCTTGGTATAATCTTTTTTAACTTTTCAGTTAGCGCTCTCCCTCTTGAATATGCCTTGTCCTTATGAACTATTATTGAAAGTGCGTCACATTTCTCGCCATTTAGAAGGATATCAACGCGCACAAGGTCACTCTTCTCAAAGCCCGCTATCTCATAATCAAGTGATGCATAGCCCTTAGTACGAGACTTTAAGCTGTCGAAAAAGTCATATATAATTTCGCCAAGTGGCAAGATGTAATAAAGTCTAACCCTATTTGTATCAATGTAAGTCAAATCTTTATAAATACCGCGCTTTTCTTGGCAAAGTTCCATAATGGCGCCAACATATTCAGGCGGAGCGTATATATACGCCTTGACTATAGGCTCCTCTATATAGTCAATCTCTACCGGGCTTGGAAGTGACGAAGGGTTGGAGATTTCTATCATCTGTCCGTTTGTCTTGTGAACGCGATAGTAGACGCTTGGCGCTGTCGTGATAATATCAAGGTTAAACTCTCTCTCAAGCCTTTCGGTTATGATTTCAAGATGAAGCAGTCCTAAAAAGCCACAGCGAAAACCAAAGCCTAGCGCCTGTGATACCTCGGGCTGATATTCTAGTGAGGCGTCATTGAGCTTTAGTTTTTCAAGTGAGTCCTTAAGCTCGTTATACTTTGCCCCGTCGACTGGAAATATACCACAAAAAACAACAGGTTGCACCTTTTTATAGCCAGGCAGTGGCGTGTCGATTGGGTCATAAAAATTTGTAATCGTGTCGCCAACCTCAATATCGCTGATATTTTTAATTGAGCCTGCAAGATAGCCAACATCGCCAGCAAGAAGCTGTCCTGTCTGTTTTGCATATGGCACAAAGATGCCAACCTCTGTAACATCAAAGACTTTGCCTGTTTGCATCATCTTTATCTTATCGCCAACTTTGACCTTTCCATCAAAGACACGAATAAGGCATATTGCACCCTTAAAATTATCATAATAGCTATCAAAAATAAGGCTCTTGAGTTTGCCGTTTTCATCACCTTTCGGGCAAGGAAACTCCTTGACTATCATCTGTAGCACTTCGTCTATATTTGTTCCGTCCTTTGCCGAGATACAAGGCGCATGCATTGCTGGGATGCCAACAATATCCTCAATTTCCTTTTTAACTTCTTCTGGTCTTGCGCTAGGAAGGTCAATCTTATTAATAACAGGCAGTATCTCTAAGTTGTTATCTATGGCGAGATAGGCATTGGCAAGCGTTTGCGCCTCCACACCTTGTGATGCATCAACAATAAGTATCGCACCCTCGCAGGCGACAAGTGAACGCGAAACCTCGTATGTAAAGTCTACGTGCCCTGGTGTGTCGATGAGGTTAAGTTCATATTCCTCACCTTCGTAGGTGTAATTCATACGCGTTGGCGTAAGCTTAATTGTTATACCCTTTTCACGCTCAAGCTCCATACTGTCTAAAAGCTGGTCTTGCATATCACGTTTGGCAAGTGTGCCCGTCTTTTCAATAAGGCGGTCTGCAAGCGTAGATTTACCGTGGTCAATATGTGCAACTATACAAAAATTTCTTATCTTCTTAATTCTATCCATTCTAAAATTATATACAAAAACTGCAAATAAATCAATTATTTGTTCGAATTATTATTTTTAGTTTTGTTTTTGTTTTGATTTTTTAGATAGTTATGTTATAATTACGTATAAATAGAGTTTTATATTTAAAAATATTGTTATTTTTTGTCGTAAATTTTGCTATTTTTGCATAAAATAAATTGATAAAAGGCGGTGCTTATGGACGATATATTTAATTCTTGGCTGGTCGAAACTCCTATTGCTCACAGAGGGCTTCACGATAAACAACATCCCGAAAACTCACTATCTGCTTTTGAAAGGGCAATTGATGAAGGCTACCCTATTGAACTTGACGTCCAGCTTATCGCCGACGGCACTGTCGTTGTTTTTCACGATGAGAGTTTATCAAGACTGACTAATAATGACGGCTATATCAAATTTTTGAATAAGTCAGACCTTGATATGCTTGAGCTTAAAGATAGCAAAGAAAAAATACCAACCTTTGAAGAGACATTAAAGTTCGTTGATGGCAGAGTTCCACTTTTGATTGAAATTAAAAATCAAGGCAAAGTTGGCGAACTTGAGAAAAAGGTCATAGACCTTCTTAAAGACTACAAAGGTCAATACGCTGTGCAATCTTTTAACCCTTATGTGCTTGAATATTTCTATAAGCACGCACCTAATATACTAAGAGGTCAACTTGCCGGTTTCTTTAGAGGTGAAAAGCTTTCATTTATAAAAAAATACGCACTAAAGCGTATGATGCTCAATAAAAAGATTTCAAAACCTGACTTTATAAGCTATAAAGCAAAGCGCGTGCCAAATAGATTTGTAAGAAAATTTAAGTCTCTTCCACTGCTTGTTTGGACAGTTACAAGCCAAAGCGAATACCTTAAAGTCGTAAAATATTGCGACAATGTAATCTTTGAAAACTTTGAGCCTAAAATATAACAATTTTATAATAATTTTTCGCCATATTAACAAACTTCACTATATAGCGTAAATTAATAAATAAGATAAACGCAAAAAACCAATCGTTTGATTGGCTTTTTTCAATAATAATGATAAAAAACTTAAATTAAATAATTTTCATAGTTCTAAATATGTCACCATCTTTATGCCATATCTCTTTTCACTAGCAACATTAAATGGCGAAAAATCAAATTGGTCTTTGCGGTCGTGCTCACAAACTATGATACCGTCTTCTGCAAGAAGTTCATTTTGATAAAGTTTTTGGATGCAATCTTCATAGACTCCGCTTTTGTATGGTGGGTCTAAGATAATGATGTCAAACTTCTGCCCTGCAAGGCTTTTTATAGCCTGCTCATAACTTGCTTTAACAACCTTTGCAACTATGCCAAGCTTTTTAAGGTTTGCTTTTGTAAGCTCCACGCTTCTATAGTCTTTATCGACAAAAATAACCTTGCCAGCCCCTCGACTAACCGCCTCAATGCCTAGCGCGCCTGTGCCACAAAATAGGTCAAGCACTCTTGCACCAACAATTCTATCTTGAAGCTTGTTAAATATAGCTTGTTTAACCATATCGGCAGTAGGCCTAATATGCTCATATTTATTTTCGCACAGCACCCTACCTCTAAATTCCCCCGACGTAACTCTCATAGAAAAAGTATATCAAATTTTATAACGCATATCAAGCTTTTAAATGGAATTTTCATCTTTTCCTATTACAAACAATGCCTACACATTGCGTTTCCAGTAGTAATTACCATACTCCCCTCTAAAAGTACTTGCGTTAGTGCTTGAATTTGTCACATCAACAAGAATTGGATTTGTCATAGATGACGAAGTTGATACTTGCCATCCCGTAGTATTTTTAAATGTTACTGAGGTTAAACTCCTACAATTGGAGAATGCGCCACCACCTATACTTGTTAAACTTTCTGGCAAGGTTATACTTGTAAGCCCGTCGCAATAATAGAATGCACCTGCCCCTATACTTGTTAAACCTTCTGGCAAGGTTATACTTGTAAGTCCTCTGCAATATAGGAATGCCCAGAGTCCTATACTTATTAAACCTTCTGGCAGAGTTATACTTGTAAGTCTTTCGCAATAAGAGAATGCTTTATCCCCTATTATTTTAATATCACTAGGTATAGTGGAATTATTTAATCCTTTTATTAAGGTTTTGGTTGATTCCTCTATCAAACAATTACCTTCAACGTAGTAACTACTATTCCCTGCCTCTACTATTATACTCTCTAGGTTACTACATTCTGCAAAAGGATTGTCTCCTATCTCGGTTACACTAGCTGGGATTGTTACTGTTCTAAGCGAATAGTGAGCCTCGAATGCATCTGAATATATAAATTTGCATTTTTCATTGACTATATATGTTGATGTTTCTATACCAGTTCCATCCCATAATACCAAATATGGGTTTTGCTCACTACCTAAATATTTTACTCCTTGGTCAGTTATTGATGGTTGTAAATTGTCGCAATCATCGAATGCAGCTTCCCATATACTTGTTAAACTTGATGGCAAGGTTATCTCCTTTAAAGTAGAACCAAAAAAAGAATAAAACCCTATATTTTTAATAGAATCAGGTAGATTAACTGTTTGAATTGTTTGATTAAATGCAAATGCACCTACCACTCCTTCTACTTGATAGTCACTGCCTGTTGTGAAAGTAACATTAGAATAATCTTTATACTCTAGCGTACAAGGGAAATAGTTAACATAATCTGAAGACAAAGCCACTTCTTCGAAGTCATCAAATATGTATTCTTCACCATCGTCTGTTGTTAACTTAAAATTAGTTATGTTTATTAATGTCATCATATATTCTTCTGTGCTATCAACCGTTTCAAAATATAGAGATTTTGTTGTAGGCTCTCCTATCATAGAATATGAGGATGGGACTGTAACTTCACTATCTGTACCTGTATATGAGGTTAAATTGCCACTATCGTCAAATATAAAACCTTCTAAAATTTCTTTTGGTGCTACACTCTCGTCATAGAGGTTAAGGTCATAGTCAAACTGAGCGTTGGTGAGAGATTGGTTTTTGTCGGAAACTGACAAGGTTATGGTGAAGGTTGTTGTGCTTGTACCATTATCCTTAGGGTATAAGGTTATATTTGTTCCACTTGTATACGCACCGCTATCTCTTTGTAGTGCCTTACCTAAGTTTGGCACGCTAGAGGTAAGAGCGTCTGTTAAGTTTACTGTTAAGCTCCTCTCTGTACTTAGATTCTCTACCGTGATTGATATCACTATTGGTGTGGCATAACTATCAAACTCAAGGTCAAGGCTCTCCCACGCTGTAGGGTTGCCTGTTGTCTCATAGGCAGAATAGGTTACATCTAAGCCCTCTGGTGCAACCTGTGCATTTACTACACTTCCCGTAACACGAGCATAGACATCATCTGCGTTAAAGGTAATGCTTCCACCCATATCCACTTGCACCCTTTCTACTGCAAATACACCTATTAATAGCATACCTATTACAAGCACAAACGCAGATATCATTGATACTAATTTCATCTTTAGACTCATTTTTTTCTTACTCCTTTATTTAATTTTTTATATTACTTTGTGTAAAATAATCTAGTAATATACAAAAATCGACGATTTTTGCATTATTCACCCCTATTCTAACCTTTAATTTACCCTTTGTCACAAGCGTGCCGTCACAATTGCGTCAAATTTAATAACAAATTTTAAAATATTTTTAATTTGTTGTTTTTAAAGAGAATTAAGGTTAAAACATTTAAAAATATAGAATAGGGTATCCAAAATTTATTTTGGATACCCTATTCTACCCCCCCCGCATTTTTTGTCAAGCAAATTGACGTACTTCGAAAAAGTTTTTCAGACAAAAAATGTGGGGTCTTTCTAAGCTTTAGGGTTTCTAAGGGGTATTTTGGTTGCCGAAGGCAACTAAAATACGCGCCTTTCGGCGATTAAAAGTGCCGTCAGCACCTTTTTTAGGTTATTCCGACGGACCAAAGTACAACTAAATTACAAGTACAATAAACGATAATGATGCAAACTAAGTTTGCTGGACCAAGATACAATAAAACAATGGATACACTCAACGATACTGGTCCAACCTAAGGTTGGTGGACCAAGGTACAACTAAACAACAGTAAAACTAAACGATACTTCGCCCAGCGTAAGGCTGGTCTTCTATTAATAGAAGAGAAAGGTTATGCTACTACTTTCTACTCGCCCGTTCGGAGAGATAGCGGAGCGACGTGCCTCGCGGGGTCTATGGTCCCGCGGGCGCGAGCGGAGCAAGAAGAGCGAGTGCGTCAGCACGAGCGTATATGCAAGTGCGTCAGCGCGAGCGTGTGTGCGAGCGAAGGAGCGATTGGCTGGCTGTTTTGATTTTTAAAACAAAAAATAAAAGGCGTTCTAATAAAACCTTGATAAAAATCCCCTTAGGACACCCAAATTATCACATATGTGCAAATTTTCACATAAATTGATTGTTGTAAGGAGGAATAATGCAAAAATTAAAAAGTATCTCTATATTCATAGTCTGCCTTGCTATCGTACTTGCTTCAAGCTTGATGCTTGTCGGCTGTGGAGGAGATGACAACAAAATAAGACTAAACGAAGTTACTCATAGTATCTTCTATGCTCCGCTTTACGCAGCTGCAAACCTTGGCTACTTTGAAGATGAAGGGCTTGAGGTCACTATTGAAAGTGCTACTGGCTCCGACGCCTCAATGACTGCCCTCCTTAGCGGTAGTGCTGACGTTGTACTTGTTGGTCCTGAAACCGTTGTATACTCACAAGGCACTAAAGATAGTCCCGTAGTTTTCGGTCAACTTACTCAAAAGGATGGTTCATTCTTTGTTTCACGTGACCAAGTCAGCGAATTCACTCTTGACGACCTTAAAGGCACGACAATCATTGCCGGCAGACAAGGCGGTATGCCTGCTATGACTCTTGAGTATATCATAGAGCAAGCAGGAATGACAATAGGCACAAACACTGCAAATGGCGAGGTTAACCTAAGAACAGACGTAGCCTTCCCAATGATAGGAAGTGAGTTCATAACAAGCGGTTGTGAATACTGTACCTTGTTTGAGCCAACTGCTACAAACCTTCAAAAAGAAGGTAATGGCTATGTGTTAGATGCCGTTGGAGAGTTCTCAGGCTACCTTCCATACACCGTGTTTGCCACCAAGCAATCTTTCCTTGATGAAAAGAGTGAGCAGGCTGAAAAGTTTTTAAGAGCGGTACAAAAAGGATACAAGTACATTTCTACCCAATCTTCGCTTCTTGTAGCTCAAGCGCTTGCGCCATCATTTGCAGGTATGACTATTGAAGATTTGCAGATAGCAGTTGAGCAGTACCTTGCAATTGACGCTTGGTGCTCAAGTCCTGTAATGACCGAAGAGTCCTTCAATAAGATGATGGAAATTATCAACTCAACAACAACCGAAGAGCAGTACAATGTAACTTATTCTCAAGCAGTCGACAACACCATCGCAAATAAGCTTGCATAACAGCGTCTTTAAACTAAAATTATTGCTATAAAAATAAATGTTAGTTCTAATTGCAGAACTAACATTTTTGCTTGTTATAGAAAATTTTATAAAAATTACGACAAACCACTTATAAAATTAATTTTATCCATATAAATTTTATCATTAATACTATTCAATTTTTATCTGTTAAACTCTATATCCTGATTAAAATTTTTATCATTAAATCCCTTTGTCTTTGGTATTGGAACACCATATTCATCTAATTCAACCTCTTCATTTTCTTTTCGCTGGCTCCTATAAAACCCCTGTTCCCCGTCAGCCTCAGGGTCTTTAAAATCCGTACTCTTCTCTTGCTTTTTTGTTTGTGGAGTGATAGATTTAAAGCTATAACTTCTACCTTCCACGCTTTCAACCTCTGATTGCGAGTAGGCACCTTTGTTTTGTCTGCTCTGATACTTATTTTCTATTACATCAATTTCACCATTATTTAAAGCTTTCATAAATTCAGATTTTTCTTCTTCGCTTGGCGTAAAGTTATAAAGAGTTTTTATAGCAGACAACAAAACACCAGATGGAACAAAGTCTTTGTCTTTATCAAAAGATTTCTTTTGCGAAATAATAGTTTTAATATATTCCCTATAAGCTTCCATAAGCATAAGTTGTTCCTTACTGTTATTTAACAATTCCACCGAGCTATCTTTTAAAGTGCCAACTTGTGGAGAAGGTTGAAATGTTGGGAAAACTTTTTCAATAATTTGTCGAGCTTGGGTTTGGTCTTGACGTTGCCTTCGCCTTTTTGTTTGGGCCTCTAGAGAATCCTTTTTAATGACATCGTGAACAATCTTGTTTGCGTTTATCTCGCCCTCGATATCAAAAATTGCCAACTTTTTTTGCTCAAAGAAACGCAAATCTCTTGCATTATGCTTTCGGCTGTTCAATATTTCTTTTTTGTACTTGTCTAGTATTTTCGTTGCTGATTTTGCTTGTGATTCTTCAAAATACTCGGCAATTTTTGTAGCTTTTTCTCTTGCCATTTTTATCTCAGTACCTATACACTTAGGATTGTATTTTTCTTCTATCCCAGAGTCTGTATAATATCTCTGTTCATCCCAAGTCATTCTAGCAATATGCTGTAAACACTTTTCAAAAGAAAGAAGAGGGTCACTCTCAATTACAGCAACTTGTAATTTCTCAAGCTTCGGCACTTCAACGCTTACTTGCTCATCGGTCCCATTTGTTAGTATTTTGTTCTTCTTCTCAAAAAATTCTCTTTCTATTTGTTCTAAGCTTTTCTTCGAGCCATCACGATTATATGTTATATGCAAGGCTGGATATGTTCGCATAAATTCTTCCCTTTGCTTGTTATCTAAGAGTGGAAGAATATTGTCGACTATCATACTTGCCTTATGATTTGCACTGACTTTTAAGTTTTTAGGATTAGTGTTGTGAGACCAAGCAACATCGCCATAGTTGTCAATCTGCTCTTGTTTCTCTTCAATCTTAGATAAGAATTTCCAGCCAATTTTTTCATCTACAGCCAGGTCATAGGCAGGTTTTGAAAGATTATTTAGTAGGGATAATGTTCTTTCCATTCCCTTTAAATCTGCATCAATCTCATAATAAAATTGATTGTGATTATCGTAATACAACCTATCGGCATTAAGTCCTTGCTTATAGTATTTTGAATTTTCTGCTGTTGCAAAAAGTCGAGCTACATACTGCCTGCTGATTATGTAATCGTCAACAGATAATTGTTCGGGGTTAGAAGTGCTTGCATTCATACTTTCAAACTGCACTGCGTGTTGAATTTCGTGTTCAAGTTTAAACAACTCATTCACAAAATAATTGAGTCTACTTCTTCCCCCTCTTTCTGAGTCTTTGCCATAAGGCAAAAGAAACTCTTCTTTATTGCAGACCGATTGATTAAAAAAGTTGATGGTATTGTTTCTATAAAATGCCCCTGCATTACTATTATTTGGTCTATCTAAGTAATTAACTTCTATATTATCCAAATTTAACTGTGCAAGCGTCATCTTTGCAAGTATGCAATGAATAATTTTAGCCTCAAGAGGCGACAACTCTTTGTTTTGTTTTACAACATCATTTAAAATATGTGAAACATATTGCTCGGCTTGAGATTTAACCTCCTCATCACCAAAATAGGTGTGGTTTAAAAAATCAACCGCCTCTTTCTCAGAATCTTTAGAGTTTTTTATTTGTTCAAATAACTGGTCAATCAAACCCATCTTTGTCCTCCAGTTGTCAATTTTTATACGTAATAATCTCTATAATTTTCTTTCTTTCCGCCCCCTTTAACAGCTTTTGCTTTTTTGCCACCGCCACCACGATGATGTCTAATTATAAGGAAGATAATCAAACCTATTATCAAAACGGCAACTATTGGCACAACGATATAAACCCATAGCAGATCATCACTGTTTCCAGAGCCATCCTCTGTGATAATCAAAGTAAGTGGAAGTTGATTGTCAGTAATATTTGGACGCAGATAGGTCATATTAATTCTAAATCTATAGGTCGTTTGCCCTGTGCCTTCATTGACAATTGGGTCAGATACTAGCCCGTCAGTTGTATTGTCACCATACAGCCTTTGAATTAAAACGGTGAAAGCATTGACGTCCATAACGTAGCCAGAATTTGTTGTAACCTCAAGAGTGATTGTACCGTTTGGCGGAATTCTCATCTCTTCCCCAGTGTATGGTGCTTCATCAATAGTGATTGAACTTACAGCCTCACTTGAATAGTTCCCTATTGTTAATTTAACCGCCTCTTCATCGGTGAAGTATGCAACAAGCTTAAACTCTTCTGACCAAGGTGCTGTACCATACTCAACAGTTACTACCGCGCTTGTTCTAATTTCGTCATTTAAAGAAGCTTGCTCAGTAAACTGTCCGCTTGAGTCCTTGTAATATAATTCCCAATGTGAAAAACTATAGAACCCACTGCCCTCTGCTCTGACGCTTAATGACCTACTTCTATATGAAAATGGGAAACTTATATGAGTAGTAGAACGCTCTGCACCTATTCTTCTAAGCATCCCTTGACTTTCAGCGTCTGCCTGCTCGGAAATTTCAAATTCGCAGAGATATTGCTCTTCATCTAGGGTAAAAGAGTATACTCCTTCTGTTCTGTCACACGCAGTCAATAAAATTTCGTACCCATAAATACCACGCGTGTCTGTAAGTGGTGTTGCCGTGTAATATTCGGCTGACAACTGACC
Organism: uncultured Clostridia bacterium; assembly: GCA_944350015.1. Classification (GTDB taxonomy): domain Bacteria; phylum Bacillota; class Clostridia; order Christensenellales; family UBA1242; genus Caccovivens. The sequence continues at coordinate 33,940 of CALVNW010000005.1, read as the reverse complement.
TGTCGTAGTTGAAATTGGCGCTGTAGTTGAAGATAATGTATAGTAGCCAATATAGTCATCGGCAAAAGTTATAGTTATCGTTATCTCTTCGCCATATCGAACATTAATTGCATTGCTAGTAACAGATTGAGTGTCGCTTTTAAAGGTCGCACTCGCTATAATATTCCCGTTATCTAAAGGAGAATTAAATTCTAACGTATAATTTTGAAATCTTTGGAGTAAAATTTCGCCTTCAATCATAGTAAAGTCATAGTTGAAATCAAAGCTAGGCTCCACGCTGTCAAAGTTGTCGGCATTTGATAAAAACGCCCTATTGATTAGTCCTTGTTGCTTAAGGTAGTCTGACGAAATTTTATAGCCAGTGCCATAATAATTTAACGCGCTTTGTGACCAATATGAAAAGTTAATATTGTAATTTGTGCTTGCCTGCGCGCAGTTTAGGTAGCCCACAAGTGTGCCAGCGTAGAAGTTTGCATCTGTAATATTAGAAGATATGGTGCCACCATAAGCTGTATTCTTGATTGTGGTTGAATTGCCACTTATCTCTCCTGCTATACCGCCAACATATTGACTTGAAGTGCTTGCCTCAGTCACTTGAGAGGTTTTCGTAATGTTGATATTCCCATAGTTTAGGCAGTTTATAACCCTACTTCCGCTATTGAGCGCGCCAACAATACCGCCAACTGCAATGCGACTATTTGCGTTCAATGTAATTTGAAGGTCATAATAGTTTATGCAATTTTGTATGGTTGTCAAACTTGACTCAAGAGCGCTTGAATAGCTTGTTGCAAGCCCTATAATTCCTCCAAAGGTCAAATTTGAGCTGACAGGAATGCTTATAGTCTGCTCACTACGCTCTTCAACCTGCTCGCCACCCTCGTCAACCATATTTACGGTTACATTGTAAAGTTCACAATTTTTAATCGTCACATTCTCGCCTTGACCTACTAAAACACCTGCATAGATTGGCAAACTATTCTCAGCAAAAGAGAAATTTACCGCGCCAGTTATCCTTATGTTTTGAAAAATTGCTCCAGAGGCGTAAGGTATAAGACCATAGACATTTGTGTTTGACGAAAGAGTAAAGTTTGAAATTTCATAACCATTGCCTTCAAAAAAGCCGGTAAATACCCGCCTTTCAAGATAGGCAGGCGAAAGGTCTATCCCCTCAAGGTCTATATCATCTGTTAAAACGATTTTTACATTTGCATTGTTGTAGGTTGAATTTGCCGAAAGCGTTGATAATAGCTGTTGACCATTTGATACATTTATTTCGCTATAGTTGATATCTTCGGCACTTGCCACCTTGTCCATATTAAAAGAAGATGTCAATAATATGCCACCCGATAGACAAAATAAAAATGCAAAAAGAAAAACAAAAACTTTTTTCATAACTCACCTTAAAAAATGCAGGCAAAATTGTAAAGTAAAATCCTATATTTAATTTAACATATAATTATATTTTTTGCAAATATTTTTAAAATATTTTAATTATTAATATTTTTTAATCAATAATTTTTTATTTTATCTCAACATTTTTTCATATTAGCATATAAACATATCAAAAAAGAAGGATAGTTTTGTAAAACTCCACTAACCCTCTTCTTTTTATTATGATAGTTTGTAATAATTTTATATGAAACGTTAAATACAATTTATCACGTGTATTTCAACATTATTAACTTTTAACGCCACAAAATAATAACCCTTAAGGAATTATTTAGAGTAAACAGTATAATTCTTTCCGTTAATTACCTCGGTTGGACCCTTCGTGAAGTTTGTGGTGATATAACTATTAGTTCCATCATCCAAACTGGTCAAAACCTTAACAGTGGTGGTAGATGAGTTACCAAACAAATAACCACACGCCGATCTCGATGTTGCATTGGTATATACATACTCGCTATCTATAATGACTTCTGTTAATTTACTGCAACTAGAGAATGCATACTCCCCTATACTTGTTAACCTTTCTGGCAAGGTTATACTTGTAAGTCCACTGCAATATCTGAATGCATGCATCCCTATACTTGTTAAACTTGTGCAATTACTTAAATCTACAGTTGTAAGTCCACTGCAATCTTGGAATGCATAATCTCCTATACTTTTTAAACCTTCTGGCAAGGTTATGCTTGTAAGTACATCGCAGCCAGAGAATGCGCTAGGGCAAATAATTTTACAATCTGGATTGACTGTATAAGACGAGTTTGTTATACCTGTTCCATCCCATAATACTAAATATGGGTTTTGTTCACTGCCTAAATATTTTACTCCGTTATCATCAGTTGTTGATGGCTGTAAATTACTGCAACCATAGAATGCATATTCCCCTATGCTCATTAAACTGTCTGGCAAGGTTATACTTGTAAGTCCACTGCATTGATAGAATGCCCGCTCCCCTATGCTCATTAAACTGTCTGGCAAGGTTATACTTGTAAGGTCATTGCAACCATAGAATGCCCATTCCCCTATACTTGTTAAACTTGTACAATTGCTAAAATCCAACTTCCCTGTAAGTCCACTGCAATCCTTAAATGCACCCTTACCTATACTTATTAAGCTTGATGGCAAGGTTATACTTGTAAGTCCTTCACAATCCCAAAATGCACCATAATATATACTTGTTAAACTTGATGGCAAGGTTATACTTGTAAGGCTACTGCAACCATAGAATGCACTACCCCCTATACTTATTAAACCTTCTGGCAAGGTTATATTATTCAAAGTAGATGTAGTAAACGAATAAATCCCTATATTTTTAATAGTATCAGGAAGATTAACTGTTTGAATAGTCTGATTCATTATAAATGCACCTACCACCCCTTCTACTTGATAGTCACTGCCTGTTGTGAAAGTAACATTAGAATAATCTTTATACTCTAGCGTGCAAGGGAACTTGCTTTCAAAATCTGGAGAAAAAACCATATCTCCGAAGTCATCTAATATATATTCTTCGCCATCGTCTGTTGTTAACTTAAAATTAGTTATGCCTACTAATGTCATCATATATTCTTCTGTGCTATCAACCGTTTCAAAATATAGAGATTTTGTTGTAGGCTCTCCTATCATAGAATATGAGGATGGGACTGTAACTTCACTATCTGTACCTGTATATGAGGTTAAATTGCCACTATCGTCAAATATAAAACCTTCTAAAATTTCTTTTGGCGCTACGCTCTCGTCATAGAGATTAAGGTCATAGTCAAACTGAGCGTTGGTGAGAGATTGGTTTTTGTCGGTAACTGACAAGGTTATGGTAAAGGTTGTGGTGCTTGTGCCATTATCCTTAGGGTCTAAGGTTATATTTGTTCCACTTGTATACGCGCCATTATCTCTTTGTAGTGCTTTACCTAAGTTTGGCACACTAGAGGTAAGAGCGTCTGTTAAGTTTACTGTTAAGCTCCTCTCTGTACTTAGGTTCTCTACTGTGATTGATATCACTATTGGTGTGGCATAACTATCAAACTCAAGGTTAAGGTTTTCCCACGCTGTAGGGTTGCCTGTTGTTCCAGTGGCAGAATAGGTTACATCCAAATCCTCTGGTGCAACCTGCGCCTTTGTTACATTTCCTGTAACACGAGCGTAGACATCATCTGCGTTAAAGGTAATGCTTCCACCCATATCCACTTGAGCTTGGTTTACTGCAAATACTCCTATTAATAGCATTCCTATTACAAGTACAAACGCAGATATCATTGATACTAATTTCATCTTTAGACTCATTTTTTCTTACTCCTTTATTTAATTTTTTATATTACTTTGTGTAAAATCATCTAGTTTATACCCCTATTTTAACCTTTAATTTACCCTTTGTCACAAGCGTGTCGTCACAATTGCGTCAAATTTAATAACAAATTTTAAAATATTTTCAATTTGTTGTTTTAAGGGAAAATTAAAGTAAAACATATTAAAAATATAAAGTTAAAACTTAAACTAGGGGTGTCACCTTTATCGACCCCTCTCACCCTGCGTCATAAAAGCGTAGCCGGTAAGGCTCCTCTTTACGACGAAAATTCCAGAGGAATTTTCTAGGGGGTGGAAGAGGGTATGGGAGAGAAACCAAAAGCATTTGAGGAATCTATATTCCGAAAAATGCGTACACTAGCGGTTAGCCTTACTTGTAAGGCGTGTCCGCGTATAGTGTTTTGGTGTCTCCACAATTTTTTCGATACCCTATTCTACCCCCCCCGCATTTTTTGTCAAGCAAATTTACGTACTTCGAAAAAATTTTTCAGACAAAAAATGTGGGGTCTTTCTAAGCTTTAGGGTTTCTAAGGGGTATTTTGGTTGCCTTCGGCAACTAAAATACGCGCCTTTCGGCGATTAAAAGTGACGTCAGCACCTTTTCCTTTTGGGTTTACACCGACTGAATACAATAAAATATCAGATTCCACAAACGATAATCGCCCAGCGTAAGGCTGGCTAAGTTTGCTATAAATGATACTTACTTGTTTTAAGTTGTTTGATAAGGCGCTGTTTATCCTTTTGTATCTCGTTCTTTTTGTCCTTTATTCTAAGCGTAAGCTGTTTATCCATAAGGTAATACCTCATTTCGTCTAGGCAGTGGTCATCTCTTTTAATAGGAAGGTCATTATCACCCCACCAATAAGATTTTATCTCTCTGATAAGGTTTGTACAGTTTCTAAAAATAAATAGATGCGGTTTACCTTCGCCGTCTTTTAAGTATCTCTTAACAGTGTTTATCCCGCTGAACATATCTTTATTTACCCTAGGATTGACCAAAATATCATTTTCATAGAACAAATCTACCACGCTTTTTGAGCTTGCAAGGGTCCTTTGCATAGCGGCGCTATCAATCAGTGCCGAAATCTTGCCATTTGTATAATGCCAATCTAATTTTTGACAAATCTCTTTAATTTTATTTGCGTGATAGTAGACATCTTTGCCTTGCGCATAGTGTTCGGCAACCACATAGACATTGCCATCATAATCCTCGCAATACCAATGCGCAGAGAGCGGGTTATTGAGTCCTGGGTCTATAGAGATATTGTCTTGCCACTCTTTCGGAACGTCAAAAGGGTCAATTACATTTACGTTTTCATCAAATTCGCTATAGACAAGCCCGCCACACTGCATAAACTTGCCATACCTTCTGCTTTCAAGTTCATCTTGTGAGAGTGATTTAGTCATTGCTTCAATCTCATCTTTATCAAGGTATGGGTTATCCGCCCACTCCATTTCGATATGCCACACCTCGCTATCATTATTCTCGTTCAAATAAATTTCATTGTAAACCCAGGTAAGTCCTTTAAGCGGTGTCATTGTGCCAAAAATCATACCTTTTTTGTCAAGCACACGCATACGGCACTCTTGATAAATATCATATGGCGGTTCTTCATCAAACCAAACAAAATCGAGAGATGAGCCTTGAAACTTCTCTCTGCCTTGGTCGCAACTTTTAAAGCCAATCTTACTTAGCGACCCAAACACATTTCTAACCAAGATAAAATCAATGATACCACTCTCGGCGCTGTCTGACCTACCGCTTGCCATAACAACTTTTTCTATCCAATCTTTTCGCAGGTAGTGCAAAATTTTTTCTTGCGCAACATCTCTTTGCACTTGTTTAGATAAAGACACCACCCAGCAAGAAATCGGCTTATTCTTTTTATATGGATGTATGCCACGAGCAAGATAGATTGTCTCAACGGCGCCACACTCGGTTTTACCACTTCTATTGCCACCAAAAACCCATCTATTTTTCTTGTTGCATTTGTGAAATTCAAGTTGTTTTTTATGTATTTTTTCACCTGTATTATAGCGGGACAAAAAATCATCCTTTTTTCTTTTTTCAAGCTCATTTTTTACAAGTTTAAGTTTATACATTAAATCACTCATAATTAAACCACCAAAATACCTTTAAAAATTAAATTTATCGACAAATTATTTCTTGCATAGCGCAAATTAAAAATTTAAAATGAAACTATGAGAAAATCAATGTCATCATTATTAATATTATCTTTAATTTTTTGTTTGACCTTTGTTATATTTTCAAGCACCCCCGCAACTTCTCGAGCTGACCGCAAATATTTTGCCAAAATAGAGCAAGAGGACATCTATTTTTATTCAGAGCCTATTGACAGCAGTGACTATCAACTTTTTTCTATTCCTGAGAGCTATTTTGTTTTACTGCTTAACGATGAAAATCAAGATTTTTATTATGCCCAGTATGACGACATATTTGGTTATGTCAAGAAAAGCGAAGTTGTTGCGATGGAAGGCACGCCCTCTATGCCCTATCCCACCCTCTATTTTAGGATTTTTGCATTAAATGGTATGAATATGTACTCACAGCCCTATCTTCAAGACCAATACGAGATGGCGTATATTCCCTACCTCACAGAGTCGGTTGTATTTTATGGATATGCCTACGGCGATTCCATACCAGACAAGAGCAATCTTTGGTATTATAGCAAGCTTTCAAATGACACCTTTGGTTATGTTTACTCGGTCTTTTGTGACAAGCTTTACATCACAGAAAACAATGAATATTTTACAGTTGTAGAAAATCCTAATTTTACCGCATCAACAAACCCGCAAGGTCTATCTTCTGTTGCTATGACCTTTATTATAATCGGTGTCAGCCTGCCGTGTGTGGTTGTCATCTATCTTCTTATTAAGCCATCTTTTGCAAAAGAAAAACTAGGCAAAGTGACAGAGAAAATTCCTAAAAAGAAAAGACACGGCGACTACTACGAATTCGACGATAGCGACTTAAACTAAGCCATCATAAGTTGCTCTTCGCTCGCCTCTTCCCCTATTTTTCTACTTAAAAACGATTTGTAAATATCAACCACCCACTTTTCTTGCTTAAGGTTTTGGCTTAAAGTCTTTTCATCAATGCCCTTACTCGCCATAACCGCAGAGAAAAAATCTTCTGCTTTTAACAGCCTTCTAAAATATGTTCTAAAAGTAAAATTATGTCTAAGTGCAATATCTTCGCCACGCTCGCCATCCATATACCTTTCAATCAAAAGTTGAGCAAGCTCTTGTGGCATCTCCATAAGCGATTGGTCTATTGCAACCTTAATATTTATAAGATTGATTTTCCTCTGAGAAAGTTTTATGATTTTATTTGAAACAGTCTCTACATCACTTGAGGCTGCGCTCGCTTGATTATAATAAAATGAATTTAATGCCTGCCTCTCTATGAGTTTATCGATGGCATCAGCTATTGTATCAAGATATTTGTAAATGTATAATGTAGTTTTAGTCCATATATTTAATTTCATATTTTCTCTCCTTTTAACACGAATTATAAATTCACCCAAATGCCATAGTCAATTCTTTGTGCCAACATTTTGTATATTTTTGTAAAAAATTTTACAAAATTATAACTTTTTTGGATTAAAATGACCAAAAATTTGATAAAATTAGATAAATTTATAACTTTTTCGACCTTTTTCGACATTGAAAAAGTTTGGTAATTTTCTTGTTTTTTGAATTATGGGGTTGTAGTTTTTACCTATTTTTGATAAAATAATTTCTCTTTTTCGCACAAAAATAGATAAAAAATAAAAAATTTTATAAATGTAGTTGTAAATTTTTTCAAGTTATGATAGAATTAAAAAGTAACTTAATTTAAGCCGAAGTGGCGGAATGGCAGACGCAACAGACTCAAAATCTGTCGAGGGCAACTTCATACGGGTTCGACTCCCGTCTTCGGCACCAGAGGCGAAAACTGCATTAGCAGTTTTTTTGAAATACTTGTTGGGAGTCGAACCCGAGGGTTCGTTCGGGTTCCCTTAAAATTGTCAAATTTTAAGGGTGAAGGCTCCCGTCTTCGGCACCAGAGGCGAAAACTGCATTGTTGCTTGTTTTCGCTTTTTTAAAGCGAAAAGCTACGTCCTAACATTTGTTTTCGCCTCTTTTGGGTTTCCCTGAAAATCGTTAGATTTTTAGGGGTGTTCTCGCGCCAAACGAAAATGCAAGTTTCTCGGGGTCCCCGCAGATTGTTTAATCTGTGGGGAAAGGAGCAAACGAGCGATAATGCTAGAGTTGCTACTGCAACTTAGCCTGAGCGTAGTTTGCGACGCCAGCGCGACTTCGAGATGGAAATACAAATTTTACATAATAAAATCTACTAAATTGTTAAGCATCGCACCCTGCGCTTCTGCCTAGTTTCGTGTTGCATTTTTTGGGGTCCCCGCAAATTGTGAAATTTGTGGGGAAAAGGTCGGGGTTCCCCGCAGATTGTTTAATCTGTGGGGTGATAAGCAAACGAGCGAAATGGTGAATCATCGTAAGATGAACACTTGAGTGTAGTTTGTGACGTGGCGGGGCGCTCTTTCTCTGTCGGGGTTCCCCGCAAGTTACATAACTTGTGGGGTGATAGCCGCACCAAACGTGAATTCTCGCAAGCTGCGAATTCAGCGCGACTTTGAGATGGAAATACAAATTTTACATAATAAAATCTACTAAATTGTTAAGCATCGCACCCTGCGCTTCTGCCTAGTTTCGTGTTGCATTTTTTGGGGTCCCCGCAAATTGTGAAATTTGTGGGGAAAAGGTCGGGGTTCCCCGCAGATTGTTTAATCTGTGGGGTGATAAGCAAACGAGCGAAATGGTGAATCATCGTAAGATGAACACTTGAGTGTAGTTTGTGACGTGGCGGGGCGCTCTTTCTCTGTCGGGGTTCCCCGCAAGTTACATAACTTGTGGGGTGATAGCCGCACCAAACGTGAATTCTCGCAAGCTGCGAATTCAGCGCGACTTTGAGATGGAAATACAAATTTTACATAATAAAATCTACTAAATTGTTAAGCATCGCACCCTGCGCTTCTGCCTAGTTTCGTGTTGCATTTTTTGGGGCCCCCGCAAATTGCAAAATTTGTGGGGATACTGGTATTCAATCCATTCTGTACTCCTCAATCAATGATTTTATAAGGTTTTGTTTGCCGACATCACTGCATTCTTTTTGATAACATTTTAATGCCTCGACAATTACATCTATTTCGTCTTTTGTCCTTACCCTGCCTTGATAAATATATTGCTTTTCAAGTATTACACCTCCTCTTTCAATGCCTCCCTTAAAAGTGGTTATTGGATAGCGATATGAAAGCGACTGAATGTGACGTCTTACTGTCTTTTCACTGACTTCGACTATTTGAGCAATTTCAGCTATTGTATGCTTTTTGCCGTCAGTAAGAACATTCAAAATATCAGCCGTAATGCTACAGCTACGAATGTCCATTCGCTACCCACCTCCTTTTAAGATATTTAAAGTCTACAATTGCCGATCGGACAGCATTTGACCGAACGGAAAAAGTTTTTTAAAAAATATTTAAATTTCCGCACAAAAACATAAAAGCACAACAAAAAAAAGCCAGCATAATGCTGGCTTTTATTAAAAAACCAGCGTAACAAAAAACAAAAATGTCTTTTGGAACGCTGGGTTCGCTATGTCGACTATTTATAAAATTTTATACTTTCTATTATTAAAAACCTTGTTTTATAGCAATTTTTAAGCTTTTTATTAAAAGCAAGTTTGCCTTTAATCAATCTTTGAGCTCCATTACTATAAAAATCTCATTTTTGCATTTTAAACACTTCATATTATGTATAAAACGCTTTCTTTTTGATTTCATTGGCGGTTTGACTAGCACTCTACAATCACTTGTGTCATCTGAGGCTATACACTCACCTAAACACCTACCACAATGCGGGCAAAATAATTTTAATTTCACAAATTGCCTCCTTACAAACTATGAATATACTGCTTGACAATTCCTAAAATTTTTACATCTTTTGTGATAATGTCGTCATATTTATCATTTTCAGGGTGCAAAACAACATAGTCTTTTCTCTTGTAAAACCTCTTGACTGTTGCCGAGTCATCAAGAAGTGCCACAACAATGTCGCCATTTTCTGCTGTTTCACATTTTTTGACAACAAGCAAATCTCCTTCCCTTATTCCTACATCTTGCATACTGTCTCCCTTGGCGTGCAACAAAAAGAGATTGTCACGTCCAAAGATTTCTGTAGGGAGTCGATAAACAGACTCTATGTTTTCTTGTGCAAATATGGGCTCACCACATCTAACCTCACCAACCACTGGGGCTAAAATTGATTGGCTTAAGTTGACGTTAAATTGAATATCAATAGTGCCGTTTGTATCTCTTTTGATACTTCTATTATCCTCAAGTATTTTGACGTACCGGCTGACAAGCGAAAGACTTGATATATTTAGCGACTTCATTATCTCGCGTTGAGTCGGACTTCTCCCCTTCTCAAGCTGAAACAGCTTTATATACTCAAGTATACTATTTAACAAACTCTCATTGATCTTTTTCAACATTGCCCCCTTGCACTTTAAAAGAACGCCTTGTTCTTTTATGACAATATTATAAACACTACTTATGAAAAAATCAAGTGTTTTTGCAAAATTTTTAAAAATATTTTTATTTATAATAAAATTGTTTTTTTACTTTACATATCTTTATAAATTTGGTATATTAAAACTAATTAATATAATTATATTTGGAGGATAATATGAAATACAAAATAGTTGCCGACGCTTCGTGTGATATACCTAAGGAGTATATGGAAAAATATGATATATCTATCATTCCAATTGAAGTAATGTTTGGCGATGATATGTATCCTGAAGGACTTGAGACTAGGGAGTTTTATAGCAAAATGCAGTCTACTGGGCTTATACCTAAAACCGCTATGCCTAATGCATATAAATTTGAAAATTTTTACAAGCCATATGTAAATCAAGAAGATGTTTTTGTTATAACAATTGTTATATCTATGGAGTTTAGTCAAACCAAACTTCAAGCACAAATGGCAGCAGAAAACCTTGGTATGAAAAACGTTTTCATTGAAGAAAGCGCTTCAACTACTCTTGGACAAGGCGCAATCATTATTGAGCTTTGCAAATTTATAGAAAAAGAAAAGGACATCGAAAAAATTAAGGAAGAATTCTACAGACTTAGACGCAATATACATATCTACGCCATAATCAATGACCTTAAATATCTCAAAAATAGTGGTAGACTTTCTTCGACTAGCGCTATCGTAGGCTCTTTACTTGGCGTTAAACCGATTATCGCTATTGAAAATGGCAAACTATTCAATATAGCTAAATGTCAAGGATTGCCAAAAGCCGAAAATTATATCTTAAACAAAATTGAAAATATGGATACTAGCCATTCATTCTATATCGTGCATTCTGATATACTTGAAGGTGCTGAGAGATTAAAAGAAAAAGTTAAAGATAAGCTCGCATCAGAACAAGAAATAGTCGTTGGCGAAATTGGGTGCGTAGTAGGTTCTCACGTTGGTGCAAAATGCTATGGTTTTGGATATTTTTCTAAGGACCAAGAATAGTTATAAATAAGGCAAAAATCACCACTCAACAAACTTAAATTAGGATAATATAAAAACTGCAAACCTTCGAGGCTTGCAGTTTTTATATATTTACCAAAATAACAACTTATATATAATCATCTACTCAACTTTTACAAAACACATAGCATTAATCATAAAAACACGATAAAAAATAAAACATTTACAATAAAATCCACACAAAAAATGTGGATTTATTCTTTGCCTTCTTGTTTAATCTCTTCGGCTGGTAGATTTTCTGTTTCTAACGGGTCTGAAACTGGCAATTCATTTGTGCTAACGTTTTCTTGCGAAACAAGCTCCCTTTCATATAGTTTTATTCCGAAGGAGCATTTTAAAGTTTTTTCGAGTAAATATTGAGTGCAAAATACAATTCCGCCTATGAAATTACACAATATATCAACCATTGTATCAGTAACAAGTGGAACATCGAAGCCCTCTGGTGGCAAGCCCTGTGCGGTTTGCCCTAACAAGTTATCAGAAGCCCACTCAAATAACTCCCAAATAAGCTCGCAGGTCATTGTAAAGCAAAAGCAAAACACGACAATCGTCCATTTCTTTAATTTTGAATAATTTTCCATTCTTGAAAGCACAAATATTCCAAACACAGCAAAAACATAGCCTGCAAGTGTGTGAACGAAAATATCATACCAGGATACAAGATAGTAGACATTTAAAACCGAACCTATCACTCCCGCCACCAAGGCATAGAATTGAATAAAGAAGAAGACAATGTTAGATAGCCTTACTCTAAAGGCAAGCTCATATAGGAAAGGCAAAAGTACAGCAATGAACATACCAAAACTTGCCATCAATCTATTGTCAGGGTCATCAATGCAAATGTAATAGATAGCAAGTCCCAGACAAGCTAGCGCTTGCAATGTCATAAATATTAGGTTTATAACCCTAAAAATCTTGTCATTTTTTGAAAGCTCTTTAAATTTCATCTACTCACCATCTATAGACTATTAAATTCTTGTTGTACTTTTGCAAGCAAAGCACGGTTGTTTTCAAGTTTTTCTTTTTCCTGCGTAATAAGATTTTCAGGAGCCTTAGATACAAAGCCTTGGTTTGATAGCATCTTTTCAGAGCGCGCTACCTCAAACTTTAACTTTTCAATCTCTTTTTCAAGACGCATTTTCTCTTTCTCTTGGTCTACAAGTTGCCCCATTGGCAAATAAATTTTGACATTTTCGCAGATTATCTTTGTGCATTTTTCGTCCGGCTCGCTGGCGATAAGCTTGCAGTCACTTCCACTTGACAACTTTGCAATCTCTTCAAGATTTTCTTCAATCAAAGCATCCTTCTCGTCAGGCAAGATGTAAATAGATGTCTTTTTATTGTCAGGCACATTAAACTCTGCTCTTGCGTTTCTTATAGCACGAATGATGTTGATAACCCTATCAAAATTATTTTTAAGCCCTTTAAATTCAACCTTTTTAGGATAGCTACAATACATTATAGTCTCTTCAGAGCCTGGGAGCTCTCTATAGATATACTCTGTAACAAATGGTATAAAAGGATGGAACACCTTAAGGAGCGTCGATAAAGTATAGAGCAAGATGTTTTGCGTTCTTTGCTTGTCTTCGGCGTTTCCGCTGTAAAGGTCAACCTTGCTAAGCTCAATATACCAGTCGCAGAATTTTGAAACTGTAAACTCAATTAGGTTACTTGTTGCAACGCCAAGAGCGTACTTGTCTATATTTTTATTGACTGACTTAACTAATTTGTCAAGTTCGGACAGTATCCATTTATCTTTCTCTTGTAATTTAAACCTATTAATTGGCTTAATTTCAATATCTTTTACATTTTGCAAAACAAATTTGCTAGCATTATAGAGTTTATTGATAAATATTTTTGCCTCTTTTGCCTTTTCTTCACCATATTTTATGTCAGTGCCTGCGCTCATACCATTTATGAGGCTGAGTCTAAGTGCGTCAGCGCCATATTTATCAATCATATCAATTGGGTCAACACCATTGCCAAGGTGCTTAGACATCTTGACGCCGTGAATATCCCTAACAAGCCCGTGTATTACAACATCTTTAAAAGGCACATCGCCCATAAATTTTATGCCAGAAAACACCATTTTTGACACCCAGAAGGTTATAATATCGTACCCGGTAACCAAAGTTGATGTTGGATAATAATATTTTAAGTCCTCAGTCTGTTCAGGATAGCCAAGTGTAGAGAACGGCCAAAGCGCTGACGAGAACCAGGTGTCAAGCACGTCATTATCTTGCTCAAGTTTTGTGCTCTTGCATACCGGGCACTCTGTCGGGAAGTCCTCACTTGCAAAAGTATGTCCATTTGCGCAAGTAAACACAGGTATACGATGCCCTAGCCAAATTTGACGTGAAATACACCAGTCTTGTATGTTTTCAAGCCAATTTAAATATGTCTTTTCATAGCGTTTTGGATGGAAGGTCAACTTGCCAGTCTTTACAGCCTCTATTGCAGGTCGAGCCAAATCCTTCATTTTAACAAACCACTGTGTTGATATTCTTGGCTCGGTAAATGCCCCGCATCTCTCACAAGTGCCAACCTGATTTTTGTACTTTTCTTTCTTTACAAGATATCCGCCATCAATAAGAGCCTTTTCTATAAGCGGTCTTGCCTCGATTCTATCAAGTCCTGCAAACTGCCCTGCACATTCTGTAAGTTTTCCGTCATCATCAATGCAATTGACAACTTCAAGGTTGTGTCTTAAGCCCACCTCATAGTCATTAGGGTCGTGTGCTGGAGTAATCTTAACGGCGCCCGTACCAAAGCCGATTTCGCAGTAGTCATCTGCAATAAGTTTGATTTTCTTATTGACGAGTGGCAAAATTAGGTCCTTGCCGACCTGACCTTTAATACGCGCGTCATTTGGATTGACAGCAACGGCAGTATCACCAAACAATGTCTCAGGACGCGTTGTTGCAACGACAACCTCACCACTGCCATCAGCAAAAGGATAGCGAATATACCAAAGATATGTGTTTTGGTCTATATGCACATTCTCGTTGTCAGATATCGTAGTCTTACAACTTGGGCAGTAGTTTACAACCCTCTTCCCTTTATATATAAGCCCTTCCTTATAATACTGGCAAAACACCTGCCTTACCGCCCTATTCAAATTTTCATCCATAGTAAAGGCAAGTCTATTCCAGTCGCAAGATACACCTAGTTTTTTAAGTTGGTCGCAAATTACGTGTGTGTATTTCCCATACCATTGCCAACCGCGTTTTAAAAACTCCTCACGGCCAATACTCTCCTTGCTCTCGCCATTGCGCTTTAGGTCTTTAACCAAAACCTGCTCGGTAGCAATAGCTGCGTGGTCAGTGCCTGGCACCCAAAGAGTATTGTACCCCTGCATTCTCTTAGTTCTTATAAGTATATCTTGCATAGTGTTGTCAAGGGCGTGACCAATGTGCGCCTTACCTGTAACATTGAGTGGTGGCATAACTATACTATAATGCTCCCTTGAGTCAGGGTTAGTGGCAAAATAATTTTTATCTAGCCAATTTTTATAAATCTCACCTTCAAATAATTCTGGGCAGTAGTTTTTATCCATTGTAGTCTCCTTCTAATAAAGATAATTATAATCATATAAAAACAAAAAATCAAGCAAAACAAAACTAATCAAAAACCTTAACAAAAATTTTTGACTTAATATTTTGGTTTTGCTATAATTTATTTGGTAGAGACTTGAAGATTATT
This sequence comes from uncultured Clostridia bacterium, assembly GCA_944350015.1. Lineage (GTDB taxonomy): Bacteria > Bacillota > Clostridia > Christensenellales > UBA1242 > Caccovivens. Next base: position 18,865 of record CALVNW010000005.1, on the reverse strand, counting down.
TTTGGATTTTGAAGGATTAAAATATAAAATAATACTTAATATAGGAGAAAAAATATGAATAATATTGAATTTGGAAAAAGAATGCAAGAACTTGCAAGGTTCTTTAACAAACAAACGGGACAAACCCTTAATGTATCTTATGATTTAGAGACGGGTTATTTATCTTCTCGTGTTTACACTGGTAAAGATTATCCTAAAAACAAAGAGACATTGTTAAATTTTTTTTGGGATAAAATAAAAGATTATTTGCTTACAAAAAAAATATTTTTAATGTATATAAAAAATAAAACTTACAGTGTGTCACGTAATTATATATTTAAATGCACCGATGGTGGCGAAATTAACATTTGTGATTGTGATGACCAGCCTACCCCATCTTTAATTTTAAATGGTTTAATTGGTTATTATAGCGGGGACAAATCTTCTTCCCTTACAATAAGTGACGATAAGGCAGGTACTTGGGTGTTTGCTATTGAAAATGAAAAACTCGTTGCACATTATGAGGCAGGAATTAATAAAAAAGTTACAAAAAAGCAAATTGAAGGGACAGTTAATGATGTTACTCGTGAAATTCTTGACAGCTTTAGAAATTATGAGGTTGAATTAGAAAATATTTACCAATCAAAAGGTGAAATCAAAAGTCTTTGTGATAAATTAGAAAAGTTAGTAATTAAAAACAATGCTTGACAAACACTTTTTATAATTGAGCCTATGATTGCTAACGAAAAAGTTGTCAAATTTAAAAATTGATGATTTAGACAAAAATCATTTGGTAAAAATAGAACTTTTTTATAAAAACTACCCTTTCAAATCTACTCACACTGAATTTGAAGATATATTATATGATTTTATCAAAAAATACAAAGAAGTAGGCGCCCAGCGATATTTTAACATTGTTGGCAGTTATAAAACAAAAAATACGAGATTCTTGAAACAATTTATCACGAATGCGAACATATTATTCAAGATGATTACAAAAAATTTCTTGACATAAAAGAATTCCCAAACGATACACAAAGTATAGTACTCATATTCACCGCCCTTTTCAACACAATATATGAAAAATTAAGAAAAGCAAATATAGAATTTGACTACACAAGAGGAAATTACATATTTCCCATAGAATTTGATGCTAGATATACAAGCTTTAAACAGCTTTCTGAGCTTAAAGCTTTATATTTTCAAGACGATGAAATATTTGAAAAATATTTAAAGAAAAGCATAATCATTCCAGAAACTTTCAACGTTCATCATACAGTAAACAAAATAATTGAAGACTATGATAAACTTTACGAAATTTATTTACAAACTTTTGGTGAGGAATTTGTTTTTGCAAATGATTACATACAAGAAAATAAAACCACAATCAAACAGGAATTCACACAAAGATATGAAGAAATGACCATAGCTCAACTGAAAAAATAGTTTTGGCGTGAGAAAAATGCAAATAGTTTTATTGAAAAATGCAATATCATTGCTCCCACAAGCGATGAATTATTTGAAGAAATCATTAAAAAATTTGAAGAAAAATTGGAGATGATTGAAATTATTTTTGACAAAGCTAAAAGAAATGAATATTTGTCTAAGAAAAATAAGACCATTCCAAAAGGAACGCCAGAACTTGTAATTCAACAAAAAATAGGCTCGAGGGTTATCGTGGATTTTCTCCAACTTGTTAAAGACCTTTGCAAATTAAAAAACATCAAAATTGATTTCCCCAACCTTGCAAGTCACAAAAATAAAGAAGAAATCTATTTGTCTATGAAAAATGCTATTTCTAATCTAAAAACCAGCACAAAAAATAGTTTGCTTATAATTTATGAAAACACCTTAAATTTAACAAATATCTTGTCTCTAAATTATGAAATGCTTGAAGCTGAAAGACAAAAAATTGAAGAGAAAGAGGAAAGTTTCTATAAAGGTAAGATCGTATTAAAATAAATAATTATTGTTTTTAAAAGTAAGTTTTTGCTTGATTCTTTTTTACGTGCTAACAGAAATCACTTTGCATTTTGCAAAGTGATTTCTGTTCTGGTGGACTTGCAGGGATTCGAACCCCCGACCCTTCGATTAAGAAGTGCACCCTGCACTTCTTTTCTTATGCTTTTTAGTGCTATCAAATCCCCTTAAATTCCTTATATTCTCTACCAAAATTGTGTTATTCAAGTTTATCTCATAACTTTTGAATTTGTCTAAAATTTTTTTGGTTTTTTTATTAGTTTATATTATCGGAAGCCGAACTTGCTTGCAAGGGTGAGGCTGATGGTTTTACATACTATGTGATGGGCGGGCAAAGCACGCAAATTCGTTAGAATTTATAAAATTTTATGATAATAAAATTTTAACATCACATAGTTTATATTATCGGAAGCCGAACTTGCTTGCAAGGGTGAGGCTGAGGGTTTTTCACACTATGTGATGGGCGGGCAAAGCACGCAAATTCGTTAGAATTTATAAAATTTTATGATAATAAAATTTTAACATCACATAGTTTATATTAGATGATTTATAAATCCGAGAGAAATAAAACTTATTATATCTATTTTTGTTTGACTTTTTACTTTTATTTTTATATACTGATAATAAGGATAATTGTTAAAGGGGGATTTATGAAATTTTTAGGTTGGTTATTTAGTATTCCTAGTCGGCATTATAGAGATATGCGAAGATATGAAAGAGGTGGAGTTGGTGCAAGAATTTTTGCAATCATCCTTTCAATGCTTTTTATTGGTGCTGCGCTCGGGCTTGAATATTGGTTTTTGTCGTCACTTATGACAGGCGGTTCGCTTGGCGGTGGAATTGCAAAGGTTGTTGCGCTAATTTTTATTGGCATTTTCTTTGTTGCAACCTTTATTGCAGCACTTGAATATTGTGGCGTTTATGCCTTCACTGCTTTTGCAATGGCGATTATGGGTGTTGTTTATAAAGCAGAAAAAAGAAAAGCATTGCTTGAAAAAAATCAAAAGAAAATTGAAAATTTGGAAGCAGAACTTGAGACAACTCCAAGTTTAAAATATAAAAAACTTGACATATTTGTCGGAATTTTTCAAATACTATTAGCAATCGGGCTTTTTGCTGGTGCTATTGCAGTTGCTGTTTTAACGGTTTGATAATGAAAAGATAAGTAAATTGCTTGTTATTTTATAATTTTTATGATATTATAATTCTATAGTTATATGTTGACATTTTTCACAAACTACCCTTTTACTGCGTATAACAAAAAGGAGGATTTATGAAAAAGAAAATTTTAGGTTTTTGTCTGGCATTTGCCGTTATTGTTCCTGCAATATTTTTGTTGTCGGCTTGTGGAGATAAAACACCGCAAAAAGTACTTTTATATATGGAATTCATTAATGAAAATGAAAGCGTAATTTATGATTTAGGATATTATGAATATAGTGAATATTTAGATATAAATCCAACTGAAAATTTATATGTAAAATTATCTTATTCAGATGATTCAACTGAAAAAATTAAATATTCAGATAATAGATTAAAAATATCGTTTAAATATACGGATAAATATGGAACGATGGAAGAAAGTTTGACAAATTTACCAAGTCCTACAGAATATAAAGTTGGAAATTATTATATATATGTAAAATATGAAAAGCAAGAAACATCAATTCCTTTCTATATTGAAAAGGCTGAAAGCGGACTTAGCTATACATTTGCTTTTTCTGATAATTTTGTAGGCTGGGATTATGTAAATTTCCCTTCTTATGTTGAATTGTATGATTACATTGAAATCAAAGAGAACAATCAAATTGTCAATGCAGATATAAGCAATATTTATTATATTACCAAAGACGAATTTAATGAATTAAAATTAAATTTAGGAATTGAAGATACAAACACTGAATTACCTAACACAGAAGAAATTCAACAAGCTTTAACAAATTTGGATATGGATGCTTATTCAGGATATTATCCAATGAATCCTGGTGAATATGTTTTCTTTGTTAAAATTAATGAATCTGACAATTATTTTTCACAATACATTACAGTTGGTGCACCTATAACCATTCAAAAAACAAAGTTGTTTATAAGTAATGATACTAAAGATTTAGATTATGCAACAATTGATTTAAGGTACACTAGTTTAGATGAAATAAAAAATGGTATTTTGTTAGACGAATTTAATTCATTTAGTTATACAAATAATAATATTGTTATTACAGATGAACATAATAATACTTTTTATAATACTGATGATTTCCAATTTACTGATTGGAGATGGAAAACAGAAGGAACTACCCCTAAATATGTAAATTATACTACAGATGATAATTCATCTTATGAAATAGGTATTAATTTTACGGGCTCTATTCCTACAGACGATCAAGTATATTATGATTCTGAAGGTTTTGATTTTAGTGAGTTATTTGTAAAAGTTAAATTAAATATAGGGTATGTTTCAATTAGTTTGAATACGGGTACATTGCTCAATCTTTCTGCTGCAGAATATAGATTAAATAAAAATTCTTTGTATTTAAATATTGAAGTTAAATCTATTTCAGATAATTTTCAAGAAAATTTAACAGACTTAAATACTAATGATTTATTAGAACTTTTCAATATATCAATAAAAAATACTACTACTGACACTGTTTTATTGGCATCCGATTACAATTTAGTAAATTCATCTCAATTGTATCATTATATTAATTTGAATGAAGATGTTATAATGCCTGCAGTATATAAAGTTATTGTTCAAAATCTTAATCCAAATTCTTCTATAATTACTGAACAGAATATGTCTTTTGAATTATCTGCAGTTTCATTAGAGTTAGAAAATGATTATCTTAACAATGTTGTTATCCAGCCAGATGGCTCAATAACTGCACAGTTCTATTTATATGCCAAGGGCGGCACATCTTATCCAACTAATGTATTTGAATCAAATAATAATACTTTAACCGCTCAATTATTAAAGACAAGTGAAAGTGGTCAAATGTCAACCGTTGAATTGAATAACATAAACGTTTCATATGAAATTAAATCAGATAATGAAATTCAGAAAACAGCTATTATTATTACCGCAAATTTATAAACTGTTTCTGATTCATATTATACAGCTGTTTTGCACATACAAGCAAGTAGTGATAATCTTGATTATAATGATATAGATGCTGAAATTTCATTTGCAATATCAAAATATAATTTAACAGATAATGATTATATAAAAGGAATAGATGGTACCATTTATAATGGTGAAGAAGGAGTTTATAACTTATCATACGATTTATCCGAGGGAGAAAGTTTCAAATTTAGTGATATATTTGATATGTCAACAGTTAACAATATGTATGGTAGTTGGAAATTACAACAATATCAAGCAAGTGGAACATACGAAGATATTGATTTTAATACAGCAATAACAAAATCAAATTTATTATTCAAATTAGTTTTTGTTCCTGACTTTGAAGATTATTGTAAAATTCCTTATGATATTGATATCAAATTAGAATTAAATATAAATACAAATGTATAGAAATGGGGTGCACCCAAAAAGTTGGACAAAATTTAATAATTATATTGCTATATTTTGAGTTCGGTATTTTACCGGACTCATTTTTAATTTAAGTATTATTCGTTCGTTATTGTAATAATATATATATTCTCTTAGTTTGTCAATGAAAGTGTTAACACTTTCAAATTTTTCTCCATAAAACATCTCTGTTTTTAGTCTCCCAAAGAAATTCTCCATTACACTATTATCTAAACAATTCCCTTTCCTTGACATACTTTGAGTTATATTATTCTCTTTTAATATACTTTGATATTCTTTCATTTGGTATTGCCAGCCTTGGTCTGAATGTAATATCGGCTTTACATCGTTTGGTAATTGAGATATTAGTCCATTTAGCATCTCTCTAGTTTGGTAAAATTTGGGACTAGTTGAAATTGAGTAAGAAATTATCTCATTGTTATACATATCTAAAACTGGAGAAAGATAAACTTTTTCATCACACACTGAAAACTCTATTACATCGGTTGCCAACTTCTCATATGGTTCCTTTGCTTTAAATTCTCTATTAAGTATATTAGAAACAATCTTGCCAACTTCACCTTTATATGATTTATACTTATTCTTCCTTTGTTTCCCTTTTAATTTTAACTCTCTCATTAGTTTTAATACTGTTTTGTGATTTATTGTGTATCCCTTTTGTCTCAAAGCTTCTAGCACTCTTCTATATCCATATCTACCTTTATTTATTTCAAATATTTCTTTAATTTCTTGTTTCTCAATCTTGTATTTATCTATCTTTAATTTTTTATTGTGATAGTAAAAGTTACTTCTTGGCAATTTAGAAATTTTTAAGAGTGTGTTAAGCGGATAATTTTGCCTTAATTCAGAAACAACTAATGCTTTTTGTTTTTCTTTTGCTCTTCCGCACGAATTAAGGCATCTAATTTTTTTAAGTATTCAATCTCAGTTTTGTAATATTGATTTTCTCCCTTCAGTCGTTGATTTTCTGCAATTTAATCCTCTTTAACTTGCTTATCTAACTTTTTCTTTTTACCTTTATTTGGGTTATCCATTTTCGTAGTTCTACCACGCCGTTCTTTGTAAAGACCAGCTTCTCCTTCTTCTAAGAATATGCGTTCCCATAATTTCAATTGAGAGCGATAGTTGTTAGACTTAATAGGAGTAGAAACACCCCAATACTTTCTAACAGTTTCAACATAACTCAAGTGATTAGACCGCATATCTATTATACACGAAATTTTAAATTCTGGACTATATTTTTTAAATTTGTTTCCTTTCTTCGCCATAAAAAATGCACCTCCTTAAGTGTCTAACTTTTGGGGTGCACTTCATTTTTGCTTGCTTCTTTTTTTGTTTGTAAGATTTTTGAATTGTTTTAAGAAATTGACAAATATCCTACCAAAAATTCATCTTATATAAAAAACAATTTTTATACATTTTGATATTAAAAAATCCCTTATTGTCTAAGGGACTAATTCGTGGTGGACTTGCAGGGATTCGAACCCTGGACCCATTGATTAAGAGGTGCAATTTGCACTTCTTTTTTAATGTCATTTTATGCTATCAAATCCCTTTAAATCCCTTGTTTTCTCTACCAAAATCGTGTTATTCAAGTTTATTTTATAACTTTTAAATTTGTCTAAAATTATTTAGCTTTTTGCAGTTTTCTTTTAGACATTTATAGAACAAATACTTTTAGAAAGTTAAAGAGCATATAAATAAAATTTTGTAAAAACTTATACAAACATGGAGAAAGTATGCTATAATCACTATATAATTAATTTTTTGTATAGAAAGGAATTTTGATAATGGTTAAAGTATTATTATCATAACTGAGTTAATACAAAAGCAAAGGAAAATTTGAATATGGACTTAGCAGAAATAAACCAGGTTTGCAAAGACAAACTTTCTAAACTTGAAAATTATGAGTTGATTGAAAAGGTTCTTTTTTCACAAGATGAAACAATCGAAATTGGTAAAAAGTTATCTCATATTTCAAGTTATATGACTTGGGGACAAGTTTATGATTTAAAAGAAACAATAACAATCTTTCTTGTTGGTATAGCAAAATATTTCTACAACGACAAAGAAGGTGGATTTTGGCAAGCAGTAGAAAGGCTGACAAACATATCACAACCAAACAAAAGAGAATTACTAGTAAAAGCATTTGATAGAACTGTTTCCCTTTATAATTTAAATAGTTTTAAAAACTTAAAAGAAGATAGTTATAAAAATCTCGCTCCTATAATTGCTCATTCTGGACTTCCAAATAACCTTATAAATAATTTTTTGGATAATCTCGCACCATTGCTGTCACAAGAAATTTCTTATAACGATTTAGCTGATGAAACATTATATACATTTAGATATTCCACTAAAAATGTAAAGAGATATGTGGACTTATTAAACGAAAATGGATTATTGGGTGATTTTGTTTTTGAAATTATTGGCGCAATTAAGGAGAAAATTGAAAATATAGATGAATCTTCAATCTTGCCAATACCTTTTCAAGAAGGAATTATAAATTGGTGCAAGAATAGAGAAGATAATGACAAGAGATATATATCTTCAAGATATAAGAAACCAACATTGAGATTTGATATAAATAGCAATAAAGTTGTCATAGATACACCTGAAATGACGATGAATGATAGCACCTTTTGTATTTGGGAAATTTATAGTGATGATAAAGTTGTTCAAAGAAAAATTTATGGAGAAAAGTTAAACGATGAGTATTTCTTTAGAACTTCAACTATAATTCTTAATCAATTTGATGAAATTAAAATAAAATTATTAAACGATATTAACACCCTATTATGCGATTATACTCTAAAAGATAAAGATGATAAATTTTTAACCTTTAATAATTTTGGACAACTTAACAAATCAAAATTTATTTTAAACAATGGAGCATATATTTTACTAGATGAAAATTACGAAGCAGATGACGATACTATTGAACTAATAGATAATTATAATGGCTACAATATTTACTATCAAGCACCAACAGCTGACAAAAGAGAAGTTGTATTTAAATCAGATATAGATACTATAAGCATAAAGATTAAAAGACCATTTGAATTGATAAATGAAAACAAACTAATTAGTGATAATTGTTATTTTGAAGGATTAGAAGCATTTAGTTCGTTGCCCAAAATAAAAGTTCCTTTTAATGGTCAATGGCAAGTCAAAATCAGCGTAGATGAAAATAAAATTATAGATGAAGAAATTTTTATTGAAGATTTTGTTTTTGATATGTCAGATTATATCGGAAAAATAAACTTTGGAAAAATTGGATTAAGATTTTACTACCCAGAAATTGGATATAAAACATTTAGATTTTTATATTTACCTGAAGTTAATATTGATTTCAGTCAATACTATCCAGGAATTAGCGGATACAAAAATTCATATATAGTTTTTAAGTCATCTGATAAATGCAAGATATTAGATAGCAATCACGAAACAGTAAACAGAGTTGATATACTAAGTTCTTGTGATATTTTTAACGGATATTATGTTTATAATGAAAAAGAGTATAAGTTTAAATTTGTTATTAAGCCATATAAATGGACAATTGAATCTAATAACAAATTATTTGGACAACCAAACAAAAAAGCGTTTTTATCTGTTAAAGATTTAAAAACTGATGGAGATTGCCTGCTATCTATTATTAACAATACAAATTCCGATATTTATGTAAGGTTTAATAACAATGTTAATCAAAAATCTTCAAGAATAAGAAAATCTTCAAAAGCAATTATCAATCTTGTAGAATATATCGAATTTATAAGTTCGGGAGAAGATTCATGTTTGATTTCACTTGAAGAAAACTTCGATAAGATTTGTGAAATTTGCGAGATTAGAATCAATATATCTGTAAGAAACTTTTTTACAAATAAATTAGGCGATACATTCATATTTCAATGGGACGAAGATGGTTCTTGCAAAAATAGACAAATGGTTTTCAGATATTTGTCAAAACCTTACGAATTTTTCTCTATACAAATTAGAGATAATACTTTAATGGCGTATATAGATGATAATGATGAGAGACTTAAAGATAATTGTGTTGTTGAAATTGTAAGCAATAAGGAAAAGAGTATTTTTTCAACAAATGAGAAAAAAGATTTGATTGATAGCAAAAATACTACTGTTTTGTGGGTTAAAGATAATGATTTTTCACAACTAGTATTTCATAATAACAACATAGATGACTTAAAGAATGCTATTTACTGTTATTTATTTTATAGATTTAATACCAACTTTTTTCAGTCTAAAGAAGAATATTTAAAGGTCGTAAAATATTTAATGAAATATATTTTCAATAACAGATTTAACTTTGGAGATGAAATTATATTAAAACTATTGTTTGAATATGATTTAAGCAAAGAACAATTTGATAAAATAGCAAATGAATTGGTTTTGTATTTCCCAATAACAAAAAAAGAAAATCAAATGGATAGAGATGTTCTTATAGAATTATTAGATTATAATAAATATCTTTACTTTGTATATGTTTGTTTAAAAAATAATGTTGAACTTTTAGAAGAAATAACGAATAACAATTTAAAATTTTTAGACAACTTTACAGATAAAGAAAATTTTCTTTGGGCAAAAAAATATTATTTATTCCCAGAAGTAGATAAAGTTGACTATATTCAACAAAAAATGAAGATGCTTAAAGCATTTTCTGAATTTTCAAAATATAAAGAAGAAAAGCAAATTTTGATGATTATAGTTGATTTGATATTAAATCAACACGATATACAAAATAATATTCCTTTGTTAGTAACAATATCAAAATATATAAAAAATTTGTTGAAAGATTTTCCAAAAGCCTTGCTTTCTGAAATATTAAATCAATCATCACATAAAAAGGAGATATAAAAATGGCACTAGACCCGATAAAAACATTTAACCAATTAAACGAAGCATATAAAAACTTCCTTGACGCACAATTTACATTTAGAAATGACAAAATATATAAAGCAGCAAAAGATGCCTTGTCCAAAGAATGTCAATTGTTAAAAGGACCATTTATACAGGCAACTATGCCGTATAAAGGGACTCATACATTAAAAGAATTGGTTAAAGAAGGTGTGTTAAACAAAAACATTAAAAATGCGTTTACTTATGATGAATATGCAGTTTATAAAAGATATAATCATCAAGAAAAAGCCATAAGATTGGTCAATAATAACAAAAGTATTATTGTCGCATCCGGAACAGGTTCTGGTAAGACAGAATGTTTCTTTATTCCAATAATAAATGAACTGCTTAATGAACTTGATAATAACATCCTATCACCAGGTGTTAGAGCTCTTTTAATCTACCCAATGAATGCACTAGCGAATGACCAAATTGGAAGATTAAGAGAATCTTTAAAAAATTTGCCACAAATAACCTTTGGCAGATATATTGGAGAAACGCCAGAAGGCAATAGAGAGAATATCCAAAAAGGCAGAAAAGAAGCAAATGAAAGATATAAAAGAGTTAATGGTAGTGATGCTTTAGACAATGAACTGCTTACTCGTGCTGAAATGGAAGCAAGACCGCCACATATTCTTATTACAAATTATGCAATGCTTGAATATATGCTTTTAAGAGCAACAAGTCAAAAAATTTTTAAAGGTAAATATAGCGATAAATTCAAATTTCTTGTTTTAGATGAAGCACATACATACAAAGGTGCACATGGAACAGAAGTCGCAATGTTGATAAGAAGATTAAAGGAAGCAGTTTTTGGAAGAATTGACAATTGTCTAACTTGTATTGGAACAAGTGCTACACTTGGTGGAGAAGAAGGCGAAATTGAAAAAGTTGTAGATTTTGCAAAAGATTTATTTAATGAATATTTTGATAAAAATTCAATTATTCAATCTGACAGATTACCATTGTTGGAAGTAAGTGGACAAATTAAAGATTTGTCTTATTACCAACAACTTTTTGCTGAATACCAAAATTATAATAAAGATGATAAATCTGCAAAATTATACAATATCTTGTCGCAAGATAAATTCGTTTATGAAATAAGAAAAAGAATCTTGCAAAAGACTATGACTATTCAAGAATTGTCGGATGAATTAAAACATGATTTAAAAATTATAGATACAAATTTGGAAGATACAATTGCAAAAACCATTGAACTTTGTGGAGAAGCAATTTCGCCAACTGATGGAAATCCATTAATAAATGCTAAATACCATGTTTTTGCAAGAACATTGGAAGGCGGTTTTATAACTTTTGCTGATGATGTAAAAATCTTTACTGATAGAAAAAAAGAGTATAATGGATATAAAGTTTATGAATTATTAAACTGTATGAAATGCGGACAAGAATATATAGTTGGCTCTGTTGATGTAATAAATGGCGAAGAATATCTTATACCAACCGAAGATGATAACAATGACTTATTTATGCTTTCTTTGTCCGATGGAGAGATTTCTATTGATGAAGATGATTCGTTAGATGAATTTACTTATTCCGAAGAAGATAAACAGGAATATGTTATGTGTCCAAAGTGCGGCAAACTTTTCCCGGCAAAGGTTGCAGAAACTGTTTCTTGTTGTGGAATAAATGCTACTAACTTTATAAAAATGACAAGAATTCCTGCAAAAGCAAGAAAAAATAACTGCTATAAATGTGGAAAGTTTAATAAAGGAACTATAAGAAAACTTACTACAAGTGAAGATTCTGCAACGGAAATGTTGACACGAAAACTTTACCAATTATTGCCTGAAGAAAAAACTAAAAAAGAAGAAACAAAAACGGATAGCATTTGGGGAAGTGTAAGTAATTTAGAAGATGAAAATGTAAATGGCAGAAAATTATTGGTATTTTCAGACAATAGACAAGATGCCGCTAAATTTGCAATTTTTATACAAAACAGATATAACGATTGGTTATGGAAAAATATTATCTACAATGTTATTAAAGATATGAATGAAGAATCTATAAGTTTTAATTTGCTATCAGAAAGATGTTTTAGAATAGCAAATGAACATAAATTGTTTTATGATATAAACAATGACGATGATAAAAAAAGTATTGCTAAACAGCACATTATGCAAGAAGTTATCGAATTGGACCCAAGAATGTCTTTAAATAGACTTGGTATGATAAATATTAAAATAAATTCTTTGGATAAAATTGATAGCGACATAATTGACTATTTCTGTGATAAATATGAGATTTCAAAAGATGAATTTCTTAACATAATTTATATGTTGTTTGACAGTTTAAGAAGACAAGGTTGTGTGCAATTTCCAGAAGGTGTTAGTCCTACAGATGATGCTTTTGAGCCTAAAAATAGAAATGCATATTTTAAAAGTCAAGGAGGAGAAAGAGGAAAAGATTACCAAGTTTTTGGATTTAAGCCTTCTGACAAAAGAACAAATAGTCGTTTAAATTATTTACAGCATTTCTTTGAACACAAAGGCCTTAATCAAGTAGAAAGTAATGAAAAGGCTCTAAATTTTCTTGATGAACTTTCAAATTCGTTTAATGAGAATTATTTCTTTACAAAATTACCTATTTTAATTCGAGATAAAGCAAATGGTTATTATCAGTTAAGATTGGATAATATCTCTTTTGAAAAACAAAAGGGCAAACTCTATGTATGTGATAAATGTGGAGAAACTGTAAAAATCAATCTTTTCGGAATATGTACAAAGACAAATTGCGATGGAAATTTAGTTGAAATAAATGAAAATGAAGATAGAGGAGATTATTATCGCCAAAGTTTTTCTAATATTCAATTGATACCTATGAATGCTAAAGAGCATACAGCACAAATTTCAAGCCAAACAGCAACCGATTTACAAAAACATTTCAAGGAAAATGAAGTCAACATTTTAAGTTGTTCAACAACATTTGAAATGGGTGTTGATATTGGTTCTCTTGAGTCCGTCGTTTTGAGAAATGTTCCCCCAGAAACATCTAATTATATTCAAAGAGCCGGGCGTGCAGGAAGAAGAGGTTCATCTGCTGCGTTCATATTGACTTTTGCAAAGAGAAGGTCACACGATTTAACCTATTATAATGACCCTGTCAAGATGATTAATGGTATTATACAAGCACCTTATATAGAGTTAAATAATGCCTATCTTGTTAGAAGACATATCCATTCAATTATTTTTAGTTATTTAAGTTATATAGGATACAACCTTAAATCTGTGAAAGATTTGTTGGCACATGATAATCACCCTAATTTGAATATTGAATTATATAATATTTTAAGTAAAAAACCACAAGGCCTTTTTAAATCAATCAATATTATTGTTCCGGAAGAGATAAAGAAAGAACTTGGCGTTGACAATGATTGGTCATTTGTTAAAAAATTGGTTGATAACAATAATCCTAATAATGAAGATGCTTGTTTAGATAATGCAATCAATAATTTTGAAGCTTCTATAAATGAATTATCAAATGCAGAAGAAAAATATTCGGAAGAAAAGAAATATTCGGAAGCGGGCAAATTAAAAAGATTGATAGGAACATACAATTCAAAAGACTATATCGCATTTTTGGCAGAAAATAATGTTCTTCCAAGATATGGCTTTCCTGTATATGTTGTGCCATTAGATTTGAACACAAGTGATATTGTTAAAAGTTCAATAGATTTAAACAGAGATTTGAGAATGGCAATTACTGAATACGCCCCAGGAAGTCAAGTCGTTGCAAATGGAAAATTTTGGAAGCCTTATGCTTTAAAGAAACAACCTAACAGAGAATGGCCTACTTATGATTTTGCTATATGCGAAAGTTGTGGTAAAATATATTTTTATAAAACAGCATTAGGCGTAGAAAGTCTTAATAGAGAGCAAACATGTTGTCATAGAACATTAAAATATAAGCAAATGGTAATTCCACAATTTGGTTTTATCACAAAGGACTCGGATAAAGAGTCTGTAAAATTAAAAGATGAAGTTAAATATTTTTCAGAAACATTTTTCAATGGATTTGAAAAAAATGCTAAAATTGAAGAAAATGATATTGTCTTAAAAGATAAAGTTATACATTCTGTTTATTCACCACACGGAGAAATGTTTGTTATCAACAGAGGAAAATATGCTTCTAAAAATAGAAATATCGGATTAGCTTTTAATGTTTGTGAAAAATGCGGTTATGTTCAACTTAGTTTGACAAAAGCTGGAGCAACATCACATGAGCATAGAACTGCAAATAGTTTCCCTTGCACAGGCAAGTTAGTGAGTTGTTATTTAGGGCATCATTTTACATCTGATGCTTTGGTTTTACATTTGCCACAATATAAAAATCCTATGGCAGAATATGAGTCCATACTTTATGCTATAATTGAAGGAGCATCAAAGTTTATGGAAATAGATAGAAGAGAAATTGGCGGTGCTGTTTGGAAAAATGGAGATACTAATGGATTTAGTGTGACATTATTTGATACAGTTCCAAATGGTGCAGGACATGTGAAAAGAATGCTTGGACATATAAAAGAAATCTTAGTTGAAGCGTTAAAGAAAGTAGATGGTAAATGCGGCTGTGGCGAAGAAACTTGTTGTTATGGTTGTTTGAGAAACTATGACAATCAAGCATATCACGATACTATGTCAAGAGGTTGGGCAAAAGAATATTTAACATGGTTATTATCATAAAAATTATTTTTAGAAAAAATCTTAATTATGCTATAATGATTTTATGAAATATTATGATGAATATGGATATGTTGATGTGTTAGACCTAAAAAAGATAAAAGAAATAAGACAAAAAGAACGCATTGAACAAAATAAAATTAAAATTGAAGATAAGAAGAAAAGGAATAAAACATATCTTAAAGGACAACGTGGCGTAAGGAAATATTATGACTACGATAAGCTAGAAGAATTAGGTTTTAATGAACTAACTAATAAAGAGCAAGACAGACCAATAAAATGCATTTATAATAAAAATTTACGCCGAGAAAAATTATTTGCTTACCTTAAATACTTAAAAGGCACAAAAGTTTCTGTTAGAGATTTGGCTTGGAAATTTGCCGTTACTGAAAGAACGATGCAAAGCGATTTGAAATTTTTTATAGATAATGGCTTTATAGAAAAACAGATAAATAAAACTGCAATAGGTAGAATAACGAAAAATTCATATATTGTTAACAAAAATAAAGAAAAAGATTTGAATTTAAACAATTCAATATTATTCGTAGTGTTTATTGCCCAAAAAGGTAACAAATATTATGTTTTGACAAAAACTGACTATGATGAATTTAATAAATCATTTTATAATAAAACGATAGAAGATTTTGATTTTGAATTGCCAAGTGTAAGAATTGAAAGTATTAAGATGATTGATAAGATTTCTAACAAGATAGCAAGCTCAATTTTTAGCAAAAATTTTAAAGATGAGTATAAGTCTGTTGTATATTCAAATATTGCAAAGGGTAAATTTCCTAGAATTGATGAATATGGGAAAACACAGAATGAATGGTGGAAGGAAAAAGATTATTTCTCTTTATTTATTCTAAATAGGTTATATGATTGTAAAATTGATTATAAATGGATAACATTAAATACCGCTCCGAGAAAAATCAGGATTTACAATCAAAATAAAGGATTAAAATATATAAAAGAAAATATTTTGGGGTGAAATGGTTTTTTAGAATATAAAATAATACTGTATAGGTTTATATCTAATTTTATCTTTATTTTAGGGATAAATTGATATAAACTTTTTTTATTTTATCAATTACAAAATACAAAAATTATAAAAAACCTATAATAAGTGAAGGGAGAAAAATACAACACAATAAATGTAATTTTATGCATCCCTATTTAAACATAGAAGAACAAAATTAAATAAAAGGAGGAAGAATGAAAGAAATCAATACACATCAAGTGCTTGAAACGAAAATTAGAATTTATGAAAGTTGGTTTTTGAAAGAACTTAGCGATTACTTTGAAAAGCATAAAAAAGACTACCAAACAAAGAATGATTTTTATGTTAGTTTAATTAGAGTTGGACTTGAAACTGAAAAAATTAGAGATGAAAATTTTGCTGATTATAACGGAAAACTGCAAAGCATTTCGGATAAACTAACCGAATTTTCACAAAAGTTAGACAATACCAATGGTGCTAACAATTCGCTTATTCGAGATTTAATTGTTCAGCAAAACATCTATGAAAAATTGTTATCAAGAGTTTACAATTTGTGCCTTGCACTGAACAATGAATGCAGTCTAAATCCGGATTATGTGAGAGCAGGAATGTATGATGACTTGCCAGAAACTTTAGAAGAATACAAGCGATATTGGGAAGAAAATAGCAAGTAAAATAAAATGGGGTACCCCGAAAGTGAATTCACTTTTGTGGGAAAGAAAAAGACAAATGAAAGGGCGAAACTTTTTGTCAAAATGACAAAAATGAGCAAGAACGCAGTCTTTTTCGCAGGAAGCAGGATAAGAAGTGGGACAATTTGAGTTAGATTTTCTCTATTTGTCAATAAAATTGAGCATTTTATTGGGACAAATTGAAAATCTTAAAAACTCAAAATTGACTCACTTCTCTAGACTAAGCAAACGGGACACCCGTTTCTTTTTTTGTTGTGAAATACACAACAACTCAAAAATTTAGAATAGAGAGATTTTATAGATTTAGAAAAGAAAATTTTAATTTTTTGAGGAGACTAAAATGAACAATACAAACTTGAATATACAAAATATTTTTACCAATTTTAAAGATGTTGTTAAGGTTAAAGATTTGCAAAAGATGTTAGGCATTGGAAGAAATACCGCCTACGAACTTATTGCCACAAACAAGATTAAAAGCATTAAGTCGGGCAATTTGATTTTGATACCAAAGCAAAATGTTATTGACTTTTTAAATGGAGGCTCAGATGAATAAAGGTAGCCTTCAACAAAAGCACGGAACTTAGTATGTTGTGATAAGCTACAAAGACGAATTTGGCAAACCAAGAACAAAATGGATTTCAACCAAATTACGAGTCGGAAACAACAAAACAAAAGCAAAAGAAGAAATGAAAACAATCCTAAAAAATTTAGATTTAGACAAAGAGATAAAGCAAGATATAGATAATTCGCAAGATGTTTATTTTGTGGATTTTTTAAAAAGTTATCTTGAAATTAAAAAACAAAAAGTGGAACCAATAACATACTCTCAATATGTAAAAGAAACGGAAAGGATTTCTTCTTACTTTAAAGATATGAGAATTAAACTTAAAGATTTAAAACCCTATCACATTGAAGGATTTTACAAGAGTTTATATGAAAAGGGTTTGTCAGGAAACACTGTTTTGCACTTTCATATTTTGATTAGAGAATGCTTGCAATATGCTTTTAAAAATGACTTTGTGAATGTTAATGTTGCTGACAAAGTGGATAGACCAAAAACAGATGGATATAAGGCAAGTTTTTATACCATAGACGAAATTCAAAAATTGTTTGAATGCATACAAGACCACGAGTGCAAATTACCTATTATGCTTACTGCTATGTATGGATTTAGGCGGAGTGAAGTTTTGGGTTTAAAATGGGAAGCGATAGATTTTGAAAATAAACTTATCTATGTTCGCCATAAAATTATTGAAACGCAAATTGATGGAAAAAGATATATTCATAAAGCAGATAAGATGAAAAACAAAACAAGCAATAGGGTTTTACCACTATTACCACAAGCAGAAGAGCTACTTCTTAAACATAAAGAACAAGTTGAGAACAATAAAAAATTACTTGGCAAGAGTTATGACAAAAGATATTTAGATTATGTTTGTGTTGACAATCTTGGAAGATTGATTTTGCCTAATAGGTTATCACACAACTTTATCAAGATTATTAGAAAGAACAACCTTAAACATATTCGTTTTCACGATTTGAGACACTCTTGTGCGAGTATTATGCTATCTAACGGAGTTCCTATGAAACAAATTCAAGAATGGCTTGGACACGCCGATTTTGGCACCACAGCGAACATTTACAGCCACTTGGACTATAAGACTAAACAAAACTCGGCAAACACAATTTCAAATGTTTTTAATTTTAATTTAAAGGAAGAAGATAAAACAAATGAAATTGATAAGACAAAAGAACTTGAAGAGAAAATTGCAAAGTTAGAAAAACAACTGAAATCTCAACAAGAAGATGAAGAATATCAAGAATGGTTAAAAGAAAAAGAAATGCGTAAAAAGAAAAGACAAAAAGATTTTGAGATGTAAAAAATGACTGGGAATTTATGATAATTCTCAGTCTTTTTTATGCAATTTTTTCAAAAATTTTTAGACATTTTTTTAGACAGTGGCAATTTTTAAGTAAAGTTCGATGTTTTTATGCAATGTGAAATATTAAAATTTTACATGCAAAAATGACATTTTTTAGACACTTTTTACAAAAT
>CALVNW010000004.1 GCA_944350015.1 uncultured Clostridia bacterium | reverse complement strand
GATTAAAAAATAGGAAGAAATCTAAAATTTCTTCCTAAGTCCTTTTTTCTTGAGTGACCCCTTCGGGGTTCACTTCAGAGTGCAAGTCTTTTTTATTCTCTCTCATCAGCTTGGTACATCTCATAATAATCATAGCAATTTGAAAGCACTTGTTTTACTGCGTCAAATTTGTAAAGTTCGTGCTCGGTCATCAGTCCATTCTCATAAAAGGTGTTTGCAAGAGATACAAATTTGCTTTCCTCTTTATCATTAATAATCCTCATCATATCTTCTTTAGTGTCATCATTTATCTCATACAAAAACGCACCTCTTGCTTTAAAGACATCGGTTCTTGGCTCAAATATATTTTGCGCCAAAGCATTATTATTAATATCCATATAACTATATCTATATTTTAAAATCGATTGCATTAAACTATTTTTTAATTTACATTTTGCAATGTATTCAAGATTTTTTACATCGTAATTCTTAAATTCTTTGCAGTAAAAATCAAAATCTTGCTTAAAGCCAGTATTATCCTTGGCACGCTCATCATCCCTAAACACTCTTGCATAAGAAAACACAGCCTCATACGGCGAACTTAGTTCCAAAATATCTATGGTTTTTGCAAGGCGCATCATAAAATCCATCTTTGACCTTGTAACACTATAATCTCCCCCTTCTCTATCTAAAAGCGGGTCAATATTAAAAAATAGTGACGAGAGCGCAAAGAGTTTTATCTCTTCTAAATTGGCACCCTGTTTTACTATATCAAAAGTAAACATACGAAGTTGTTTAAACTCGTCTTCGCTATACCTACCTTTATTATATCTCATATGAGTATAACTGCACAAAAGGTCAAAGAGTTTCTCGCTATTGTACATAAACTCATCTTTATTAAGTTTGCCTTCTTGAATTTGTTTTATTAGAATTCTTGTAAGACTCTCTAAATCTTTATGTACAATAAATTTTATATCAGATATGCTTGCAGTCTTTAAATTTTTCCAGCTTTCTTGGAAGGTCTTTCCTGGCTCAACCTCAATCTCAAGCCCCTTAGCATTCTCAGAAAGCAGTCTTTTTTGCTCCTTTTGTGGATAAAATGTAATTCCTATCATATTTCCCTCTTTATGTATTATAAAATTAACTATATTTTATCACATATTTTTTGACTTTACAAGACTTTTTATTGTTTTTAAACAATAATCAATACTTTCCTCTAAAGTCATATTGCTTGTGTCAACTACGATTGCATCGCTTGCTGGCTTTAATGGCGCAACTTCTCTATGCTCGTCCCTATAGTCTCGCTCTCGCAAATCTTGCAAAACCTCTTCAAAACTTGGACTATCTTTTTTGTCCTTATATTGCAAGTATCTTCTCTCTGCCCTAACCACTTCTGAAGCGGTTATAAAAAACTTAACATCGGCGTTTGGAAGTACTACAGTTCCAATATCGCGCCCTTCCATAATGCAGTTATACTTACTCGCAAACTCTCGCTGAAGCTGTTTTACCTTTTCGCGCAAAACCTTATAAGGTGAAACTTTTGATGATAAAAGTGATATCTCTTCCTCTCTTAAAAACGCAGTATAGTCCTTACTGTTTACCAAAACGTGCTGAAGTTCACCTTCAAAAAATATCTCAACTTTGGCGTCTTTAACAAAATCTTCTATGGTTGCATCATTGATTTCTGTATAGCCTTTATCTTTGAAGGCACAAGCAAAACCTCTATAGATTGCCCCTGTATCCAGCACCTTAAAGCCAAGTTTTTTGGCAAGCCCTTTGGCTAGTGTGCTTTTCCCGCTACCAACGTGACCGTCTATTGCAATATTTATCATATCTCCCCCTTTTTGCCCTTTGTAGTTATTATACTTATTTTGCGCTATTAAACAAACCATTTTAATGCTTTTTTATTTTGTAAATCAATTAATTTTCGCTATAATTATAGTATGAATGAATTTATTGGTTTTAATCCCCTTGTCTATGATGATAGCAAGATTTTAGTGCTTGGCTCCTTCCCGTCAGTCAAATCTAGAGAAAATAATTTTTATTACGGAAACCCGCAAAACAGGTTTTGGAAGGTTTTATCCTCTATTTTTGATGAGCCTTTGCCAGCAAATATTGATGAGAAAAAAGCACTCTGCCAAAAGCATAAAATAGCACTTTGGGATGTTGTAATAGGAGCGAATTTAAAGGGCTCTAGCGACAGCGCTTTAGAAAAATCTGACTTTGTGCTTGCAGATATAAGAGGTTTACTTAAAAATTATCCTAACATAAAAAAGATAGTTTGT
Source organism: uncultured Clostridia bacterium (assembly GCA_944350015.1). GTDB lineage: Bacteria > Bacillota > Clostridia > Christensenellales > UBA1242 > Caccovivens. The sequence goes on along the minus strand of CALVNW010000004.1, from coordinate 94,207 downwards.
AATGGCAAACTATCGTATAAACTATATCTAAAACACTTTGAAAAATTAGGCATTGAAGTGGTCTATCTTCCATCTACAAGCCCTGCAAACACGAGGTTTGATATTACTGTTTGGCAAAAGGAATTGATTTATAACTAATCGCATTTTACTTCTTTTTGCGTGGCGCGAAGATTAGGCATATAAATGACGCACCAAATGCGACAAGCATACCCCAGCCTACCGTAATGTAAATACCCATTTCTTTAAACAATTTCCATCCTTCTTTGCCGATTAAAGGAAGGTCATTAATACAATAGACGCCGACCATAACAACAGCAACAAGCATACAAAGGAAAAACATTAGCGCCGACACCTTTGCACCTATAAATGCCTTATTATTTGCTGCCCTTGCTATTAAATTAACAAGAGTAAGGAGCAACATTATCCCAGCAAACACAAGCGCTAAAATTAAAAATACGCTTGCAACAGTATGATAAATAGGTTGACCTTTATCAAAAGTTATAAAGTCAAATAAACTAGCTTTTGAGTCTATCGAAGATAAGTCGCCCTCGCTGTTTTCTCCATATACTCCAATTACTGGCTGAGTAAACATTATAATCGATAGGATGCCAAATATCAATGTGATAATTCCGCAAATCATAATTATCTCCTTTTTTAAATCTTATCAGATTTTAAAGAATTTGTCAAATTTGAGCTTTGAGACGCTGAAAAACTTTCTTTTGTGATTTACTGAGCTTTGCTTTTGTGAACTTTTCAATATTTTTTATTGTTGATTTACCCTCTTTATATGCGTTATCTACTTGAGTTTGTTTACTTTCTTTAAGCTTTTTAATGTTGTCTTTTCTTTGCTTACTTTTTAGATGTCTCTTTTTTAAAGCTTTGGTTAAATCAAAATTCTCAAGGTCAATATTTGCTTTGCGCGTTCGCTCTTTTTCTACACGTTTTGGAATTGCCTTTTTATCATATGGCAAAACGACTTTGTCTTTTCGCTCTCTAATCTCAACTTGGTCATATGGAATAGAAATGTCATTTTTCTTAAGCTCGTTATAGACAAGCTCTAAAACATCATAATAAACATCCCAGTAATCTTCGCTATCGCACCAACACCTTGCAGTAAACTCAATACTGCTAGAGCCTAGTGCGCTTAGTCTGCAAAATGGCTCTGGAGTTAAAAGAGTTTTACCATTGCTTATCATACACTCAAGGATAAGTGCTTTCACCTTTTCAACATCGCTCTCATAGGCAACCGTGAACTTCCATTCAACTCTTCGTGTCTTTGATGTGTCATAGTCGACAACAGAGCTATTTACAATGGTAGAATTTGGTATTGTAATTCTCTTGTTGTCGCTTGTCAAAATTGTGGTAAAGAGAAAGTTTATTTGAATGACATTGCCCTCTTTGCCGTCAACCTCTATATAGTCACCTTTTTTAAACATCTTGTTTGAGACTATGACTATACCGTTTGCGGCGTTAGCTATAATGTTCTCAAGTGCCATACCAATAGCAAGAACGAGGGCGCTGATTGCTGTCAACAGTCCAGTAATTTCTATACCAATGATGCTGAGAAGTATTAGCACTAAAAGCACGTACAAGCATATTTTAATTATTGCACAAATAAAACCTATGGTTATCTTTTCCATACTGGTTTTATTCAGTAATCTTTTGGTAATGTTGATTATGATTTTGACTAAAATAATGCCGATAAATAAGACTGCAAAGAATATAACTATATTCCAAGCATTGTTTTTAAAAAAATTGACTATATCATCCCAGATTGCTCCCCAATCCATTATATCACCTTCTTTTGTTTAATATAATAATAGAACGATTTGATGATTAAGTCAATTATTTTTTTATATTTAATTAATTTTCTTAAATTTTTCCCAAGCAAACCCTTCTCGACCAAAATGTCCGTAGCAAGAAGTCGCTTTATAGACTGGACTCAATAAGTCAAGCTCGGAGATGATATTTGATAGCGAAAAATCAAAATTTTCATCAACTTTTTTATAAATCTGCCCAAGTGGAATTTTGTTTGTATTAAAGCAGTCTATATAGAGGCTGGTTGGAGATGGAAGTCCTATTGAATAGCTAACCTGCACCTCGCATTTATCAGCAAGGTCATTTGCTACAATATTTTTGGCAACATATCTTGCATAGTAGGCGCCAGACCTGTCAACTTTGGTTGCATTTTTAGAGCTAAAGCAACCTCCGCCTACTCTTCCCTCTCCGCCGTAGCTGTCTACAACTATTTTACGACCAACGCACCCGCTATCTGAAAAGGAACCCCAAATTGTAAACTTTCCGCTTGGATTGATAAGAAATTTTGTCTTGTCTGAAAGATAATTTTTATAGTCTTGCATCACTACGTCAATTACATTTGTTTTAATGTCCGCTTGAATTTTATCTAAGCTCAACTCTTCGTTATGCGACACAGAGATTAAAATTGTCGAGATATATTGAGGTTTTTCGTCCTCATAGCTTACAGAAACCTGACTTTTAGCGTCTGCGTAGTAGCCTTTACTTGTTTTCCTAAAGGCCTCATATTGCCTCATCAATTTATGTGCAATTATAAGCGTTAGAGGCATATACTCTTTTGTGTCATTTGTCGCATAGCCATACATTAGTCCTTGGTCATTTGCGCATAGGTTGTTTTTGTAAATTGCCTTTGCAATATCTGGGCTTTGCCTGCTTATCTCTTTTATAATGGTAAAGTCGTTTTTATAGCCAATCTCTTTTAAAATGTCCTTTGCAATCTTATCGTAATCGATGCTTGCGCTGGTGGTAGCTTCGCCGTAAATGAATAGTTTATCATTTTTTATGGCGCACTCTACAGCCATTTGACTGTTTTTGTCTTGCCTTAACGCCTCGTCTAAAAAGGCATCGGCAATACAGTCACAGGTCTTGTCGGGATGCCCAATATTTACACTTTCACTTGTTATAACTTTAATCATATTTTTCTCCTTATACAAATCAAAAATTAAGTTTTTTGAGGCTACTATCACCGTAGTGCCAGCACATAGCAGAAACATATCCTATTCGAAGATTTTGGTCAATAGCCATAAAATGCCCACAATAATCTTCGCCAATGCTTATCTGTTGTCCATTAACCCATCTACACCCGTTTGTTTTTGCATATAATAAAAATTTTTTTGCCTTTTGCGGTTTTACATAGAACAGTAACCCTTTTTCTTTTCCTAAAATTTCTTTTAAATTTTTCATACTCATCTCCTTTTGTCGCCACAAAGAGAGGACTAAAAAACCCATCGTAGTCGATGGGTTTCTTTTTTAATAATACCATCGGCTCAGCCTTTAGCACCTTGCCCTAGCGCAGGTTGCTGTGTGGTCAACGGGGCTGTCCCTCGCACACTCTTTATGGTTATTATCATTATATCAAATTTTTATAATTTTGCAAACGATTTATGTGTTTTTGTTAAAATTTTTATCAAAAATCTAAAATTTTTAAATTGCAACTGAATACAGAAAGTTCAATAAAAGTTGACTTCTTACTAGAATAAACTAACTTTTGGTAATTTTTACTTTGACTATTAACACAAGCATTTTACTATGCCTTTACAACGTCTTCTGCCTCTTCGTCCTCTTCCTGTTCCACCTCAGAGGTAGGCTGAGAAATCTTGTTTTTGCACTCTTCAAAATATCTTATATATGAGTTTTTGCAGTAATTTTTATGCACTTCGTCCTCATAGTTATTTGGATTGTTAAAATTGTATGCGCCGTTCACCTTCCACCTATTGAAAAACCCTATTTTTATAGCACTTTTCGGGCATAAAAATGAACACCTCATACACATCAAACAATTCTTGCCAAAGTGGAACTCTCCGTCTTTTAAGGTTATGTTATGAGTAGGACAAATGTTTACACATTTACCGCAATGAATGCAGTTGTTTGATACTTTATACCTCTTGCCGTTAAACCTTCCGCCCCAATGCTCTACTCTAAAAAGCCAGGCAATGAAACTACCCATAAAAACTTTGTCAAGAAGGCTATACTTGCCACTTAAAAGCTCACGGCAATCATATGGAATTACCTCTTGCGCCGTTTTCCACATCTTATATGCCATATTGTCTGTATGCCTAAAGATTATATTATATGGCATACAATAATGGTACTCATTGGTAACATTATAGCCTTTCTTAGCAAGTATTTTTGTAAGCTTTATTGAAGAGATATTGTTAAGCTTAAGTGGCTCGCCCGAGGTGTTTAAGATAAACACACGTTGTCCACGACTCTCTTCAAGATTTTTTGCAAAATCTAAGATTATAGATGGCGCATTAAAGGCGTGAACAGGATAGGCAATACCTAAAATGTCATAATCTTTGACATTATAATTAAAGTTATTGTCTTCAATTTTGTATATCGTTGGCTCAGAGCCTTCAGCCGTCAATGCCTCAGCAAATTTATTTACAACTTTGCGTGTATTTCCTGTGCCTGAAAAATAGCATATTAATACTTTCATTTTTTGATTTCCTTTATATGAGCGTTAAATTTCTCGTCAAAATAATAGCAGTTTTCTTCATCTTGACTATGTGAGTCAAGCCAAATTTGAGCAAATATTTTGTCTTTTTTAGATAGTCTATCAAAATCCCAGACATTTTCTTTGTAGATTGGATTTACCCAGTGCCCTGCCTTCATCACAGTAAAGGCGCGCGCAGAGAAAACCTCGCCGTCTTGATTTTTCCATTGTAATCTTTGATAGATGTCACCGCTAAAGTCCTTTGTCAAAAGTTCTCCGCCGTGAGCTGATGCGACGTTTTGCAAGTCTGTTAAAGTTATGTTTTCATAATTATCAATATTGTAATAGTAATCAATAAGCTTTGCATTTGCTTGTTTTCGCAGTGCTTGATAGTCAACAAGCTGTCCCTTTTCGTCCTTATTTTCAACTAAAAGATTGAATTTTGACCAGTCTTTGCCAAGCGCCTTATACTGCTCATCACCGCCAAAATAGGCTGTTAGTTTTGCCTTATCATTATGCTTTGCCCAGTAGGCTGGAGCGTTTGGGCTTTTAAAAAGTCTCTTTATTGCAAAGGTACCTATAACACATTTTGGAACAAGTTTGCCAAGTTTATAGTAGCTATATTTTTTTGATATTTCCTTCCAATATACATCGGTGGTCTGCTTTTGGTAGCCGAAGAGATTGTCAAGCTCCTTACCGTCATAGAACCACATACCGTGGAAGTTACGCGTTGCGTTATAATAAGGTTTAAAAAAGTCCTTAGCACTGCCCCCGATAATCTTAAAACCATCGTTTAAGGTGTCAAAGCCTGTAATGCAGTTCTCTTCGCCACCCCCAATATTAAAACACCTCTTCCAAAAGATTTTGGATAGGTCGCCAGCAAGGTCTCGCCTTAAAATGTTTGCAATAAGCAGTCCGCTATCGTGTGCGGTTACCCATTCAAGTGGCGCGTTAAAGCAGGTGTGAAACATAAGTCCATCACTCATATTGTCTTTAAGCATATTTATGTGAAGCATTGCAGTCTGCCTTAAGACCACAAAGTTTTCAATATCAGATTCTAGTACTCTAAACTCGCCACGTAGTTTAGTTGCCGAGTAAATATCAAACGGGCTGACAAGAAGAGGGTCCCCTACCTGTCCCCAAGGATGCTTATAATTTCTGTTACCATAGAGGGCAACCGTTGAGATATGAATGTATTTTGGATGTTTTTCGCACCTTTCAATAGCCTCTACAAGATTATACACCCCTGTCTCATTGCAGTCGATCGCCTTTTGTGGATACTGGTCTGAATGAGGCGGTATGACAGCAGATAGGTTGACTACATAATCGCTACCATCTACAAGCTTTTCGCAGGTGTCATAGTCCTTCAAATTGCCGTATATGATTTGAAACTTGTCCTTATGTTTTTTATAGGTCTTTAAAAGTTTTTTAATTCTCTTATCCTCTGGCAAAACAAGCAATTTAAAACAATCAATGTCTTTTATTTTTACCACCTCTTTTAAGGTGGCTTGTCCCATATTGCCTGTGATACCTGTTATTGCAACTTGCATATTTTCTCCTATGTTAAACTATCTCTAGTTTACCTTAATGTTATCATAATTACATCAAAAATGCAAACAATTTATAAGATAAAAACCACGTTGTTGTAACAATTAATTTGAATAAAATCTCCTTCTTCGCACTATGCGGATGATTACCGCAGTCGCTATTGCAATTACTGCCAATGAAACAACCACTATAATTGTTGTTTTACCTTTTTGAGTGTCTAAAAACGCCTTCTTAATAAACTTAACATCAATATCTATATCATCTTCAATATTCTCTATAAGGATGGAATTACGTTCCTCTTCGCTGACAAGCTGGTCATCAACGTAAACCTCAATTCTATAGCTATCATAGTCAGTTTCGATTAAGAACAGTCTGTTATCGCCATAATTTACGCTATCTATATTTTGATTGCTATAAAATCTTCCATTTCCTTCAACGCTAAGATTTATCACAAACTTCATTATTTCAAATTGAACATAAAGGGTGTGATTATTCTCAATGCTTTTAAAAGTGTAGCCGTTTTCTATCGCGTCTGCAAGCTGTTGCTTGTCAAGTTTTTCGTCATCAATATATATAGCGTAAACCTCATAGCCCTTAAATGACGTAAAGTAATAAGTTAAACTTGCGCTGTATATAACTTTGGTGTCGCCTTCTGGTGAGACCTTGCCATATGATGAAGAGTTTGCACTTATTGTGTACTCTTTGATTTCCCATTTGGCATAGAGTGTCAAGTTCTCCGCCGGCATAGTCTCGTTTTGATACTCTTTTGTTAAGCCCTCATCTGCAAACCACCCTTCAAAATTATAACCCTTTCTTAAAGGCTCAATATAATTGATTTCTTCTTGGTAATCATAATGCTGAACAAAATCTTCGCACTCATAATTCATATCATAGGTGATTGTGTAGTTAGACTTCTTAAATTCAACCTTTATTGTATGATTCTCGGTCACATTTTCAAAGGTGTAGCCTTCTTTTGAGGCAAAGACAAGGTCGTTGCCATCGAGTTCTACTCCATCAACTATGATAGCGCTTGTATGATAGCCATTTTCTGCTGTAAAGTTAAACTTTTGACTGTTTCCATATTCTACCGTCACATTGCCGTTTGGAGATATTTGACCATTGCCTTCATAAGAGGCCTCTATTGTGAAAACTTGTTTTGCAAAAGTTACGGTTATTGTATGGTCATTATGTAAATCTTCAAAAGTATAACCCTCTGTTAAAATCTGGTCAAAAACGCTCTCTGGCAAGCTTACGCCATCGACAACAATACTTTGAAGGTAGTAGCCTTCATATGCTTCAACGGTAAAGGTTACATTCTGTCCATAGTTATATGTGTTTGTCCCGCTTGGAGTAATGTTCCCGCCACCCTCGCTTGATGAAATTATTGTATAGGTTAAGATTTCAAATTCAGCAACTATCTGGTGGCTTTCCTTTACATTTTCAAAGGTGTAACCATAAAGAAGTGCGTTTATAAGCTCACTTGCGTTTAATTTAACGCCGTCAACGGTAATTGATTTGACGTAGTAACCCTCGTTTGCGACAAATGTAAAGCGCTGGCTTGTGTTATACTCCACTTCAATCAAGCCTTGAGGCGAAATTCGTCCACTACCTATGCTAGAGGCATTGATAGTAAATGTTAAAATATCAAATTTTGCATAAACTGTTACATCGCGGGCTGGCATTGTAGTAAAGGTATACTCATTTATGCATTGACTCTCTTGGTACCAACCGACAAATATGTAACCTTCAATTTGTGGAGCTGGCAACTCTTCGATTAACTCACCTTCGCGGTACTTTTGCGTCACAATATTATCTTCGCTTATAACATAATTAAAATTATACTGAGTGTCATTATTTAAATAGATATATTTTAGCCCGGATGCCTGCTCTGAAAGCACAAAGTCATATACGGAATTTTCAAAATTATCTTCGCTTGCAACTACGCCACTTGCTACTATGATAATAGGGCTTTGTGATAGATATTGTCCGCTATTTAAAACGCTGATGTTATAGACCTTATTTATATCTAAATCTTCAACGACATTTAAAGCAATATACGCTTGAGTATTGTTTATGAATATGCTTGTAAAATCACTGTTTCCGCCAAGCTCTATACAATTTCTGTTTACTGTTAGATTGTCTCCACTTTTATTGTCGGTAATAAATACATCATAAGCGCTTTCGCCTTCAGTTGTTGTATTTGCCTCGCTGTTACCACCAAGCAGACTTAAAAGTGTGAGGTTTTCACTTGAGCTAACATCATCAAGAACGCTAAACTCAATGAGCGCCTCGCAAGTGTTGTTTGTAAAGTTTCCGCCCTCAATCGTGAGGTTTGCGTCATAATAGGTTGACAACAAAAACTTTGCCTCATTATTTGTAAATGTGACATTGTCAGTTATCTTTAAACTGCTGTTTTCTAAATAGAATAGATAACCGCCAGTAACATAGTTATCAGAGATTATCGCGTCCCCTGAAAGGGTTAGGTTTTGCGCGTAAAATAGATACTCTTCTTGTGAAGATGAATTGATATTATTTAAAATGCCACCGTCCTTTATAGTTAAACTGCTTCCTGACGCGCCTTCTACAAGTCTATTTGCAGTAAATAGTTGTATATAACTATTATACATATTTAAACTAGAGTTGTTTGCAAGGCTAAATAAGGTGGCGATTTTTTCTAGTTGCCCATCAAGGTAAAGCTTTCCAAGGCGCAAGCTTTGATAGGTGCTTTGCTCAAGTCCTATATTAAGTGTTACGCCAGAGGTCACCTCAATAAGCGGAGTATTAAGTTCAGAACTAGCTTGCATTAAAGAGCTATCAAATAAAATATAATTATCACCTTTTGACACTATTGTAAGGTCATTATCAATTGCAATAAAGTCGCTGACAATAGCATTTTGCACCAAAACTATGACGTCTCCGTCTTGGCTATCTTTTATTGCATTTTCTAAGGATGAATAATATACCCAACTGTTTTGCTCATATTTTTGTGCTACTATCGCCTCTTCATTTTCACTTATCGTCACCTCGCAAATTGAAGAGGTGGCGGTGTTACCTTCCCAGTCGGTCACCTTCACATAATACTTTTTAGTGCCAACTTGAGAGCTGTCTATTGCAAAGGACGAGTCTGTTTCATTTGCAATTACAATGCCACTTGCCACGTCATTTTCAGTTTGATACCACTGATACGAAAGTTTTAAACCCACCGCCTCAATTGAAAGCATCTCTGTAGTGTTTTGTTTGACTTGCAAAGAAGCTGAAAGGTCACTTGTAATGCCGAGTTTATTAATAGCTACGAAAGCGTTGCCAAACCTGTCGCAATACTCCTCTGCCGTGCTTCCCGCATAGCCATAAATTGTAATATCTCTTTTAATTGGCGTGTTATAACACTCTCTAAAGGATTTCCCTATTACCACCATTGTTACGCCAGAATTATCAAAGACATCCTCGCCGATTATGGCAAGCTTTGGAAGGTACACCTCTTTTAGGCTTGTACAGCCCTCAAACACGTGCCCATTTACTTCTACATCTATTATCTTTTGACCTAAATATTGCACGCTATCAAGGTTTATTTGTGAAAGCGAGGAACAATTTTCAAAGGCGTACGGCATAATATTTGTAACGCCACTAAAGGATATGCTCTCTAGATTATAACAGTTAGAAAAAGCATAGGCACCAATCTCTTGGCAAGTGCTTGGCAAAATCAAATTCTCTATTTCGCTATCAGAGAATAGTCTTGTGTCAAGTTCTAATACTAGCAGCCCATCTACAACGCGCGGAATTTCTAGGCTTGTAAAGTGCCCGGTATAATCTGTTAAGGTCCCGCTATCATTTACAAAAAAGCTATCTATATCATCATTTGGATTGAACAGGTCAACCTTGTAAACGACCGAACTTGCAACCGTGCTACCATTTACTAATTTGATTGCAATAAAATTGTAAACGCTCGAGTTTGTAACATTTAAAGTGCCAGTGTATCGTGTCGAGTACCTAGTAGGAACACTGCCATCTGTTGTATAGAAAATTTGGTAGTCGCTTTCAGACGCTTCCACTGTGAGAGCAAAACTATCAGTAAACTCAATGTAATCGTCCACATTCAAAACTTGGTTTCCGCTTTTAAAGGTTAGTACGTCGGTTTGATTTTCAACGTTAAAGTATCTTAAGTCAAGGCTTCCATTGCCGTAAAATTTATCCCAGCCACTGTCACCTAAGTCGACAGTATTTTTATATAGTCGCGCCTCTATCTCGTCTGCAGTATACGTGTAATTTACTCCATCCCAGTACTTTTCATCACAACACAAAAGTGCCACTGCCGCACTTACGTGTGGTGATGCCATAGAAGTTCCTGACAGCTGTGCAACTAAATTATCTGCTTGATAGTATGCCGAATATATAAGCGTGCCAGGCGCAGAGATGTCAACAGCATCTCCGAAGTTTGAATAACTATTATCAAACTCCACCGTGCCATCATCGTTTTGTTTGAGAGCGGAAACTGTTATTGCCTCCTCACAATTTGATGGCATAAAGTTAGACGTATCCATTTGCTCATTTCCTGCAGACACTACTGTTAAAATATTTCTATCTTTTAATTGACCTATCAAATTATTTAATGTTGCCGACACCGAGGAGCTAGTATTACCGCCAAGGCTTAAATTTACGCAGGCAATGTTATAACTTTCGCTATACACCTCAATCACACGCTCAATTGCGTAGACGATATTTGTAAAACTTGTCTTGCCTGTTGAGTTAAACACCTTGATTGGAAGAATTTTTACATTGCTTGGTGTCAAGGTTGTAACTATGCCTGAAACGTGAGAACCGTGACCGTTGTCATCCTCAAAATTGTATGTATAGGCCACATCTGGGTTTACATAGCTATATGCCACATAATTTCCATCATCCTCTAAAATTCTATCTTGAAAATATACGTGAGTAGGTCTGATACCAGAGTCTATCACAACAACGACAACTTCTTCGTTTGTGCCATTGGTGCTTAAATAATCGATAATACCACCTGCATTTGTCGAGTTTTTACCCCAGGTAATCGTTGTTGATGTGTACTCGTAATTGTTGTCGGCGTAGTCATCGAGCGTCAACACCTCGTCGACCATAACATTTATATTTTCATCTTGGCTAAGCATATTGTAGGCGTGCTCCGTCGCCTCTTCACTGTCATAACAAAGAATTGTATAGTCTTTATAGCCATCTATCACCTTTTTCGCGCCGTAACTGTTCGTATAGTCACCGATTACTATTAACCTTTTATAATAGAACCTAGTTTGCTGCTCGCTTTCAAGGCTAAATAAACGCACCTCATTTGAAGTGTCCTCTTCACTGTTTATGTAGTCAAGGTACTCTTGTTCAAAACTATAAAAGTCCTCTAAAGTACTGTCTTCACTTGTAGCCTCACTTGCACTACTGCCACCAATAAAAACAAGTCCTAAACTTAAAACTGACAGCACTATAAAAAATATAAAAAATTGATAGACCTTCTTTTGTAACAAAGAATACATATATTCTCCTTCATCTTTAAAAAAATGTGATTTTAGTATGACTAAAAACTACTATTTGTATGCCTTGATAACCAATCTTTATTATTATAAAACATTAGCGCAAATAAGTCAAAAGTTATTTCGTAGTTTTTGTTTGTTTTTTGAAAGAAGACTGTGATAGAATTGTAATAAAAAGGTAGTTAATATGGATAAAGAAGAACTTAAAAAGTATTTGGAGAATAATAAGTTTGATAGCAAATTTCTTCAGGGAAAAATTCAGGAAGTCAGCATATTGACTAGATCTCTCAATAACGATAAAAATTAATTGAAATAAGGAAATCGAAACACTTATTTATAAACTACCACAACCCTATCAAACTGTAATATATTTTAAATACATATCCTCTTTCTCGTTCTGTGAAATAGCTGCAATCTAGAGTATTCTTCAAAAAGAATATACCAACTACATAGTGAAGGCTTAGAAAAATTATTAGAAATTATGAAACAAAACGACAAATCATAACTACCGGCTTAGCCGGTAGTTTGCACTGCCCTCTTAGGGCCTGTTGCAGCATAATCGTAAACGTTTGGTGAAGTTCTGCCGCTTGCTCGACTTTCACCAACTAGCCCCTTAAGGGGATTCTTTTATTTGTTTCCTTTTCCCTGCTCACCCGTAAACAGGTCTATTACTTCTCGCATTGTTAATTGCTCATAATTTAAATCTTCCTGTAATTGTTGCCTATGTATTCTTGTATTGCTTTTTTATTTTTTCCTACTGTATCTACATAATATCCTCTACACCAAAAATTTCTACTTCCATATTTATATTTTAAATTAGCATATTTCTCAAATACCATTAAACTACTTTTTCCTTTTATATATCCTATTATCTGTGCTACGCTAAATTTAGGCGGTATTGATAACAGCATATGTATGTGATCTGGACACGCCTCTGTCTCTATTATCTCTACTCCTTTTTATTGGCATAATTTTCTAATCATTACACCTATATCCTTTTTAATCTTTCCATGTATTATTTGTCTCCTATATTTTGGAGCAAATACTATATGGTACTTGCAATTATATTTTGTATGCGCTAAACTACTTATGTCTAAGTTCATAGACAAAAACCTCCTATGTTTTTAGTTAAAGCGGCAAAACTTCAACTATATTTTAACATAGGAGGTTTTTGATGTCCATAGCTATAAGCCTTTTGGAACCACAAGCACTGCTTGTGGTTTTCTTATACCAATAAATAAAAGGCAAAGAATGAAGTGACCCCTTCGGGGTTCACTTCAGAAAACTTTGCCTTTATTTAAATTTTATTGAATTAGAATATTTTTGTAATACGGGGGAATTCCATTCAATTCTTTTAATTTCGATCTATAAAAATTTTTATATTTTAATAGTTTTTTTAAGTTAGCCTTATTAAGTTGAAAATAAATTAAATGTTTCCCATTATTTGCTACTTCACGTTGAGTCATATCTTGTTTTAAAAAATAAATCATAGAATATGGAAAAGTTTTAACAACATTTACTTCATCCCACTCTAATTTCAACAATGTTTTTCCATTGTAGTTTTTTTCAATTCCATAATTTGATAAAATTATAGTTGAAAAGCAATACTTTCTTGTAATTATTACTAATACACATAAAGGAACAATAGGCAATAAACCATAAAATATTTCTGGTGACTTAGTAATTACAAAACATGCTATAATTATTACAGTCAATATAAAATTACTTAATAATAAATAAATTCCAACACGATTGACTAAAAATTTATCTTCGTTCATTACTCCCCCATCATACTAAAATATTATTATCGGATAACTTCCATAGTCTTTTTAATAGTGCCGTAGATATATCCAATGAAAGAACTTATAATACTTCTTTGGAGCTAACGGCGGGGATCGAACCCGCGACGTCGTCGAATGTTTTCTATCTTCCCTCGGTTTGCTCTCTCAAACCTCGGTCTTAACAAAAACATTCTCCTCTTCCCACAAATTTCTCAATTTGCGGGAGCCCTACATCAACAGGTCGCTTGTCTTACTTTCAATCTCAAGCTTACCTCTTCGTTTTAATATCTCTTTGGAGCTAACGGCGGGGATCGAACCCGCGACGTCGTCGAATGTTTTCTATCTTCCCTCGGTTTGCTCTCTCAAACCTCGGTCTTAACAAAAACATTCTCCTCTTCCCACAAATTTCTCAATTTGCGGGAGCCCTACATCAACAGGTCGCTTGTCTTACTTTCAATCTCAAACTCACCTCTTCGTTTTAGCATTTCTATGGAGCTAACGGCGGGGATCGAACCCGCGACCTGTTGATTACGAATCAACTGCTCTACCGACTGAGCCACGTTAGCATAAGGTGCAAATCTGCACCTAATAATAAAATACCTTTTAATAAAATAGTTTTTTTCTTAATATCCACATAGTCTGCACAAATTGTTAGTCAAGTAACACCATATATAGTATTATGTCTAACATAATAGTCACAAAATATAGTATTAAAGTGCAGATACGAGTTTGAATGAAACCTTTTCTTGTTCCTCATCCTTATCAAGCACTTCAACTTCTACTTGCTCGTCAAGCTTTACTATTTCGTAGATTTGTTTATTGCTTTCCTCGGTGGCGTTCTTGATATGAAGCAGTCCTGTCGCGCCATTTTCAAGTTTAATTATAGCACCAAACTGAAGTATCTTTACTACCTGCCCCTTATAGATTGCTCCAACGTGAAGTTCTTTGATTGCTAGAAGGCGTGGGCTTTCTTGAAGAGCTTTAAGGCTAAGAGCGACCTTTTTGTTCTCTCGGTCAAGTTCTATCACTTTGAAGTTATATTCTTGACCTTCTTTTATAACCTCGTCTGGCTTGCCTATTTTGCTGTAAGACATATTTGATATATGGATAAAGCAGTCAACTCCACCAACATCGACAAAAGCGCCGTATGGCATAATTTTCTTGACCTTGCCCCTAACTATCTTATTGATAAAGATGGAATTCCAAAATAGAGTTTCATTGGTCTCTTTTATCTTTTCTTCAAGAAGTTTGATGCTTGCGATAATTATCTTCTTGTTTTTATCTATCTCTGTAACTGTTGCCTCAAATTGCTTGCCAACCGTCTTGAAAACATCCCTTGTCTTTGGAGATATCTCAGCAATTGGGATAAATATATTATATTCACCAAGTTTAGAGTAAAGCCCTTCTCTATCGGCGCTTGTTACTACAAAAGAAAATTTGCTGCCAAGCTTAAGCCTATTTGCATTTTGAGTTGCAAGTGCTATGCCGTCCGCTATCGACTTTGAAACAACTATCGACTCGTTATCTTTGCTTATAATTATAACTTTAAATCTGTCCCCGATTTTTAATTGGTCATAATTTTCGACCTCTTCTTTTGGCAGGAAGGCATCGTTCTTGCCACCAATATTGAAGATGCAACCTTCTTCGCGCTTAATAACTACCACGCCATCAAACATTTGACCGCGTTTGTAGCTAGTAAAAGTTTTATCTATTGCCGAAATGTCAAATTTTTCGTCTTGGACTTTTTTCTTTTGATTAATTTGACCGCCTGCACTAGTTTCGTCTGCCAAATTGCTGTTTTCTGTTTTGTTTTCAATAAATTTCTCGTCTTCCATTGTTACCTCAAAAAAAGTTTATCATACTATTTCTTTTTTGTCAAAGAATTTAACGCCTGTTGTCTTATTTCATTCATTTTTGCAGTTACTATCTCGCCCGCCCTGTCAAGTTCTTCGCTATCAAGGCGTTTACCATAAAACTCATCTAGCGTAAAAGGCTGACCAATAAATATTTTGTTTCGTCTGAAGATTTTAGGTCTGCGCAGTATAAAAATTGGTACAACTGGCACTTTTGCCTTTATTGCAAACATTGCCACGCCGTGTTTAACCTCTCCAAGCTCCATATTGTCATTATGAACGCGTGTGCCTTCTGGGAAAATGAACAGCTTTTTGTTATCCTTTAACACCTTAAGACAATTTTTGATGGCTACAACGTCATTTGCCTGCCTATCTATTCTAATACCGCCGAATTTTTTTAAGAAAAAGCCTACAAACTTGTTTTCAAAAAGTTCTTTTTTGGCAAGATAGTACTTTTTCTCCCAAGTTTTTACAGCAAAAATAACCGCGTCAAGATTTGATGTGTGATTGCTTGAAAGTATACAAGCGCCCTTTGGAATATTCTTTTTGCCTATGATTTTGGTTGGATATAGCATCCTTATTGGCAGTGCCACTATAATTTGCGCAAAATGAAACATAAAATCTCCCTACTAACAAGTATAATCAAATCTTCAAAAAATTGCAAATGATATAATAAAAAACAAGAAAAATACATCCTATTGTTTCCTATAATACAAGCGCAAT
This sequence comes from uncultured Clostridia bacterium, assembly GCA_944350015.1. Lineage (GTDB taxonomy): Bacteria > Bacillota > Clostridia > Christensenellales > UBA1242 > Caccovivens. The sequence continues at coordinate 78,324 of CALVNW010000004.1, read as the reverse complement.
AGAATGCATTTTCAAAACAAATCAAATATTTGTATACAAAAATTAAACAACCGACCTCACATTTCAAGCATTACATTGCCAGTAGTAATCTCTATATGTGCTTTTAAAATAGGTCGCATTGGTGCTTGGGACTGACACATCAACAGAAATTGCCCCCGACATATCTGACGATTTTGACACCTGCCAGCCTTCAGTATTTTTAAATGTTACTGACGTCAAATTATCACAATCATAGAATGCCTGACTCCCTATGCTTGTTAAACCTGCTGGCAATGTTATACTTGTAAGACCACTGCAACCATAGAATGCAGAATTCCCTATACTTGTTAAACTTGTGCAATTACTTAAATTTATGCTTGTAAGGCCACGACAAGCAGAGAATGCTTTAGTTCCAATCTCCACTAAATTTATGCAATCACCAAAATTTATCGTGGTTATATTTGATCCATAAAACGAAGAATCCCCGATATACCTTAAAGTTTGGGGCAAAACAACTGAAGTTAAATCAGCATTTGCATCAACAAAATCACCATTAGGTGCAAAAACACCTCCCATACCTCCTGGCTGAGGCGCTCTTGTCATAGAAACATTATCAATTACTGTAACCTCACAACTCTGTTCTTCTCTATATACCATAGACGGTATAATTATTGAAGTCTCTGTTGTTATGCTTTTTGTAAGCGTTATCTCTCCCTCTTCTGCGTCTGTTGTGCTATAAGTAAAATCATTATTTGCCTCTTCAAATATCGCATAGTATGTTGTTGGCGAGTTCTCTTCTAAAATAAATTTATATTCTGGTAATGAAGCAAATATATTGTCAGTGGTCAAATCTGTACTCCAACCCAAAAAGTCAGCCTCTGCGTTTCCTGTGAAACTTGCCGTTAACACTACTTCCTCTCCTATACTAGCCATAGTTCCTTCTGCTATACCAAGATTGCTATTTGATGATTGAACAATAACCTCTACTCCTTGCCACTCTTCAATGTCTATGACTATACCATCAAGCGAAACTGTACCTGCCGATTGTACTGTTACAGTCATTACTATTGTACCTGAGATCGGCGTTCTATTTGTAATCTCAGACGGCGCAACTCCGTCGCCTACAATTATTCCGCTTACCGATAAAGTCGCATTTGGAATTGTTGAAACTGTACTTGCTTTATATTCAGTGGTTGTAGTATTGATTACGTCAAATAGAAGAGTAAAACTTGTATCGGCAGTTCGCTCCCCTAAATCTAAATCAAAATCACCATTTACAAACCCTGGGATAAAGTTCTCTATTGTACTACCTTGTCCCGTTAAGTCATTGGCATCTCTAATACGAATATCCTTTATGTAAAGAGTATCATTAGAGATTGTAAAGTTAACGCTACCACTTAAATTAATGTGTTGCGCCTCACCTACCGCCCATACTCCGATTATGAGTAATGACAAGGCTAGTATAAACGCCGACACTACTGACACTAATTTGACTTTTAAACTTTTCATAAAATACCTCCTTTTCGCCCTGCGTCATAAGAATGTAGCCGGTAAGGCTCCGCTTTACGACGAAAATTCCAGAGGAATTTTCTATGGGGTGGTTTCAGCTTTTAATTCCACTCCTTGCGGGTCCCTGTTGCGCAGAAAATTTTAGAAAAATTCTCAAGCACTTCGGAGTAGTAGTCCACCCCAAAAATTTTGCAATTTTAGGGGACCCCGAATATCGCCCCACAGATTATACAATCTGCGGGGAACCCCGAGGGAGAGGAGTCGAAGCATACACTAACTGGTAACCTTGCTCATAAGGTGTGCCAGCGTTTACAAGGGGTTCCCCCACAAGTTGTACAACTTGTGGGGTGTTTCTTTGGGTGCCTCACCAATAGGCGATAGCCTATTTTACCCCCCCCGCATTTTTTGTCAAGCAAATTGACGTACTTCGTTTAATTTTTATCACAAAAAATGCGGCACGCTATCTGCGACCCGCAAATGAGGATGATTTTTAATGTTTTTGTAGGAAAGGTGTGTCAATTCAAAAGACTTGTTATTTTATCTTATTTTTATAAGTCCTATCTTCTATTAATATAAGAGAAAGGTTATGGTACTACCTTCTACTCGCTTGTTCGGAGAGATAGCGGAGCGACGTGCCTCGCGGGGTCTATGGTCCCGCGGGCGCGAGCGGAGCGAAGAGAGCGAGTGCGTCAGCGCGAGCGCGATATAAACTTAACTTTATTATAATAAATAGTTTTTATATAATCATTTTTCTTAATTGTTATAGTAAATTCAAATAAAAAATAAAAGGCAATATTTAAAAATTACCTTTTTATTAAAACATTTCTTCTTGTATATCCAACTTTCAACTTTCACACAATATATTAGTTGGGTCTTAATTTTCATTAATTATTGCGTTTACACAAGCGTAGGCGGTAGAGAAGGCGGTTTGAAGGTTATAGCCTCCGGTAAGGCAATCTATGTCTAGTACCTCACCTATAAAATAAAGGTTTGGCACCTTCTTCGCTTCCATAGTTTTAGGGTTAATCTCCTTTAAGTCCACTCCACCTGCTGTAATTATTCCGCTTTCAACTGGATAAAGTCCGTTAAAGCTGAGCGAAAAGTGTTTTAAATTTGAAACAATATTTTGTCTTTCTTTAACTGTAAGCGAGTTTAGTTTTTTATGTTTATCAATTTGGCAAATTTGCAAAAACAATTCCGCCAAGCTCTTTGGCAAAAGTGATTTAATAAGAAAAGATGCCTCTTTATTAAGGTTTGAGCTTATATCACGCTTAAGCCTTTCATCAAGTTGCTCTCTTGATAATGCTGGCTTAAAATCTATATGAAGTTCTACACTTCTCTCTTCATTTAAAAAGCTTGAAAGTGATAGTGCTATTGGTCCTGAGATGCCATCACCTGTAAAGAGCATTTCGCCAAAAAATTCATAGCTCTTACTTTCTGTCTTAGCACACAATTTGACATTCTTTAATGATAATCCTTGAAGCTCCTTACAAAAATCATCCTTAAGTTTAATAGGACAAAGCGCACTTCTTGGCGGAACCACATTTAAGGAAAAGCTTTTAGCAAAGTTATAGCCATCACCCTTGCTCCCTGTCGCTTGGTAGCTTTTACCGCCCGAGGCAACTATCACTTTATCAAAAGTGTATGAGTTTAAATCGGTGATAATTTTAAAGGTGTTATCTTGTTTAATTATAGTCTTAACCTTTTCGTTTAAGTGAATATCACAACTAGACGCGCTCTTAGCAAGAGCTTTTATCACATCGCTTGACTTGTCGGAAACAGGAAAGACACGTCCACCACGCTCCACCTTTAAAGGACAGCCCAAAGCTTCAAAATATTTCATAGTGTCCTGGCAGTTGAACTTGTTTATAGCCGACTGCATAAACTTTTTGCCATTGACAACATTTTCTAGGTAACTTTCAACGGAGCAATCGTTTGTCAAGTTACATCTACCCTTACCTGTAATATAGAGCTTTTTACCAAGCTTTTCATTCCCATCAAAAATACAGGTATCGATATTTGCTTTTGCAAGCAATCCACCTGCAAAAAGTCCGCTAGCACCGCCACCTATTATTGCTACTCTCATTTGATGCCCACCAAACTATTAAGTTCGTCCTCTGTCAAGTCTCTATAGTCTCCGCGTTTTAGTCCGCCAAGTCTAACCTGACCAATTCTCACGCGTTTAAGAAGGCGGATACTTTTACCAATCGCCTCAAACATACGCCTAATTTGTCTATTTTGTCCTTCATCTATGACAACCGACAGTTTTGTAAACTTGTCGTCTTCCGACAAAAATTCAACTTTAGCGCTTGGCATACGCTCGCCGTCTACAACCACGCCCTTTCGGAGCACTGCAAGCTCGCTTTCTTTTATCTGTCCTTCGATAGTTACCCTATACTCTTTTTCTATAGCATATTTTGGATGAGCCACCTTATTGGCAAAGTCGCCATCATTGGTAAGCAAAATTAGCCCCTCGGTGTCATAGTCAAGTCTGCCTATTGAAAAAAGTCTTTCATCGGTGTCAATAAGCTCGTAAATCGTCTTTCTACCCTTCTCATCGGCAGTCGTACAAGCATAACCCTTTGGCTTATTAAGTTTTATATACACAAAAGAAGAAGGAAGTTTTATTTGCTTTCCCTCTACCATTACTTTATCCTTCTTCTCATTTATTTGAAGTCCAAGCTCGCTCACCACTTTGCCGTTGACAAAAACTTTGCCTTGACTAATAAGCTCATCACTCTTTCGGCGCGAGGCCACACCGCTATTACTTAAAAATTTGTTAAGTCTCATTTTACCATTGTTCTATCAAGTCTTTTAATTTTCTAAAGATAGAATTTCTCCTTACATTTTCAATTGTATATATTTTTTCACTAAAATGCAAGTCATTATCAATAAAAATCTTAACTTCTCCTACCTCGCGACCTTTTTCTACCGGCGCTTCAATGCTTTTTTCTATATCGTAGACATATTTTACCTTTTTAAGCTCGCTATTCTTAAGCGGATAACAGTAACTGCCAAAGGTTTCTATATCGACATATTCCTCTTCGCCCTCTTCGACCTTTAGCTTATCTTTAAAGGCATAACCGCTTGTCAAATCTACAAGATGATACTCTTTAAACGCCTCATTAAGTAGCTGGGCACTCTCTTCAAACATAGGTCCGCAGTTTAGCACAACGCACACCACATTCATACCATCTCGCTCGCAACTTGTGACAAGGCATCTACCGGCATCGTCTGTAAAACCTGTTTTGACGCCGTTACATCCAACAAGTGAACTTAACAACTTATTTTTATTCTTTAAATACCTAGTTTTGCCGTCTGCGTTTGTTATTTTTGTGTTCTTGCACGAGACAATCTCTCTAAAGGTGTCATTTGCCATTGCATAGCTGGTGATAAGAGCAAGGTCATAAGCTGTAGTGTAATGAGTTTTAGAGTCTAAGCCGTGGGTATTATCAAAGTGTGAGTTTAGAGCGCCTATGCTTCTCGCCTTTTCGTTCATCATCTCTACAAACTTTGTGACATTTCCGCCTACATACTCACCAATCGCAACAGAGGCGTCATTGCCCGATATGAGCATAAGCCCATATAGTAAATCTCGCAGAGTGAAAACCTCGCCTTGTCTAAGATAGAGGCTTGTACCGCTCACACCAACAGCTTTAGGAGAGATGGTAAAAGGGCTGTCAAGGTTCTTACCGCTTTCTATTGCAGTTATTGCCGTCATAATTTTAGTTGTTGACGCCATTGCAAGCTTTGTGTCACAATTTTTGCTTGCAAGCACACGTTTTGAGCCACTCTCCATCACGCACATAGCCTTAGCCGAGGTATAGCTTTCGGCAAAAGCAGACCTTTTTGTAAAGGCCGATATTGCTCCTACGCATACAGAAAACAAAAATATTAGCACAAAAGTTATGCAAATAATCGAAGTGAGTTTACTCTTCATTCTGTTCTTCCTTATTTTGCTCTTCTTGCAATTTTGATAAGAGCGCGTTAAACATATTTAAAACTGTTTGATAAAGCGACTTATTTTCAACATTGATAAATTTGACTTCCCCTCTATAGACCACCAAAAAGCCAACTGGTGTTACACTCATACCACCGCTTGAACCGCCAGCCATTGGAAAATGATTTGCAACTCGTCTTGCTGAGAGGTCGGCATACTCACCCCCTCCTACAACGTAGCCTACCGTGACCTTTGACACTGGCAAAATGACTGTGCCGTCATCGGTTTCAACCTTTTCGCCGATAATAGTGCTTGAGTCCACAATAGTCTTTATCTTCTCCATCGCGCTGTCAATAAGTCCGTTTATGTTTTCGTTACCTGTATAAAACTTCATATTTACTCCTTAAACTAAAGTTATCTTTTGTAAATTAAAAAAAGTTATACAAAAATTATAAAAATTTTTTATTGAAACCTAAACCTGCGCTTTGTAAGTATCAGCGAGTGAAAAAATGAATAGACAATATCAAAAAGTGAGATGTAGACGACAAGTCTAAAGGCAAACTGGCAAATCTCACGGTTATATGAGATTGTATCATTAAGCGAAAGTGAGGCTGTTGGCTTTTGATTTTTTATACTTGTAAAAAGTGAAGTTATAACAAAATTGACAAGCCCTGCCACCATTGCCGAGGAAAAAGCGTCGCCTGCGCCAAGGTTATAAAAGGCATCTATCGAGCGAAGTCTTGTTTTGTCTTTAATCTCATCGGTGAAAGTCTCTAAAAATATAATCTCCTTACTTTTGAAAGAAATTTCCTTAGTTTCAATTTCGTCATCATTTTGAGTTATAATCTTCTTTCCTTTAATCCAAAACTGCTGATGAAGAAGTTTAATCTTATACAAAAACACACCTATCACGCCTGAAAAATTAAGCACATTAAAAGAAAGTCTTGCCTCAAGTTTTATTGGCAAGAAAAACAAAACTATTATACCAAACGGAATGAAAAGATAATAGTTCAACTTAGCACCTCGTTTATGGCTGAGGCTATGATAAGTGAGGCAACCTCTACATTCTGGCGAATATCTTTTGGTGATAAAATTAGGTCCTCTGGGCTGTCCTTTTTAAGGTCGCTAGCAAACACCATAAATGGCACGCCGATTGACAAACAAGGCACGCCCATACTTGCCGAGTCTATCGCCCTATTAAAGCGAAGGACACCGCTCCCCGGCGTCATTCCGCTTGTCGTAATCTGAAAAGATGTGCCAAGTCTAGAAAGCTCGCTCGTTGTAAGCGAGTCTATAATGATACAATAGTCTATATACATACACTTTACAATCATCTCAACAAGGTCAACCGTCTCAATGCCTGTAGAAAAATATATGTTTGGGCAAAACTTAAAGATGTTGTTACTCTTGCTTAGCGCATCAATCGTGATATTGTCAAACACCTCTTTGCCAAGCCTATCTGCCATAATATCTGGGTTGCCAAGCCCTATGATTAAGACTTTGTCCTTACGCCTTATCTTTAAGTCCTTTAAAAAACTTGCAAGTTTCTTAGACAAAATACCGGCAATATAACTTTGACAATCTATGCCGTAGTCATAAAGCTTTGGCGCGTTCAATATAAAATAATCGCCAATTTTCATTCCAAGACACCTGCTTTTTTCTTCATCATCTACCGACAGCGTGCCAAAAGATACACCATACCTATCAAGTTTGGTTATAGTATAGCCAAGGCTCTGCAAATCTTTTCCGCATTCATCAATTAAATCAAACATAACTTTATTTTGCATAATTTTAAAAAAATTATTTATTTTACTTGATTTTATTTACAACATATGTTATACTTTTTTAGAATTTTTAAAGGAGAATACTATGCCTAATATTAAATCAGCAGAAAAAAGAGTTAAAATTATTGAGAAAAAGACAGCTGAAAACAAGTCTGTAAAGAGCAAAATCTCTACTTATATTAAAAAGTTTAAGGTGGCTGTTGAAAATAAAGATGTTGCTGTTGCTGAAGTTGCATACAACGACGTTGCTTCTTTGCTTGACAAAGCTGGAAGAGACAATGTTATTCACCAAAACAGCGCTGACAGAAAAAAAGCTCACTTCTCAAAGATGCTTGATGACTTAAAGAAAGAATCTAAATAAGCCATTTTTAATCTTGAAATTAAAATATGGGACTTTTATGTTCCATATTTTTTTGCATCTAAAAATACATAATTTATCATTGTCTTTTTGTAGATAATTTTTTATAAATATAAAACTATCTCATATATAAAAGCAGTTTTCAATAAAAACAACATTTTTCAACAAAAATTGACAATTTTTAATCTCAAAAGGTATTGACTTTTAAAAATAAATGAGTATAATCTATTTTCACATTCATAAATTTGTCTATTAAATTTTTAATTTAATTTGCATACAAATAATTACAAAAGGAGATTATAAAAAATGAGTACAACAGCTTTTACTGCACAGACTGAGTTTCAAACAAAAAGACAAGAGGAGCAAATACCTAGTTCAAATATCCACGAACTTGATGACGCACGATATGAATCCTACCTTAAAACAAAAAAGATTTTAAGAGAATTTAGCCCGCTAAAAGGCATCTATATGTCCGCCAAAGAGCTTTATTATAAGTCGCTTTCTTGCTCTAATAAAGAAGATTTTAGGTTATATTATGAAAGAATCTCAACTTCATCAAATCCTTACTATATGTGTAAATTTGCTGAATACCACGCCGATGAACTTTCTTTAAAAGATATGAGGCGTATCTATAAAACTCTTGTAGACATTGGTAATGAAATAGAAATTGCTAGGTTTATTAAGAATGTTCTACCTAAAATTCAAGATAAAGAAGAAGAGAGATCTTTTTAAACTGCACTGCTCTTGAGTTTTTTAAATATTATTTTATTTTAAAAGCAATTTGTTGTTAAAATAAATTTTATTTAAATATCCATCTATTAATTTATAAATTCTAAATCTTTATTTTAAACGAAAAATCACAGACAATCTCGTCTGTGATTTTTTGGAATTTAGATAACAATACTTTGTTATAGCAAAAGACATTTTTAAGATAACAAGGTTTCAAACTTATTAATAATTTAAGTCGATGAGTCCGAACTTGCCATCTTTTCTTCTGTAAAGAATGTTGATTTTGCCTGTTTCTGCATTCAAGAACACGAAAAAGTCGTGACCGAGTCTTTCAATTGCAAATCTTGCATCGTCAATCATCATAGGATCAAGGTCAAAAGTCTTTTTCTTGTAGATGGATGGAAGTTCCTCTGGCTCCTCTTCCAAAAATTCAAATGGCAAGAAGTTCTCTTGTTTTGAGCCTTTTGCCTTCTTTTCCTTTCTCTTTTCGTTGTTTCTAACGATTTGTTTTTCAAGTTTTGGAAGAGCGTAATCAATATTATCGTACATATTGTCACTTGTAACTTCACTTCTATACATTAAGCCCTTGCTTGTGATTGTGATTTCAAGTTTTTCTTGTTTTGCAACTTTTATGCAAACAACCTTTACATTAACCTCACCATCAAAGTATTTTGAAAGTCTTTCAAGCTTTTCTCTTAAAATTCTGTCAAGTCTTTGGCTTACTTTGTATCCGCCTCTTTCGAGTATTTCTATTTTCATAATATCCTCCTACTATTATATTAACAAATTGAATAAATTTTTCCAAACAAAATTGAATAATTTTAAATTATTGTTCATTTGTGAATGTCAATTTGCCGTCCTCAACGTCTATTATGATTTCGCCTTCATTTTTAAGCTGTCCAAGCAAGATTTTTTCGGCTATTTGGTCCTCAATCTCTTGCTGGATATATCGTTTTAGTGGTCTTGCGCCATATTCTGAATTGGAACCCTTGCCTACAACATACTCAAGTGCGTCCTCTGTTATCTTTAAGGACAAATTCTTCTCTTTAAGACGCTTATTGATGTTGCTGATAAGAATTTTAGCAATCTTGACAAGGTCATCTTGAGTGAGTGGCTCAAATATGCAGATGACATCTATACGATTTATAAATTCTGGCTTAAACCTATTTTTAAGCGCGTCCATATAAATCTTCTTTGAGTCAATCTCCTCTTCATCGTCATAGTCGCCAAAGCCAAGTTGTTTGCGGTGCTCTTTCACCTCTTTTGCGCCAAGGTTGCTTGTCATAATCACAATGGTGTTCTTAAATGACACCGTTCTACCCTGACCATCGGTAAGTCTGCCATCGTCAAGAAGTTGCAAAAGTGCATTTAATACGTCTGGGTGAGCCTTCTCAATCTCATCAAAAAGAACCACTGAATATGGGTGACGTCTAACCTGCTCGGTCAGTTGTCCGCCTTCATCATAGCCAACATAGCCTGGAGGTGAACCGATAAGTTTTGACACGCTATGAGACTCCATATACTCGCTCATATCAATTCTGACAATGTTGTTCTCATCGTCAAACATTGCCTCGGCGATTGCCTTGCATAGCTCTGTTTTACCAACGCCCGTCTGCCCCATAAAGAGGAAGGAGCCTATTGGACGCTTGCTATCTTGCAAGCCCACTCTAGAGCGCCTTATCGCCTTTGCTACAGCCTCAACTGCCTCGTTTTGTCCGACAACACGCTTGTGAAGGATATCCTCAAGGTGAATTAGTCTATCCTTTTCACTTTCGGTTATCTTGGTTACAGGAATGCCCGTCCACTTTGAAACAACTGAGGCAATTTCGTTTGCACCTATTGAATTTTTGCTTGACTTTTCTTTCTTGACGTCAAGTTTATCCTCTTTTTTCTTTAGGTCATTTTCAAGGTTGATAATCTCAGATTGAAGTTTAGCTGCCTTTTCATAGTTTCGTTGCAGGCTTGCCTCATCTCTGCTTGCTGAAAGTGACTTGATTTTGTCTTCAATCGCCCTTATCTCTTGTGGCTTAAGTGTGTAGTTGACTTTAGCTTTTGAACTTGCCTCGTCTATGAGGTCTATAGCCTTATCTGGAAGGCTACGGTCTGAGATATACCTATCTGATAGTACGGCTGCCGACTCTATCGCCTCGTCTGTAATGGTAATCTTATGGAATGCCTCGTAACTATCTCTAAGCCCTTTCAAGATTTGTATAGTCTGCTCGACAGAGGGCGGATTAACCATAATTGGCTGAAATCTTCGCTCAAGAGCCTTGTCTTTTTCTATAAATTTACGATATTCGTCCGTCGTTGTTGCGCCTATTGTTTGCATCTCACCTCTTGCAAGGTATGGTTTTAGCATATCGGCTGGAGAGGTTTCGCCTTTCTCTGAGCCTGCCTGAGCAAGAGTGTGAATTTCGTCAATAAAGACAATGATATTTTTAGAGGCAATGATGGTTTCGATGGCATCTTTAAGTTTCTCTTCCATAGAGCCACGATACTTGGTGCCTGCCATAAGTCCGCCTATTTCAAGAGCGTAAATTACCTTATCTTTTAAAACCTCTGGCACATCACCAGCAACGATAGCTTGAGCAAGCCCTTCGACTACCGCCGTTTTTCCTACGCCCGCCTCACCGATAAGGACAGGGTTATTTTTAGTTTTACGGCAAAGAATTTCAACAACTCTTTGTATCTCTTCCTCTCTGCCAATGACTGGGTCTAGTTTATGCTCTTTTGCCTTGAGTGTGATGTCTGTACCCATATCAAGTAATTTCTCGGGCAAGGTGCTACCTGCCTGTTTATTCTGGCTTTCGCTCTTCTCTTCGCTTGGGCTTGCAGACATAAGCGCCTTTGTGACCTTATCTCTTAACTTCTCAATATCTACGCCGTATTGCCCCTCAAGTATCCTGTATGCGACAGAGCCAGTTGATGACAAAAGCGCCAAAAGAAGATGCTCTGTACCTAAAAATGAATGGTTCATTTGAAGGGCTATTTGCTGAGCAATTCTAAACAAATCTTTGGTTCTTGGGGTCATTTCGACCTCATTTGAAAATAGCATTGTATCTTCGCTGACGTTTTCTTCAAAAAATTCGAATAGACTTGGCTCTGTTACCCCCTCTTCTGCCAAAAACTTAGAGGCTAGACAATCTTTTACACTTGTAAGACCATATAAAATATGCTCACTTCCGATGAGGTTTGAGCCAAATCGAAGAGCAAATTTGCTTGCATTCTTTATAACTTTTTGTATGTTATCTGAAAATGTTGATGATTGATAATTCATTCTAGTTTACCTCCTTTGTTAATTCTCTCACCTTGCTAGATATATACTCCGCTCTTATAATATTTTCCTTTTTTTTGTCAGAAAATTCAAAAATTTCTTTTAAATTTGCGCTCATTCCCTCATAATAGAGCTTTTGAAACTTATCGTCAGAGCTTACCTCAATAAAGCCTAGCACCTGACCTAGTTTTACCTGTGATAAAAGCTCAAGCATCTGTCCTTCTTCCAAACTATAACAGTAAAGTAGTTGTCCATAGGCACGCATAGTCTTATCGCGAACGCTGGCATAGTCGCTCTCAAGTAGATAGTCGCGGTTCTCCTTCTCTTGCTGGCAGATGGCATAGATAAATTCGCTGACCTTGTCTATAATCTCATCCTCGCTTAAGCCTAGTGAGCCTTGATTGGATATTTGATAAAAGTAGCCAAGAGCGCGACTGCCCTCGCCATATATTCCCCTGACTGTCAGTTCGTTTTCCTTTGCTCTTTGGATGATATCGTCTATCTTACCGCATAGTTTACAAGCTGGCAAAAAGCACATCACAGAGGCGCGCATACCCGTGCCTAAATTTGATGGGCTTGCTGTGATAAAGCCAAGCTCGCTATCAAAAGCTATCGGCAGACTATTTAATATTGCATCATCTATCTTACTTATTCTTCGATAGGGCTTGTATAGATTAAAACCTTTTTCAAGGCACTGCTCGCGGATATGGTCCTCTTCATTAATCATTACAATTATCTTTTCGTCCTCACTGATTGCAACTGAGGAGATATCTTTGTTTTCTATAAGCTCTCTACTTATAAGGTGCTTCTCAAAAAGGGCATTACATTCGTTAAGGGACAGGTTCTTGAGCGACATAAAGTTGAACACGTCAAACTCCTCAAGGGTTTTCATAACAGAGCCAGTGATATACTGTGCATCTATATCACTTTGGAGTTTAGTATAAAATTTTAAGCCGTCAACATTTCTTGCAAGGCGAATGCGTGAGGTTATGGCAATGTTATCAAATATTTCCATTGTTCACCTTTTTACCCTTGTGTTTTTTGTCACCATACATCTTTTTTAAGGCAGTTTTAAGCTCTGGTAACTGCTCATAACAATGCTGACAGCCTACAAAGCCTGTTTGTAAAATCTCATTATATGATGTGTTGCAATATGGACAAACGCTCATCTTTCACCTTTAATATATATTATATTATATCATATTTAAAGCTATTTCCTATTAAATTGAGGTTAAATTTATAAAAATTATCAAGAATTTTGTATCGAAAATAACCGAAAATAAAACAAAGACCAAAAAAGCATACCCTAAAAGTATGCTTTTTGGAAAGATTATAACTGATTTTTTAATTTTCTTTTTCGATGCCTTTCATTGTGAGAGAGATACGCTTTTTAGGTATGTCAACCGAAAGCACCTTGACTTCAACTTGCTGACCAACCTTTAACACCTCGCTTGGATGCTTAATATAGGCGTCAGATATTTGGCTGATATGAACAAGTCCGTCTTGGTGAACGCCGATATCTACAAAGGCGCCAAAGTCTACAACGTTTCTTACAGTTCCTGTAAAAATCATACCTTCTTTTAAGTCCTCAAGTGTGATAACATCACTTCTAAGCACTGGTTTTGGCATACTTTCACGGATATCTCGACCCGGTTTTAAAAGCTCCTTGGTGATATCCTCAAGCGTTGGAACACCAACTTCGCACTCCTTTGCCACCTTTTCTTCGCCTTTTAGTTCTATGAGTTTTGGAAGGTTTGAGATGTTGCCGTTTTTAACATCCTCTTCGCTTAAGTCAAACAGCTTTAAAAGTTTACGGGTTGCCTCATAGCTTTCTGGATGCACAGCGGTGTTATCAAGTATCTCATCGCCACCTACAACGCGAAGGAAACCTGCACACTGTTCGTAGGCTTTAGGTCCTAGTTTTGGCACCTGCAAAAGCTCATTTCTATTTTTAATACCCCTCACCTTTGCCCTATAGGCAACAATATTCTTTGCAATGGACATATTAAGCCCTGAAACATAGCTAAGTAGTGATGGGCTTGCTGTGTTTATGTCTACGCCAACTGAGTTAACGCAGTCTTCAACTACGCCTGTCAGCACCTCGGTCAACCTATTTTGTGGCATATCGTGCTGATACTGTCCTACGCCTATTGACTTGACATCAATCTTGATAAGTTCGGCAAGTGGGTCTTGAAGGCGTCTTGCAATAGATACCGCACTACGAAGAGATACGTCGTAGTCAGGGAACTCCTCGGCGCCAAGCTTTGATGCTGAATAGACTGACGCGCCAGCCTCTGATACTACGGCATAACTTACCGGTCTTGAAACGTGCTTGATAAGCTCGGCAACAAAGATTTCAGCCTCTTTTGATGCAGTACCATTGCCGATTGAGATAACGTCAACTCTATATTTCTCTATGAGCTTTTTAAGCTTTTCAATAGACTCCTCGGTCTTTGATTGAGGTGGAGTTGGATAGATAACAGTTGTATCAAGCACATTGCCGTTAGTGTCGATAACTGCAATCTTACAACCTGTTCTATAGGCTGGGTCTAGCCCTAAAATTATGTTATTTTTAAGTGGAGCTTCCATCAAAAGCGGTTTAAGGTTGACCTCAAACATCTTGATTGCCTGCTCGTCCGCCCTATCTGTCAAGTTGCTACGGCATTCCCGCTCAAGTGCTGGGAAGAGCAATCTATCATAGGCGTCATTGAGGGTGTCTTCGATAAGCTCGTTTGTGTCAGTGTTATCCTTCTTAAAGTATTTATTTATTACCGCCATAGTAAGCTCACGGTTAACCTCTATCTCAACCTTAAGGCACTTTTCTTTCTCACCTCTATTGATAGCAAGTATTCTATGGCTTGGTATGGTTTTAACCTCTTGTTTAAAGTTGGCGTAAGTCTCATATGTTGGGCTATTTTCATTCTCGACAAGCTCGCACTTGATAAACGCCTTATTTTCAAGCAGTGCGCGGAGCTCTTTACGAAGCTCGGCATTGTCAGAAACACGCTCAGCAATGATGTCTTTTGCCCCTTGAAGTGCGTCCTCAACGCTTGTGACCTCTTCGGTTAAATACTTTTCTGCCTCTTTTCTTACATCATAATTTTTCGACTGCATCTGAAGTATATCGGCAAGCCCTTCAAGCCCTTTAGCAATAGCGACTGACGCCCTTGTTTTACGTTTTGGCTTGTATGGTCTGTAAATATCCTCAACCTCGGTAAGCGTCTTTGCGTTTTCAAGAGCCACCTTTAATTCATCTGTCCACTTGCCTTGCTCGGTTATTGCCTTTTCAACTTTGGCTTTCTCGTCATTTAAGTTGCGAAGATACTTAAGGCGATCGGCAAAAGAGCGGAGCGTTTGGTCGTCACACGTGCCGTGCATCTCCTTTCTGTATCTGGCAATGAAAGGGATTGTGCATCCTTCGTCAATGAGATTAATAATGTTTTGTGAGTATTCTTGCTTTAAGCCAAACTCTTGAGCAAGTGTTGTAGTAATATCCATCTAAATTTTCTCCTTTATTTTTGTTGCAATTTTTGTCACTTTTGAAAGCAAATCAAGATAGCCGTCATCCTTTAAATAGACCTTTTTGTCAAACAAAACTTCTAGTTTTTGCGCGTCAAGAAGTTCTATCTCAAGTTTAGCTTCGCTGTTCTCGCAAAGGGCGCCAAGCAAAGCCTCATTTGTCACAAGTCCGCCCTCGTGCATAAGGTTATTTGTGTTAAGCCTTGCAAGCTTGCCTTCAAAAAGCATATCTATATTATAGCATTTTCCGCTTGAAAAACCAAATTTTAAATCGTTATAAATAAAATTATATAAATTTATTGCCCCGCGTCCGCACAAAGCGTCATCTTGAGGCGAAAAAACCGACATTATACCATAGTCCTTTAGTAGTTTTTGGTCGTCTTTATCGATATAGTTAAGCCCGTAAACAAGGCACTTTCTATCTAAAAAGCCAAAACTTTCTAACACCTCGACAGGCGACATATTATAGCCATTGACAAGACGCCCGACCTCTTCTAAATTTGAGCCGATTGATATGCAAATTGGCATATCTGCCCTTGCGCAAAAATCTGATATAGATGAAAGCAGTTCTTGGCTATAGTCAAGCAAATTTTCAATGTCGAGCATATTATTATCACCGATTAGAGCGCTTGTGGGAAGGGAAGCATAGTTTTTGGCAGAGATTATTTCGCTACCTTTTAAGCCATATTTTTCAAGAGCTTTAACTCCTAGTGATGGCAATGGCACTTTAATGTTGAGCCTTTCCACCCCCGCCATCTTGTTTTTTAGAACTGCGTAGTCAATCAAAGTTTCAGCCTCTTCTAACGAAAGTAATTTTAATATATCTTCATATGAGTCTCTAATATCAATAAATTCGCCCAGTGTACAGGCGAGCGCGTCGCAGTAGTGGTTGCAAAATTTATCTATTATAACTTTATTGTTTTGTCGTTGCATAAATCTCCTAATTTTTACCTATTATACATAAAACGAGGGTTTTATGCAAGTGAAAGAGAGGGTTATTTTACATTCTGATGTCAACAATTTTTTTGCGTCGGTGGAATGTGCAAGCAAGAGCGATCTTAAAGATAAACCAGTTGCCGTGACAGGTAATCCGCAGAAGCGTACCGGTATTATACTTGCAAAAAATGAAATTGCAAAGAAGTTTGGCGTCAAAACCGGGCAAATCATAGGCGAGGCTAAGGCGATATGCCCTGGGCTTGTCTGTCTCCCGCCACATTATGACTTATACGAGGAAATAAGCGGTCAATTGCACGCGTTATACTTAAATTACACCAATTTTGTTGAGCCTCTTGGGCTTGATGAGTGCTGGCTTGATGTGACGGACAGCTTAAAGTACCTTAAAATGACAGGCGTGCAGATTGCCGATGAGATAAGGCAGAAAGTTAAACAAGAGTTTGGTTTTACTGTGTCTGTCGGCGTGTCCTTTTCAAAGATTTTTGCAAAGCTTGGCTCTGATTTGCGAAAGCCTGACTTCACTACTTGCATAGAGCGCAAGGACATTGAAAAAGTGGTCTATCCCCTTCCGCTAAACTCCATAGTCGGCATTGGAAAGAGGCTTGAGAAAAAGTTTTCTTCTATCGGCATTGAGACTATCGGCGACTTTGTAAAACTTGAAGAACGCTACCTTGAAAATCTGATGGGCATAAATGGCTTGCGACTTAAGCAAGACCTTCTAGGCGTGCGAGAGGAAAAGGTTGCCGACTACTACAGCCTCCCCGCGCCTAAAAGTATTGGCAACGGCACTACAACGCTAAAGGATATTATGGACAGGCGTGACGTTGAAAAGGTTATCTACTTTCTAGCCGAGAAAATATCTTATAGGATGATAAAACATAAAGTTCTTGCCAGCAACCTTTCAATCACCTTGAAAACTAAGGATTTAAAGACCTACCATATAAGCCGAAAGATTAATCCAACAAATGGTATTGATGACCTTGCAAAAAATGCGCTAGCCCTGTGTGATAAGATATGGAAATATAACTATCCACTTAGAGCTATTAGGGTTAAAGGCTCCAATTTTACAAGCGCGAATGCTCGGCAACTTTCGCTTTTTGATGAGGTTAAGCCTGATTTTTCGCAGACCCTTAGGTATATAAACGATAAGTATGGTAAGATTGGGCTTGCAAGTGACAGTGCAAGTTTTATAAATAAAAGTTCGCATCCGCAAGAATAACATTCATAATGTGACAAAAAAAGGCATATTATATCTATAAAAACAGTAAATTATTTTGATTGTTCCATAAATTGTGCTATAATTGTTTTTGAAAGATTATCTTTCTGTTTAAAAATATAAAAATTTACCTTGCTCTAAGCAATTAAAATATATAGGAGATTATTATGAAATATCAAATACTTGTTGATAGCGCTTCCGACCTTATGAGCGACTATATAAAAGATGAAAATATAGGGTTTAAAGTTATTCCTCTCACAATCAATGTAAACAACAATGAATATGTCGACAATGACTCGCTTGATATCGATAAGATGCTGACCGATATGCACAGCAGTAAGAAGTCCTCTTCTGCCTGTCCTGCACCACAGTCCTTTTTGCAAGAGTTTGACAATGCCGAGTACACCTTCATCGTTACAATAACCGCAAAACTTTCTGGTTGCTATAACGCCGCTTGCGTTGCAAAAAATTCTTATGCTAAACCTGAAAACGTCTTTGTTATTGACTCAAAGGCCGTTAGTGGCACTGAGATTTTAATCGTAGATAAGCTTGCCGAGCTTATTCGTGAAGGTCTTTCTTATGAGAAAATTTGCGAAGAGATTATAGCTTATAGAGACAAGAAAAACCTCTACTTTATCCTTCAAAAATTTGACAACCTTGTAAACAATGGCAGAATGAGCAAGATTGCCGGTCTTATTGCAAGCAAACTTGTTATCCGCCCTATCTGTATCGCATATGAAGGCGAAATAAAGATGGCTAAAAAGATTATCGGCATTAAAAATGCCTTCTCAAAACTTGTGCAAATGATTTGCGAAAAGGCAAAAGATTTCTCAAAAGAAACCTTGATAATCACGCATTGCTACGCCGAAGAAGAGGCAAAATATATTAAAGACGACCTTGAAAAGAAGTGCAACTTTAAAGAAATAAGAATACTTCCTATGAGAGGTTTATGCTCATACTACGCCCTTGAAAAAGGCATTATTGTTTGTCATTAAAACTTAATAAAAACGTTCTTTATAACTAAACCTCATCCTTCAAGTTTTTCAAATAAAGCTTAGCGTTTTTGCTATTTAGTTTATTGTTTTGATTTGTTATTTTTTATGTTAGCTTTGAGGCATCTGAATTTTTGTTTGGTTTTCTATTTTTTGTGTTAGTTAGCTATCTTGTTTTTTGCTTGGCTTTCTATTTTTAGCACATCTTTTAAACTTGACTTTTACAAAAAAAGTTGTTAAATATTCGTTTAACAACTTTTTTCTTGTATTTATTCTTTAATGTTATTGTCGTTTAAAATAAATAATAATGTTATATTATTATAACTATATAAAAAGTGAAATTTAATAATTTTTAAAGGCGTAAATAGGCGGTTTTTAGCTTCCAAATTTGATTGTTTGATGGAGATTAAATACTTGATTTTCTTCTTGATTTTAAAATATATTTGTTCGCTTCACTTCCGGCAATTGCCCCCTCACCAACGGCAAGAGCAACTTGTTTTATCGCGTTTGCCCTAACATCACCACAAGCAAACACGCCTTCGGCTGAGGTGGACATCTTATCGTCAGTTTCAATAAAGCCAAGAGCGTTTAATTTTATCTTATCCTTTAAGGCTTCAGTGTCTGGTTTTCTGCCAACCGCAACAAATACGGCGCTTGTGTCAAGCTTTTCCTCTTTGCCGTTCTTATCATAGACAAGAGCGGTAACCTTATCCTTACCCTCAATCTCTTTTGAGAGTGCGCCTTTTAGTAAAATAATGTTACCTCTTTCCTTTATGTCATCTTCGCTGTAGTTGTTGAGCTTTAGGTTGTCTTTAGTTAAGATGTACACCTTATTACAGATGTTTGAAAGGTATAGTGCATCTGAAAATGCCGAGTCACCTGAGCCGACTACTGCCACGTCTTGACCTTTAAAGAAGTTGCCATCACATAGCGCGCAGTAACTTACACCTTTTCCGATAAGCTCCTTTTCGCCTTGAATGTTGAGCTCCTTAGAGTGACTGCCAATAGCTAAAATAACAGCCCTTGCGCTATACGTCTGCCTCTTGCCCTTTAAAGTTTTAACTTCGCCTTGCAAATCATACTCTAAAATGTCATCACTAATAATAGGAATATCAAGGCTCTTTGCGTGAGATAAAAACTTGTCAGCAAGTTCGCCACCGCTTATACTGATAAAACCTGGATAGTTTTCAATTTGTCCGATAAGCCCTAGTTGCCCGCCAACCAAGAACTTCTCGATTATAACAACGTCGCGACCTGCCCTTTTTGCATAGATGCCCGCAGTTGTTCCAGCAGGTCCACCGCCAACAATCACAATATCATAAACCTTTTCCACAAAATTGCTCCTTTAAAATTTATTATATCCAATTATTTTAAAAATGTCAAAAATTTTTAAACAAAAAAGCTTAGCATATAAAACAACGCTAAGCTTTTTAATATATAGTTATGAAAATATTACCATAAAGGGCAAAATATTAACGTTTTGAGAACTGAGATGCCTTTCTTGCTTTCTTTAAGCCGTACTTCTTTCTCTCCTTCATTCTTGGGTCACGAGTGAGAAGTCCTGCCTCTTTCAATTCTTTCTTATACATCTCATCATACTTTACAAGCGCTCTTGCAATGCCGTGGCTTAAAGCACCTGCTTGACCAGACAAGCCACCGCCATTAACTCTTGCAATAACGTCAAACTTGTCGTTTGTGTTTGTTACAGCAAAAGGTCTGCGAGCAACTAAGAGAAGTGTGTCTCTTTGAAGATACTCTCCAAGTTCTCTGCCATTAACTGTGCATTTGCCTTCGCCTGGGAAAAGTCTTACTCTTGCGATAGATTTCTTTCTTCTACCTGTTGAAATAATTTGATTTGCATTTTTAACTTTCTTCTCTGCCATTAGTCTCTAACTCCTTTTATTTCAACTTTTTCTGGCTTTTGTGCCTGGTGATTATGTTCCTCACCCTTGTATACGTGCAATCTTGTGAATTGCTTTCTTCCAAGGCTTGTTTTTGGAAGCATACCTTTAACTGCCTGCTCAATAGCCTTTGGTGAGTTCTTCTCAAGAAGTGTACCATAATCGATTTCTTTAAGTCCGCCGATGTATCCTGTATACCATCTAAGCTTCTTATCTGTGTGCTTCTTACCAGTAAGAGCAACTTTATCTGAATTTAATACTATCACAAAGTCGCCACAATCAACGTGTGGTGTGTAAATAGTCTTGTTTTTACCTGTTAAAATGTCTGCTACTTGGCTTGCCACTCTTCCTAGTGGAACATTAGCAGCGTCTACAACGAACCATTTTCTTTCAATGTCCGTAGGTTTTGCCATATAAGTTTTCATTAATTTCCTCCGAATAAAATTTTGTTAAACGTTTAAGTCAAAATGACTTTAATTAAAACCTTAAATCTTCGGGACTATAAGGTTGTTTCGTCTACAAGGCAAATTTTATCCG
Source organism: uncultured Clostridia bacterium (assembly GCA_944350015.1). Lineage (GTDB taxonomy): Bacteria > Bacillota > Clostridia > Christensenellales > UBA1242 > Caccovivens. Next base: position 57,632 of record CALVNW010000004.1, on the reverse strand, counting down.
CGGGGCTAGTGCAAACAAAAAACGCCTTAAAATTAAGACGCTTATATTTTATATAATAAAATTACATTTGTCAAGCATTTTTGCATTATTTTTATAAAAATCTTTTATTTATAGATATATACATATATTAGTGACTATGCGACAATAAAATTTTGACAAATTTATATGCTTTGCTCATCCATTACATAGCAAAAAAACTCAGCCTCACCCTTGCAAGCAAGTTCGGCTTCCGGTAATAAAACACCTACGCCATCTGAGGTTCACCCTGTCTTGCTATCTCGTTATCTGAATAAAAGTCAACAAGGTAATCTACATATCTATCGTAATAGCTTGTCTTATCCTCTATCGCGCTTTCAGCAAGGCTTTTGCATAAATCGTCACATCTCTTCTTGCACTGAGCAACAACTTCAGGGTTTGACGAGCCAACCTTTGCAATGAGACTTTCGACAAACTGAGGGTTGCTTGCCGTTTCAAAATCAACTACGCTGTTTGTGTAATTGGTCTTGTCATTAGCAATATTGACACCAGAATTTCTACTAAATTTACCTATGCTTGCCTGCGCACTAATCACAGTTTCGGCAAGAGAGGCAATACTGCCCTTCAAATCCTTTTCGTCAAGCTTTATCTCTCTAGGTAAGCTGTTTTTATACTCGTTAAGACAAACGTCAAAACTATCTATATCATAGTATTTTGCGTACTTTGGTAATGATTTGATAACTTTCTTAAACTCCTCACTCTCGCCTTCTTCTGCCTTTTTACCAAGGGATGAACTTCTTACTTTTTTATACTTTTTTACAAGCGCATCATAAATATCGAGCGCCTCTTCTTGCCCGATTGAATTTGAAAGCAACAATCCTTTTTGCAAATCCTCGATAAAACCTTCTTGCATAATTTTCTCCTTTGTCAATCTTATTAGTTTTATTATAACCATTCCACAATTAATATGCAAGCGTTTTTGCATATTTATACAAAAAAATTTATTTTTATGATTTAGTGTGTTTTGTAAATTAATTAAAAAGTTATTAAAAATCAGTTGACAAACCCTTTTTTATATTATATAATAAAGTTGTTTAATGAAGATATAACCTATTTAATTTGAGACAATATATTAAACATTGAAAAACTTTATTTATCACTTAGGGGGTTTATGGTGAACAGTATATCTGTTGTAGCCACTCAAAGTTTGCTTGTCACAAACTTTTCAGCCTTATCACTTGTCAATTTTGACTGCTCCTTAATTAATTTTGATTTTTATTCACACGGACAAGCCGTGTCTACATATAATAAACTGAATATGTCAAAAAGTAGCGAGTGTGCTGAGCCCTTTGGATTGGGGTGCAGAACGTGGCTAATATAAGAAACAATAATAAAAAAAGTTTTATAAAAACTGAAGATATAAATAAGACAAACAAAGCTGATTGCATTGAAGAGAAAAATGCAAGCGTTTTTTATGATGGTAAAAACCAAAAAGAGCTGTCAAAGAGCTCTTCTATAGATAGCGCAAACGATAGCAAAATGGCGTCAAAAGTTGAGGGTAAAAATGTAAGCACAACTACCCTTAACGATGACGACAAAAAAGCCATTCTTGACCAGTTAAATAAAGGGCAAGAGAGTTTACAAAGTAGTTCGTACACAAAAACAGGTAAAGCTAGTGCAAATACCAGCAAAAATAGTAGTCAAACGCCACTAACTACCTTGTATGGTGATAGCGAAGAGGTTATCTATTTAAATAACACCGAAAAAGAAGATGAAAGCGCTGACGAAAAACTTAAGGATGACTTTAAGAAGGAGCTTAACAAAAAAGCAAAAAAAGAAAAGGTAAAATCAAAGACATCCAAAAAGTCGTTCAAGCAGAGAATGAAAACTCTTGGCATCCTAACCGTGCTAGGCGTCTTTACTGGATGCGGGCTTGGGGTATGGTACTTCAATAATGCTGTCGTTCCACCTGTCAATTATGGGCAGTACAACGCTAGTGATTATCAAACAAGTGCGCAGGACGTTCTTGGCGAGTTATTTGGCATAAGCTCAGATTATGAAAACTGGAGAAGTTCTAGTGAGTTCTTAAGCTCGGGCATTGACAGTCCAAGCGACCTCACCCCTGTTCAAAACTTTCTGCTTGCTGAGTTTAACGCTTTGAATTCCGACTACTTCCATATTGTAGGCAATGGAAAGGTTAACGTTTCGGCGTTTGGTTTACCTATCTCACAAACTGTTTATAGCGAAAAGAACTTCGACGGAAACACCTACACCTTTGAAAGCATAAGCGAAGGTACTAAGGATATTGGTAAATGCTCGGTTATGAAAAAATCTACTTCACTTAATCCAAATCCTGAGGTTATGCTCTTCTCAAGCTCTGACGTCTACACCAGCGAAGGTGCAAGCATTACTGATAATGCGGTTTGGAATAAATATGATACCTATACTCAAGAGGCTTACATTGACCTTGCTGGTGGTCTGCCAAACGGCATTCAAACCTATATCATCTCTGACAAAACTATTACAAGCACAAATGACAGTTCGGTTATCACCTACGACGAAGCAACTGGCTACTACACTTTCACTATTGAACTTGACCCAATCACAAGCGTGCTTAACTATGTAAGACAGGTTCAGCAGACAAGCGGACTTGGCTCAGCTCCTACCTTTGAGAGCGTTAAACAAACAATAACGATTGATGGCGAATGGAATTTAATAAGTATCAGCATTGAAGAGCGCTACTCGGTGCTATATGGTGGTATCTCAGCAGGTTGCAGTGGTACGCTAACCTCTTACTACTACTTAAATCAACCTGAGCTTATCGACTTCCCTGACCTGCCTATTGAGTTGTAAAGGTGTTAAACTTGATAGCGCTTGATAGGTTGTTGCATCACAAAAATAATTAAAACAGAGTTTAATAAACCTAATAAAGAACTTTATAAAGAAACAACTTGATAAAAACAAGGCACTTAAAGTGACAATAAGGTCGCAATAATGGCTTTCAAAATACAAAAACAAAAACAAACTACACAAATTATAAAACAGCTAGCAAAAAAAATAGCAAGCGATTAGGATATTATATAGTATATTATATATATTAATATATGTATCCTAATATAAAAGGGTATTATTATGAGAAAAATTTTAAAATTTTTATCCTATTCATTAATTTATATGTTCATTTCGTTGGCATCGGCTTACGGCGTCATCTCTATTTCTATGAACAATATCTCAAATGAGCAAGTTGGTACTGGAGGCGGAAGTCAAACCCCACCTGCCGTTGTCGCAGATGAGATTAATGCAATCATCAATAATTTGACCTCTTCAGAAGTGATTGACCTTGAAGTGCAAGCCTCGGTTGACACTGGAAACAATCCTATTAGCATTTCGCTTGATGGTCAAGTTGACTTATCTGAAGGCTTTGATAATATCCAAGTTGACGCTAATCTAAATCTTGCTATTAGTCAGGAAAATTTCGATATCGGTCTTGTTTACCAAAACAATTGCGTCTATTTTGAGCTTTTTAATGGCAAATTTATGCTTGCAACTGACAGTCTTGCGAGCTCTATTGGGCAAATTACCGAACTACTCGGCGTTGAGCTTCCTGATATAAGTTCGGTTTTAGGCGGACTTGACGTAAATTCTATACTTGTACTTTTATCTAACTTTGACAAGGTTGAAAATGCTGACGGCAGTGTTGACCTTATAATAGACATCTCTATGCTGGAAGGGCTTTCAATTAATCTCAGATGCTCTTCTGACTATCACCTGCTAGGCTTTGAGCTTCCTCAATTTTCTTTAGATGGTGTAGGCATCAGCGCTTCGGCGAATATCGACTATCCACAAAGCTCTGATATCGAAGTTGTAAACGATGACGACTACATCAACATAACCGATGTTATTGATGTTGGCGTTAGTCTTGTTGATTACTTTACAAACAAACAATTTGCCTTTGATTTAGATGTAATTTATGATAATATCGCGGTAAATGGTCAGCTTTATCTTGACCTTGACAGCAAGAGTGCAAAGCTTGCCGTAAATTATGAAGGCTACAGCGCAAATATCCTATTTGTTGACAATAATTTATACCTCGAATTTAATAACATCTATCTTAAATTTGACCTATCTCAAGCAGACAAACTTTGTGCTTTGCTTGAAAACTATTTTGGTCTTGAAATACCAAGTGAGCTTATAAGTTCTATTGTTTCTGGACTTGAAAGTGGCGACTTCTCTAGTGTTATAGATAGTGCTAAACTTCCACAGATTAGCCTAGAGCAAATTGATTTAAGCTCGATTGACCTAAGCATAATTGAAAGCTTTAAGGTAGACGAAAAGGGCGCAACACTCATCATAAGAGATGTTGGTCAGTTTGTAATCAAGCTTAATGGCGAAAGTTTCTCAGGAATTAGCGTTGACGCCTTTGATGCTAAAGCAGACCTTGATGTTATAGACTTTATCGCCATCGAAAGAGGCACAAGCGAAGAAAATTATGTAGAGCTTTCTGACCTTTTCCCTACCCTTGAGAATATACTTGATATGCTTCAAAGTGATGCGTTTGTAGGAAATGGCATCATAACTATCGGAGAGCACAAAATTGACATCAATTACACGTTAGTTAAAGGCGATAATGCTTTTGTAAGACTTACTACCACCCTATTTGGTCAAGATATTGTTTTGACAGTTATGAATGGCAAGGTGTACATTGAGGTAAGCGAAACTAAGATTGTATGTGACCTTTCAAATATAGGTAATGTTGTAGAAAAATTGCTTGCAAAATTTGCGCCTAATGTTAATATTACAGACAGCTCTAAAATTACTGAGAGCTTAGGCGATTTAATCAATAGTGAAATCAATCCTCTTCTTATCACAAAGTTTGAAAAGACTGAGAATGGGTTTATTGTAACTTTACTTAACAAACTCACCCTCTCTCTTACAAACGGAGAAAAGGAGCTAGGCTTGAATGTAAACTACGGCGATATCGCTTTTGAAGGTCAAATCAAAGTTTCAAGCGAGGCTATAAATGTGCCTATAATAGTTGAAAGCGAATATACAAATATTGAGGACCTTGCAGACACTATAGTCAATGTCTATGGCTATGTGATGGGCAAAGAGTTCTATCTCACCTTTGTCGCTGACTATCAAGAATTGCACGTTGAAGGCGCGCTTAACTATGCAAACGAAGATATAGCGCTTTCGCTCTACCTAAGCTACTTGGGACTTGAAGCAAATGTAATGCTCTATCAAAAGACCGTCTATGTTGAAGTTGAAAACATTAAATTGCAGTTTAGCTTAAGTGATATTGATAGCGTAAAAACCTTCTTAAATGACTACTTTGGAATTAATTTAGATGAGGTCATTGATGAGCTTTTAGGCAAGGTTGAGTCCGTCGATACCGAAAGCCTTGATATCGGGTCAATAATAGAAAATATGACGTTCAAGCTTACTAGCGAAGAGCTTGTTCTAAACGCTCTCGACGGGCTTGAAGCCAAGATAAAACTCAGCGAAAATAATTTGAAAGCTTTGGAGTTGCTCTATCAAGACATCTCAGCGCAAATTGAAATTGAAGATAAGGCAAATATCTTTGCGCCTTACGGCGAATATGTCAATGTCACCACCCTTCTTGACTACGCCGGCAAAGTTCTTGACTACATTGAAAGCAAACAATTTGAGCTTGGCGTTGATATGCAATTCGGCGGTCAAAGCGTAGTCGGAAATCTTCAACTTGATGTGACTGACAGCCTAATGCTAAGTGCAAATGTCGCTTTAGGTGAAAACAATATTGGCGTGAACATTGAAGATAGTATCCTCTACTTTGACTATAACGGCCTTCTGCTTAAAATCAATAATGATAACTTCAATGAGCTTCTATATATCGTGCTTGAAGTGCTGGGCTTTGATACCTCAAGCATTCCATTCCTATCTGAGATTGACCTAGACCTTGACTTCTCAATGATAGACAGCGACATTGCAAGCATTGAAATTAGCGCTCAAGATATAATCAACATCATTAAGATGGTTAAAGAGATAAGCGCTGACAATTCCGCCCTAACAATTAAGCTTGACGGCAAACAAGTTTATGACAACGAAAATGCAACTGATATAATCATTACGCTTGCAAGCGAAAACGGCAAAATCAAGTATTTATCACTTGACAACTGCTATCTTGATAGCACTCTTTCTAGTGAAATCAGTGGCAAGATAACCTTTAACGAGCTTGGCGCATTTAACTATGTTGATAAAACCAAAAATTATATCGACATATCTGGCGCAAATGAGCTTGTGAAAGCCATTGTAAATATGTCAAACGACAAGGAGTTCCACGTGACTGGAACGTTTGATATCCTTGGCTCGCTTGCTGGCATCGATATAAGCTGGTCGGTACCATTCGATATTCTTATTAATGTTGTCGGCAAGGCAGATATTGAGCTTTATGGTGTAATTGGCGAGATACCTACGATGGTGGGAGTAAATAACGACGTTCCTTACCAATTTGATGACACAAATAGCGGTAAAAACAGAATGCTTTACATCTATTATAAAGCAGGATATATCTACCTTTATAGAAGTGAGACTGTTGGGCAGTTCTTTGGCGGTGGAAGAACATATGAAAAATGCACTAAGGTTGCAATAGAGACCTTCTTTGGCGACCCTATGTACTACGTTCAATATTGCTTTGGCTTTACTGACACCATTATGAACGCTATCATAGAATCTATGAATAATCCGCGTACCGAGCCGATGGACTACGGCAATATCATCAAATCTTTCACGGTGGAAAACAGCCAAAACTTCAAAGTCAACCTCAATATGAAGGAGCTTACAAACAACCCTGACCTTGATAGTCTTTCCTTGTCGCTTGGGCTCCAAAAGACAGAGGACGGACGTAGTTATATTGGCAATATGGCTCTTAGCCTCTATATGCCTCTTGCTGATATCTTCACCCTCACCCTTTCAACCTCTGACGCAAGAATTGTCGATTATGGCAAGAGTGTCGATATGTCACCGCTTTACGATTTCATCAATAACTACAAATACTCTAGCGAGACCGAATGGGAAGCTAGCAACGGCGAGTGGCAAATGACAAGCGAGGTTCTTTACAACGTAAACTTTACAACAAATAGCGACCAGTCACTTGGGGAGCAAAGCTACCACTATAAAGACGTTTTATCACTACCGTCGCTTGAAGATTATGTGGTTGATGACGGCGCAAAACGCACCGAATATTACTTTGCTGGATGGTATGAGGACGAGGCGTTGACGCAAGAATTTACAAGCCAGACTATGCCACGAAAGGACCTAATGCTGTATGCTAAGTGGGTTACTTCTACTCAAAATTACTATACAATCAGGTTTGTATCGAACTGTGACAAAACCTTTGACGACATCAAAAAGCTTGAAGGCGAAAGCATCACCCTGCCTTCTCTTAGCACAAAAGAGGTTACTGAAGGTAATATCACCTCTTACTACTCTTTTGGCGGATGGTTTACAAGTGCTGGATACGAGGAAAATACCAGATTCGAAGAGACTATTATGCCATCGCAAAACCTTACGCTGTTTGCTAAGTGGGACTATGTGAAATCTGAGGCAACCTATTCGGTTAACCTCTACGATAACGGCACACTTGTAGACTCATTGCGTGTAAAGGCGAGCGATACAATAGACTTCTCAAACGTTGATGTTGTTGACGAGAACACTAAGTTCTACTATGACGCAGGCTACTTGCAAGAGATAGTAAACTTCACAATGCCAGAGAGCGACCTTGACGTTCATATCAGAAACCTTTACACCCTAACCTTTACTAGTGAGTATGGCAATACTAGTACGGTGACCTATCAAATCTATCAAGGTGACAACTTTGAGGTTCCTGTTCAAAATAGTTATGTTTATGATGATGGCACGCAGACAATGCAAACCACCTACACCTTTAATGGCTATGGAGTAAGCTCTACCATAATGCCAAATAGTGATGTAACCTATAACGCATCTTGGACTGTAACTAATAAGTATTACTACACTATCACCTTTGACATTCTTGATGACGATGTTTCGTTGCCATCAAGTCCGTGGAAAGATAATGCAAAACTATACTATAACGGCGTTGAGACAACTCAAATGTCTTACAAATTCCTTGAAGGCGATGTAGATTTAAGCGCTTTTGTTGCAAGATGTAAATATACCACTGGTAACTGGATATTCAAGGTTTACTGGTACTATATCTTCCAAGGCTGGAAAGGTGCTGAAAACAATATCTACCACCTGACTGGAGATGTCACAATTGAGGCTTCCTTCTCATCACTTCAAAGCGGTGAAAGTGGCTACAATCAGAATTAAATCTATTAAAAAACTCTTGATTTTATCCTTTAAGTGATTGAGTTATGATATTAATAAAAATTTAATAATTGAATTATGAAAATAGGAAAATCAAGTGAATATAGGCATAAAAAATATGTGACTAAAGGTTTTTAAAAACACATTAAGCGAAAATAGCTTAATGTGTTTTTTGTAGCTAAAAATAAAAAATAATAATATTAATAATATCAATAATATTAATATTAAAAATTTTTTAAATTATAAAAAATATTTTTATTGTTTGAAAATAAAAATTATTGTAAATAAAAATATATAGATAAAATTATATAAAAAATTATTTAATAAAACAAAATTACTATATAAATTACCGTTTAATAATTTATTTGATAAAAAATATTTAATAAATTATGGATAAAATAAAATTAATAGGGAATATAGCCAAAAGGCTTAATGCGGTCGGCTGAAAACTCTATCCAAAAAATGTTTTTATCGCGCTCCTTTTTAAAGCGTACGCGAATGTCGCTGTCAAGCTCTATATAGCTTTCAATAAGCGGTTTTAGCTCATCTTTTAAAACCTCACATATGTGTTGCGGGTCTGCCATCTTATCACTTGCAAGTATGTTTTTAATTCTTTCGGTTATTTTATAATCCATATTTCACCCTACCTTATTTTTGATTTTTTAAACTATTTTTTTTAAAATTGATTTTTATTATTTAAAATAAATATTTTTAGTATTTTATATTTTAAATACTTCGATTAATTTTCTATTAACTCATTTGTTATCTTTTTTAAAATATTTTCATTATTTTCTTATTGTCTTTTTAAAAATATTTTTACTTACTATTGTCCTTTGAAGTTTTTTATAAAATAAATAAAATATTTTTGTTTTAAACGTGCTTTTTAAGGTTTCGCTTCAAATAGCCTACAAGTCCGCGATATTTATATGTGCAATCAAATATCTTCTTTGAACCGTTGTGGATATTTTCGCTAAGCAGGGTGAACGCCCTTGCACTCTCTATCGACTGCACCCTCTCGCCGAGAGAGTTGGACTCACCTATTGCATCGTCCTCTGGGATAACGCCAAGCAGAGGAAGATTTAGCGCTCTGACTATATTCTCAACTGCCATCATTTGACCGTTTAGTAGAAGGTCGCCTCGCACGCGATTGACAACAAGCCCTTTGTAGCTTATATCATAATCATTGAGAAGTCCTATCACCTTGTCGGCGTCCCTAATCGATGACAGGTGTGGCGTTACAACAATTATCGCCTCATTGGCAGGAAAAACCGCCCTATGAAAGCCCGCCTCAACGCCCGCTGGGCAGTCGATGAGGATATAGTCAAAACTGCTATCAAGCTGGTCGATGACATTCTTTATATGCTCGCCAAGAATGTTTGTCTTATTATAGGCAGAAAAACTCGGCATAACATAGAGCGAAGATATGTTCTTGTCTTGCACAAGGGCTTGCTTTGGTCTACATCTACCCATAATGACGTCGGTGATATCAAAGACTATGCGGTCCTCAATATTCATAACAACATCTAGGTTATTAAGCCCTATGTCAACATCAAGCAGAACCACCCTAAACCCAAGTTTTGCAAGTTGAATACCAAGATTTGCGCAGATTGTCGTTTTACCAACACCGCCTTTACCACTTGTTAAAACTATCTTTCTTGCCATATTGCACCTCTGAAAACAATTTTATCAAATTGATGGCAATATAAAAAGAGAAGAATTGTCGTATTCTTCCCTTTATTGTCTCTTTTAGTCAAAAGTAAATGGAGACATTTATTTTTAGTTAAAAACAAGCTTTAAATAACACTTGTTATGTATTTTCGTAGATTTTCTCAAGAAGTTGAGGGTCATCAAGCAGTTTTCCAGCGCCTAAGATGGAGACATTTTCGCAGTCCTCAACTATTTTGAATGGGTACTTGAAGTGATTTTTTAGGTAATAGTCAAGCCCTGTGATATTGCTCATTCCGCCAACAAAAAGCACGCCGTTATTGATTATATCAGTGGTAATCTCTGGCGGAAGTGAGGTTATTGTGACATCTATGCTTCGTATAATCTCATCAAAGAATGGCTCTAGCACAACAAGTAGGTCATTTGACGAGATAATGTAGGAGCGAGGGATTTTACTCTCTATATCAACCCCTGTAACTTCCATATTGAGAGTGTCGTTTGGATAGAGACTCCCTACCTCGGCTTTGAGTTTTTCGCTGGTGCCAAGTCCTATAACAAGTCCGTTATTATAGGCAATTGTGTTTGCAATAGCCACGTCTACAGCGCGCCCACCTAAGCCAAGCGTTGCGCCCTTTACAATAGAATTCATATTGATTACCGCAATATCGGTGCTTCCGCCACCAATATTTACTACCATATTCGCCTTAGTTGAGCTTATATTTTTACCTGCACCTATAAGAGAACAAAATACCGTTGGAATGAGCATAACCTCTTTAAAGCCAATCTCATAGAGCAAGCTTAAAAAGCTCTCTTTATCCTTTTGCGAAAGACCGCAGTTGACTAAGACTAGTATTGAGTCTCTATTCTTTTTAAAGTCAAGTTTTTCAAAAAAATGCATAAGAAGAGCCTTTGTATATTCATAATTCTTGATTTGTCCATTTGAAACAGGGCTAAAAACCTCAACGCTATCGTTGGTCTTGCCAAGCATAGCCTTAGCTTCACTGCCAAGTCCTATTATTTGATAGCCTTGTGGCGTTGGCTCGGCTGACACAAGCGTAGGCTCGCACAGTGCAAAGCCATTGTCTTTCACATAGATTTTGGTATAAGAACCGCCTATTTCAATCGCGTATTTATATTTGTTCATATGCTCTCCTTGTATATAGGTTATCTAGCTAAAAACCTACAATCAATATTAATTAAGAGGCTACTACGATAGCCTCTTAATAGACAAGTTTACCCGCTAAACTAAATAATTTGCAAGCTCTTCTTATAAACCTTCTTATAATCTTGGGCTACCTTCATACCTTCAAGTATCTCGTAGCTTGCGTCGCCTTCAACCACCGTTTTCATAATTATAGAGTCGCCAAGTATGTCGCAGACAATATCTTGCACAACAGGCTTTCTTGAGGCGTTGAGTGCAACTGCAAGTTTAACAATGATGCCAAGTTTTCTTACGGCGTCCATATCCTCCTCGGTTAAAATATCCTTATATTTTATCCACTCATTGAGAGAAAAGTCATCAAGATTTTGACAAACACATATGAAACCTGCAATCAAAAGCTCTCTATGTGTGACGCCTGCAAGCTCTGAAAACACAATCTTTTCAAAGCCATATTTAGAAAAATGCTCGCTATTGATGCATTTGCCACAATCATACATAAATGAGGCAATTCTAAGCGGTTTTACATAAAATCTTGGCAGTTTATGCATAACCTTGAGTTGCTTAAAGAGTATGGTTGACATATTGTAAACATATTGATTTATTGAAAACTCATCATTATTAAATTCATAGTAACTTTCAAGCGAATTAGTTAAAAGGTCATTAAACTTCTCTTGATTTGGACTGAGAACGTTCACCTGTAATAACCCCGCCCTTAAGTTTGCCGTTGAGATTGTAACTTCTTTCAAATTAAGCACTTCAAATAGCGCCTTGATGATGGCAAAACCTGAGGTTATTCGGCCTGCATCATCATAATCGATGCCCTTTATCTTTTTAATCTTTTCAAGGTCAAGCCCTTTGACAAAATCAAAGGTTTTAGTCATATTTTCCTTTGTGATTAAAAAGTTATTGTCAACATCAAGAGGATATCTCATAATCTTCTTAGCAATCTTACCTAGTGAAATAAAGGCATCACCAAGTCCTACCACCTTGCTGTCGTCATCAATGTCTTGCAAAAAGCCTTCAACTACAATCTTACTTTTTATCTCTTTGACTGCCTCATCTATATCCATACTTGTGTCAATGAGGTAACTTCCTATTGGCAAAATCACACTGCCAAGTATGGCACGTCTATTATATTTGACAACGTATAAATTGTAGGCGCCAACATAAATGAACACCCCTTTTGCGCTGTCAATACTGTTCACTACTGCATTGAAGAGATTTTTGATATAATCCTCATCGCTAAGTATTATAAAATTAAGACCTGTATTGTTAAACACCTCGTCAAGAAAGCCTCTATAATTTCTAGCTTTGTATAGCACGTTGGTTGCAAACGATAAAATTTTGCTCACCCCATAGCCTTCTATGAGTTTGCGGTATACCTTTAGTACCTCAAGCATCTCATTTTTAGTGTTTGGGTTTATAAGTTCGCCTTCGTCAAGTTCTTCGGCTAAAGCAACGCTTTGATTTTTAACGAGTGATAGATTACTTTTGCCATTATTAACCTTGTAAATTGATAGTTTTAATGCCTTTTCATTAAGCTCAATTATTGCTATTTTTTCCATTTTTACTCCTATTTAAGTCTATAGCCTCAACCGGACAACTTGCTTGACAAGCCCCACATCTTATACAAATTTTTGTGTCTATTTCTGCTTTCCCAACGCTGTTAAACTTGATTGCGCCTACTGGGCAAATTGCAACGCAAGTTCCACAGCCTATACATTTGCTTTGGTCTACCATTAAATTTTCCTCCGTAGGTCCATTTTATCATATTTTGTCAAGAATGTAAACTATTTTTTGATTACTTTTATAACTTGTACTATAGATAATAGGCATAAAAACACCCCAAACGCCATTCTGAGATAGTCGCTTGGCAAAAATCCCGCAAGTAGCGCCCCTAAAACCGAAAAAATTACACCACTTATGATGATGTAAATGATGCCTCTTGTTTGAATGTAGCCGTTCTTGTAATGGACAAGAAGGGCAAAGATTGCCATAACTACAAAGGATACCAAATTTATCCCTTGGCTCAGCTTTTGGTCAAAGCCTAAAAAGATGGTAAGAAGTGGTATTAAAAGTGTCCCGCCACCCATACCCAGCCCGCCAAAAATGCCTGAGATTACCCCAAACGCCACATATAGAAAGATAGTCAAATAGATGTTCATATGATTAGCTTTATCCCCCCTACAAACATAATTATTGCAAAGATTAGTCTGACGGCTTTAGGTGGCAAAATCTTTAGCGCATACGCACCAATAAGCCCGCCTGCAATCACGCCAAGCCCGACAGTTAAAAGAGGGAGCGAGCTGATATAGCCGTTTATCACATAGATAAATGCCGAAATTAAGCTTAGCGGAAAGATAACGGCAATTGCTGTTGCGTGAGAACGCTTTGCGTCAAGCTTTAACACCTTTGATAGCAACGGCACGCACACCATCCCACCTCCGCCACCAAAAAATCCGTTCAAAAAGCCTATTACGCCACCGCTTAGCAGTAATAAGAAAATTTGCTTTTTGGAGAACTTTTTGTCGAAGTTTGAAGATTTTTTGTTCTTGCCCTTCTTTTTCTTATCTTTCGACATTATACGCATCGTGAATTTTTGATTTTTTATGATATTGCCTTGCATTTTTGCGCATTTTAAATTGAAACATCTTTGCTTAATCTGATATTTTTGTCTTTTCATATAACTATTATGAATAAATATGTAAAAAATATTTGATTAAAATCGATAAATGTTGTATACTACTAGGGTAAATGTTTAAATTGGTGCTTATGGCACTAAACCAATCATACAAAAGATGACAAAAAATGTCTTAATTACTTAAAAGGTGGAATATGGCTAAATTAAAATCTGATTCAACTAAAAACAAAATCCTAAAGCTTTGCGTGGCTTTCCTTTTCCCATTTACACTTTTCGGTGGCATAGCTTCAATCAATGTTGCAAGGGCTGAAACGGCAATTGATTACCTTCCTAGTTATAACGAAGAGGTTAGCGTTACAAACTCTGATTTTACGAACGGCACAGTAGCCTCTGCTAGCGACAACCTAAACGGCTGGACGGTTACTGATGATAGCGAAGATTCGACTGCAAGTGGTATGTTTGTTGATGTGGGAAGCGGGTCAAGCTCTGAGGGCGAAGGCTCAAACGAAACTTTCAATAAAAATCAAGAGGCTTATATGCTTCAGTCTAACCCTCTCTCCATTGGCAGTGATAGCAGAATACTAATGATTAACTCAAAGCAAAATGAAAACAACAAAAATGTTAGAACAATAAAGGGTTATCAATCTAATTCTGTTACCTTAGAGGCAAACTCATACTATATTCTCTCGGTGCTTGTTAAGACCTCTTCAAATGGTGATGACTACCCTGCTAGCGCTTCAATCTATATCTCGGGACTTGAGGATAAAGACGGCAATGCTATCGACGCTGGCATTGAAAATATAAAAAATACTACCTGGCAAGAGCACTTTATCTACATTGCAACAGGCGAGCAAAGTCAAACTATCACAATTGACCTCTACCTTGGTGGCAAAAGCACATTAAGCAGTGGTGCGGTGTTCTTTGATGAGGTCAACTTATATAGACACTCTGAAAACTCCTTCTATGAGGACCTATACGCTAAAAATTATGAAGGAGACCTTCTGCTTAATGAGGACGGAGGCAAAAGCGCCTTTATTGTTGATGGACTTATTGATAAAAGCTCGCTAATCGACACAAGCGACTATAACTTTGATTTTGAAGAAGATAATGACTCCTCTAACACCCTTGGCGACAGTTGGAGTTTGCTTTCTCGTCAAAATGGACACGCGCGAGTTATAAATATAAGAAATATGTCACCAAATGACTTTGCGGACCTTACTGGCTACACCTATATTGGCGACGATTTAAGTTACAATAATAGCAAGGCTCTTGCGCTTTACACCAAGGGTCAAGATGGCTATGTTGGCGTACAGTCTAAGGAACTTGAGATAAAGGCTCACGGAATTTACAAGATATCTTTCAACTTAAAGGTGTCTGAGATTACTAGCGGAACCTTCTATCTTAAAGTTAAAGAAAATGATACTATATATAATCTATACAGCAGTGTCATTACAAGCGACCAAGAGGACACCACAAAAGACTATCTACCTCTTCAAGAGGGTCAGACAAGCGGAATAAGCTCAAACTCTGAAAATAGTTTTACAAACGACTACCAAACGGTTGAGTTTTATATCAAAGGTCACGCGCTCTATGACACCTTTGTAAACCTCGAATTTTGGCTTGGCGACAGCAGTACTTCTGCAAATGGTTGCGTTGTGATTGACAATGTTTCGGTTGAGTATGCAACAAATGAAGAGCTTGCGAGTGCCTCTAACTCGCTGTCTTTGACAACAAACTCCTCTTCAAATGTGCCGAATGCAAGATTTGATGCAACTGAGTTTGACGGAGACGTGCTTGAGTATCCTGTAAAGGCTTCAAACTGGACCACCAGCCTTGAAGATGACGCTTACAACAAGAGCGGTGTTGTATATCTCTATGACCAGGCTACCTTTAATGATATGTATGGCAGTGACGAGTATAGATATTTAGGCTCGTTCCCTGGATATCCATCAGATGCACCTAATGTAAGTTTGCCAAACAATGTCTATATGATGTATAACAGCAAGGCAAGCTATCAATCTATTACTTCTGAAAGCTATCCCATATCAGAGAATTCATATTATAAAATGACTTTTGATTACTATATCCCTGCCTTGACTGGAACGACTATTTCCCTTGAAGTTGTCGATGAAAATGGTATACAACTTTTCTATCAAGATGGTATAACAGGCTATGGCTCTTGGAGAACTTTTGAAGTTTATATCCACACAGCTGAAACCGTGGCGCACAACCTTCAAATAGTTATCAATCTTGGCGAAGAAGATGGCACTCTTTCTCAAGGACTTGTCTATATCGACAATGTACTCGTGTCAACTTCTAGTGAAAGTGAATTTACGGGAGCTCAAAGCAATAAGGTTGATTTATCTGACTACTTCCTTTCACTTGGTAGTGCAACAAATGATATAACCGAATCACCTGCCTACGACTTCACAGTATCACAAAACGATAGCGACAATCCTTTAATTGCTGAAGGAGGTATCATAAGTGGCAGCGACAACCCATTTGGAAGTGAATTTGTTAATGATAAAAACTATCTTGTAATTCACACCAATTATGAGAGCGAAGCTACCCTTACTTCAAAATATAGTTTAACTTTATCAAGTGAAAACTACTATAAATTGACCTTTGACCTTGCTACAATATTCGATGAGTACAATTCAAATATTGAAAATGACAAAGACCACGAATGCAAGTATGGTGTGACTATTTCGATTGACGGTTTTGAGCCTATAACTCAAATTGTTACAGCCGGCGAGCTTCAATCTTACTCTATTTATATTCATAGTAGTTCTGAGATTACTCCTACTATTGCCTTCACCCTCGTATCAGATTGCTTTAAGACGATTGGCAATGCGCTTATAACCAATATTGATGTAACCACTGTCGAAGAGGCTGAATATACAAATGCAAGCATTGCATCTACTAATGGTGAGACCTCTTTTGTAGCAGAGCTTTCAGAGAGTGATAGTGCTGACGAAGAAAACCCGGACGAAGAAAATCCCGATGAAGAAACACCGACTAACCCTGACGGAACATCACCTTGGCTCTTGATATCTTCACTCATATTTGGTCTTGCAATTATCGTTGCAATTGTAGGTTTCGTACTGCGACATATCAAGATTAAGAAGATTGAAAAAATCAGAAAAGAAAATTATGATAGAAAACTTTCTAAAAATCACGATATTATCCTTGTAGAAGCTCAAAAACGTAGAGACCAAGAAGTTCAAGACTTGATTAAGGCTAAGAGAATGCTTGAAGAAGATAAGGTAAGGCTTGAAGAAAATCATAAAGAATTTATGAAAGATAACAGGCTTAACAATAAGGGCGCAGTTACTAGAGAAGTTGAAAAAGAGATTAAGAAATACAACAACGATATCATAAAAATCGATGAAAAGATTAACATAATCTCTGAAAAGATTGACACAGTTATGTCAGCTGACTACCTGCTAGTACTTGAGCGCAAGATTGTTGCAGAAGAAGATACCATCTATAGAAATGAAAGGAAAGCATATAAAGCCGAGCTTAGAGAGCTTAAAAAACAAAACAAAGAAAAAGCTACTTTAAATGAGGATGCAAATGCTGACGATAATGATGGTAGCGACAAGCAATAATTAAATTGCAAGTTTTGACTTAAAAAGCAGTTATTTAAAATAAAAATAATTAATTTTTTAAAATGCAAAATCTAGCAATAAAGTAATTATCAAAAAAATGCAATCGTATGATTGCATTTTTTGTCATTTATATATTTATCAAATTTTCTATTAATTATATATCTATCATTTATATATTAATCAAGGTGAAAAGTTATTGTAACAAAATTGATAAAATTTGCAATAAAAAATAAAATTACTAAAGTTTAAGTGATGGCTACAAACATTTGCAAAAATATATTAAAAATCATAAATTTTTTAGTTCACTAAAGTTTAATCAATATTCCCTTTGTAAAGTGATAATGAAATTTACAAAAATATTATAATCATTAATAAAAATAAATAAAGAATCGAAAAAAGGACAGTAAGTAAAATGACCACTTCGTCGTTCACTTCACACGATACTGCCCTTTTTTAATTTTAAAACCGTTTTATTGACAAATATTAGTCATCATCGTCATCGTCGTAGTCATAATCGTCATCATCGATGTCATCATCGTCTATATCGTCGATATCATCGTCGTCATCGTCATCGTCATCATCGTCGTCATCATCAAACTCTTCATCGTCAAACGAGATATCGCCATCGTCATCGTCAAAGTCAATATCTGGAGAGATATCATCATCGTCAAGAAGTGTAGATTTTGTGATGTCATTGACAGACGCCATATCACCGGTTTCGTCATCAAGGGTCATAATATCGTCTTGGTCATCTCTGATGATATAGTCTTCCCAATCTGAGCTAAGCTCGCCATCCTCGTTTTGATGCTCTTTCAAACAGCTTGCACACATAATCTCGTCTGGCTGGATATAGTTAGTTTTGCAAATTGGGCAAAGCTCTAAATCAATATCGTCAACATAGTCCCTCTTAGCTTCCATTTCAGCCTTGCATACTGGGCAGAACTTATCCTTTTTTTGAATATAGTTAAGTTCACATCTAGGACATCTAATATAAACTGGTTTTTTCATTATTTTCTCCTTCTAATTACTTCAAGCAATATTTAATTTGCTTAACACATTATACATATATATTATAAAAATGTCTAATTATTTTTCAACTTTTTTGCAATTTTTTAAATATTTTTTTTGACCTTATTTTCAAGGCTAACCTCTGCCTGACTTTTACGTAGGTAAAGCGGTATAAGCTCGCTATCGCTGACAAATTTGCCCTCGCTATAATACTTTTCGCTAAGCTCAAGAAGCTCCTCTGGTGACGGCTCAAGCTCAGTGTCGCCTAGATTTTCTTCCTTAAGCCCAACCTTAGTTTCGCGTATGGCTTGATAACTTTCACTATCCACCACCTGCGCGTTCGAGAGTAACTCCCCATCTTTAGCAAATTTGCAAATATAATAGTAACCGCTAAGAGCATCTATAACGCAGTAAAAGACATCCTTTGGGTGATAACGTTTTATATAACTGTATGCAAGAAGGTCAAAAGTGGTAAGTTTGATAAGTTTGCAAGGGTTTCCCTTATTCAGTCCCTTGACTAGTGCAACGCCAATTCTTATGCCGGTGAATGAGCCTGGCCCAACAACTACTGATAGTGCGTCATTGTCTTGAATGCTCACATTTAGGCTGTCAAGAAGCTCATCGATGCTATAAAGTACGTTTTCAGAGTGTTTGCAGTTTGCATCTAGTGACTTAAAGGCGCTTTTGCCATCAAGCTTAACTGCAATCAGTGCCTGTTTATATGCTGTTGATAGTGCTATCATTTTTCTGCTCCAACAATTATTTTTCTTCTGTCCCCATCTAGTTTTTGCAATTCTATTTCGATATGCGGACATTTTACAAGCCCCTCCACTTGCTCTGGCCATTCGAGCAAGACAATGCCATCTAGACTTTTTAGGTCAAAGTACTCATTAAAGCCAAGTTCTTCTGCCTCTTGTGCTGACGAAAGCCTATACATATCAAAGTGATAGATAGGACATTTGCCCCCCTCATAGACATTAAGCAGTGTAAAAGTTGGGCTTGTGACAAGGTCGCTACTCCCAACGCCCTTTACAAAACCTTTGACAAAGCGGGTCTTGCCTGCACCTAAATCGCCTTTTAGTGTGAATACCACCCCCTTTCCTACTGTGCTTGCAAGCTTTTCTGCCACAGCCATTGTCTCCTCTTCGCTGTTTGTTATAACTGAAAATATCTTTTCCATAATTCTCCTGAATATGTATTTATTTTTAATTTTATTAAGTGTTTTTTATATATCTTAATTTTTGCATTTTTAATATGTATTAATTTTTATATTTAATATGTATTTGTTTTTATGCCCAAAAACTCTTTAAAGCTAGACCTCATCCCTTAACTATTATAACATAAATTTCTTTTATATAAAACATATATAGCAATTTATCTGGCGATTTTCCTTCTTTTTAGATAAAATTTATATAGGAAAATTGCAAGCAAGGCAAATATTACGCCAACGGCTATGCCTACTAGCGTGTCACTAAGATAATGCACGCCTAGCACCATTCTTGAGTATGCTATCAAAAGCGGAAACAATGTGCAAAATATAGCACAAAGCACCTTTGTACTCTTTCTTCTTGAGGTTTTCAAAATTGTGTAAAACAAAAAGGTCGCATAAAGTCCACCGCAGACGCTATGACCAGAAGGCATACTATAGCCATCTACACCGCCGTAGTTTTCAATATCTGGATATGTAACGAAAGGTCGGTCACGCATTATTATTTGCTTTAAAAGTTGATTAAAAACCGAGGCGACAACGAATGTGACCACAAAGACCACACTCAACTTTTTATCTCTAAAAAAGATGATGGCAAAAAAGATTATAAGCCCTAGATAACTTCCAAAAAGCGTGACAAATTGGAAAAATGATATCCATCCTACACTCGCATTTGTTTGTAAAAATCTTATTATGTTTGCCTCTGTAATCATATAGTTATATTGTATCAAAATTGTCTAAAAAAAACAACATTTTCAAAAAAATTATATAAAAATAAAAAATAGCAAATTTTAATTTACGTCATCTTTTTAAGTAGTCTTAAAAAGATCACAAACTTGCTATTTTTTCTTATTTTCACTTTATAATATAAAAAACTTTAAAGCATAAAAATTTACAATTTTAACAAACTTTACAAAAATAAAATATTATTTATCTGAGCATATGTTTGTGTTATTAGAATTGTTGCGGTCAAAATTTTTACGCCTTAAGTTTACAAATGACAAAGCCGTCGTCTATGTCATAAAATCTGCAAACAAAGTCAGAGTCACTTTCAAGCGCGTTTATAAACTTTCGCAGATTATTTACCATAGAGCGATATTTATGAGGCACTTTTTCCTCACCCTTTACAAGCCCAAGCAAGTTGATATTGTCGGCAAACAAAGTTCCGCCACCGCTAAGCAGTCTTTTGATAAGAGGTAGATATTTGATATACTGCCCCTTCGCTCCGTCTAAAAAGACTAAGTCATACTTTTTATTTTGTTCGACAAGCCTTTCAAGCACGGCATAAGCGTCTTCATTATATAGTTTTACTCTAGCTTGATAGCCGAACTTTTTAAAATTCTCTTGCGCTAGATGTGCGCGTCCATCGTCTTTCTCAATCGTGTCAAGGTTTGCTTGACTGCAAGTGAGCATAAGCAAGCCAGAGTAACCTATTGCCGTGCCAATTTCAAGGATACTTTGGCATTTCCCCGCCTGCCTACATAGCTCCTCTGCCGTTTTATCTCTCACAATAGGCACAAAATTCTCTTTTGCGTACCTTTTAATCTCTTCTAAATCTTCCATTTATAACCTTTTCTATTACTGTGATAAAAGTGCTTTATATAGCCCAATTTAGTCAAGCGACACAATTGTCAGTATCATAGGTCGGCGTTTTGTTCTTCTAAAGATGAAGTTTGATATATTTCTACGTAGTGACGCCCTTATTACCGATGGCTCAACGCCCCTTAGGTCAATCTCTTTAAGTGATGCAACTATACAGGCTTTAGCATCTTGAACAAAGCTTTCTTGCTCATCCGCATAGACAACACCTCTGGTTATAATAAATGGGTCGCCAGTGACCTCGCCTGCCACATTGTTAATGTTTACGCAGACAACACAAATACCATCTTCGGCAAGCTGTTTACGCTCACGAAGAACGTTGCTATCCATATCGCCTATACCCATACCGTCGACAAGTCTTTGACCAGCTTTGACAAAGCCGACCTCTTTGATTGAGTTTGGTCCAAGCTCAACTTGCATACCTATACTTGGAAGCAAGATGTTTCGCTCGTCTTTGCCGAGTCTCATTGCAAGTTCTTTATGTGTCTTTAAGTGTCGATATTCGCCGTGAATTGGTATGAAAAACTTAGGTTTAACTAGGCTATGCATAAGTTTGAGCTCTTCTTGGCAAGCGTGACCTGAGGTGTGAACCTCGGCAAGCTCATCATAGATGACATCGGCGCCAAGTTTATACAGCGCGTTGATAACGTTGTAGACATTCTTTTCATTGCCTGGAATTGGTGAAGCTGAGAGAATTACAAGGTCATTCGGTCTAATCTTGACGCTCTTGAACTCGCCCGCTGCCATACGCGTCAGTGCGCTCATAGGTTCGCCTTGACTTCCAGTTGTCATAATCAAGATTTCTTTATCGTCAAGTTTATCTACCTTTTCAATGTCCACAATGTTCTCTCGGTTAAAGCTAAGCTCACCAATCTTCATTGCAACTTCGCTGACATTTATCATACTTCTGCCAGTGAAGGCAATCTTTCTCTTATACTTTTCGGCAATATCCATAATCTGTTGCATTCTATGGATGTTTGAGGCAAAGGTTGCAACAATAATACGGTTGTCTGCGTGATTTTTGATGATTTCGTCAAGCGTGCGTCCAACAGACTTCTCGCTCATTGAGTAGCCCTTACGGCAAACGTTGGTGCTTTCGCATAAAAGTAGGCTTACGCCCTTTCTTCCAATCTCGCCAAGACGAGGAAGGTCGGTCATTACGCCGTCAATTGGCTCATAGTCAATCTTAAAGTCGCCCGTGTGAACAACTGTGCCAACAGGTGTTGTTATGGCAAGAGCAAGTGAGCCTGCGATTGAATGGCTAACCTTGATAAACTCAATTGAAAATGAGCCTATCTTAAGCACATTCTTTGGTTTTACTGAGATGGCTTTATATTTAACCTTTGGATGCTCCTTCATCTTATTTTCAACAAGTGCAAGCGTCAATCTGGTGCCGTAGATTGGTACGTTTATTTGCTGAAGCAAGAATGGCACTGCGCCGATATGGTCCTCGTGTCCGTGCGTTAAAAGTAGAGCCTTGATTTTTTGTTTGTTTTCAATTAGATAAGTCATATCAGGGATAACTATATCAACGCCAGGAAGCTCATCATCTGGGAAGGTAAGCCCAGCATCGACGATAATTATCTCGTCATTGTATTCAAGTGCGGTCATATTTTTACCTATCTCACCAACACCGCCTAAAAATGTAATTTTTAATTTGTTATTCAATTTTATTCTCCTTTTATAAATACTAATAAATTTGACAGGTCTGCCAATTGCTAATAATTTTTACAGCTTTTTACAATCAAAATTTTTTACAAACAAATAGTAGAGTTCACCATAAATCTTTTGTAAACTCACGATTAAATTTATCTAAATATGATGGTCAGACATCAATATTTTATTATAAAATAAATTTTGCGTCCTCAATTCTATCAACTTCTTCAAGTCTTTTTGGAGAGAGAATTGTGTCATTATCGACGTAAAATCTCATACCTTGGCTTGAGAAGAACATAACCATTTCAAATATGTGTATTAGTGGTGATATCAAAGGCAAAATGATGATGATTGCATAAACACCTATCACCATTGATAGTACTATTGCAAGCAAAAAGATAACAAAGGAAGTTGAAAACACCCTTGCACCACGGCGGAGTACCGCCCTCATCCCAATATTAAAGGATTTGAAAACATTTTGATTGTATACAACTTTTGCTGGAGCCCAGCCAGCATTGAAAGTTTCTTTAAAAGCCATAAATAAAGCCGGAACTATTACAAATGCGAATGGCATTATATAGTCAAAAATTTCATTGTCAACTCGTGTCAATGCCCACATACTTAGCACAATCAATGCGTTAAACGGCATTGAATAAAACACCTTTACAATAGCGTAACTAAATGACGAACGGAGCATCTTTAGATAGATGCCTGTAAAGCTTTGTTTCTGGCAAGAGGACATATAGCCGTACATCATCTCGCAAGTCACTATTTTGCCTACATTTAATAGAAGAGGAAGAAGTATAAATGCAATTATGACAAAATAGATACCAATGCCTACATTTGAAAATATCTCTCTAAAAAATATTATCACAAAGTCTGCTACAGCTGTAAGCCCGTCTGCAAGAGTTGAGCCATAAAATGTTCCTGTTAAAGTGAAGGTTTTTAAACTCGACTCGTTTAGCGCAATAGTGCCTGCGTCAATATAATAGTTATAAAAGACACAGATTAGCCCGATACACAAGCCAATAGATAAAATATGGTAAACAAGAAGTTTCCATACTTTGTCAAAATTAGCGCACAAAAGTTTTACCGAGTTTTTAAACATCATATATCTTTAATTCCAAACTTTATCCTTTTATTATTATACAATAAAAGTATTCAATTTGCAAGGAAAAATGATATAATATTGCACAAAAAATAGAGGAAAATTGCCTTTCCCCTATTAATTATCTAGTTTTTAGTTAAAAAATTAATTTATTGACAAAATCTTATAGGCGATTTCTCCGCCCTCGGTTTTAACCTTGATTGTGTCACCCTTTTTCTTGCCGAGAAGTGCCGAACCAACCGGCGATATGTTTGATATAACACCCTTTGATGGGTCGCTTTCTGTTGAGCCAAGAATTTTATACTTAAGCTCTTCGTCAAATTCCTCGTCATAAAGTTCTACAGTAGAGCCAATTTGTACTGTATCTGATGCGCCTTCTTGCTTGCTTATTATCTGGCAAGTCAAAAGTATATCTTCCATTTCGCGAATTTCAGCTTCAATCTGAGCTTGTTCTTCTTTTGCTGCGTCATACTCAGAATTTTCTGATAAATCGCCAAATTCTCTTGCAATTCCTATTTTCTTACTAACTTCAACTCTTCTTACAGTCTTATAGTAATTGAGTTTTTCTTCAAGTTGTTTTTTACCCTCTAATGTTAAAAAATGTACCATATTTGTCACTCCTTTATCAGTTTTCGAAGATAGATTATACAAAATTTTAATTTTTATGTCAAGTTTTTTTGCCTCTTTAGAATTTTTTTTGTTAATTTGCAAAAAATATTTTTGGAGGTAATTTGTATGTTTACCATTTTATCGTTTATTTTAACCCTACTCGGTTCTGTCAACTGGCTTCTTATTGGGCTTTTGCAATATGACTTTGTGGCAGGCATTTTTGGCTTTCAGTCAAGCATCTTGTCAAGAATTGTCTATATAATAGTGGGTCTTTCAAGCCTATTTTTAGTGTATAAACTTATAAAAGGCAAAGGCACTATCGCGGTTTTTTCTTATAGAAACAAAAAAGATTTGCAAAAAAATGTCAATAAAGTTTTAAATAAAGAGCCTTCGAGGTCAAACGTTGAGGCAAGTAAGGAGCTACCCTCGCAAGAGAATAGGCGTCCCTCTTACGATGATTACGATGAGGACTATGAGCCAAAACGGCGCGGACTGTTTAACGAACATTTTGACGAGCGAGATAATGACCTTTAGTGAATATTGTCGGAAGCCGAACTTGCTTGCAAGGGTGAGGCTGAGGGGTTTTCATACTATGTGATGGGTATGCGCAAGCATACAAATTCGTTAGAATTTAAAAAATTTTATGACAATAAAATTTTTACATCACATAGTCAATAATATATGCAAGTTTTTCTGTTGAGGTGATAAAATGTATAAAAATTTGGCAATTTTGACAATACTAACCATCCTCTTTGGATGTCTCTTTTCAATGCTGTTTTTTAATTTGATGTAAAATTCAATACTTTCCTATAACTAAAGCTCTTGTTTTATGTTTAAGACTTGTTAAGTCCTATTTAAAATAAAAATATGAAGTTTGAATTTGGCGAGGGCGAGAAAGTGGCTCAAGCTTACGCTTGAGCGTTTTTGCAAAAACCATAGTTTTTGCAAAAACAAAATTTTAAACGCGTTTAAAATTTTACTTTCTCGCCCGCCCCGAAAAACTCCATATTTATCACATAAAAACAACAGATACATTGACAAATACATATCAATTATACTTTAGTCAAACTATTTATGGTATTTAGCACCGCTATTTATCATAAACGCCCTGTAAATTTGCTCAAGCGCGACCACTCGTGCCAAGTTATGTGGCATCGTTATCTTTCCAAAAGAAATTCGCTCTTGCACACTCTTTTTGACCTCATCACTGACGCCATATGACCCGCCTATTATAAAGGTTATAGTGCTAGAGGTGAGCAAAGTTTGTTTAATTTTATTTGCAAGCTCCTCGCTTGAGCAAAGTTTACCTTCAATATCTAGCAAAATATTGTACCCGCCAAGATTTGCTATTATACTTTTGCCCTCTTCGCTTAGAATTTTGTTTACGTCTTGATATTTGTTCTGCTCGTCAAGCTCAATTATCTGAAGGTTACAAAATTTTTGCAATCTCTTTTTGTATTCCTCAATTGCACTCTGCCAAAATTTTTCTTTTAAATTGCCAACACATACAAGTCTTATCTGCATAGAACACCTATGAAAAATGTTGCAAGCGTGACAAGTCCCATCAGCACAAAACAGCATATGAGTAGCACTTTTGTAAGCGTGTTAGGCTTATACTCTGTAGGCTCCCTTTGCATATTATCAGTTATCTCATCAGAGTTGTCGGTTTTAATCGCCACCTCACTGATGATTTGTTCTAGGTTAAGTTCTTCCCCGTTTGAGATAGGGTTCTCCTCTTCTAAACTGCTATTTTCTTTGCTTAAGTTTTCAACTTCTTTATAAAAGTTCTGTCTTGCCACCTTTTCCATAATCTGCTCTTGCATATCGTTGACTTTGCGCAAGATGGATTCCTTTAGCAGTGCTTTTACTAGCATTACTGCTAAGATTATAAGAAGTGCAAGAAGTAAAATTATAAATACAAAGGCAACAACAGCATTGTTTTGAAGATTATAGTCAATCCAAGTAAACATACCATCAAAGCCAAGCCCGTTTGCACGTGAAAAGCTCATAAAGGTTGAAAGCGCGTTATTTGTAAAGTGGATAATTATTGCAGGATATATTGTATCACAGAAGGTTGTAAGATAGCCAAGTGCGAAGCCTATAGCTGTGGTATAGAAGAACTGTTCTATATTCATATGCATAAGCCCGAACAATATCGAAGAAAAAATGATGGCTTTTGTTGTGCCGTAGCTTGACAGTCCGTGCAAGAGCATCCCTCTATGCGCCGTCTCTTCACAGATTGCTGGCAAAACTGCCGTGGTAACAATATTGATTAAAAACAGCCAAAATGGGTAACTTCCGCTTGACGTTCCGCTTTGATAGTTGTAGCCAAATAGCACCAAAATGTTACTGAAAACCATCACTACAAAGACGTTTATGATATATACTATAATTCCAAGTAAAAAGCTATATAACACACCCTTCCAAGACATCTTCCTAAAGCCATAGAACTTAAAAACTTGGCTGAACCTCGCTTTTTGCAAGCCCTTAAATACAAACACCGAAATTGTAAAAAGGATACCAATCTGAACAAAGGCGTTTAAGATATAGCTTCCCACCGTACCCAAAAAGTCAAAAACTCCGACCAAGTCAGATGACAAAATTCTTATAGTAACAAAAATGAGTACTATAATTGAATATGATATTAATGAATTTGTTGTTGTTTTGTTTTTAAAATCTCTATACATTATACCGACCTATTTGTGTCCTTTTTTCTAACTATATATTAATACATTATTTTTACGCTGTAAAGGGGTAATTTATTATTTGTTTATTAAAAATGATGATTTTAAAAATAATTTTATAGGTTTTTGTGTCATATTTTAGATAAAAATGTCGAACAGATATTCAAAAAAAATAGTAAATTACAAAAGTCACCTTTTCGCTAAGACATAAAGTTAAATACTGTAATAAAGAGGAACATTACACCCGCCACCGCAAGTGAGATGTAGATATACTTCGAGGTTTTGGTCGAGGTCTTTACAGTCTCCTCTTTACTTTTGTGCTTAAAATAAAACCTATCAATAAGATAAATAATGCCCGCAGTGAGCGCAAGAAGTGCTATCGCCACCAAGTAAAACCACCACACATTTGGAAGGCTAAGTGAAAAACTTGAGATATTACTTAAGTATGTAAACAATATCGTCAAGAAGTTGTTGCAAAAGTGGACAATTATAGAAGAGGCGATTGAACCTGTCCTCAAAACTATCCAGCCCATAACCGAGCCAAGCAAGAATGGATAGACAAGTTGTTGCAAGTTCTGGTGCATTAGCGCAAACATAAGCGCTGACAAAAAGATTGACGCTATATCACCAAAGCGAGTACGCAGTCCGTTTAAAACCACCCCTCTAAACAAAACTTCCTCGCAGATGGCTGGCAAAAGTGCAACAACAATGACAGCAAGGCTAAATATACCATAACTTTTCGGATTTGTCAAACTTTCTGGCAAATCTGGAGATGGAACCTGCAATGGATAGCCCAAAAGCTCTAAAAAGTTGTCGACTGCGCCTATAAAATATTGCAAGCCAAACAGTGACACAACGCCAATGCCAATAACTAGCAAATATGTGTGCCACTTCATTTTGAACTTTAAATTGATTGCCTTATATTCAATATTGTTACATTTATTATATACTAAATATATACATACAAGAGCGATACTGCTGACAACTTGCATAATTGTGTTATACAAAATTCCATCAGTGAAACTTTCGCTTCCTGTTGCGCCCTCAATGACATTTGATATCATCACCGAAACAATGGCAAGCAGGATTGGTAAAATGAGTGCAAAAAGATAGACCTTACCACTGTCACCATCGTTATAAAAATTGCGTCTTGCAAATACTTCTTTGTTTTCCATTGAACCATTATACAATAAAAATAAAGAAAAAACAACAAAAGTGCTTTACTTTAAGTTTAAATTTTATTAAACTTACAATATGGATGAATTTATTGAGATGGCGTTATCTGAGGCGCGAAAGGCGCTCAAAAAAGACGAGGTGCCAATAGGTGCGGTTATCGTTAAAGATGGCAAGGTGATTGCAAAAGGTCATAACAGAAGAGAAAAAAGCCAGAACGCCTTAAGACACGCCGAGATTGAGGCAATAAATAAAGCTTGCAAAAAGCTTAAATCGTGGAGACTTGACGGGTGTGATATTTTTGTTACCCTTGAACCTTGTCCTATGTGCGCTGGCGCAATCGTCAATGCTAGAATAAGAAAGGTATATTATTGTTGCCGTCAGACAACAAGTGAGGATGACCTTTTTAGGCAAATTCTGCAAAGCAATCGCTTAAATCACAAGACGCAAATAGAATTTATTGAAAACAAAGAATGTCAAAGGCTACTAACCGACTTTTTCAAAAGTAAAAGAAAGCACCTTCCGAGCGTTTAAGGTGCTTTCTTTAATTATTGAGATAATTTAGATATTTTTTACAATAATTTTTAGTAAAATTATTGTAATTTTATTATTTTTTGATAAATTAATAATAATTTGGTTATAAAATAAATTAATTTAGTTTATTTTATAATAATTTAGTCTATTTTTCGATAAAATTTAGCAATTTAATTATTTTTTTGATAAATTAATAATAATTTTGCTATAAATTAAAATAATTTAGTTTATTTTTTAAAAATCAAATTAATTTAGTTTATTTTTTAAAAATCAAATTAATTTAGTTTATTTTTTGATAAATTATTATAATTTAATTTGTTTATGATATATTAAATCAAAAAATCATAATTTTCTCAAGTCTATAAAAACATTATAATAACTTATTTAAAAGTTTGAAATTATTACAATAGTTTCATTAAGCGCTCTTGGAACTCCTCTTCGCTTATCTTGCCTTCATCTTTTAGTTTTCTAAGGCGGGCTATCTCCTCCTCTTTATTCTTGATGACGACGGTCTTTTCGTCAATTTCGACTTTGCTGTCATCCTTTTTAGGTGTTATCCATACCCAGTCTGATACAAACATTGAGATGATAAGTAGCACGCTTGAAACAGAAAGCAAGTTAACAATTATCGATATGACTAGCGCCGTCATATAATAGCCGTAGCGCGAGCGGAAGAGTTTGCCGTTTCTCCAAATAGCCATCGACAAAAGCACTATAACCGCGATGCAACAGGCTATTGTGATAAAATACCAAATTAAATAAAATACCGAGCTAGCCTTATACTTAAACCAATTGACAATATAATAAATATTTACACCAATCGAGACAAAATTGAAAAGTATTGCCGTGATTATTAGCCATTTTTTTGTGGAATTCATATTTCTCCTTATTAAAAATTAAACATATTTTAGCACTATCAAAAAATTAAGTCAAATTATTTTGATTATTTCTAATTTTATTATATACTTAAATAGAATTATTATGTTAAGGAGCATCTATGAAAAAACACGAAAAATTAAATATTTTGATAACTGGCTCTTCTAGTGGTATCGGAAAGGCCTTAAGAGAACACTATGAAAAGAAAGGCGACACAGTAATTGGAATAAGTCTTACTGATGATGACTATAACTGCGATGTGTCGGACAAGGGCGCGTTAAAAGAGATTTTTAGCGATATTGCAAACAAATATAGTCACATTGACATTCTTGTCAACTGTGCGGGTTTTGGGCTTTCTGGCGCAATTGAACTTATCCCTGAAAATCAAATTCAAAAGGAGTACGATGTCAACGTTCTTGGCACCGTTTATGCCATTCAGCTTGCCCTGCCTATTATGAGCGAGAAGGCAAAGATTATCAATATATCTTCGGCGTGCGCACTATTTCCTCTACCATTTAGAGCTTACTACTGCTCAAGCAAGTCCGCCGTTAGTATGCTTAGTGACTGTCTGCGAATGGAGCTATGCAAGACCAAAATTCAGTCAACTGCCATCTGCCCTTGTGATATAAAGACCAATTTTACCAAGAATAGGCAAAAGGACTATCAAACAAATGAGCGTTATAAGGACGCCATAAGGCTTTCTGCCGAGCGCATTGACAGCCGTGAGGACAAACGTATGAGCGTTGAAAAAGCTGTCAAGATAATGACAAAAATCATTGACAAAAAGAAATTAAAACCACAATATGTGATGGGCGCAAGAAACAAATTTTTGTACCAAGTGCAAAAATTCTTCCCAAAATCGTTGGTACTAAAAGTTATGACAAAGCTGTTTTATATTGATAAATAAGGTTGAAGTTAATAAATAAAATTTATAAATTCTGATAAAAAGATTAATAATTAAATAAATTTCAATAAAAATTTGTAAATTAAATTATTTTTAACAAATATTTATGAAAAAATTGTTTTAATTTATATAAAAATAGGACTTTTTTATTATTAAGTCCTATTTTTTTACCTATAAATAACCGCCTTGTGTCAGTTATGGCGAGAAAACCGCGCAAAAAACTTTTTTGCGCCGTTTTGCAAAAGCCCTTTTGCAAAACGAAAATTTTTAACGTGTTAAAAATTTTGTTTTCTCGCCACCTAGGGTTTGCTATAAAGCTCTTTAACAAATTTGCTGATAAATCAGTTTTATACAATTTACTAAGAAACCCCTTACTATTTAAATTATTTCTTAATAAATCAATCTCACACTATTTATTAATAAATTATCTTCTATCATCACTAAGCGTTCTATCAACAAACTTCAGCCTCGATAGTCAAATTTATTATCATTAAATTGTGGCGACATTTTAATACACATCAGTCTCTTTTGGTTCTTTTTTGTCTTCAACTTCAACTACAAGTGACTCGGTTGTAAGCATTGTTGCCGATACGCTTGCTGCGTTTTGAAGAGCACAGCGGGTAACCTTTGTTGGGTCTATGATACCCTTTTCGATAAGGTCGCAATACTCATTATTGAGTGCGTCAAAGCCGTACGCCTTTTTGTCAAGGTTCTCGTAAATCTTGTTTACTACAACCCCGCCATCTACGCCAGAGTTTTTAGCAATCTGTCTGATAGGCTCCTCAATTGCGTTCAGCACGATGCTTGCACCCGTCTTTTCATCTCCGCTAAGGCTTTCGACAAGTTCTTTCACTTTTGGCGAAGTCTTTAAAAGTGCAACACCGCCACCTGGAACGACGCCTTCTTCGCTTGCCGCTTTGGTTGCAGAAAGGGCATCTTCAATGCGGAGTTTCTTCTCTTTCATCTCAACCTCAGTTGCCGAGCCGACCTTGATTACAGCAACACCGCCCGCAAGTTTTGCAAGACGCTCATTGAGTTTTTCAATCTCGTACTCACTTGTTTGATTTTTGATTTGAGCTTTGATTGAGTTTACTCTTGCCTTAATCTTTTCGCTGTCGCCAGCACCCTCAACGATGGTGGTGTTATCCTTGTCAACCTTAACAAGTTTAGCCCTGCCAAGCATATCAAGTGAAATATTTTTAAAATCAAGTCCAAGCTCTTCTGAGATGACCTGTCCACCTGTGAGAATGGCAATATCTTCAAGCATCGCCTTACGTTTCTCGCCAAAGCTTGGCGCCTTGACTGCGACACAGTTGAAGGTTCCGCGGAGCTTATTCAAAATGATGGTAGTAAGTGCCTCGCCTTCTACATCGTCAGCAATAATCAAAAGTTTTGCCGACATCTTGACAATCTGCTCAAGCAGTGGCAAAAGCTCTTGAATATTTGAAATCTTTTTGTCAGTGATGAGAATATATGGGCTATCAAGCTCTGCCACCATCTTTTCGGTGTTTGTGCACATATATGGCGACAGATAACCTCTATCAAACTGCATACCTTCAACAACTGAAAGCTCGGTTTTCATAGTCTGTGACTCCTCAACCGTTATCACACCGTCAGCGCCCACCTTTTCCATAGCTGTTGCTATAAGCTGACCAACCTCTTCATCTCCTGCTGAAATTGAGGCAACTTGCTTTATGTCGTTTGAGCTTGTAACAGGCTTTGAAAGCTTTTTAAGCTCGCCAACCACAACGTCAACCGCCTTGAAAATACCCTTTTTAAGTATGATTGGATTGGCGCCTGCAACAAAGTTCTTCATCCCCTCTCTGATGATCGCCTGGGCAAGCACGCAAGCCGTTGTTGTGCCATCGCCAGCAACGTCATTGGTCTTTACTGAAACTTCTTTAATAAGCTCGGCGCCCAAATTTTCAAAAGGATTGTCAAGCTCAATCTCTTTGGCAATCGTCACACCGTCATTGGTGATAAGTGGCGTTGAAAACTTCTTGCCAAGCACAACGTTGCGCCCCTTTGGTCCAAGTGTAATCTTTACGGTACTAGCAAGTTTATTGACACCGCTTTCAAGCGCCTTCCTTGCCTCAAGACCCTCTAAAATCTTTTTAGCCATATTCTCCTCCTTTAGTCCTCAATAACAGCAAGTATATCAGGTTGTCTTACCACAACATACTTCTGCTCGTCAACCGACACCTCAGTGCCGCTGTATTTGCCATAAAGCACCTTGTCGCCGACTTTTACGCTCATACCGACCTCTTTACCCTCGGCATTTTTCCCGCTACCTACTGCGATAACTTCGGCAAGCTGAGATTTCTCTTGTGCGGCAGTTGGAAGTATAATTCCTCCCTTTGTCTCACTTTCGCTTTCTAGTGGTTTAAGCACCACTCTATCAAACAATGGTTTAATTTTCATATTTTTCCTCCTGCAAAATATTTATACGTTTTTTAAGGCGACAATCCCTTTTTGTCACCTAAAATTTACATATAAATTATACTACTTTTGACGAAACTATCCAAACTTTTTTATCAATAATTCTTTCATAGTTTGTTGTTTTTTGTCATACACTACAATATCATATAAGAGGAGTAAAACGCAACGTCTTATGCCAACTATTTTTAAATTTAGCCCAAAAAATTCAAAAAAAACGATGATTATTACAGCTTTTTTGATGTTTTTAGTCATTTGCACGATAATTGCAAGCTTCCTATCCCTTCTCATTGTCAAAACTGACAGCTCGGCAGAGAGTGTTCGCTCTAGTTCCTATGAAGTGTATATGCTCTCGCTTGCCAAAAGCCAGGTTGAGAGCGAGGCAAAGTCAAGAGCAGGCGACTTTCAAAAGCTTGGCGCGGGCGGTTTTATTTGGAAACAAAATGATTACTACTACGTCATCTCGTCGGTCTATCAAAACAAAAATGACGCCACTCTTGTGCAGAACAGCGTCAAAGCAAATCAAGGACTTGACAGCGAGATAATCGCGGTAAGCTTTAAAAGTGTTACGCTTAGCGGAAACTTCACCTCTGACGAAAAAAAGGTTTTGACAAAGGCTCTTGGCTCGCTTTATGAGTACTACCTTAACATCTATGATTGCGCCATTGCCCTTGACACAAATGTATACAATGAAATCTCGGCACGTCTTGCCGTGAACAGCGCACACAACACCCTAAATGGCGTCATCGACAACCTAAGCACCCTCTTCCCTGAGCCAGTCGGCACGATTAAAGAACTTTCGCAAGTTCTCGAAAAGGCACTTGATGAAAGCCAAAAGCTGTGCGGAGGAACGCTAGAAAATCAGTCGCAGACCTACTCCTCGCTTTTAAAATACCGTTACACTTCTGTCCTTTCGCTGTACTATGAGTTTGTGAAGGAGTGTTAACATTGTCTAAACACCTATACTTTTTCGGATTACTTTTTCAGAACTAAAAATTGCAACAATCAAAAAAGACGGATATTTAAAATTTAGCCGTCTTATTTTGACTTAACTTTAATCGCCTTGCTAGTAGAATTTTGCTCGCCATATAGTTTAAAATTATTGATTTTCAAAATCTCTTCCTCACGCGCGTGCGCTCAAGAAAGATAGATTATTTTTTATTGATTGACTAGCTAACTGTCTGTTTGTCTATCATTTACAGTACCATTAGCAGTAATAGTATCAGTTACAGTATTGGTTACAGTATCAGTATCAGTTACAGTTAGGTTTTGTTGGGTTTTGTTCGGTTATGGTTGGGTTTCGTTGGGTTTTGTTGGGTTATGGTTAGGTTTTGTTAGGTTTCTTTAGGTTATGGTTAGGTTTTGTTAGGTTTCTTTAGGTTATGGTTAGGTTTTGTTAGGTTTTCCTAGGTTTTGTACGGGTTTTTATTTAAATAATGCCAAAAATGTGGATAACTTTTGATGTTTTAATAAATTGTGGATAACTTCCTAACTAAAATGTGGATAACTTTCGATGTTTTATCAAATTGTGGATAACTTCCCAGCTAAAATGGGGATAACTTGTTTAACATATTAGTCTGCTAACTAGCTTTCATATAAAATCATACTTAAATGCACTAAATAAGTTGTGTTTACTGAAATACAACTTCGCCGTTTAGCCAGCTGTTGATAAAGTTTTCAAGGTTATAGCCCGTGCTATCAATAAAGGATGCTATAAACTCGGCGGGCGTAACATTTTTATAGCAAAAATCTTTGTAATAGTTCTTCAATGCCTTGAAAAACTTTCGGTCACCTGTCGATTTGCGAAGGCTGTCAAACATAAGAAGTCCTTTTGTATAGGTGTTCTGCACATACTCGGGTTCGGTAGCAAAGTCGCTAAGTGGTCTATCCATTGAAGTGTCAACCTCGCCATTTACTGAACCGTACACTCGCACAAAGGTTTTATAACTTGTAAGGGCGCTATCTATCATCGCCTCACAATCTACGCCATACTTTGTGTTATTCTCAAAAAATAGTAGTGTGCTATACTCGGCAAGCCCTTCATCAAGCCAAGCGTGACTATTTTCATCGTTGCCGACAACGCCATACCACCATTGATGAGCAATCTCGTGAACAATGACGTAGGCAATATCTTCTTGAGAGAGGCTATCACTTATATAGACAAGGTTTGGATACTCCATTCCGCCGTGAACGAAGTTGGTTTTGACAACGTTTAAAACCTCATATGGATACCTGCCGAAGAGATCATTGAAGGTTGAGAGCGCCTCTTGGGCTGTCGATAAGTTGGTCTGCAAATTGTTGTCGCCACGATAGCCATAGTAATTTATTTGAGTGCCGTCAACGTTTGCACAGACCTCCTCAAATATATCGCTGAGCACAAAGCAAAAATCTCTGATATTTTCGCCTAAGATATTGGCAGTAACTATGTCCTCACCTTCCTGCGACGACAAAACGTTGCCAGAACTTGCAAGCGTATATTCGCTTGGATAGGTTAAAGAGACCTCATAGTTTGCCACTTCGCTATAGAAAGGGTCGCCATTTGAGTGATAAAGGTCGGTTTTAAAGCCTACTCCATCCTCATAGACACATAAAATAGGATAAAAATTGCCAAAATTTATGGTGTTATTGCCGTAGCCAAGCCTATGATTGATATTTGCAAGGGTGACAGAAAAGTCTATAGAAAAGGTTATTTGCTCGTCGGGATAAAGCTCGCAAGGCAAATCGACGCGCAAGATATTCTCGTCCTCTCCTTCAACGTTAAACTCAAGCGCCTCGCCTTCGCACTCCACCGAGGAAACTGTGATGTTACCATAGCTTACGCCGTTGACATAAAGCTCATCTTGGGTTGAAACCGACGCTAGACTGTTTTTGGCGCCCTCTCTAAAGGCGTTTGGATAGAGATGCAAATATAAATATGTGAACATATTCTCATTATTATTTATATAGGTGACCTCTTCACTGCCCGATAAAACGTGAGTTTGCGCGTCATAGGCAAGCGTCATCTTGTAACTAGTGCGCGCTTTGTCCTCATCTTTGGTGGCAGAGAGGCATAGCATCACTACGATTGCTATGACCAGCGCAAAAAGAAGGCTCAGCGCAATAATCTTTGTTTTTTTATTGATTGATATCTTTTTTAACTTTAATTTTTTCATACTTATATTGTATTTACAGCCTTTTAATTTAATAACCACTTTTTTTAACTGGGCATTATAAAAAAATCACTTTGAAAATGTTTTGCATTCTAAGAAAAGTTGTGTTACAATAATAGCGGAGAAAACTATGGCTTTTTGTAAATACTCAACTGAATATATAGCAAGTTCTAAGACTGAAGTTGATAATATCTTTATAAATGATTACCTTCCTTTTGCGCCACCTCAGTATGTGGTGGTCTATTTGTACGGGCTGTATATTTGCAGTAGCACCTCTTTTGACAACAGTCTTGAAAGTTTTGCAAAGACCGTAAATCAAAGTGAAGATGAGGTGCTTAAGGCTTTTGAGTACTGGCAAGAGCAAGGGCTTGTAAGAATTTTAAATGTAGAGCCTATTC
This sequence comes from uncultured Clostridia bacterium, assembly GCA_944350015.1. Lineage (GTDB taxonomy): Bacteria > Bacillota > Clostridia > Christensenellales > UBA1242 > Caccovivens. The sequence continues at coordinate 20,908 of CALVNW010000004.1, read as the reverse complement.
AAGTGACTTTCATACCGCTTAAAAATGTACTGTCGGCGAACAAATTGTATAAACCTGAGAAATATGAGGTTTTCAATCAACAAGCGCAAGAGGTTTTCAAGGGCAAACGCACCATAACTAAGCACGAGTATGAACAGTATTATGACTTTTTGGAGCGCTACCACTTTGAGCAAGAAGCGCTACTTATGATTATGCAGTACTGCGTGGATACCAAGAAGAGTGCGGTTGGATATAACTATATCTTGACTGTCGCAAAAAACTGGGCTGGCGAAGGCATAACAACTACACTTCAAGTTGAAGAGAGGCTTAAATCCTTTGAAGAAAATAATTCTCAGATAAAAGAGATTTTTGCAAGCGCGGGCATAAAGAGAGCGCCTTATGTTGAAGAGCGAGCGCTTATCAACAAATGGCTACAAGACTATGGTTTTAGCCTTGAGGTTATCTTGTATCTATGTAAAAAATACAAAAAGAGGTCTTATTTTTCCTTTGAAAGGCTTGACGGCATTATCTCCAAATATTATGAGATGAAACTTCTCTCAGCAAGTGAGATTGAAGATTATGAAAAACAAAAACAGTCATACTACGACCTTGCAAAAGAGATAAACCGCACGATTGGTGTATACTATGAAAATCTTGAGGTTGTTGTTGACTCTTACATTTTGAAATGGATAAATATGGGCTTTGAGAAAGAACTTCTTGTTGAAATTGCTTCATATTGCTTTAAAAACTCTATAAGAACGCTTGAGGGTATGGATAAAACCGTGCAGAAGTTCTATAAACTTGGACTTCTCACCCTGCCCGCTTTTAACCAATATATGGGACAAATATTATCTGATGACAAGAGGATAAAAGCAATCTTAATGAGCCTTAATATAGACCGCGCAGTCAGCACCTATGACCGAAGTAATTACAAAATCTGGACACAAGAATGGAAAATTAGCGACGAACTGCTTGACTACGCAATCACTCTTGCAAAAGGCAAAAATAATCCTATAAAATATCTTTCACGCGTGCTTGCCGATTATAGAGATAAAGGCATAAAGACAATAGATGAGGCGAAAAACAACTTGCCAATAAAAGAAGAACAGGCAAGCGGTGGAAGTTTCAATGAAAGAAAATACTCAAAAGATGAAATCAATGCACTATTCCAATCCATTGAAGAGATAGACGTTTAATTTTATTAAGATTTTATGAATTTATATATATTTTTTAAATTTTCTTTATATTTTCAAATAATTTACACAAATTTATTAAATTTTTGCATATTTTATTGAATTTTATTGTAATTTTTGTGAATTTTCTATAATTTATGTGAACTTTCTATCTTTTAAGATAATTTATAATCAATTTTAATAGGAGTAAAAATGAAATCAACAATCATTGAAAAAGCAAAAGAAGTCATTGACAAGCGAAGGTTTTATGCCGATAGTTATGCCATCAAAAACAAGGCGCAGGCTTTTGAGGACCCTATTTTTAAGGAGCTTTATCAAAAATATACCGAAAATATGATAGAGTGTGCAAAACTTGGAAAAGAAATGAGCGATGAGGTCAAAGCTCTCAAACAAAAGTATTACGCACGGCTGAAAGAGTTGAAACTGCCTTCTATTGACCCAGATTACTCCTGCAAAAAGTGCAATGACACGGGCTTTGTTGATGGCAAATATTGTCAGTGTCTTATAAGGGAAATTAATAATATTCTCAAAAAAGAGAGCGGTTTTTTGAGTTTTGAGGACTTTGATAACGTCAAATTTGAAGTTTTCGGTGAAGATGATTCAATGAAAAAACTCTATGCCAAAATGAAAAGCTGGTGCCACTCCGACTTTCATAAAAACCTTATTTTCATCGCTGGTGACACAGGTGTTGGCAAGACTCATCTTGTAAAGTGTATGGCAAATGAGCTTATTAAACTTAACCACATCGTCTACCTCACAACTTCCTTTGCTATGCATCAAGATTTTGTGAAAAGCTACTCAACAAGAGATTTGGAACAAAAAAATCAACTGCTTGACCGCTATCTTAACTGCGAATTTTTGTTTATTGATGACCTTGGCACAGAACTTCGACTTCCAAATATCACCCTCAACTATCTCTATCAGGTTATCAATGAGCGAAAAATGAAAAGACTTCCAACAATTATAACCTCGAACCTTGACCTTTACAACATCAAAGACTATTATGATGAGCGTATTGCGAGTAGAATTATAGATAAAGCCACCTCAATTTGTGTATACATTAAAGGTGATGATATACGCTTAAAAAAAGCTTAAGTGAAAAAAATTAAAGCAGTATTTAGAAATATATCAAAAATTGTTTTTTATTACATTTATATAACTAAATAAAATTGACAAAAAAAGTAAATCTCTTTGTGATGTACCTCACTTAGTAGATTTACTTTTTTTGCTCTTATTGCGTCTTACTCCCCCGCCCAAGTTTTGATAACGTCAAGCGTTACCTCTTCGGTTGGAAGATGCGTGAGGTTCTTTGGTAGTGGCATTGTCCAATATGATGTATAGCTAAATCCGCTAAAATCGGTACCGCTGTAACGGTTTTCAAAATTAGTGTTATCTTCGGTGTATCTATACACTACGTTTCTTATCTCGGTGTCTCCGTTTGCAAGAGGATACTCAGTTGAAAGAGAATTGTAGTATACAAGTGAGCAGTTTTCTATTACGCTTCCACTTTCACCATTACCTATGATAGCTCCAAAAGTAAAGCTAGAGGTGTCTATCTTTCGTTGAAGTGAAAGCTCTATGTAGCTATCTTTCACTATAGTACTGCCCTTTGCGTAGGCTATAACTCCGCCCGAGGTCCTTCCGCTTGTAAAGTTGTTGCCAATAAAGTATATCTTCTCTATCGTGGCGTTTTCGGTCACTCCAAACAGTCCATAGTAGTTTGATTGCGTTCCGCTTGAGGTTATTCTTAGGCTATAGCCGTTGCCGTTATAGTTTCCTTTAAATGGATGGCTGTCTGTGCCTATCGGGAACCACTCAAGGGTTTTATCTTCTGCTACGTTCTTTGTATTACTCATATCAATGTTGGCTATTTGTCTGCAATATGCTTCGGTCTCATTGCCTTTTGCTACTTGATTTGTTAGCCAAGCTAAATGCTCTGGCAAAGCTATTAGATATGGTGAGCTTTCTGTTCCCTCGCCTTCAGGCTTGACACCATAGTCATACCAAGTCTCTTCCCATTGTGCGTAGAGAGTTATGTTGTCTGTATAGGTATAAATCGTTGAGGCAGTTACCTCTTCGTCAGAGTCGGCACTTAAGTACCAGCCTTTAAATACATAACCTTCTTTTTCGGCAAGTGGTAGCTCTCCGCCATTGCCACTACCAAAGGTGGAAAGGTACTCTACGTCCATTCGGTCAAGCTCACTTGTTCCACCATTGCCATCAAAGGTGACTGTGTAGGTTGCAAGTTCCCACTGCGCGTAGAGGGTTATATCTGAGGTGATTGTACCGATGTTGTCTGGTCCGTAGGTGGTACCCTTGCCGTCTGCCCTTGTGTTCCAACCGCTTAATACATAACCTGGTCTTATAGCGTACCCCATAGCTGGAGTATCACCATATAATATCTGCTGGGTGTTGTCTCCGCTATAGTTAGGGTCATAGGCAAACACTCTATACTGTGTGTTGTCATAAGTGTAAGAACAAGGGAATATAGTAAGTTCTACGTATTTTCTACTACTCCCCATATCATTTGTTTCTGTATACTTATGATAATACGTGTACTCAGTGCTTCCCTCACCCAACAAATAGCTATCAAGGTAAATATCAATATGAGGTCTATAAGCTGGAAGTACCCCCTCTTTTCTTTGGAGACTACCGCCAATCTTGTAGTGACCAGCTTCCATACTATTTGGCTGGTAGTCAATATCAGTTCTAATTAACCTTTCTCCATATGTGCAATCATCGTTCTTGCCATCTATTGTAATAATTCCATATGTTGAATCAAAACTTATCTGGCATCCACCATCCGCTGTTATTGTAAAATCTTCACCTGAAAGTGCATAGTTTAATCCAACATACTGCGCGTCTGAACTATTGACGTCATAAGTTATATCATATCGTCCTGGCGCCCACTGAGCAGTGAGGGTTACGGTAGCACCGTCTACTATTGCAAGGTTACTAAAATATGTACTTGTCGGTAGTGACGTTGTGTTTGACCACGCTAGGGTCGGGTTCGACGAACCCCCTTGACGTGCGGTGTCAAGATTATATGTCCCCGATATTGTCCAGCCTTGAAACTCTTTGCCATTCCACTTCGGCACTGGAAGGTTGAAGGACTCCCCATAGTCAAGCGTAAGTTTTCGGTTTGATGTTCCGTTGCCATAGATGACATTAACGGTGTAACTAGATATCTTCACATTAGCCGTAAGCGTTACCGTTTGTCCGATATTTGCAAGGTCAACAAAATAATTTGCATTTACTTTCGTACTGCCATTAGCCCAGTGAGTTGACACACTACTTGAACTATTGCCATACTTAGCTGTGTCAGTATTCAAATTGGATGCAGTCCAACCCTCAAAAGAATATCCATCACCTCTAGAAGTTGGAGATGGAATATATACTGTCTCACCCGCCTCTGCACTTGTCGGTGCTGAAGAGGATAATGATAGTTGGCTTGGAACACTATATTTGATAGCATACCTAGGATTTAAATATGGATAACCATTATTGATAGAAGAGCTGATACTCCATATCGTGTCAAAATCCCAAGGGTATGAGCGATTCCAGTTTGAGGAGTTAGTGTACCAACTTCTACTCTTTGCATAGGAAGTTGTATTTAAGTTGGTGATTTTAGTACAGCCTGTGTTTGACGGATTGTAACTAGGGCCCATTCCAAATTCTGCGTTGCAATTACCTCCATAGTAATTATTGCTTAAATAGTCACCATCACCACTATAAGTTATTATACCCCCACAGCTACTAGTCGGCACACTGCCCACATTATAACAATTTATAATATTAAGAGAGTCAAAACTATACCCGCAAATTCCAGAAACACCATAAGCGCCAATACTGCTACCACCTATCGCGCCAGTATTGTAACAGTTTGTTATACTATCCTCACCATCCCTTACTAACGCAACAATTCCGCCAGCATAATAACCATTTACTTCTCCGATATTATAACAATTGGTTATAATGCATGAGCCAATATCAATCTGCCCTACAATCCCACCAGCACATCTGTCACCATTAATGAAACCCTTATTATAACATCCATTAAATGTAATTTTATAAACATACCCACATATTCCTCCGATACTCTGAAGTAAATCAAGGTCGTCACAGTCACTAGAGGTTATTTCTCCTTCATTATAACAGTCTATAATCTCACTGTCAAGAGCAAATCCACATATTCCACCAGCAACAGAACCTCCAGAAGGACTATTCTTAGCCACTTTTATATCGGTGGCATTACTACACCCTCTAATTATAGTACTGAGTTGGACCATTCCAGCAATTCCTCCTGCATTAATCACATAATCATCTTTGCTTACATATATTAAGTTGGAAGAAGCGGTATGACAGTTTTCTATAATAGAGTAGTTGGCACAACCTACTATAAACCCAAGATCACTAGAGACATAAGTGGCTATATACGAACTAGCTATGGTTATGTTTTTAATCGTGGCGCCACTAGTATCTGAAAAAAGTCCTAGCTCTGTAATTGTGGTTGATGAAGACGAATGATCTATTATAAGGTTTGTTATTGTATGTCCACCTCCATCGTAATACCCTGAAAAAGATTCATAATCCCCGATAGGGTCCCAGTAATGCGCTCGCAAATTCAAATCTGCTGTCTGGAGGAAGTATTTACCGCTATAGCTGGTGCCAGCGTCTACGCGATAGGCAAGTCCCGCAAGCTCGGCAGGAGTGGTGATTAGATAGGGCGAGCTAGCCGTTCCACTTCCCGACCAAGATGTATCATAATAGCTTGAGCTTGCAGTCCAAGAGGTTGAACTTGTCGGTGTGGTGGCACCATAACTAACCTCATCTTCAACCTTTTGACCACCATAAAAGAAAGTCGAGACAAAAAGTAGTGATAATATAAATACCACCACAAAATATATATCTCTTTTTGTCAACAATTTTCTCTCCATTTTACCTCTTTAAATTATTTTTTAGTATATTTTTTAGTATATTTTTATTATTAGTTACATTTTTATTATATATTATTAGTTATATTTTATAAAATATTTAAGCAAATGTCAAACTAAATAATATTAACTACTAAATATTTTTATAATTCTATTAAATATTGATAAAATTTTATTAGAAAACATATAATTTTTTAATTTTTTTAAAAAGATTAAATAAAATAGTTATTGTTAAAATTTTATTAAAAAGTATATAATTTTTAAATTTTTTTAAGATAAATAAAAGATAACCTTAATTTGAGTTAAGATTATCTTGATAAAAATCTTTTGAATACTGATATATTTTTCATCTGAAAGTCATAATCGCTGGCATTACCGTGACCGCTATAAACCTTGTCAAATTTTATTTTTTCAAGTTTGCAAAGGCTATTATACATCTTCTCACGGCTTGAAGACTTCAAATCGGTACGCCCTACTCCATTTTCAAAGAGTACATCTCCCGCGAACAACAAGTCATCTATCATATAGCACTCACAGCAATTGCTATGCCCAGGGCAATAATAGCAGTCAATGATAAACCTGCCCACCTTAACTTTTTTATCTCCTTCGATAAACTCAAAGCGAGAAAAATCGTCTATTATTGTGCCGTCCTCACTGTAAGACGCCTCTGGGTCCATAAGCGTGTCTTTAATATTTTCATTTGCATAGATTTTACAATCAAAGTGTTTTGCCTGCTCCAAACAATTTAAAGAGTGGTCATAATGCCCGTGAGTGAGTAAGATGCCAACCACCTTTTTGCCACCTGTTGCCATAATGACATCGTCAAGGCGCGCACCACAATCTATAAGCAAACACTCATTATCTTTGCGTACTACATATTCATTTGCGTCAAGCACCAAGCCGTGAAGTTTTTTAATTTCCATTCGTCACCTCTTTTAACCTTGGATATTGTAGCACTTTTCTTGAAAAAACAAAAGTTTTTTGCTTTATTTTTAGACTTTTTACTCTCTTTCTTCGTCGGTGTGTGCAATTTCAAAATTTATACTATTTTCTTTTTGCATATCATCTTCAAGATATAGTTTTAGCGTCTCAATTTCATTTAGATAGGCATTTTGTTGAAGATAAATCATATCAATTAGATACTGGGCAAATTCGGTGATATCCTTGCTATTAATTCCTCTTGCCAATCGGTCATCATACTCGACCTTAGACTTTGCCCTAAAGGTTATCGTTGGGTAGCCGTTCTTGATAAGCTCATAGTTTGTAAACAATCTCGACACACGCTTATTGCCATCTCTAAAGGGTTGCATTCGAGCAAGTTCCAAATTCATTATTGTCGCCTTGATGACTGGTGAAAGGTCGGTAGAATTATACCACGCAAAAAGCTCGTCAATCTCCTTAATAAGAGGAGTATTATCGTACTCAATTGGATTGCCAAGGTCATCTCTTTTGGTAACCTGTCTAATAACAATGGTCTCCCACGCAGGTGGCCAGCCTACAAGCACGTTAGTCTGCCTAAATTTGCCTATACCGCTTTCACCATCTCGTTCGGTACCTGCAAATAAAAGTTTGTTTATGCTAACAAGTGCCTTTTTGTCAAGCTTTTCTCCACTTTCACTTGCACGCTTTGCCATCTCAATAATCTGCTCAAGTGCAAGCATATGATTTTTGTTTGGTAGCACTTTAAACTCATTTGAGGCAGGGTTTATAAAGATTAAGTGAGTGTTTTTGACAAAACTGTCTTGAAGCTGGCAAGTTCTAAAGCCGTCATTAACCTTGCTTTTCTTGTAAAAATTTTGCAAATTATCAAAGGATATTATCTTAAACCTTCCATTTTTTGACTTGATTATCTCTTTAAAGACATCGCCAAAATCTGTGTCATTCCTAAAGCCATACACCCCCTCTTCGCCGAGCAATTTTCTGCTCCTTCCATACTGAAAGGCAAGCACTCCGCTGTTAGTGATAAGGGCATACTTGATATCCTTTAAATCATCTTCAAGCTCGCCATAGTCAACGTGTTCAAGCTTATCACTCTTGATTACATAGTCGAGGTTGACAAGATTATTAAAAGCCTTTAAAAAAGGCTCTATAAATTTTGACAATTTACCATTTTTATATAACTCAATAAGCCTATGTTGCTCTCTTATGTTGCTTAAGTCTAAATCTCCACTCAAATAATATCCTTTAAAACCTATATCCCTTCTTTCGTTCATAAAACCACCTTATAGATATATTTTACTATAAATTTATACACTTTTCAATATTTTTTTGACTTTTTCTTAAAATTTGTTATAATACTAAAAAGGATGAGAATATGTTAAAGAATCTTACAAAAAATCAAATTGAAATGTTGCAAGAGGGTTTCAAAAATGAAGGCGAATCCTCTTATGAGTTTATCCTAGGCAATAGAAGCGACATTATTATCAGTGCGCCACACTCATCATCTTTTACAAAAGATGGAAAAATTTATCCTGCAGAGTATAATAGCGGGGTCATCGCAAAGCTTTTAAATAAGTATTTTGGATACAGCATACTTTGCAAAACCAAAAACTGTGGAGACGATGCAAACAGTGATGAGAAGTCTGATTACAAAAATCAACTTGCCAGCGTATGCCGAAAATACTCGCCGATTGTTGTGCTTGACCTTCACACCATAAGTAAGGGTGATTTTGTTGTCAATATTTGCTCAAACTTCGGTAAGACCTTGCAAGATGACAATGGTATGCTTGGCGAGCTTACTAGCACCTTCAAAAAATTTGGCATCTATAGGATTGCTATTGACCAGGGTTACAGCCTAGAGCAGAAGACGGTGTCAAACTTTATTTCAAGCAAACCTATGCAAAAAGCCGTGCAAATTGAGATAAATAATAATTTTTTGGAGTATTCTCCTCAAAATCTTGTTAAAATTGTAAATGCCTTGCATTCTTTTTGCAAGACAATTCGCAAACGTAATGAAATTAAGTCAAGGCAGATTAGCCTTGAAAGACTACGCGAGATTGATGACGCATTTTCGAAAGCTCAAAGTTTGAATGATTTTGAGTATGTTGACGGTATAAGTGACATAGTAATATCTGCTCCGCACGCTAAGGATAGCATCTTAAACGGCAAACTTAAGCCAAGTGAAAGCATAACAGGTAGCCTATGCAAACTCTTTTATAAGGAATTTGGCTTTTCTATCATCTATAAGAGCAGGGATAATGACCAAGATTATTTTAACATCAAAAAGAATGCTTACAAGACAACTCTAGTAAAAAAAGTTCTCAAGCCTAAAACAAAACTCTTTCTTGAACTGCACGTTCTAAGTAAAGACAGAGTGCAAGACGTGACGCTGTTTTTACCAAATGACTATGACAAAGAAAAGTTATATCAGATAATCAACATCTTAAATAACCACAACTTGCAATACTTTTCTATCAACTCAATTTTTGACTCATACAAAAAAGCAAGAACGATTAATCAAATTAAAAATGACTGTTTTAAATTGCAAATTTGCTTCAACCAAAGGCTCATTGACGATGACGAAAGACTTAAAGATGTTGTCGAATGCTTGAAAGATTTAGTCGCAAGTTTTATAATTTAAAAATAGGTTAAAATTAATTTTAAATAAAAATTATTTGTTATTAAATTAAATTTTACGAAAAAGATTATAAATTAATAATTAATATTAATATAAAAAATTATTTATTATTAAATTAAATTTTATTAGGAAGATTATGAATTAATATCAAAATAAAAATTTAATAGATTATTATTGCTATAAAAAAGGACATATTGGCAATTACACTTAATATGTCCTTATTTTTATTTATTTTTTAATTATTTTTTATTATTTTTTAATATATTTTAATATTTTTTTAATTTTTTATTATTTTTTTATGCTTTTTGTCAAATTTTTTGTAAATTTTTATTGTATTTTAATATTTTTTGTTGAATTTTTAATGTTTTTTGTTGAATTTTTAATGTTTTTATTGTATTTTTTGTAATTTTTGTTTATTTTTTTAATAATTTTGCTAATTTTTAATTATTTTTTACCTTATTTATATTTGAAAGATTATTTATAGTTTTATACACATCTTTCCAGCTGTTTACAATTATTTTATTTGGTCCTTTTGTCTTTTTGTTTGCCTGATTTCTAAACACAAGCACAGGGATAAATGTAGATAGCTCATTCGTGTTTCTAACTGAATCTTCTATCATAACCTCAATCTTACTTTCCTTTGCTAATGCTACTTTGCCTGTTTTTTCACTTCCAAAATAGATGTTATCATAATAGATTTTATTTTTAGCAAGCCAAGTTTTAACAGCCTGCCTCATCTTCTCGCCCTCTGGAGTTTGGTGGCTTGAGTGAACTCGTGCGGTAATGATAGTTATTGTGTTGCCCTCTCTGCGAAGTTTGTCTATGATTTGAGAGGCGTTACTCATAACTTTCACAACTTTTGCATAGTGAAAGGCATATTCATTCCAAAAGGCATCTTCCACTTCTTGCGTAACACCGAACTGCATATTATAGCGTGCCTTTGTTCTATCCTGTTTAAAGGATATATTTTTCTCTTGCAAAAACTTAGAAAAATATTTCTTTACATATTTATCTTGTTTTGTCATAACTCCATCTATGTCAATGCCTATGTTCATAAAAACTCCTAACTTTATCTTTTGCGACTGTTAAACATAGACATTATAACACAAAAACGACAAAATACTAAATTTTTATTTAATTTTTACAAATTTTTTAATTTTTATTGACTAAAAACCTAATTTGTAGTATATTATCTAAGTAGACTTATAAAGGGGTGTAGTTCATCGGTAGAATAAGAGTCTCCAAAACTCCTGAGGTGGGTTCAACTCCTACCACCCCTGCCAGATTTATGTTTAAAAATTCTATTATAAAAACGCCTGTGCCTCTCATTGTGTACAAGCGTTTTTTGTTTGTATATATTTATCTTTTAAAAATACATTTTTTGAACAATATTCAAATTAAAACCCGAGTGATATAAGGAGGGCTTTATTGACCTCTCGCATCTTGTCTGGTGAGAGAGTGGTGACTTTCTCTTGAAGTCTGCGCTTGTCAAGCGTTCTTATCTGCTCTAGTAGTGCGACCGAATTTTTTGGCAAGTTGTATTTTTCTGCCGGAAGCTCTATATGCGTTGGAAGTTTCGCCTTGCCAAGCTGGCTTGTTATTGCCGACACTATCACTGTTGGCGAGTATTTGTTTCCGACGTCGTTTTGAATTATAAGCACAGGACGAACGCCACCCTGCTCGCTTCCAACTACAGGGCTTAGGTCAGCGTAATAAATTTCTCCTCTTTTTATTTGTCCGTCCATTCTCTCCTAAATTCCAATAATCTATTAAGTCGGCTTTTTCTAAGGGTAAAAGCTCATCTTTGGTTGCATTATAAACCTCTGAAAATACTTTCCCTTCTACTACTATCTTATGCTGGGCGCCATCAAAGTTTTCACCCAAAACAGAGTGAATATAGTCGCCTTTTGTCTTTTCTATATTCCTCACTCTTTTTTTAAGTTCACGATTTATCTTGCCAGCGTTCATAATTATCTCCTATTAATCTGACTTTTAATCACTTTTTATTATTTTGTTTTTATTGTTTAAAATTATTCATAAAAAATAAGCCAGTCTTTTGGCTTATCTGATAATATTTTTAATTAATCCTTATCAATAAAGTTTGAACGTGCAATATAGTGGTTCGAAGAGGTTTGCGGAAGAGGCAAGCTTTTTAAGCTTGCAGTTTGTCATCTTATGACAAACAAAAATTTTTAAGGGACTTAAAAATTTTTCTCTTCCGCAAATAGCCGAACAAACTCACCACCCTTTTCATTTTGCTTACCACCTACATAAAAAACAACTCACACCGCCAATATTTTATTACTGCAAAATAGCAATTGCGATTGCCATAATCGGCGTATGAGATAGTGAAACTTCAATCTTCTTGCCGGCAAACCTTTCGTTATATCTCTCAAGTGCCTTGCCGTGAAGAATGACGATTGGCTTTCCGCTCTCTTCGTGCGAAAGTTCGATATCCTTAAACACAACACCGCTATTTTTGCCCATCTCAAGAGCTTTCATAACAGCCTCTTTAACGCAAAACAATGCCCCCGTTCGTTGATGACGCAAACTCTCACAAAAAGATTTTGAAACATATTCAATTTCGCTCTCATTTGCAATTTTTTTCAAAAATTCTTGACTTTTATCAATTCTTTCAAGGTCAATTATGTCAATCCCGACCATTTTTTAGCTCCTCCCAAATATTTAAAACTAAGTTGTAGTCATATCCCTTGCCAGCAAAATGATTATAAAACTTTTGTTTTGTTTTCAAATCAAATTCTCTGCCAGACATATACTTTTCGGCATGCCTCAAGAGATTTTCTTTTTCTTCTTCATCATCAAATAGCTGAGCTAGTTTCTCCTCAATGATATCTTCCTTAATGCCCTTTGACAAAAGGTCATATTTTAATTTCTTTTTACTTTTGCTAGTAAGGTAGGTGCTAATATAACTTTCACAAAAAGCGCTGTCATCAATATAGCCATAACTTTTAAGTTTTTCTGACGCCTTTTCGATGCAAGAGCGTGGATAGCCTTTCTCCTTAAGATAATCTTTTAGCATCTTTTCGCTTTTCATACCCTTTTCAAGAAGGCTTAACCCTCGATTGAAACAGGCGTAATCTCCGTTTTCAAGCTTGAGTTCTTCAAAAAATTCATCATCAAAGGACTGCCCTGTCTTTAAACAGTGCCTTGCAAGAATTTCCGCTTCATACACACCAAAAAACTGGTCATCAAGATAGAGATAATAGCGTTGACCTTTTCCAATCTTTTTAATTTCTGTTATAGTTCCCATATGTTAATTATACAAAAAATCTTTAAAAATTCAAAAATAAATAGGGTTAAATTAAATATTTGAAACAAAAAATATCATAGAGCAAAAAAAATATAAAACATCAAATTATTTAAAAAGCTCTGACGTAACCTTTGCATAAGCCCTCACAAGTCCACCGGCGCCAAGTTTGATACCGCCAAAATACCGCACAACAAAAACGCATACATTGCTGACATCTTTCTTTTGTAGTACTGACAAGATAGGACGCCCTGCACTGCCACCTGGCTCACCATCATCAACCGCTTTTTCATAAAAAGGAGTTTTCAGCCTACAAGCCCAACAAATATGCGTTGCTTTTTTATGCTCCTTGCGCAAAAAATCTAAGGCAAGTTTTACCTCATCCTCTTTAGTGCATTCTAACAGATAGCCAATAAATCTTGATTTTTTCTCTATAATTTCTATTTGATTTTTAAAATTCATATTAATCTTCTAGCCCACATAAATAATCGGTAGACACCTTAAAGAATTTAGCAAGAGTAATGAGAACATCAATATTTGGTATTCTTTCTCCTCTCTCCCATCTGCCTATCGCAACATCAGAATAATTTATAAGTTTGGACAACTGAATGATAGACAAATTCCTTTCAAGTCTTAATTCTTTTAATCTCTCTGAAAAAATACTCATATGTACTCCTTCAGTAATTTTACAACAAAATATCAAATTTTACTTGACATCAACCAATTGGTCGGATTATAATAAGCTAAAAGGAGTTAAAAATGAAAAGATTTATTAAAAACGCTATAAATGTTGAGCCTATTCGAGAGTATATGGCTAAAAATCGATTAAACATTAGGGATTTTTCTAAAGTGTGCGGTGTTTCAGAGCGAGTGCTTGGCAGTTGGATGGGAGTGCTGAGGTTAGTTTTAAAGCCATAATAAAAATAGCAAGGGCAATCAACATCAATTTTGTAGAATTACTAAGCGATGATTGGTCTTTTATTGAGTGATTTTTACATAAAATTCTGGCGAATTTGAGAGCTTTACCCGCTCGTCACATAGCACGAAAACCCATTTTAGTCCCACTCAAAAGCGACTAAAGATATGCTTGGATTGGTATCTTGATAATATAAGTTGGCTATCTTGTATATTTTCTTGTATACAATCTTGTATATTTTCTTATATACTTTCTTGTATACTTTCTTGTATATTATAATCACTTTTTATCTTAAGCTTGGTAACTTATTCTAAAGTAATCAAGATACTTTTTGTATTGGTCTTGAGCGAATTTGCAAGTGTCGACCAAAAAGCCTTTTTCGTTATCCCACTCATTTAGACCGCGATAATAGTAGTATTTAAGGTCATCTGTAATGATAAATGGCACAATATCATACTTTAAACATTCTTTAAACATAATCAATCGCCCAACCCTGCCATTGCCATCTTGAAAAGGATGGATGGTCTCAAATAATTTATGAAATTCGACAATATCTTCAAGGTTTTTCTTGATTTTTTTGTTATATCTATCAAGAAGTTTTTTCATCTCTGTCTCAACTTGCTCTGGCAAGCAGGTCTCCTTTCCGCCTATCTCATTTGGCAACTTTTTATAATCTCCAACAGCAAACCACGTTTTATTTGCGTCGCTAGTGTTATTTTTTAGCATTCTATGAAGAGTTTTAATCATTTTTTCGTTTAACTGCACATTTGCATTGTCGATGATATAATCAAAACATTTGAAATGATTGATTGTTTCATTAATGTCATCTATATTTACCGCCTTGTCAGAGATGCCAACTGTATTTGTTTCGTAGATATGCCTAGTTTGCTCTTCGCTTAACTTGCTCCCCTCAATGTGATTGGAGTTATACGCAAGCAAAACTTGAGTTTTATGATATATTCCACCCTTTAATTTTTGTTCCTTTTCCTCTTTTAAAACGCTGAGCAAGTTACTTATCTTTGGTTTTCGGCTTGGCTTTAATGCGTCTATCGGTATTTGCCAAGTTTTGCCAGCTAGCCTTGCCCCCTCTATTCTACCTTGAGCGCAATAGTTTCGCACCGACCTTTCGCTTAAAGACCAAAGTTTTGCCATCTCATCAACTGATTTGTATTCCATACCTCTCCTTTTTATAATTAATTATACCACACTATCGGCAAAATTACAAGTAAAATCAAAATAATTTATTGCCGATAAAGGTCAGCAAAAAACAGCTGGCAAAAGTTTGCTAGCTGTTTTTAGGATTTATTTTAAAACAACTTTTATAAAATTCTTTTTGCCTTTCTTAAGCAAAAGCGCGCCATTTTCAAAGTCGGTCTCCTTGATTGTAAGGGTAAAATCGTCCACCTTTTCGCCCTTAACTGAGATTGCTCCGCCTTGAATGAGACGTCTTGCCTCGCTCTTGGATGGGGCAAGTTTTGTTTCAAACAAAAGGTCGCAAATAGGTTTGCCGTTTGCAAGCTCTTCTCTTGAAAGCTCAAACGTAGGTGCATCATCGCCACCTTGCGTGAAGAGGTTTTCGCTCATATCACGTGCCTTAATTGCATCTTCTTCGCCACGTACAAACTTGGTAATTTCGTAGCAAAGGGTCTTTTTAGCCTTTACTATATCCTCTTTTATCATTGTTCTAACCTTGTCCATAGGCTCGTCGGTAAAGAGTGCGAACATCATCTCAACGCAAGCGTCAGGGGTTTGGTAGATACCTTGGTAGAAGTCATATGCTGAGATTTTGTCTTTATCAATCCAAATTGCGCCTTTTTCTGTTTTGCCCATCTTCTTGCCTTCTGGAGTTAACAGTAGAGGATTGGTTGCGCCGACCATATTTCTTTCCTTACCATCGGCAAAGCTGAGTTTTCGTGCAAGCTTTACGCCTGCTACGATGTTCCCCCACTGGTCAGCGCCACCCCATTCAAGCGAACAACCTTTCTCCTTGTTTAAATGCACAAAATCATATGCTTGCATTGGCATATATCCCATTTCAAAGAAAGTAAGTCCGCCTTCTTTTAATCGATTGTCGTAAATTTCGCTTGAAAGCATCTCATTTACATTAAAATGCTGACCTATTTCGCGCATAAAATCAATGTATGTTAAATCTTTGAACCAGTCGTAGTTGTTGACGATTTCCGCTTTATTTTCGCCATCAAAGTCCAAAAATACGCTTAAAGTATCTTTGATTTTGTCAATATTGCTCTGGATTTGCTCTTTAGTCAAAAGTTTGCGCATCTCACTTTTGCCAGAAGGGTCGCCAATGCAAGCGGTTGCACCTCCCATCAACAAGTATACCTTGTGCCCTGCCCGCTGAAACCTTCTCAAAATAACGTATGGCACGCAATGACCTATATGCAAACTATCAGCTGTTGGGTCTGTGCCTTCGTATAATGCAATAGGCTTTCCGCTCTCAAGCATTGTTTTCAGTGCCTTCTCGTCGGTGCATTGGTACAAAAGTCCACGCTCTTTAAGTTCTTTAAACAAATTTGTATCTACTTTCATCTTTTCCTCCTTTATGTCAAAATCATATCTACTGAACTTTTCGTTGTTAAAGGTTATCTCATCTCGCAAATTACCACCATTCTTTTGAATACATTTTGCGCTTGCAATATTATTTGTCTTACAAGTAATCATAGCATTTTCAATGCCAAGCTTTTTGCACTCCAAAAGGGCAAGTTTTAGTGCGTAATTTGCATAGCCCTTACCTCTCTCGTCTGGGCGTGTGCCATAGCCAATATGTCCGCCAACTTCGGCAAGGAACTTGTTGTCTATGCTGTGCCTTATTGAAACGTGACCTAAAATCTTGTCTTTGCCTTCCTCTTTTAAAAAGTATACCGTTGATGGTACTCTGCCCTCTTCCAAATTAATTCCCTGGCTTTCATCGCTCTTTTTCTTAAGCCAAGCCCCGTAATCATCACCAATTTTGAAGTCAAGAGGATGGGAGTCGGGGTTAGTCTCGTGAAACTCGTCTATATATTTTAGCCAGTCGTTCTTATCCTCAATAGTTGGCGATACCAATTTTAATTTTTTCATAATAACTCCTTCAAAAAAGCACGCCTATCCTATTTTTTAGGACGAAGCGTGCGTTCGTGGTACCACCCAAAATTTATGCGAGGACAACCAAAAGTCTTAACGCTGACACGCTTTGACGATACTAAGCCAACTTTGATTATCTGCAACTTATTTTTCTCGTTCGTGAGAATTACGCAAAACTTGAAATAACTGTAATTCGCCTTATACCCTCTTTCAGGCTTGCACCAACCGCCCTATCTCTTAAAGACAAATATAAAACTACTAAATTTACTCCACCATTTTGATTAAATTATACAAGTTTTACCTTGTTATGCCTATATTACCATTAAAAAAATAAAAAGTCAACCCATAATTGACTTTTTATTCTACTTTAACTTAAGAAAAGGTCTTAGTTTGCACCTTGTTCTTCATTCTTGTCTGGATGTTCATCAGTGACTACTGTTTGAGAACCAGCCTTTTTGTCCTTAATGTAAAGGTTTAAAGAAAGTCCAGCAAACACAATCGAGGCAACTGTAACAAGTCCCATAACCACTGCAAAAGCGATAGCGCCGTTGCAAGTCATATCTTCGCCTTCCATTGTCATTGAAAAAGCGTTGATTTTGTCAACATCTTCGCTTGCCCATACTGCATCCCAAGCCTCCTTGTCTGCCTTAAGTCCGGCAACCGTAGCGTCATACTCCTCTTGTGTTATAGTGTCGCCCGTGCCATCACCCTTAATACCAACAGTCATAAACTTATTGCCATTAGTGATAATAAAGAACTCTACTTCCATTTCAACTTTTTGTCCTTGTTCTTCGCCTGACGCAGAATATACCATAACTTCGCTATTCTTGAATTTGATTGTAAGGTCTACAGGCGTTTCTCCTTCTACAGCTATTGAACCAGAGTAAGCCATACCATAGCTGATTGGTCTTGCAAGCACGCCGATATACAAAGCAGTAAAGAAAAGTGCAACAACAAGCAAAATAATCATTACTGTTTGTTTTTTCATAATGCCTTTTGATTTTTCGATTAAATTTTTCATTTTCCCTCCTTTAATATATTTATACAATAACATATTTTTTTGTTAAAAACAAATGATTTTATCATTTTTTAATATTTTTTGTAAAAAATTGCTACAAACCGCTGTTTTTCTATGCAATATATTTCACATTTGCAAAATTTCACTAAAATAAAATATATCAATAAATTTGACATTACTGCCTTGAATTTATATAATTGACAATGGAGGAAAATTATTATGAGTTGTCCTATGAATTTAAATGGATTTGGTCCTTCCCCTATTCCAGAAGAGGGCGAATGGATACAACTAAAAGATATTAAACAGGTTTCTGGGTTTTCGCACGGTTGCGGAAAGTGTGCACCTCAACAAGGCACTTGCAAACTTACTCTCAATGTCAAAGACGGCATTATAAAAGAGGCATTAGTTGAAACAATCGGTTGCAGTGGTATGACGCATTCGGCAGCTATGGCGGCTGAAATTTTGCCTGGCAAGACACTGCTTGAGGCGCTCAATACCGACCTTGTTTGTGACGCCATCAATGACGCAATGAAAAACATCTTCTTGCAACTTGTTTATGGCAGAAGTCAATCGGCATTCTCTGATAACGGGCTTGCTGTAGGTTCTGCTCTTGAGGACCTTGGCAAGACGCTATCAAGTAATGTTGGCACTGTCTATTCTCAAGATGGTCAAGGCACGAGATATTTAAATCTTGCTGAAGGCTACATAACTAAAGAAGGGCTTGACGAAAATGGCGAGATTATCGGCTACGAATATATTGCAATTGGCTCACTTATGAAATCACTGCGTGAAGGTGTGCCAGCGCAAGAGGCAATCGAAAAGGCGACTAAAACTTATGGACGCTACAATGAGGCAGTTACAAAAATCGATCCAAGGAGGGTTAAATAATGGAAGAGACAATCAAAAGAACTGGTATTGAAGATACCCTAAAAAAATATGATATTAAAAGCTTGGATGAGGCTAAACAAATCTGTCTCGACGCTGGAATAAATGTTGAAGAGATTGTAAAAGGTATACAACCTATCTGCTTTGACAACGCAGTTAAAGCTTACGAACTCGGCGTTGCTATTGCAATCAAAACTGGCACCAAAAAGGCTTGTGATGTTGCGCTAAAACTTGGTGAAGGATTGCAAGCATATTGCGTAAAGGGCTCGGTTGCTGACGAACGTCAAATAGGGCTTGGTCACGGCAGGCTTGGCAGTATGCTTTTAAAAGAGGAGACTAAAAGTTTTTGCTTCCTTGCTGGACACGAAAGTTTTGCCGCTGCTGAAGGCGCTATCGGCATTGTAACCTCTGCAAATAAGGTGAGAAAAACTCCCCTTAACGTTATTCTTAACGGACTTGGCAAGGATGCAGCCTATATTATCTCAAGAATAAATGGCTTTACCTTTGTAAATACCTCTTATGACCACAAGAGCGGTGAGCTTAAAATCTTAAACGAAAAGGCTTTCTCAAATGGACAAAGAGCCAATGTTAAGGTATACGGAGCTTATGACGTGCCAGAAGGCGTTGCCATTATGAAACACGAAAAAGTTGATGTATCGATTACTGGTAACTCGACAAATCCGATGCGTTTCCAACACCCAGTTGCTGGCATTTACAAAAAGTGGTGTTTTGAAAACGGTAGAGATTATTTTTCGGTTGCCTCTGGTGGCGGTACAGGGCGTACCCTTCACCCTGACAATATGAGATGCGGTCCTGCAAGCTATGGACTTACCGATACTATGGGAAGAATGCACTGCGACGCACAGTTTGCTGGCTCCTCTTCGGTGCCTGCTCACGTTGAGATGATGGGCTTTATAGGTATGGGCAATAACCCAATCGTTGGCGCAACCGTCGCCCTTTCAGTTGCAGTTGAGACAAGGAAATAGTTAATATTTTATAAATGTATTTATTGATTTATTTATTGAATTGTTTGTTATATCTTAATATATCTTTAATCATATTTTGTTTTGTAAATATACAACACAATAACAGACAAATTCAACGATATTTGTCCAGCATAATACGAGCAGTTTGGACAAAAGCTTGAAACATTTGACCTTTTGGGAGTTTTGCATTATAATAAGGATATGATACAGATAAGAAGAAGCTGGTATGATTTGTTAAAGCCAGAATTTGAAAAGGATTACTTTAAAAATCTGCAAAGTTTTTTGCAAAGTGAATACAGTAATTATCAAATTTATCCTAGTGAGCAAAACATATTCAATGCACTCAATTTTGTTCCGCTTGATAAAATAAAAGTTGTCATCATTGGGCAAGACCCCTATCACGAGCCTGGGCAAGCGCAAGGGCTATCTTTCTCGGTGCCTGAAAATGTGGAGCTTCCGCCGTCGCTTGTAAATATAATGAAGGAAATTGAAGATGACCTTAAGATAACTTGTTATAAAAATGGCAATTTGGAGCGCTGGGCAAAGCAAGGCGTGCTACTTTTAAACACTGTTTTAACTGTCAGACGCGGGCAAGCTAACTCTCATAAAGATAAGGGTTGGGAAACGCTCACACGAAAAATAATTGAAATTGTTGGAAGCAGTAAAAAGCCCGTTGTTTTTATGCTGTGGGGTTCATACGCGCAAAGTTTCGCACCCCTCATCGCAAGTTGGCATCTAGTTTTGAAGGCGCCTCACCCAAGCCCACTATCTGCATATCGAGGTTTCTTTGGATGCAAACATTTTTCTAAATGCAATCAATTTTTAATAGAACATAACGAAACGCCAATCGATTGGAGATAAAGCTATCGCAGTAAAAATAGTGTGAGTTTTATATGAAAATTTGCAAAAATACATATTTTTCACATAAAAAAGCAAAAAATTATGGCGTTTTATTCATTATATAGTTAAAAACACATTATTTTTATTTTTTTAAGGCTCTTTGTCAATAATGGGGGTGTAAGTTTTTGAAATAGTTTTAGTATTTTCTTACCTAATCTAGCAACTAGTTGC
>CALVNW010000003.1 GCA_944350015.1 uncultured Clostridia bacterium | reverse complement strand
GGTATCCAAAATTTATTTTGGATACCCTATTCTACCCCCCCCGCATTTTTTGTCAAGCAAATTGACGTACTTCGCTCGAATTTGTCACCAAAAAATGCTACTAACCTGTACCTCTCCGTCATTTCTGCCAATAAGGATGATTAAAAAACGATGCAAACTAAGTTTGCCGATAATGGTCCAACCTAAGGTTGGCTAAGTTTGGGTGTCGTCGACACCTTTTTCTTATTTTTCTCGGGCGGACCAAGGTTTAGCTAAATTACAGGTATACTAAACGATACTTCGCCGAGCGTAAGGCTCGAAAACTAAGTTTGCTAAAAATCTCTTTTTATAATTGACAAATGCAAAATTATTATTTATAATAAAATAGTTACTATGTTAAAAAGGAGGCATTTATGAAGAGAACTTATCAGCCAAAGAAGAGACAAAGAAATAAAGTTCACGGATTTAGAGAAAGAATGAGAACTAATGGCGGAAGAAACGTTTTAAAGAGAAGAAGAAATCGTGGAAGAAAAAAATTATCAGCTTAAGGCAAAATTAGACCACAGATTAAAAAAGACTAGGCAATTTAATTATATCTTCAAAAAAGGTGAGCGCGTTCACACGCAAAACTTCAACCTTTATATTGTAAAAAGTAAATACAAATCATATAAGATAGGTTACTCAGTTTCGAAAAAAGAAGGTAAGGCGCACGTGCGCAACCTTTTGAAGCGCAGATTGAAAGAGATTATAAGACAAAACAATCTTGCCAAAAGTAACCGTAATTATATATTGCAGGCAAAAAAGGGCGCCAGCACGCTCAGCTATAGCGAGCTTGAAAGTCAACTAAAGAAGTTGTTTAGCAAGGATGAAATCTCTTAGTCGCGCCTTTAAGTTTATTTTAAAATTGCCTGTTTATTTTTATAAATATTGCCTGTCTCCGCTGTTGCCACATTCGTGTAGATACTATCCAACCTGTTCAAGTTACACACTATCGGCAATCAGCGAGTTTGGGTTAAAGGGCATAGCGATAGGGCTAAGGCGAATTTTTCGTTGCAGTCCCCTATCGAAAAAATGCGGATACGACCCTGTTCCTATAAATATTAAAGGAGATATTAAATGGCTATTTTAAGCACTTTGCTTGCAGTGAGTGAGCCTACTGGTTTTTGGGAGACCATTATCCGCGCCTTTGATAAAGTTTGTAACAATTATGTGCTAGCCGTTATATTTTTGACGGTGGTAATAAGAGTTATATGGGCTATTGTTGACACATACAGCAAGTATAATCAACAAAAAATGAACGCTATTCAACAGAAGATGCAACCAGAGCTCGACAAAATCAAAGCGCGCTACGAAAAGACGCCACAGGTTATGAACCAAAAGCAGAATGAAGTCTATCGCAAATATATGAATAGAAGTTATTATTCTGGCTGTCTTGTAACCTTTTTGATGATGGCGCTAAACCTTGTAGTTTTCTTTACTTTGCTCGGCGGACTCAACTCGATGGCAAGCTACAACATCACAACAAGTTACAATAACTTGAAATACACATACGCAAACACCTTAAATGTGGTGGATGAATATTTAGGCGACTACTCTGACCAGACAAAACTAAGCGAGCTTGCCGACTATCAAAGTCTTGGAATAGAGATTTATAGCGAAGAGGACGGCGATTATATAGCCCTTGTCCGCTACGCCACAGAGGGCGAAGAGTTTGTCCGCGACGAAAATGGCAATCTCACTATTGAAGAGGAGCTTTATAGAACACTTTACAAAACCGACTTTTCAACGATTGAAGAGACCACCATTGTAGACGGCTCAAACACCACAATTGCATATAAGGCAGTAACCGACAACGACTACATTGTTTCACTTATCAACAAGCTTATCCCTGTATATCAAGAAGGCGATGCTGAAGGAAGCCTTGAGGTGATTTTAATCGAAGATATGCCAGTGCTTGACGAAAATGGACAGCAGTTGGTTGATGAAAATGGACAGCCACTGACACGCGACCTTTATCTTTCAGAGATGGTACAAAACCTTGCAATGAATGAGGTTGCACTTGTATACGATGTGGATAAGAACAGTTTCTTATGGATTGAAAACATCTGGCTTGCAGACTCACCTACTACCCAGTCAATTATGAGCTTCCAAACGTTATCATCTCAGGCATCGGGCTTTGAAGCGCGCGAAGAGGAAGTATACAACGCCTTTATGCCAGACCTTGACGGGCTTAGAGGCAGAGTGAACGGCTACTATATCTTGACTATTCTATGCGTACTTGTTTCAACGCTAAGCATACTACTTACAAACTGGCACAACAAACGCAAGAACAAAAAGCTTGGCAAAGAGACGGTAAAACAAAAGGGCGCAATGAAGTGGATGCAGATTCTAATACCGGTACTACTTGGCTTATTCGCTCTGTTCTATAGCAGTATATTTGCAATTTATATGCTTACAGGACAAGTTGTTTCAACAATTCTATTGCCACTTCAACTTCTAATCATTGATAAAATTATGGACAAGAAGAAAGAAAAGGAAGACAAGGCAAACGATGTTGTTGAGTATTCAAGAAAATTTTAGGAAGTTTTAGATGGAGGAAATATGATATCTTGTGAAGGTATTGGAAAAACTATAGAAAAGGCTATTGAAAACGCACTTTTTGAGCTTAAGGCAACGCGTGAAGACGTTGACATTAAGATTTTAAAAGAAGGCGGACTATTTAGGAATGCAAAGGTACTTGTCACTATCTCAGAAGAGGCAAGACCTAAATATGAAAAGGTTAAAGCAGTTAAAGCGCAGGAGGCAAAGGAAGAGAAAAAGCCTGAAAGCGTTAAAGAAAGTAAAGAGGCAAAAGCCGAGCCTAAGCCTACGAAGAAAACTGAGAAAAAACCAGAAAAGAAGGAAGAGAAGAGCCCAGAGAAAAGCGCTCAACCACTTGCAATGGAAGCTCAAGACCAAGAGGCTGACGAGCAGGTTCCTGCTGTTGACGCTGTTGAGTTTTTAGAAGGTTTCTTTGAAACTTTAGGACGTGACGTAGACATCGAGACAACCGAAGATGAAAAATATCGCCACATCTCAGTTACAGGTGAGGAGCTTGGAGACGTAATTGGGCATCACGGCGAAGGTTACTATGCGCTTAACAAACTTGTATCTGTAATGAACGGCAGAAACAACAAAAAGATTTTACTTGACATTGGCGGATACAGAGAAAAGAGAGCCGAGAGCCTTGCCGAGCTTGCAAGACGCAGTGCAAACAAGGTGGCAAGAAGTGGAAGGTATTTAAAGCTTTCACCTATGAACCCAAGTGAGCGCCGTATAATCCACACCACCCTTCAAGATGACGATAGAGTGACCACGCTCAGCAAAGGGACAGAGCCTCATAGATATGTTATCGTTTTTCCAAAGGAAGATTAATAAGTTAAAATTTGGTAATTTAATGTAAATAAAAATATTGATTTTAAAAATAACAAATATAAAAAGAGTAGATTTAAAAACTTAAAAATCCACTCTTTTTTTAATTACCAAAATTTAAAAATAATCTTTTGATTTTATTCTTTTGTATTTAGCTAGGTTTAATTAAAAGCACAACTTTCGGTCTAATTCGTTCTAAACCTATTAAAATTTAGTATAATTAGTTTCAAAATTATTTAATAACTTTTAAATCATCAATTTTGACAGAAATGCAATCTCCATAAAACTCGCCATTTTTATCTATCCCAGAAAAATCTACTTCTATATAGTCTTGAACTGCATTATTATCTATAACACAACCTCTGGTGCCCTTATGTATTCCATATTTGGTATATCTATCTTCTTCAACAATCAATTCTACTATATCATATTCTTTAATCTTAATAGGTTCTATCGCGTTCTTTGCTTTTGCAATTATATCATCTAGTCTTAAAAGTAGTTCTTTTTCTAATTCCACTGGGAGTTTTTCTTTTTCTAATTCTAAATCCACAATTTTTACATTTGCAATTGCATAATCTCCAACATTTTGTGGATTAAAAAATAATACATCAGCATTATCATATTTTATTTCAATAGCTATTCCGTGCATATCTTTCACTAAATTGAAATTTTTATAAAGCTTATCATTTCTCAACTTTACTAAATCTAATTTTTTCATTTTATCCAACCTCCAAATGGTGTAGTATTTCTAATCTTTCCTTCTGGGCATAATAACCAACCCGAATAAAAACTTGTCCCATTCAATGATATGGGAATCGCTAATCGTTGCCCTCGTCTATCCAAATTTTTTAATACATAGTTTCCGTTTAAATACTGATTTAGTGCTTGTTTATTATACTCTGTTTGCAAATAACCAGAATCATCAATATTAAATCCTAAATCATAAAATATTTGATTTTTCCCTTTAGAATCTTGTGTATTTTTAAAAACGTATTCGGTAAATTTTCTAATATCACATTCGGCATTTGCATTCCTTTTTACAATGGCTT
Organism: uncultured Clostridia bacterium; assembly: GCA_944350015.1. Lineage (GTDB taxonomy): Bacteria > Bacillota > Clostridia > Christensenellales > UBA1242 > Caccovivens. The sequence continues at coordinate 109,881 of CALVNW010000003.1, read as the reverse complement.
GAGTAATATTTTTCTTTCTGCAATCGCATCGTTCGTGTAAGGGCTGCTTTGGCATATTTCTAGTTACTAAATAACAGCCATCCAATGCCGTACAATTCATACAATGACCAAATAATGCCATTATATTTCTTAAAATATCTCTAAGCCATTCTGGCTTATTTGTAATAAAAAAGTGGTCCCATTCAATCCATTGGTTATAAACAATCTCTCCATTTTCATCAATTTTAATCAAATCATCAAATACTCCCATATTATAGCAAATCTCCTTTTAAATTGCAAAAGGTTGGAAAAAAATTATTTCTCCAACCTTTTTATTAGATTTTACCATAAGATTTTTAATAGTCAATACTTATATGCCACTTTTTTGCATTGCAATAGTTCTCATATTAAAGTTTTGAATAGGTGACATCAACTACAACCTCATCGCCACTTAAGACACTTCCGTCAATATTCAAACTTAAATTGTTGCAGTTTGTAATCTCAAGGGTAATATTTGAAGTGATTTGACTGTTTGTAATAGTCAGACTGCTGTTTTGAACATATGAAAGTTTGATTGCCCCTTCTAAATACTCGCTGATATTTATTTGACTATTTAAAACCTGAATATTAAAGTTTTCAATCAAATTGCCTTCTTGTGCTGGCAGAGCGAAGTCAATCGCGCCTATTGTACCATTTATTGTAACATTGTCTATAGTAAGGTCAAAATTATTAAGGCTCTCAAAGCTATCCTCTTGATATGTGATGAGCGCGCTCGTTTCGCCTTGCCCAGAAAGAGTGAAGTTTGCAAGCGTAAGTGAGCCTTCTCCCTCACCTACAATGACAAAGGCAGGTGAATTTGCCCTTGCGGTGACCGAAACGCCAAGGCTGTCGGTTGCTCTTCCAAAGATGATAAGGTTTTTAGATGATGGGATATGGATTGTCGGCACATTGTTATGTCTGCCCGTTATCATAATGCTGTCGCCGTCCAACGCGCTATCTATCGCCTCTTGGAGTAAACCGTAATTTGAAACAACTGTGTTTGCGCTAATCTCAAGTGGATAGAAGAGACTGACATCTTGGTAAGTCAAGGTAATACCGCTGTCATTATAGTCAAACGGCTGACTGTCGAAGGTGTAATCGGTGATAACCTCGCGCTTGTCACTTGCATAGACCGCCTCAACCACCATACCCGTGCTGTCAAAGCTGTCGCCAATATAGTATTGCTCTACAACAGGAGGCGTAGTGACCTCAAGCGACGCAATATAGTCATCTAAGATAAGAAGCTCCACCTCATAGTCATAGTTCCGATAGGATATCGTCAAACTGTCACCCTTAATAAGTGGCGTATCAACGGACATCTTCTCGCCTTCTCTTAAAACATTGACTTGATAGTCCTCTTCTGATATCTGACTGCTCTCTCCACTTTCATAGAGTGCCCAAACGGTCATCCCCGTTCTTTCAAAAGTCTGCCCGACATAATAATTTCGTATAACTGACAGCTCGTCAACATACATATCAACAATGTCGCCGTCAGTGACATTGACAATTATGCTGTCGGTAAGATTGGTATCTCGAATTGTCGCAGTAATCTCGGCACTTCCGTACCCTCTCGCCACTATCCGCAAATACCCAACAGCCGAACTATCAACCCGCGCAATCTTCTCGTCACTTGAAGTATAGTCTATTCTAAATCCGCTTGCATTTCCTGGAACTATACGAAGAAGGGTACTCATCGTAATGCTTCCATTTAAAACAAGGTCCACTTGGTCTTGAACGAAGTATAGATTTGTAGGCGCAGTTGACCCTCCGCACGCAAACAGCAGTGCAGACGCTCCAAGGCAAATAAGGCTTAATAGACAAATCAGCGCGACCCTTTTCATAGCTCTCCTTTTGTCTTAATATGTACTATCTTCTATTTTTTATGTTTTTATATGTTTTTAAAAATTTTTAATATGTATTTTTGTTGAATTTTTTTGCTTATTTTTTAAGATTTTTTAATAATTTTCTTATTTTTTTTATTATTTAATACTTAATTTATTGCTTTTTTGTGTAATATTTAGTATTTTTTTGATTTATTTGATTTTTAAAAATTTTACTATGTATTTTGTATTTGATTTTTTATTTTTTCTATTTAAAACAATTTTGCTATTTATTTGTTTGATTTTTTAATTTTATTTTGTATCTTTAAACTTTTTATCTTAATTATTTTTAAATATTTTTTAATAATTAAATTAAAAATAAATTATTTTATATTTTTTCACTTTTTTATATTGTTTTTACTTACAAAATCTCAATCAATTTATTGTCAACAATATCACACGAAGTTAAATAATAAGGAACACCATTTTTAATAAAAGTTGTTTGAATTTTCTTTCCGTGCAGATGCCCAAACACCACTTTGTCAACCTTGTACTTTTCGATAAGCGAAGTGAACTCGCTGTCGTCTCGTGTAAAGTTGCAAGGCGGATAGTGCATTATGCAGATAAGCTTATCACCTTCTTGCCTAAGCTTGCTTGCCGACTCAAGTGTGAGTTCAAGTCTTATCACTTCTCTGTCATAAATTTTCTTATTTTCTTCACTTTGCTCGCTATTTCGCTCTGGCACCATCCATCCGCGCGTTCCGCAAACTACAATATCGCCAAATTTTATAGCATCATTTTGTATGGCATAAAAATTTTCTGGCAAAAAGGCGCGCACAGCAGAAATTGACTTCCACCAATAGTCGTGATTGCCTCTTATGATAATCTTTTTGCCAGGCAACGAAGAAAGCAAGGCAAAGTCCTCTTTGGTGTCCTCAAGCTTCATCGCCCAAGAAAAATCTCCAGCAAGCAAAACTAAATCCTCATCGCTGACTTTTGCCTTCCAATCTTCAAAAATCTTGTCTAGGTACCCTTGCCACACAGGTCCAAAAATATCCATCGGCTTTGGATTGTTGATTGAAAGATGAAGGTCACTAATTGCAAAAACTTTCATTACAAACTCTTTAAAACCTCTTGCACAAGCTTCATATCACACTTGCCGTTGTAGTTTGCCTTAAAGTGTTTCATAACACTTGGCACTGACCTGTCCTCTAGCGAGAGTATTACCTCTTTAATCTCCTCGGCTGTCAACTGCTTAGGAAGATAACCTTTAGCAATCTCAATTTGCCTTGCAATACTTGCAACCTCTTCGCTGTTGCCCACCTTGGCATAGTTATCCTTTTCTTCGTCAAGCTCCTTTATGGTCTTTTGCAAGATGTTCGCGATATCACTATCGTCAACCTCTCCGCCCTTTTCTCTTTTTTTGATGTTTTCAAGCATAATTTTATTTAAAAGCACGCTATAAAAACTTCGAGCCACAACGTCCTTGTCCTTCATTGCTTGAACATTTGCTTTTTTAATATCCTCGTATAACATAAATCTCTCCTTTTAACCTATTATATATTTTTTCTCGCAAATTTACAAACAATTTACGCCTGTTATCTTAAATCAAGTTTTCTTACCCTCTCTTTTTCTCTCGCTCCCTCTTGTTAAGACTCAACACTCCTCTCCACCTTCCTTTTGTACATACTTTTCTCTCTCGCATTCCCACACAAAAGCAAGCGTTACACTTATAAAAAACTAGAAGGTAATGTGAAGTATCCCCCAAAAGATTAAATAACCTTAGGATAACTCCTTAAACTCTTCTAGCTTTTATTAATTTTTTTGTATTTTATGTTTTTAATCAAGATTATCGTCTATTGACAGCGACTTTTTCTATTATAGTGAGATTTCTACTGTTCCTAAAAATTAGTTTAAAACTTAACCGCATATTTAGAATAAACAGTATAGCTCTTTCCGCCAATCACCTCATTTTCACCCTTCGTGAAGTTTGTGGTGATATAACTATTAGTTCCTTCTTCAACCAAACTAGTCCAAACCTTTACAGTGGTGATAGATGAGTTGCTAAACAGACTACCACACGCAGATGCCGATTTTGCATTAGTATATACATACTCACTATCAATTATAACCTCTTTAAGTCCACTGCAACGCAAGAATGCTCTATCTTCTATACTTGTTAAACTTGATGGTAAAGTTATACTTGTAAGGCTACTGCAATCATTGAATGCATTCATCCCTATACTTGTTAAATTTGTACATTCCCCTATGTTCAACTCCCCTGTAAGTCCACTGCAATCTTGGAATGCAGAATTCCCTATACTTGTTAAACTTGATGGTAAGGTTATGCTTGTAAGTCCACTGCAACCCTCGAATGCATAACCCTCTATACTTGTTAAATTTGTACATTCCCCTATGTTCAACTCCCCTTTAAGTCCACTGCAAGAACGGAATGCAGAATCCCCTATACTTGTTAAACTTGATGGTAAGGTTATGCTTGTAAGTCCACTGCAACCAGAGAATACATTACCCCCTATACTTGTTAAACTTGTACATTCCCCTAAGTTCAACCCTCCTGTAAGTCCACTGCAACCAGAGAATGCAGAACCCCCTATACTTGTTAAACTTGTACATTCTCCTATGTTCAACTCCCCTGTAAGTCCACTGCAATTACGGAATGCATTTATCCCTATACTTGTTAAATTTGTACATTCCCCTAAGTTCAACTCTCCTGTAAGTCCACAACTCCAGAATGCCCCATCCCCTATACTTGTTAAACTTGTACATTCTCCTAAGTTCAACTCTCCTGTAAGTCCACTGCAACCCTCGAATGCATAACCCCCTATACTTGTTAAATTTGTACATTTTTCTAGGTTTAACCCCCCTGTAAGTCCACTGCAATTACGGAATGCATTACTTCCTATACTTGTTAAATTTGTACATTCCCCTAAGTTCAACTCTCCTGTAAGGCCACTGCAATTATAGAATGCAGAATCCCCTATACTTTTTAAACTTGTACATTCCCCTAAGTTCAACTCTCCTGTAAGGCTACTGCAATCAGAGAATGCAGAATCCCCTATACTTGTTAAACTGTCTGGCAAGGTTATACTTGTAAGGCCACTGCAAGAACGGAATGCATAACTCCCTATACTTATTAAACTTGTACATTCCCCTAAGTTCAACTTTCCTGTAAGTCCACTGCAATTATAGAATGCAGAATCCCCTATACTTTTTAAATTTGTACATTCCCCTAAGTTCAACTCTCCTGTAAGTCCACTGCAAGAACGGAATGCATTATTCCCTATACTTGTTAACGCCGAAGGCAGTTCTATGCTTGTTATTCCACTGTTATAGAATACTCCGTTATTATAGATTCCACCTGCTATCGCTGTAACTGTGTAAGTATCTCCTTCTATCCACTGCCCTTCGGCATTTTGTGATACTGTAGAAGGAATTACGATATCTGTACTATCTGATAAGTTTGGATAGTAATCAGTAAGTGTAACCGTTCCGTCACCATTGTCTCTAAAGTCAAAGTAATTATATGGAAATTCATAATTTTCATCATAAAGATTAAGGTCATAGTCAAATTGAGCGTTGGTGAGAGATTGGTTTGGGTTAAGAACCGATAAGGTTATGGTAAAGGTTGTTGTGCTTGTACCATTATCCTTAGGGTCTAAGGTTATATTTGTTCCACTTGTATACGCGCCATTATCTCTTTGTAGTGCTTTACCTAAGTTTGGCACACTAGAGGTAAGAGCGTCTGTTAAGTTTACTGTTAAGCTCCTCTCTGTACTTAGGTTCTCTACTGTGATTGATATCACTATTGGTGTGGCATAACTATCAAACTCAAGGTCAAGACTCTCCCACGCTGTAGGGTTGCCTGTTGTCCCAGTGGCAGAATAGGTTACATCTAAGTTCGCTGGTGCAACCTGCGCATTTGCTACACTTCCTGTAACCTTAGCATAGACATCATCTGCGTTAAAGGTAATGCTTCCACCCATATCCACTTGCACCCTTTCTACTGCAAATACACCTATTAATAGCATTCCTATTACAAGTACAAACGCAGATATCATTGATACTAATTTCATCTTTAGACTCATTTTTTCTTACTCCTTTATTCTTTTATATTACTTTGTGTAAAATAATCTAGTTTATACCCCTATTTTAACCTTTAATTTACCCTTTGTCACAAGTGCGCCGTCACAATTGCGTCAATTTTAATAACAAATTTTAAAATATTTTTAATTTGTTGTTTTTAAAGAAAATTTAGGTTAAAACATATAAAAATATAGAATAGGGTATCCAAAATTTTATTTTGGATACCCTATTCTACCCCCCCCGCATTTTTTGTCAAGCAAATTTACGTACTTCGCTCGAAATTATCACCAAAAAATGCTCCTACACTGTATCTCTCCGCAAAAACTGTCAATGAGGATGATTAAAAACGCCGAGCGTAAGGCTCGAAAGAATGTGGGGTCTTTCTAAGCTTTAGGGTTTCTAAGGGGTATTTTGGTTGCCTTCGGCAACTAAAATACGCGCCTTTCGGCGATTAAAGGTGCTGTCAGCATCCTTTTAGGTTACTTCGACGGACCAGGGTAAAGCTAAACTATAGGTACAATAAACGATAATGATGCAAACTAAGTTTGCCGGACCAAGGTAAAATCAAATATCAGATACAACAAACGATAATCGCCGAGCGTGAGGCTCGCAACCTAAGGTTGGTGTAAAGGTAAAAAAGCATAACTAATCGTTATGCCTTTTGTAAATTTCAAACGCCCTCAAACTCAACATTGACTCTTGCCTCAACCTCAATGCTCCCTACAAGCGAGTTTGAGATGTTTTCTGCATACGTTCTATATAAACTAGAGCAAGAGTAAACATACTCCTCTTTGACACTCTTAATTTGAAGCTGTCCACCGCCAATCTTTTCTGCCTTTGCCTTAGCGTTATCTATAGCCATCATAAGCACTTCTTCGTAGACCTCATCTAAATTTGAGCAACAATATTGAATGTTTCTTATGCTTGTGGCTCCGTTCTCAGTTGCAACATCAACCAAGTTTTTTATCTCATCAACATTGTCAACATCAAAGGATATTGTGGTGATTGTATAGTAACCCGCCAGGCTTTTCCCACAATTATAGTCATAACTTGGATAGGATACAAAACTATCCATAACTATTTTGTCATCACTAAGCCCCTCGTCTTTTAAAGCGCTAACAACCTTGTCAAATGCTTGGAAGTTATTGTCTTTTGATTTTACAATATCGCTATCAAGCGTTTCAATAACAGCTGTTACCTTAGCGCTATCAGGGCTGACATTTTTTGATGCCTTGCCAATTATGCAAAGCTCCATCTTCTCTGCTTGCAAATCAAGTTGATACTTCTCTTGATGTGTGCTTGTCTCTTCAAGGCTTGTATCATCGTTAAAAATTCTTTTGCCGACACGGCCAACTTTTTTCCTCTTAGTCTTGGCGCTGACACTCTTCTTTTCAGGCTTACTATCAACTTTTTTCTCTGCTATAGCGTTGTCGCTGGCAACATCACCAGCCTTGTCGCTTTCAGAGACAACATTATCGACAATATTAAGATTCCTTTGCCCAACCTCTTCATTTGAAGGTCTTTCAATAACTTTATCTTGATTATTCTTAAAAAGAAATTCTTTGTCTAGCTCCTTCACATCTTTTGCAAGTTGCTCATCCTTTCCAAACTTTACTTGCTCATCGTTAAACTTGGTTTGTATTTTCTGCAGTCCACTAGCCTTCAAATCTTGTACTTTTTCTTTTTCAATTTCAACATTTTTATTTATCTCATCTTTGGCGTCATTAGCTCCTTCTGCCACTTTCTCCACTTTACTGTTTTCTTTTGTCTCGCTTCCAGATAAAAGCGCCTGCGTATCAGTATTAACGAATTGTGGTTGCACGGCATTGCCAGCAAATACGCAAAGTCCTAGCGCAAGCAACAGTGTGAGCATAAAAGTTAAAATTCTTTTCATAATTTCCTCCTAACACTTTTAAGATGAGAAAAAATTGAAAAAATATTTATATAAAACAAAAATAGTGAAAATATAACAAAAAATTTATTTTTTTGCCATTTTTTATGTGTTTTTACCTAAATTATATGTTTGTATCTTTTATATCTATAGCTCCAGGAGAACTTCACTATCATTATTAAAAGCACAACTATTTCGGTTAAGTCTAGTATTGCATTTGTATATGTTTGAGAGATAATATTGTATATTATTATCAATATATTAGGGAAAACCATCAAGATTCTTGTAAAACCAATATCGCGAATAAACATTGCCACATTGAAGAACTCATAGGCTATAATTGCCATTATGTCAAACTGCGTTTGAAAACAAATATTTCCAACCAGTAAATAAGACATCGCAAACAGCACATAAACACCTGTAGACGGGCTTTTATCTTTACGCTCAAAAAAATACAGCACAATTACACGAATAATTGACACAATTGTGTTAAGTCCGCCAACAAATACGCCTAAAAATAAGAACGATGCTGAGTAAAAAATATTTGCACTTATCTGATAAATCAAAAATTTACCTTTTTCATTAAAAGAATATGATACACAAACTAAAATAAGAGCAAAGAGACCTAAAATCTGAGAAACAATAAAATTGGTCATACCCACCTCTAGCTATATCATTATATGATTTTATTAAATTGACTTGTTATTGGAAAGTAGTTCTACACAGGAGAAAATATCATTGAAATTAAGCCAGCATATGAGTATGTTAATACAAATGGACTTGAATATAATTCTTGCCACTATCTAATTAACTTGAACTTTTACGGTTTCGCGGATTTTGATGATATATTTGACGGACAAGATAATATCGTTATATAATACTTCAATTTGTTTATATAAAAATAGATAAATAGGATTTAATATAAATTTTACTTCAAATCAACGCAGGCAAAGAATTCCACGAACTTTTTTAGACAAAGAACAACACAAACTTTTTAGATAAAAAACTAAACGAACCTTAAAGAAGAGGTGTATTCTCTTTCAAGATTCGTTTTCTTGCACCAATAAAACAAGGCTTAGAAAAATTAGCCTTGTTTTTGATAGTTGTTATATACTATAATTTTCTATTACTTTAAATATGGAATCAAACTTATAAAATAAAATATAAACAGATATCTAATAAACACCAAAATTTAAAGACTTATAAATGTGATTGTTAGCGAACTTAAGTCTATGTTAGTGGCAAATGAATATAACTCTGCTATCAATATCTCGCCCTTGCTCCCTAATGTAAGTCCTTCGAGTTCTTGCTCTGAACTAAGAGCTACGACAAGCATATAAGCCTCTGCGTTTATATCATTGCAAGTTAATTCTATCAAATAGTCTGATTCTGTTAGGTTGATTGCCTCTATATTTATTGTATAATATTCTTGGTCTAATATCATTGATGGCAATGTAAATGTTTCAGTAATATAGCTTGGTCTAAAATTATCTACAGTCACCCTTTCGCCAGTCATATCCTCTAGCCATAGGTCTTTAATATAAATATTACCTTTTGTTATGTCCAAGGGTGTATTTTCAAGTTCTATTGACAAATTTACATCCTCTGCAGGCATCGTAAAAGAATATTTATTCTCTTCGACTTTCTCACAGGCATTGCCATCTGTATATACGCTGACTATTGCATATTCTGTATCAATGATAACCTCTACACTCTCGCCTGCTTGTGCTTCAGTTTTGCTGAGTGTAACAATATAATCTTCTGATTGATTATAAGTTATTGTATATAAAATGGGCTCTTCGTCACAAGCAGTCAACATAGCACCCGAAAATAACACCATCATAAATGCTGTAATAGTTGTAAATATCTTTCTCATTTTTTCATCCTTTGTATAACTTATTTTTAAACAACGAAGATATTATAGTTAAAATCATATCAAAAGTCAAATTTCTGTACTATTTTTTGATGTTTTTATAAATTATTTGTTAATTTTTTATCATCAAAATATTTTTTTAGATAAATACAACTTAATTTATAGGCAAAAAAATAACACTCAGAAATAACTATTTTTAAATTTAATTTTAATAAGTTAATAATTAAGATAAATAAAATTTACTTAATAGTTCTAATATGCCTATTTAAAAAACAATGATTGGTATCATATGCAATCATTGTTCTTTATTTTTTAAGGCTCTTTTTCAACTGGGATTTTGTTGCCCTTCCTGGCTCCCTACACATTACGTTTCCAGTAGTAAGTGCTATACTGCCCAGTAAGATTGCTTGCGTTGGTGCTAGAATTTGTTACATCAACAGGAATTGGATTTGTCATAGATGACGAAGTTGACACTTCCCACCCTGTTGAACCTTCAGGAAAAACAACTGACTTTAAATCACTGCAATAAGAGAATGCCCAATTTCCTATACTTGTTAAACTTGTACATCCGCTTAAATCTAAACTTGTAAGTCCACTGCAATCTTGGAATGCATAATCTCCTATACTTGTTAAACCTTCTGGCAAGGCTATACTTGTAAGCCCACTGCAATCAAGGAATGCACCATACCCTATACTTGTTAAACTTGACGGCAATGTCAACTCCTTTAAAGTAGAGGACACAAACGAATAAAGCCCTATATTTTTAATAGAATCAGGTAGATTAACTGTTTGAATTGTTTGATTAAATGCAAATGCACTTACCACTCCTTCTACTTGATAGTCACTGCCTGTTGTGAAAGTAACATTAGAATAATCTTTATACTCTATCGTGCAAGGAAAATAGCTTTCAGGATATAAAGAAGAAGCCATTTCTCCGTAGTCTTCAAATATATATTCTTCGCCATCGTCTGTTGTTAACTTAAAATTTGTTAAGCTTACTAATGTCATCGCATATTCATTTATACTATCAAAATTTTCAAAATATAGAGATTTTGTTGTAGGCTCTCCTATCATTGAATATGAGGATGGGACTGTAACCTCACTTTCAGTACCTGCGTATGAGGTTAAATTGCCACTATCGTCAAATATAAAACCTTCTAAAATTTCTTTTGGCTCAACTTGATTGATAGTGATTGTTATCTCACTTAAATCAACTTGTGTTGATGAGGTCGATGCAATTGTAAGTTTTATTGTTGCCGATGCTTGTGTGCTGTCTGAAATCTGTGATGGTTTTACTGTGCCTTGTGGTATTCGGTCGATTGCATCACCGTTAATGTCGAGGATTGTAATTGTAGCTGTGCCATTGCTAGGTTGCGTTGGTGGGTCTACAGTATATGCAAAGGTTTCACTTGTCGATTCATCCATTGTGTTGATGATATCAAAATATAGTGCAAAGGTGCCGTAATCATTGGTAAATTCTCCTAAGTTCATATTAAAATTACCATTGATATACCCCGGCATAAACCTGTCTTGGTCTTTTAGGCTATACGGCGCGCTATTAACATCCTCTTGCATCCGTACATCTTTTACATACAGACTTTTATCGGCAACATTAAAATTGACACTACCTTCCATTGTAATAGTTTGGCTCTGCCCTACCGCCCATACTCCAACTATAAGCAATGATAAGGCTAGTATAAACGCCGACACTATTGACACTAATTTGACTTTTAAACTTTTCATACCTTTCTCCTTTTAAAAACCCTCTCGTAGTAAGAGGCACCTTTCGGCATTTGTTTTTAATATTACTTTGCGTAAAATAATCTAATATTATGCAAAAATCGACGATTTTTGCATTATTCACCCCTATTTTAACCTTTAATTTACCCTTTGTCACAAGTGCGCCGTCACAATTGCGTCAAATTTAATGACAAATTTTAAAATATTTTTAATTTGTTGTTTTTAAAGAAAATTTAGGTTAAAACATATAAAAATATAGAATAGGGTATCCAAAATAAAATTTTGGATACCCTATTCTACCCCCCCAGCATTTTTTGTCAAGCAAATTGACGTGCTTCGCTCGAAATTATCACCAAAAAATGCTCCTACACTTTACTACTCCGTAATTTCTGTCAATGAGGGTGATTAAAAACGCCGAGCGTAAGGCTCGAAAAAATGCGACACGCTATCTGTAACCCACATATAAGGTTTTGTTAAATTTTGCACATTTTGTAAAATATTTTACAAAATATGTTGTATTTAGTTGATTTTTGAAAATTCTTGTGCTATAATTAGGTCAAGATGTTTAGAAAGACATCTTAATAAATTTTAAGCGTTTTCTCCAATACGCTTAAAATTAAGGCAATACACTTGTATTGTCTTTTTTATTTCCTATTTGGTTATTTTCTGCTGGTTATAGAGATAAAAAACGGCAAAATTATTTAGGACACTCTAGCATTACCAAACCAGACAATATTTACACTTATCTTAAACGCTGTTGTAAAAGAAGATATACACAGGTTATACAATAATTTTTACTATGATAATTGATGGCAATTTTATAGATAACAAAAAAATAAGCACTAGATATTGTGTTATCTAATGCTTATCTAATACTACTGGTGGAAGTTATAGGGCTCGAACCTATGACCCTCTGCTTGTAAGGCAGATGCTCTCCCAGCTGAGCTAAACTTCCATTTAATTTGTTGCAAAACATTTACAATTGATGCTTGTAATCAGCCCTTGCTTTTAGTTTGCTTTATTAATATATCAAATTCTATCTTGATTGTCAACTATTTTTTCATATTTTTTTTAATTTTATCTACAAAATTTATTGTTTAACTTTCACTAGGCGATGTTTTTACCAAATTTACTTAAATCGCTATGTCAAGAAAATCAAATTTTAATATAATGTAATAGGGCTGTGATTTAGGAGGAAATATGCCTTGTAACTTAAATTTTAACCAGTGCAACTCTTTTAGAAATTTCCCTAGACCAATCTTTAATTGCTACCAAAACTTTCTTGCACTTTTAAATCAATCGGGCACAACTATTATAAACCCTGTTGTAGAATCTTCAAGCATCATAAGTGACGCGACAGCTCAAACTATATTGCAAAACAGCAATGTTCTTTCAAACACTGCATTCAGTCAAGGAAGTGCAATTTTCTATAACAACCTAGGTGCTTACACCCTTGTAAACGGCAGATATATGATTAACTACAATATAAACGCAACTATCGCAAGCAATGGTTTGTCAAGCTATGGTATATATCTTAATGGCGTGCTTTTACCTTCATCGTTATCTTCGGTAAGTGGTACTGCTAGCGCTTCTGCGACTCACTCTGGTAGCAGTTTTGTTGAAATAACCGCGCCTACTGGTGAAATTACTATCAGAAACGCAAACAGCACCTCGCAAGTGCTAAACAGCGGAAATATCAGTATCACAAAGATAGTATAATAATAGATTTTCCCTTATCTTATAAAACTTATAGCAATTTTGTCATTATTCCCAATTAAGAACAAATCTTCACCCCCTAGCCATATAAAAATAGACAAAAGATTTTTTGAAAAACTATAAAAAATGTTGAAGTTTTTAAATGTTTGGTATATACTAATAATAACAAAGGAGGGGCTATGAAAGAAAAAGACAATAACGCGAATGACAAGAGTTTAGAGAAAAAACTTGCTAAAGCAAAGAGTGATTACCTTGGTTTTTGGCAAGATGTAGCCTCTGTTACTGGTGACACAGAAGATATGAGACTTTTAATTGAACTTGCAGAAAAGTATTATGACCTTTTAGGCGAATATAACAAACAAAATCAAGCCGACAATCAAGATAAAGAGCTGTCACCGATAAAGCCACAAGCATTAGAAAGCGAATATGAAGGGATAAACTTAGAATAAAATGGCATCCATAAAGACCAAAGCTATAGTTATAAAAAGCACTGATTCAAAGGACAAAGACAAAATAATTCACCTCTTTTCTCTTGAAAATGGCATAATGCTGGCTTCAATGAGAGGCGTAAAAGGTGACAAAGCAAAGTTAAAGTCAGCTAAAGAAATTTTTTGTTTTGGAGATTTTGTTATCGAGCAAACAAAAAATATAAATATTGTCACCTCTGTTGATATAATAGATAACTTTTATGATTTATCAAAAGATATAGATAGATATTATGAGGGTTGTGCGATACTTGATATTGTAGACAAAATAGCAAAAGAGAGCGACCCTCAACTTTTTATTGAAATAATTAAGGCATTAAAAACACTTTGCTATGACCAAGTAAAAAAATACTACTGTATTGACAAATTTTTGCTGGCAATCTTTAAGGCACTAGGCTATGGCTTTATAACAGACCGATGCCCTAGTTGCAATTCATTATTAAATATAAGATATTTTGATTTTAATGACGGAAGTTTTGTTTGTCCTGCCTGCAAGACAGCTCTTTGTCAGCAAGTATCAAACGCTTGTTATGCGTCATTGCGCATTCTGGATAGCACCCCCTACGATAAATTAAGACTTATAAAACTTGGTGGCATGGGCGAAGTGCAGGCATTTAATTTTCTGAGCAAAAACTTTCAGTGGCGAACTGGTTTTACTTTAATAGAGTTTTGATAAATATCTTTTGACATCCTCATATATTTAAAATCTTTAATTGCTTTTAAACAAAATATCTAATATGTCATAATGTTTTAAAATTTCAATGCGCTATGAGTGTAAATTAAATTTCTATAATATAAATGAAAAAGATGAGAAAGGTTCTAATCAATCTCATCTTTTTTGTCTGCTATTAAGGGTTTGAACTGCCCGAACTACCACCGTTATTATTGTTGCCTAGTTGTTTAGCTAAGTTATTAATAGCCTGTTGTGTAGCCTTTTGTAAGCTTGCATTATTAGAGGTTGATGTGGCAATTGATTTAAGAGATGCAACCATATCTCTTGTAAGCTCTGCTTGTTTTGAGGTACTCTCTGCAATAGTCTTTTGAGTATCAGCTGACCTTGCCTCTTTCTCAGTAGCAGCAGCCTTACCAGCAGCTTCCTTCTTCCTCTTCTCAGATTCTTCAAATACACCGCCCTTATAAGAAAGTGACTCGCCCATTATTTCTTTAGCGGCAGATTGCAATTTATCAGGTAGCAAGAATCCACCAGCACTCTTCAAGGTCTTTAAGAAACCATCAGCAAGGGTCTTACCCATATCAAGCATATCTTTACCCATCTGTGCTGGAACCTTAAGGAAGTGGTCTCTAACTTGTTTCTTGGTATCTTTTGATCGCATATAACTTCCGCCAGTTGTGGTATGAAGCTTATATTTCTTCTCAAGGTTTTGTTGTTTAAGTTGTGCCTTGTCTGCCTTTCGAGTATATTTGTCAATCTTCTTTTCATTTGTTTTATAATTATTAAGATTATTCTTTTTAGCTATTCTGTCGGCAGCAGCTAGAGAGGCTTTTCTTCCTGCCTCAGCTTGCGCTGTCTTAGAAAGTCCTTGTTTTGCAGCCTTAGCTATTGCATCCTTTCTAGCTTTATCAACTTCAGCTTTATAGCCTGTCTTATTATTGTTACTAAGACGTAAAGTTTGAAGGGTTTTCTTGTTTTCAGTTTTCTTCGCTTCTGCCATACTTGACAGCTTCTCAGCCTTTTTCTTAGCCCTATTCGCCCTAGATGCCGACGTTTTATTAGCAATTGTATATGCTCCAGCTTTCACTAAATTACCAGTTGCCCTAACACCCATCATAGCGCCTTTTCCAGCAAGTCTCACACCAGCTCCTGCAACATTTGCCACAGGTTTGATGCCTGCCTTAAGTTTGCCACCTACGGTTCCTTTCATTGCGTCGCCAGCATTAAGAGCGTCAGCACCGCCGACAAAGCCGTTAACAATTCCTATAAAGTCTTTTGCCATAAGTAAACCAGTAATTAACATAATCAATTGAATAAGTGCATCTACGATACCAATGTTAAAGAAACTTATATTTTGAACGTAAGGTAGTATCAACATCAATAGGTTTATACCAACTATTGAACCGAAAGCCATCATCACTTGGCTCATAAAGTTTCTAACCCATCCTTTAAATGCATTGAAGTTGTCTAACGGTGCTATGCCTAAAAGCGCTGGATAAACTAGGAATAGTGCAGCGCCCTTTATAAGCCTCGTCATCATTCCAAATACAATAGAAATCATTATGACAAAGGTTGTAAATACTCCGACAAAGGCTATTATATAGTTAAATTGCCATAGGTTATAGAAAATCCACACAAGAGACACGTTAAAT
The DNA here is from genome assembly GCA_944350015.1 of uncultured Clostridia bacterium. Classification (GTDB taxonomy): domain Bacteria; phylum Bacillota; class Clostridia; order Christensenellales; family UBA1242; genus Caccovivens. Next base: position 93,909 of record CALVNW010000003.1, on the reverse strand, counting down.
TTGCTAAAGCTCTCAACACTGCCTGGCGCAAAAAAGTCCGTTGCCGACCAAACCGGCGCGATGTCATCTGCCTCGCTTACCACACTGCTGTAGCTATAACTTTCTCTAAAATGTATGTTATTCATAAAGAGGTAGTCCACTTGTCCAGCCATATACTCAAGTCTTTCAGCGTTTGTTGTTGCCTGAGAATAATCAGACCCATCAGCACCAAATAATCCACCAAAGAAGCCTCTCATATGATTCACATCATATTGACCAAGGCGCGCTCTGTTAGAGGAATAGGCTGATGCATTAAATAACATTCCCGAGAAAGTGACCGTCGAAGTTGGAAGACCATTGCCAAACAAATCGTAATTGCCATATGTAAGTGTTTGGAACTCAACTTGACCATCGTCTCCAACCTCAGCCTCTTCTCCTGGCTGAAAACGTGACATAGCATCTGAGCCAAACATAGTCTGTAGTTCAGCATTTGTTGCACTGCCTGCCGTGATATTGTCAAGCGTTCTTAAAACAAATGAAGACAGTTGCAAACCTATAATAACCGCAAGAGGTACTAAAGCAAAAGTAAAAATCGCCTTGCCTGCAGTGTAAATATATTTCCAAGGGCTTGTTGCAGAAGTATCCTCGCTGTAATGTGACTTTATCATTGCAACAATAACAGACACAGAAAGCACAATAAGACCAAATATTGCTAAAGACCAAAAGACAGTATTTAAAGCCTCATACATATACGCGCTATCGCCAAAACCGAGGATACCATATATAAACTCAGTCAATGGGTCAACACCTGAAACTGCCTGAGCTTCACCGTTTACTGTTTGATAGTATACGTCAAGACCTGCAAGTTTTCTTACTAGTGCCTGCAATGCATCTACCGCTGAAGAAAGACAAGCATAAAGGAAGTAGACAACTTTTGGTATTAAGTCAAACGCTGTCAGTAGCTTACCCCAAAAACTTAGGTTTAACAACGAGATACTATTCAAACTCCGCCCCCTTTTTAAAAATCTAATTTATCATTCTCATTATAACAAATAAAAATACAAATTACAACAAAATGATTAAAAAAATATTTATTTTTGATAAATTGTGTCTTTTATTTACCAAAAATATTATTAAAATTAAATAATTTTTATTTTATAATTACATTTTAAATATGTTTTTTAGACAAAATGACAGTGCTTATCTAAGTTTTTCCTTGAAAAACTTGAGGCAGTTACAGAAGTAACTGCCTCATTTCGCACGGGTACGTGCGAAATGATAAGCGCTAGCCTTGCTCTTCAACCAAATTTTTATATATCAAAATGAACTGGTCAAGAGTAAAACTTTCTGCTCTTTTTGAAAGATATTCGCTGTTAATTTTATCTATTTTATATTTTGGATTTTTTGATAAATTATTCTTTAAAGTTTTTCTTCTCATAGAAAAACAAGTCTGTACAAACTCTAGAAAGTCCTGGCTATCAATACTATCGTCCCTACGCCTCACATCAATTCTCACAACTGCTGAGTCTACATTTGGCTCTGGATAAAAAAGTTTGCGACTGACGATGCGCGTAATTTTTGCCTCACCAAAAAACTGCACCATAATTGACAGCACTCCGTAGTCTCCACCACTACCCGCAATTATTCTCTGTGCCACCTCTTTTTGAACCATAATAGTTAAAGATGAAAGTTTTTTTGATTTGCTTAAAAATTTAAAAATGATTGGCGAGGTAATGTAATATGGAAGATTCGCAACGACTTTATAGCTTTCACCAAAATCCTTTTCTATTGTCTCAATGTCCACTTTCATAATATCTTGAAAATAAAACTTTACATTTGATAGATTTAATGAAAGTAAGGTTTCTTTTAAATCTGCATCTATTTCGTAGCTCACAACACTTTTTGCATTTTGCGAAAGAATTTGTGTTAAAGCCCCTGCACCTGCGCCAATTTCAAGCACATCATCCTCTTTTGTCAAACCCGCGTCTTGAACAATGGCATTTAATAAATTTTTGTCGGTCAAAAAGTTTTGTCCAAACTTCTTTTTGAATTTATGTTCTATCATATATTAAAAAGCCTCCTAGCATTAATGGTAGACTGCTTTGCAACCTCTTCAACTGTCACCCCTTTAAGTTCTGCTAAATTCTCTGCAATTGTTGGAATGTAGCTTGGCATATTGAGTTTGCCTCTAAAGGGGTGCGGAGTAAGATATGGACAATCTGTTTCAAGCACAAAACGCTCAAGAGGCAATTTCTTTAAAACTTCTTTTATATTTTGTGCATTTTTAAAGGTTGAAACCCCGCCAACAGATATATAGTAGCCAAGCTTTATTGCTTCCATTGCAATCTCATAACTTCCTCCATAGCAATGAAGCGTTCCCCCGCTAAAATATTCTCTATTTTTCTTTAATAAGTCAATCAAATCTCCGTATGCATCTCTGCAATGAATTACAATCGGTTTATTTAAATTAAACGCCAATTTTATCTGTCTTATAAAACCACATTTTTGTAGTTCCCTGTCAGGCGCACCCTCAGTATACTGCAAGCCAATCTCGCCAATGGCAACCACCTTTTTATCTTGTCCTAATTTGTAAAGTTTGCTTTCGACCTCATCGTTTAGCTCCAAAATGCTTTCAGGATAAATACCTATCGAACAATAGATGTCCTCATATTTTTGTGCAAGAGAAAACGCCTCAAGTGAAGATTTGTAATCTGAGCCTGAGGTGATTATTTTTGCAACACTACATTGTCTAGCCTTTTCTATAACCTCTCCTCTTATATCGTCAAAAGCTCCATCTGATAAGTGGGCGTGCGTATCTATAAGCATAATAACTCCTTGAAAAATATTTTAGCCTTTTTTTTAAATTTTGTCAAATCTCTTTTTGAGCAAAATCAACTAAAAATATATACCCAAATCAAACAAAAAACTCATAAATAATATTGATAAGATAAATTTGCTTGCTAATTCTAAATAAAAAAGTAAAGGAATAAATTAAATTATGAATAAAATATGGTTTGTGATGGTTGTAGGCTCAATCTGTTTCTTGCTTTGGCGCGACCCTTCTTCTGTATTAGACTCTATGATAGACGCCTCAGGGGAAGCCTTTTCACTCTGCATTGAACTATGCGCCGTTTACGCGGTATGGCTTGGAGTGCTTGAACTTGTAGAGGCTAGTGGGCTTAGTGAAAAACTTGCAAAACTTCTACATCCTCTTATAAAAAAACTTTTTAAAATTGATGACAAAGAAACAGAAAAAATGATTGCTCTCAATATGTCGGCAAATATTTTAGGGCTTGGCAATGCCGCAACACCTATGGGAATAAATGCAATCAAAAGGCTTGACGATGGTAGTGGTGTTGCAACAAATGCAATGATTATGCTGATCGTATTAAACGCGACATCATTGCAACTTCTTCCAAGCACTGTTGTCGGACTCCGTTCAAGCGCAGGGTCAACCTCGCCTTCTGATATAATCTTGCCTACAATTATAGTCACCTTTTGCACTTGCCTTCTTGGCATTTGCCTAGTTAAGCTCTGCAACCATATTCGTGACAAACTAAAAAGGAAAAAAAAATGAGCGCCTATATTATTCCTATTATATTCATAGCAATATTTTGCTATAGTAAATATAAAAAAGTCAACACCTATGACACCTTTGTAAGAGGTGCAAAAAAGTCTATACCTCTTGTAGTCGACATCTTCCCATATATCGCTGCCATTATGGTTGCCGTTGCGCTATTACGGGCAAGCGGTATAACCGCACTACTTGCAAACGCGCTTTCTCCTGTCTTTAATTTTTTAGGCGTGCCAACTGAGCTTATAGAGCTCGTCCTTCTTCGCCCATTTACTGGCTCAGGAAGCTACGCCCTTCTTAACGATGTCCTCGTACAGTATGGTGCCGACTCATATATCTCAAGATGTGCCTGTGTAATACTCGGATGTAGCGAAACAATATTTTATGTAACAACAGTATACATCTCTCAGACGAAAGTCAAAAAGTTGCTTTACGCAATACCAATTGCATTAATATGCGCAACTTTTGGCGCTGTGTTTGCCTGCCTTCTATGTAAAATAATGTGAAAATAATTTTATTTATTAAGATTTTTAGACTTGCAATTAATAAATTAATTTAGTAAAGAAAAAAATTAAAAAAATAATAAATTATAAATATTTTTATAAAAAAATTAAAAAATATTTATAAATAGAAAAGGAATTTTTTGAAAAATAAAACGCCTTTTAATAATTATATTTAATAAATTAATAAAAAATTATTGGCTAGGGAATTACTAGTCAATAATTATTTTTTATCTTTAAATTTATTTAAACCCTCAAGCTCAATTATAGTAATATTTGATGCTATTGATTGAAAAAATAATCTCAGCCTTCTTAAATCATCACATTCGTAGACGCTTGCAAAACTTATAGCGAGAGAACACGCAAGTGAAACGAGCTCCGCACCACTTAAATCAAGTTTTTTCTTTTTATCCATATATTTATTTATTCGCAACATTATTAATTTGATATAAAATTAGACATTTTAAAACTTTTATGATAAAATTAATATATGGAAAACGAAAACTTTTTTAATCAAGTTTATGAAGCTGTAAAATTGATACCTAAAGGTAAGGTTAGCACCTATGGTGAGATAGCTAGGTTTTTAGGCAAACCTTACTATGCAAGACAAGTGGGATGGGCGCTCCACAAAAACCCTTACCCTATCAAGGTTCCTTGCCATAGAGTTGTCTTTTCAGATGGAAGTTTGTCAAGTGCATTTGCCTTTGGTGGAGCCAATGAACAGTACCGCCTTCTAGCCGACGAAGGCGTAACCTTCATCGCAAATAAGGTAGATTTAAAAAGATGTTTATATAAACTGATATAGAAAATCAGGGTTTGAAACCTTAAAACAAAAAGGGATATTTAAAAATATCCCTTTTATGCTAAATCGAAAATTTGAAAGCTGCTCGAGCCGCGAGATTGCTGAGGACAACATTAGTGTAATAGAAATCACCCGAGCTATCAACATAACATCCCCACATACCTTTACCGGTATGGGAATAAGGCGAGCGGAGCCAATATATATCCATCCATAAGCTATCTGACATAGTAGGGAAAAGATTGTAAGCTTCTTTATATGATAATAACCAGAATTTATCTACGTCATTTTCCGTATACTTTATTGTTGCTCCTTCGTTAAAGGTTGGAAAAGTAGTATCAAAATATGTTGGTGGAAATTTATTTCCATCCCAGCCCATACCTTTATATAAATCTCCTAGACTTCTCCCTATTATATTTTGATATACTAAGTCATTCTCTGGATCTATGTTATAGTCAGCGTACATATTTGAATATCTACCTGATGGGGTAAATATGTTGTTTGCAAGAGTTCTATCATCATATACATTATTACCATTGATATATTGTCTTACATTGCTTGTTGAATAGTCATTAGCGGCTATATTCTCCCAGCCGTTCTGCATATGATGATTTTCTATATCAGCTTCAACATCATCCTGTATATAATCTGCATTAAATGGCACCTCTATCATATTGTTTGTACCGTCTAAGCCTACAGCATCTAACACATTTGTTTCTAAGATAAAGTAGCCTGTCCCTGTTGGGGCTGTGGTTGAGTTATAGGTGTATGCATTCTCGCCATCTGCTGAGATATATCTCCACTTAATATACTCGCTACCTGTTGAGGTGGCTATTGTTCCCATCTCTACATAGTAGTATTGATTTGTGGTATCATTTTGTAGTAAAGAAGTCTTTTCTTCAAAGGATATCTGAAGATTTATATTTGATAGGTTTAATGCTGAAGTGCCGGTGTTCTTGATATAAATTTTATATGTTCTTGTATCTCCTTGGAGCAAATCTTCACTTGGGTTCTTTGGCATATACAAACTTGTGCTTGCTATATGCACTGTGCTTGGCAAGTTTTGATAAGACAAATTCACTTTGATATAGTTTGCATTTAGTGAAGTCATATCAAAATCTATCTCCATTGTCTGATTTGATAATACTGTCACATCTGAAATATCTATACTTGTATTTTCTTGGATATATAGGTCACTATAATTATCAAGCACTTTATCTCCTGCTTGATAGATACCTTCCTCTATCTCTGTTACTGTGTTCTTAAGTGTAACCTTGTTTAGGTAAACGTCTGTCTCGTTTACCACAAACGATACATTGCCATTTATACTTAAATTGATGTTTGGCACTGCTACTACTGCGACAATCACTAAACTTGTCACAATCACAAACGCCATAACCGCTGATGTTAATTTGAACCTTAAATTTTTCATATTCACTCCTTTTTACTGTAAAATAGGTTAGCAAAAATTTATTTTTGCTAACCTATTTTACCCCCCCCGCATTTTTTGTCAAGCAAATTGACGTACTTCGCTCGAATTTATCACCAAAAAATGCTACGATCGCTTATCTCTCCGCAAAAACTACCAATGAGGATGGTTGAAAACGCCGAGCGTAAGGCTCGAAAAAATGCGACACGCTATCTGTAACCCCAAAAAGAGGATTATTTTTAATGTTTTTGTGGACCAAGGTAAAATAAAATTACAGATACACTCAACGCTACTGGTCCAACCTAAGGTTGGTGTGGGGGCTTTCTAAACTTTAGAGTTCCTAATGATGTTTGAAAAGTAAAAATAATTGTTTAAAAAAATAAAGTAAAGCAGTTTAACCCATAGGGATAACTAAAACTTTACTTTATTTTGAATAAACTATATTTAATATTTTTTTAATGTCCTTCCTAGTTGTCTACACATTACGTTTCCAATAGTAACTACGATAAGTTGTTTTTAAATTTGTTGCATTAGTACTAGAATTGCTAACTGTTATGCCTGTTCCGCTTGTCGCCGTCTCATCCTCTGTAATATACCACCCTGAAGTATTGCTAAATCTCACCGAATTCAAATAAGCACAATTATAAAACACGCCCTTCCCTATAAAAGTTACACTTGATGGCAAGGTTATATTTGTAAGCGTAGTGCAAGAGGCGAATGCATAATCCCCTATACTTGTTAAACCTTCTGCCAAAGTTATATTTTCAAGACTTTCGCACTCTCTAAACGCATTACTCTCTATACTCGTTAAACTTGATGGCAAACTTAAACTTGTAATCTTGCATTGTGAAAATGAACGTACCCCTATGCTTGTTAGTCTTGTGCAATTACTTAGGTTTAACGTTCCCGTAAGGTTTTCACAACTGTCAAACGCACTTCTCCCTATACTTATTAAGCTTGATGGCAAACTCAGACTTTTAAGTCCAGTGCAATACTCGAATGCAGACTCCCCTATACTTGTTAAACTAGTGCATTCTCTTAAATTTATACTTTTAAGTCCAGTGCACTGGTCAAATGCTGAGTTGTCTATGCTTGATAAACTAGTACATTTACTAAAGTCTATACTTGTTAGTTCTTCACATTGATGGAATGCTCGCTCACCTATTGATTTAACATCACTAGGCAAAGTTGAATTTTTACAGCCTGACACTACTGCATCCGTTGAACTTTCTATAATGCAATTACTACCTTTGCTATAGTATTTGCTATTTTCTTCTTCTACTACTAAACCTTCTAGGCTCCAGCAACTACCAAATGGATTGATTCCTATTTCCATTACACTAGCTGGTATTGTTACCGTTCCAGTAAGTTCTCTAATTGCTGTAAACGCCTCATCACCTATACTAATTAAACTATTTGGTAGGGTTAGGCCTGTAAGATTATAACAACTCCAAAATGCTTCATCGCCTATACTTGTTAAACTTGTACAAGCTTTTAAATTTAAATCCCCTTCAAGACCGTCACAACCAGAGAATGCAGAACTCCCTATACTTGTTAAATTTGCACAGTCACTTAAGTCAAGACTTGTGATCTGACAACCTCTAAATGCACTTATCCCTATGCTTATTAAGTTTGCAGATTTACTTAAATCTATGTTTGTAAGCTTGTCATTATAATAAAACGAATTTGTATATATAAATTTACAGTTTGAATTGACAGTATATGTTGTAGTTGTTAAGCCATCACCATCCCATAATACCATATATGGGTTCTGTTCATTGCCTAAATATTTTACACCCTCTTGGTCGGTTATTGATGGTTGCAGGCTATTGCAAGCATAGAATGTAAAGTCTCCAATGCTCTCTAATGTTGAAGGCAATTCTATACTCGTTATTCCGGCATTATAAAACACTCCCGAGTTAGAAGTAGAGCCTCCAGCTAGCGCTGTAACTGTATATCTGTCACCATCTACCCATACATCGTTTACGCAGTCCACCTTCTCGGGTATAACTATGTCTGTAAGTCCATTCGCTAAATCTTCATTAAATTTAGTTAAGGTCACTGTTGAATTATCTTCGTTTATATCAAAAGTAAAATACTCATAAGTTTGCGCCTCATACTCACTCAACGTAAGCACTATTTCATTTAAATCAACTTGCGCACTTGGAGTCGATGTGATAATAAGTTTTATTGTCGCTGAAATGGGGGTGTCTGGATTTATTTCTGTAGGAAACACTGTCCCCTCTGGGATTTTATTTGTTTCAATTCCATTTACGTCTAATAAATACACGCTTGTCGATGCATTGCTTGGTGCTGTAATTTGTTCTACAATATATGCTATAGCCTCACTTGTTTGCTCATCCATCGTATTAATGACATCAAAGTATAAGGCAAAGGAGCCGTAACTGTTAACAAACGTGCCTAAATCCATACTAAAGCTTGTATTAACAAACCCAGGTATAAACTCTCCCCCTTCTTTTAAGCTATAAGGCTGACCATCCATACTCTCTTGCATACGAACATCTTTAATATACAATCTTTTATCTGTTACCTCAAACGTAACGCTACCCTTTAGTTTAATGGTTTGGCTCCCTACCGCCCATACTCCAACTATCAGCAATGACAAGGCTAGTATAAACGCCGACACTATTGACACTAATTTGACTTTTAAACTTTTCATACCTTTCTCCTTTTAAAAACCCTCTCGTAGTAAGAGGCACCTTTCGGCATTTGTTTTTAATATTACTTTGCGTAAAATAATCTAGTATTATGCAAAAATCGACGATTTTTGCATTATTCACCCCTATTTTAACCTTTAATTTACCCTTTGTCACAGGCGTGTCGTCACAATTGCGTCAAATTTAATAACAAATTTTAAAATATTTTCAATTTGTTGTTTTAAGAGTAAATTAAACTAAAATATATGAAAAATATAAAATAGGTTAGCAAAAATTTATTTTTGCTAACCTATTTTACCCCCCCCGCATTTTTTGTCAAGCAAATTGACGTACTTCGAAAAAATTTTTCAGACAAAAAATGTGGGGTCTTTCTAAGCTTTAGGGTTTCTAAGGGGTATTTTGGTTGCCTTTGGCAACTAAAATACGCGCCTTTCGGCGATTAAAAGTGTCCTCGACACTTCTTCTTTTAATATACTCTGGCGGACCAAGATACAATAAAACAACAGTTGCACTCAACGATAATCGCCAAGCGTAAGGCTTGCTGGACCAAGGTACAACACAATAACAGACAAATTCTACGATAAATGTCCAGCATAATGCTGGCGCCGAGCGTGAGGCTCGCAACCTAAGGTTGGTGCAAGCGTAAGACTGAAAAACTAAGGTTAATTCAACATTATTCAACACTTTTCAACATTTTTCAACTCTTTTTTGTTTGGTTTTATTTTATATATATTATATAATTGTTCTTGTCTTAAGTGACAATCTTATGATTTTTATATCTTAAAAGGAGTTTTAAATATGCGTAATGACATATTAAAAATAATGGCAAATAGAGCCAAAAACAGACTTTTGAATAAAAGTTTGAAAGATACATATCCAAATGTTAGTATTAAAATTATAAGTAATAATGATGATAAATTCTATAATAAGGTGAAGGAAATGTTAAATAAAAATAAAAATGTCACTAATCCTATTAAACTATTAATGGATGAAAATAAACTTATTAAAATGAACTCTCTCCAAAGAGAAAAATATCTCTTTGAGACTATCAGTAAGTATATCTCTGCCAGAGAACGCTTTTTTAAAGAGGAACTTAACCGTATCTATTAATTTTATTGTGGTTCCCCTTTCTTTTTAATTGAAGCTGTTAAAAAATTTTTCAGTTAGTATCTTTAACTAACTGTCTTTTGAGGAGTGCATATTCTATGTACCCCAGCTTTAGGCGTTCGGTTAATCCCACCACACAGCCGAAAATAGCAATACATCAATCAACGGACTTAAAAAGTGGATAGTTGGAGTTTTCAAGCGTCCAAACATCTATAAAGTCAAAACCAGTAAAAGATGACTGCTCAAAAAATTCGGTTGTTGACAAAAATGATATTCCGTTATTGTTTCCATTAAAGATGATTTTATAGTTATTAACATTCCAAGCATAGTTGGATTGCAGATTGTTTGAATTATTCACGCCAGCGAACACGCCAACATTACCCAAACTATTTAAAGATTCAACCGAGCCGTACATAAACGAAGTGGAAATTGAAGAATTTGCCGAAATATTTCCAGCAAAACCACCTATTACACTCGTGCTTGCGTCATTAGTTTTACCCGCAACTGACGAGGTGGTGTAAGAATTTTCAATAGTGGCATTTTCAGCATTGCCAACAAATCCACCAAGGTTATTAAGCCCTGTAATATCTCCGCTTGAAAAACTTAGAGATATGTTGGAGCCACCAGTTGCAACACCGATAAGACCGCCCGCAAAACCGCTTTGCGAAGAGGTGTATATGTTAACATTTGACTTTATTCTAGAGATTGTCGTCCCTGTAATTTCACCAGCTAGCCCGCCAATATTACCAGAACTAACCACAATCTCACCAAAATCAACAGTCACATCTTCAATTGTCGAATTTATAGTCTTGCCTGCCAAAGCGCCAGTGTTTGATGCGTTTTGAGAGGCAAATGAAAACGAAGAAATCTCCAGATTTTTTACAGTTGCATTTAAAAGCGTTTCAAAAAGTCCCACATTCTCGCTTGAAGAATTGATAGAAAAGTTGTAAATTTTCTTCCCATTTCCGTCAAAGCTACCGCTGAAAGTGCCATTCGGTGTAATCGAACCGCCATAAGCATTTATGTTGTTTTTTAGAGAGAAGAAAGCGTTTGAATTGTCAATACTTTCAAATTGCCCTTATTTGTGATGATATATGGCGAGGTTTCAGTTCCTTCACCAGAATAAAAGGCTTTACCATAGATATACGAAAACTTATTATCAGCCGAAAGAGTAAAAGTGTAGGAAACATTTTGACCATAACGAGTTACTTCCACCGTATAATTTCCATAGGCAAGTCCGCTTAAATTTACTTCGCTTGTTGTATTTAAAATTTCACTACCATCCTCTTTTAATATCTCTATTGAGGTGTTATCATCTACCAAAACTTGAATTCCGCCTTGATTTGGCACGGGTATATTTTCTACATTTTCAATATTTTCCATACTCCAAACGCCATCAAAATCAAATTCATCAAGAGAGGCTTGAGAATGGAAATCACTTGCATTCAATTCGTGGTCTGCACCAGACGTTTTAACAGCGTTATAGGTGGAAGCATAATTATAAATGAACCTCCCAAGCCCTTCATTATGTCCAAAGGTTCGCGGTTGAACACTATCTGCCCCAAGCCAAGTCTTCTCCCACCTTAAAAGAACATTTGCATAACAATTACTTATTATTAAGCCACTTGAAAAGTTAACTCCAATGAAACCGCCAACGCTGTCATTTATACTTGAATTACCACTACCACTAGCTCCAAGTGTTGTTTCTTTTATAGAATGTATTGCTCCCCACGAAAAACAATTTGAAATTGTAGCGACTGCTCCTTTTTCTACCTCGCCAATAAACCCGCCAATCGAAACATAGCCAACAGCGAGTTCATTCCCTTCATTTGTGTTTTCCTTCACAGCAAAACAGTTTGTGATATATGAATTTGGAATATTTACAGCCGAAAATATTCTGCCGATAAAGCCACCAACAGGACAATAATCGTAACTTCCTGCATTAGCAACATTTCGGCAATATGCTTGTGTGTTATATGCACCACAAGATTTTATATATCCACCATTCAAACCACCTTCATTTACACTTTTCCCCACCACACCGCCAGTGTTACCAACGGAGTCCGCATAGCTATTATAAACATACACTCTTTCAAGACGCACACCACTACCAAGGCTTCCCACAAGCACGCCACAAGAAATATCTTTGTTCGCCTCATCGCCATTTGAATTATACATCGATACACTGTCAAGTTTTAAATCGTGGATATAGGCGTTATTTGTGAGAGCGTCAAAAAGTCCCATATTGGTTTTATTTTTATCCCTATTGATATTTGAAATCATTTTTCCGTTGCCATAAAATTCACCTGAAAAGCTTTCAATATCATTCGCAGTTTTATTAGAAAAATCTAGGTTGTCTGCAAGAATATATTTAGACGAGGTTGAATATGGAATGTTGTTATAACTTCCACCAATCGCATTAAACATATCGGTATTTTCAATAATATGATATCTTCCGTCTAGCGAAACCTTCATTGCTTTTGAATGAGTGACATTGATGTAGTTATCAATAATATGCGGAAACTGATAATTTACTTCTTCGCTTTCAAACTTCACCAAATATGAATGGTCGATTATGAAATTTTCTCCGCCATCATTAAGAAGTTCGGCAAGGTTATTCGCATCAAACCCAGTGAATACATCCACTGAAAGCGCGGTTCCAAGTCCAGAACTTGACATACCCTGAAGATAATAGGAATTCGTCACCATTCCATCACTTGCAACGCCAACTGAAACTTGTCCAGCGTTATAGCAATTTGTAATACTGCTAGAATTTGTATTTGCAATGCCACTTCCTGAAAAATTCGCCATATTAAAGGAGTTTATGATTGTGCCTGAGTTTTGGCTAGAAATTCCGCCATTATTAGAACCCGACAACTTGCCCGCATTAAAAGATTTTTCAATAGTACCATTATTAACGCCCGCTATCCCACCAACATTAGCGCCTAAAATTGTGGCATAATTTGAAGATAGCGAGATTGTACCATTGTTTATTCCAGCAATCGCCCCCACATTCGTTCCGCCTGAAACCTCAGAGTTGACAATTGAAACACCACTAATCGAACCATTTTCGCCCACAACTGCAAAAAGTCCAACATTTTGGTTGGCAGAAGAGATGGTGAGATTTGAAATTTGAAAGTTATTGCCTATATAACTTCCATTAAAAACCTCATCACCGATAGGTGTGAATGAACAGCCAGACATATCAATGTCGCAAATCTGAATAAAAATGTTTGGCCATCTAAAATAAAATCGCCATTTTCGTCTTTTTGATAGAGATTTTCTCTCACATTGTCTAAATCTTCGGCGCTATCAATATAAAAGATTTGTGATTTCGTTGGATCGGCTGTTGCTTCCACACTCACTTCATTTTTTATCTGTAAATTTTGATATAAAAGGCCATACGTATCCACAAGCAAAAGTATGCCTGTAAGCACAGCCATTACACAGACCGAAACGCACAAAACAACAAGGTGAATTTAGAGTTAATTTTCATCTGTCGCCACCTTAATGTTGAGATAAAACGAATGTGGAGAAGTTTCTATTAAATCAGAAAAATCTAATCCTTCTTTGATTGTTAAAACGATATATTTTTCAACAATTTCGTCAACTTCCATCTCCCCTTCAATTTTAGGAATCTCTTGCAATGAAAAGCCTTCGCTTGTGTTTTCAAGATATTTAAGTTCAAGTTGTGAAGTGAAAACGAACTCTTCGCCAAGCTCATTTAAAATGTCTGCGGAATAATTTGTTGGCACGGTGGAAACATTTTGAATAACAATTTTAATTATATAATACCGATACTTATTTTCGCCACCAAAAACAGGTTTAAGGTTAAACTCCCCTTTTGAGAGCATACACAGTTAAAGAAAAGAAGCACACAAGCAATGAGCTTCAGGACAAACAAAGGTTGAAGTATCGGTATCTGAGTATATTCATACTGGGAAAACAGGAGTTTCATCCGCTCCAACAGATTCAATCTCGGCTTCCGAAACAAGCAACAAAGAGGGTTGGTATAGCATACTTTCAAAGCCTGCTGATGAAGATTCAAAAGAAGCAAACGCAACGCCAATTGTTTTTAATTACAGTGATGGAAACAATTATTATGCTTATAAATTCGACTTTTCAAACAAATCAGACGAAATTGTGTATGCCCATATCACTGCAGACGTTGTAAATAACACAGAACTTACAATTTATTATGGGGAAACTTGGGGAACAGCGATGAACGCCCTTGCAAATAATGTTGCTCTTGACACAGATGTAACTCTTCAATCGGCAACTGACGATGGTGCAACACCAGGTACAGGAACTTTCTATATTGTAGTTTGTGCAAAAAAAGGTTTGGATGAATTGACCGAAATTGAAGAGGCTATTTCGTTCAATATCAACATTGTTCTTGACCAAACTGAATCAGTTGGTGCTTAATTAAATAAAATTTATCTAAAAAAGGGCTTAATTGCTCTTTTTTGATTTATAGGTATTTATGGAAGAAAAAATAGAAAAGAAAAAAACTAAAAATGATAAAGTAAGGAAAGTGGTGAAGACTCTTGACCTAGTTTTTAACATTGTCTTCATTCCTTTTATCATTTTAACTTCCATTTTTACCTTTTCCATTGTAATATCCAAACTTAAAACAGGCGTGGCGTCAGTGTTTGGTTACACACAAATGGAAATTATTTCAGGCTCAATGCAAGATGCTGGTTTCTTTATAGGTGATAAAATTTTTGTTAAGACGACAAACCCTAAAGATTTAAAAATTGGAGATTATATTGCTTTTTATCAATATGCTGACCCAAAATGTCCAACACTCTCAATTGTTTCGGCAACGAACACGCCAAGGTCGAAACCGAAAGGCAGAATTGTTTTCCACGCAATAAAAGAGATTGAAAAAGATAAAAATGGAGCTTTATGGTTCACAACAAAAGGTACAAACAATTTAAACGAAGATAGTGTCAAAATTTATGAAGATTATGTAATCGGCAAATGGGTGGAAGAAGACAATTTTTTGACAAAATTTATCACTTTCATCACCTCGCCTATTGGCATTGTTTCGCTTGTTGCAATACCGTGTAGCCTTGTCATTACAGTTGATGTTTATCAGCTTATCATATACTCATATCAATATCGCCAACTCCTCAAAAGTGCCAATCTCGCCGACCCTCCCGAAATCACAAACAACGAATTAAAAAATAAACAAAAAAACTAGGCCTTCTGCAAGCCTGACACATTTGAAAAGAATAAAAAAGGGGGCAAAACAAGACAGTTGTATTATAAAGAATGTAAGGCAAGATACTGAACAAAGAATTGGTCAAAGCGTCATATCTCCACTGAATGCAAAAAATAAACAAATGCTTGAAATTAAAAATGATGAATAATAATCAAGCAAAAGAGTGTTAAACGCGATTTGCCGATAACACTCTTTTTTGTTGTGTGAAAAATAAGTTAAACTCCCCTACTTATAATAAAATTTTATGAAAAACATACCAATTTAGATTAATATATGTTATAATCATTTTATGAATAGACATAAAACAACAAGTAAAGTTATTAAGTATTGCAACGCTGGAATGAGGTTACAGTTAAAATGAGAATTTTACGAGCCTGTGTTTAACAAACTTGATGAGATGATAAATTTAGGAGAATAAGTTATGACTGAAATTAAATTTTTAAAAAGTTTAGTTGTTAAAGCGAGTAAACTAATAACTGATGATGTTATTGTTAAAGCAAAGGACGACAACGGAGATTTGGTAACAAATTTTGATTATGATATTGAAAATTTTATAAATGCGGAAATTAAAAAAAATTATCCTAATTTTGATATTATAAGTGAGGAGTTTAATAACAACGGCGCGTTGACGGATAATTGTTTTACAGTTGACCCTATTGATGGAACAATCAACTTTGCACATAAATTTCCGCTTTGGGCAATCCAGATTGCTTGTATAAAAAATGGAAAGACTTGTGCTTCTGTCATATATCTTCCAATGATGAAAGAAATGTTTTGGGCAGACGAAACAGGCGCGTATCTCAACGATGAAAAGATTGAAGTGAGTAATCTTCCAGTCGAGAAAGGACTTTTTGTTGTGGAAGGAAGAAATATTTTGCCGAGTTTAGTAAGAATGAACAAATTTAATAAGAATTTCAGAGCGACATATTGCTCTGCTGTAAATTTTGCTTATGTTGCTAGTGGTGTGTTTGGCGGAACTATTTTTAGACACGAGAACCTTTGGGATTATATTCCAGGGCAATATCTAGTAAAACAGGCTGGCGGATATATTTACAATGAAAATGGTTGTCATATTGCGGCACAAAATAAAGAGTTTTCTATGCTTTTAGCAAAACAAGCGAAATATTTTGAACCAGACATCGCAACTGCAACTGAGATTGAAAAATAAAAAAGGAGTAGAAGTATGAAAAATTTAGACAACATTGTTAACGATTATATCAACAATCAAATATTGAATTTAGATAATATCAACACCAAACTTGAAACTAAAATGATTGACAGATTGTTTGCTAAAAAGTTTAGGAAGTATTCTATTGACCCACAAGTTAGAGTTGATGTTGAAGCAAAACTTAACAATATTGTAGAGAAGAAATTGCCACTGAACTTTGTTCCGTCATTTGGTGGCTATAAACACTGGTGGGCTCCGTCTTATCCAACCATCGACTGGGCAGAAATATTCAATATGAAATTTATGCTTGAATATTTGTCGCCTATTTGTGCCAATTACACTGAGAATAAGAGTTCTATTGAATATGAAAGTGAAGAAATTATTTTAAGTGAACTTAACAATGTTCCACAGGCTGGACTTGATGAATATACAAAGACTTTTAGAGAGGCACTAAAATACTTCAACAGCAAACAAAAAGTTGTTGAGTTGAAACTTAGTCTCGCGCGTGAACAATATAAGGATTATAATTTTAACAAACAAAAATTGCTTTCAAGGATTGAAGAAATGATGCCTGAGTATACAGAACGCTTTAATAACTATACAGCAGACGACCAAGCAAGAAGAATTCAAAAAGCAAAAACAAATTTTAAACTAAATGGTGTTGTTGATTATACCAACTTAAACGATGTCGAAAAAGAGGAATTATATAAGCAATCACGAATATTTAACGAAGCGTTTTTGGATGCTGATTATGAAGTGCGAGGAAACGATTTCTTTGAAAAAGAAAATAATATTCCACTTTTGTTTTCGTTTGGTCTTGGCCCAGGTGGTGAGGCTTGGTTACACATTGGTTCAAGTAAGTCATCGATGACGGATTTTTGGGCAGGCACAGGAATTTTAGAAATTCGAGAAAATGGGCAAATTGTAGAACGTATTTTAAGCCGACACCAATTTGAAAGTATACAAGAAAAACTTATAAAAGTAATTGTGAATAGCCCAATTTCAAACATATGCGAACATTTATCTTATATTTATGTCTATGAAGGAAGTTTAAATTTTTAAGGAGTTTATGAAAAACAAAAAACAAAATGAGAAACGTTTACTTGACAGTGCTTGGGCTAGAAAAACTTTTGAAAGATGAAGTGAATAAACTTAAAAGGCGCCGACCATTTTTGCAGACGAGAGCAAGATGTTGAAAGAATAATAAACTTATTTCTTGATATTTTAAGTGATAATAAATTAACGAGGTATATATGCAAAAAGAATTAATTATTGAAGGGGCAAAACAATATTCGGGTTACATAACCTCACATATTCCACAAGAGAATGAAGAAGGTGCTATTAGATATTATTTTAGTGGCTCACTTGCTATGTTATTATTAAACTCAGCAAAATCATTTAAACCCTTACTGTTAGACGAGAAAGGAAAAGTGATTAATGAGGAACAAGAGATTCTAATCCCAAATAAAAACAAAAATAGTTTGCTCAAAGGCGTGCGAGAAATTGGGTCGGATGTTGATGTAATTACGATAGATGAAAAAACATTTGCAAGGAAAGGAAATATTTATCACTTGGCTATAATACGTGAAAAATGTGATCTGGCCACCTCACTATGCTCAAATTGGGCGAAAGCAAATGGCACTATGTATTTCGATTGGCTAACCGATGAAAGAAAATTTAAAGATTATAATGTTGCTGAACTAACAATGTTAGACGGAACAAAAGTTTTTGTTACCGATCCTTTATATCTTACAATTCATAAATTTGCAGACGCGCTTGCTTGCAAAATATCAATAGAAAGATTATTAAATAACGGAAAATCAACTGTAAAAAAAGAGGGAAAATATCAAAAAGATTTGCGAGATTTCGCTTCACTTTTTAATGGGGTTGTTTCGTTATATTCAGGTATAGATTTTGACAAAATTATTATGCACATTATTCAAGCTTGCCCAGACACAGCATTTTCTACGATTATGCAAACAAATTTAGAAGATAAAATAGAACAATTTTCATCAGATATTTCTACGCTAATAGATGAAGAAAATCAAAAACTGTTTAATAAATTTATAGGCTCTATTGATAAACAAAATAGGGTTATTTCAGAGATAGCTGATGATGAAGTAAAAATTGAACACTGATTTAATAAAAGGATTATTTAATGAACGAATTTGAAAAGAGGATAAATTTAAACTTCCCATTGGAAATTTTGTCGCAAGAAGTTTGTAAACAATATAATCTTGGTAAATTTATTGACAATCAATTGATTAAAATCGGATACGAAGATTATAATTACATCTTAACCACGAGCGAAGGTAAATTTGTGGTTAAAGTGTTTTCAAATTTGCGAACTGATAAAGACTGCCAGAATCTTGCTGGCAGAGGCTCAATCCCATATAAACACGGATTTTCTTGTCCTAATATCTACGAAACAACCCAAGGTAATTTATTGATAACAATAGTAAATAACGTTAAATTTAGATTGCTTGTTATGGATTACATTAACGGTAAAGATTTTTTCACTCTTGATGAATTGCCTGGCGAAGAAGAATTAAGGATTATTGCACAAGAAACCACAAAACTAAATCAAATCGACTATCGCCCTGAGTTTATTTATGACAAATGGGCAATTGTCAATTTTGAAAAGGAATATCTAAAAAACAAAAAATATTTAAGTGGCAAATATAAAACTTTAATAGAACAAGTCTATAACGAATTTAAAACAATTGATTTTTCTCGTCTAAAATACGGTTTTGTTCACTGAGATATAATTGAAACAAACATCTTGCGAGATAATAAAAATAAATTATGGTTCGTTGACTTC
The DNA here is from genome assembly GCA_944350015.1 of uncultured Clostridia bacterium. GTDB lineage: Bacteria > Bacillota > Clostridia > Christensenellales > UBA1242 > Caccovivens. The sequence goes on along the minus strand of CALVNW010000003.1, from coordinate 74,627 downwards.
TCTGTTTCAAATTACTTGCCAAGGATTGTAGATTTAGCGGTCACAATCTGTGATTTGTGTTTGGACCTAACTAACATTGAAATTTCAAAGCAAAGAACAAAAATTTATTTAAATGAATATGAAAAAATCTTGCCACTAACTAAGTATGAAAAACAGGCATTAAAAGTCTTTTTAAAATGCCACCAAGCAATAACAATTATTCAAACAACAAAAGAAAAAGTGGAAGATAAAAATTTAAGTGACGAAAACTTAAAGTTTTTAAATAAAGCTCAAAAAGGTTTAGATTTAATGTTGAAATATGACTTTATTGAAAATAATCAAAATTATAAGGAGTAAATATGGCAAAGTTAGTTGTTGAAGTTGGAATGGAACTTGATAAGCATTTAATTTATTATCACGATATGCTTGTTTCTCACGGGCTATCTTTATCTTTTGCGTGCATAACTCACGATATTTATTATACAAAAGAAAATCTTGACGGATTAAGCGAAAATCAAATTAAAAATGCTTGTATAAGGCTTAGGAAGTTAGACGGAGTTATTGGAGTTAATAAAGACAAAAAAGTAGAAGATGAAGAAATTAAGGAAAAAGAAAAAGAACTTATTAGTCAGGGATATAGGAAAGTTTTTGACACGAAAAAACTTGATTTCCAATATAAAAAGTCTGACTGGTATAACTATATTCAACTGCAAGATATAAAAGATGTTGGGCTGTTGGTTTATTGGGAAAATAAAAAATATTACCACTTACCCCTTGACCAGCAACACAAAGCACTGCTTGAAGAATTAAATAGTTATGGTTTTAATTTCAAAGAAAGCGATTTAGGTGTAGATAAATTACGAACATTATACTATGGAAAGAAAATGTATAGCAAAAATCAAAATGGCTAAGTCTACAATGACAAAAAAAGAAGTTTATAAGGAGAAAAGATGCGACTAATAATTGAAGCGGATGACTTTGGGTTGAGTAAAAGTATCACAGACGGAATTGTCGATGGGATAAATGGTGGATATATCACTTCCACTAACATTATGGCTAATATGCCTTTTGCAAAATATGCAGTGGAAAAGGCGGTTAAAAACAATATAAAAAGTGTTGGCTTACATTTTAATTTGACAGTTGGAGAACCCTTAACAAAAAATTCATTGCTTACTGACGAAATTGGCATTTTTCTTTATAATAGAAAGCAAATTGAAAACCCTAATCTTACTTATGAAAGCGTCTATAATGAAATGATGGCGCAAATAAAACAAATAGAAAAATTTAGCAAAGGAAAGTTAAAACTTAATCATATAACCTGTCATCATCATTTAGGTGACAATATAACAATTAGACAAGTTATTTATGACATTACAAAACTCTTAAAACTTCCAATAAGACGCGAAGATTATTCAGCAGATTTTGATATAAATAAACCAGACCTATTCTATAAAGATTTTTCAATGAAAAATATCAATATTAATTGCCTGCAAAATTTTGTAAATAGATACAAAAATGAAGAAATAGTAATTGAACTTTTGTCACACCCGGGATATATAGACAATTATACAAAAACAATAACATCTTATTTAGATAGAGATAAAGAATTAAACACATTAAAACAAGCAAAAGATGCAGGATTGTTTGATAATGTTGAGTTGGTCGATTATTTTATATTGAATTAAAAAATGAATAAAATTAAGATAGTCGATAAGAAAAAATTTTATATTAAAACCTTACCCAAGCCAATCTTTATTAAAAAACAAAACGAACTTTGAAGTTGAGAGTTGTTCTCCTTCAAGGTTCGTTTTATTCTTGTCTGGTGCGGAAGATGGGAGCCACCACCCTAAAAATCTTGTGATTTTTAGGGAACCCGGACGAACCCGTGGGTTCGACTCCCATTACTATTTTTAACCCGCAAGGCGAGATAAACTTTAATTTTACATCTCTAAGTCGCGACTGATTGCTTTTGCAATCACGTTTGGTCGCGAAAGAGAAAAAACAAACGCCCCCGCCTATACGTTTCGTGCAAGCACGAAACTAGGCAGAAGCGCAGTTTTTTCTCTGGTGCGGAAGATGGGAGTCGAACCCACACGATGTTACTCACAAGCATCTGAAACTTGCGCGTCTGCCATTCCGCCACTTCCGCATATTTTTTCAATTTTCTCCGTTTAATTTGCTCTTTGCGCAAGTTTCCAAAACTTGCCCGTCTGCCACTTTGCACCCAAGCAATAATATTGCTCGGGAACCCGCTCCGCCACTTCCGCATATTTTTTTCAATTTTCTCCGTTTAACTTAAACTTTGCGCAAGTTTCCAAAACTTACGCGCCACTACCCCACAAACTCTCTCTGAACTTAATTTATCATTAAGTCTTTCAATTATATTCTTTAAAATATAACCTTATGAAAATCTTACTCATATATTATAATGCTTTTGTGTATTTCCGTCAACCAAATTTATTAATAAAAGTGTTTTGCTTTATATCTGATACACTTTATTTAGTGAATTTTCCAAGTAAAAAAAACTATCTACTAAATAGTAGATAGTCATTTCCAATTTTTGAAAACTATTCAGCCTCTTGGTCCTGTTCTGAAGCTACTTTCTGCCCAAAAGCTTTTCTTAACTCTTCATCCTTAAACACGCCGTTTTTATTACAAAGCGCATAGGTATTGTTAAATTCTTCTTCTTGTATTCCATATATATCTCTGATATTAGTCACATTAAGATATCCACCAGCCTTAATAGTCATTTCTACAGGCGCCCCATTCTCTCCCCAAGGCACATCAAATGACACATCTTCAAACACTTGAACTGCTTGAATAGGTCCTCCTATAGGGGCGTGCTTACCATCTTCGCCAACTTCAAGTTCATACTTTTTTATAAACTTATCGTGAGGAACAGCATATCTTTCTCCGTCAGGATTTGTAACAATCCAGTCCGGATTGCCATTTGCGTCTACTTTAACTGCAACGTCGGAAACTTCTACGTGACCATCTTTCATTACAGTTGTAATTTTTTCTCCAGGGACTCCCCTCTCTGCCTTAACCCTCGCATATTCGTTAAAAAAAATTTATATCAAAAAAATTTTTACATCATATAGTTTATATTATAATGTTTTTATGCTATAATGCTATTGATATGAAAAAAGAAACAAAAACTAAACTTATCAAACTTGCCATCATAGTAGGAGCGTTGATTTTAATTGCTCTTGCGATTTATTTACCACTTAAGCTTTCTGGCGCAATAGATAAAATCGACAGTGCCGAAGAACTCGGACAGGTCATAAGAGACGGCGGTGCATATAGCTACGTGATATTCATACTTATACAATTCCTTCAAGTCACCTTCCTTCCACTGCCTGCTGTAGTAACGACGGTTGCAGGCATTCTTGTTTTTGAAAACGCGTGGATAACCTTCGGCTTAAGCTTATTTGCTGTGATGCTTGGCAGTATTTTTGCCTTCTTCCTTGGTAGAAAAATAGGGCGAAAGCTTGTCGTTTGGGTCGCCGGCGAACAAGACGCAAAAAAATGGGAGGAAAAGTTAAGGCGAGGCAAATACGTATACTTTTTAATGATGCTTTTCCCTATCTTTCCCGATGATATACTTTGTATAGTCGCAGGTTGCATAGGTATGGACTGGAAATTCTTTCTTATCACCAACCTAATCACTAGACCTATATCAATAGGACTCATCTGTTTCTTTGGTAGCGGAGACATAATACCATTTAGTGGCTGGGGCATACCTGTTTGGATAGTGCTTGTTGCGCTGGCAATAGTTGTAATGTACCTAAGCATAAAATATCAGCCACAGATTGAAAACTTTATAAATAAACTTGCTGGAAAGATGAGTAAAAAGTTTTCTAAAAAGCAAGATGTAAAACTTTTGACATACACACCTAAGGATAGCGAAAACAACTCACAAGAGGAAAACGACATAAAAAACACAAATACAGCCGAAAGCACACCCGATAATAAGGAAATTCAAGCACAAAGTGATACACCTAAGCAAACCGATGACAATGCCCTTGAACCCGACAATAATCTTCAACAACATAATAATAAGCAAAGCAAAAAATAAAAGCATAGCTCGCTTTTATTTTTTATTTGTAAAAAGACAAAAGATTTTCGTCTTGCGGTGGCAAATCTTGCTCATCATCTAAAATATCCGAGATATGTTCGTTATCCTGTTCAAGTCTGTCGCGCTTTTCTTTTTGATAGTTTATAACGATAGAAGTTACCACAACAAAAGAAATCAGAACAATCAGCCCGACTATGATAGATATATTAATGATTTTTTTCTTTTTTTCTGGCATTTACTTTCTCTTTTGTATTATTATACCACCTTCTTATGCATTTTGTCCACAAAATTTTAGATAGAAATCTTTGCAAAATTAAGGCAAATAAGAAAACAAATAGGATATATACACGAAATTGACCGTAATTTACTGCTAAATTGCTATAAAAAAGCGCAAAAAACGAAAAAACAACCGCTAAAAAGTCAAAAAATACTTTTGCGAACTTGTCCTTAGATAAAAATGATAAGATATTTGCAATATCAAAAAAGAAACCACTTGCAAACCCTACTAAAAATATAATAAAAAACACAAGCGGTTGATTTAAAGTTGGATAAAGCACTATTTAAATATCCTCTTTAAAAAGGATTGTTTTTCTCTTTGCGCGCTTAATTTAATATTAACAAAATCGCCCTCTAAACACACTTCACCCTTTTCAAGCTCCAATTTTTTAACCTCAATATTCCCACCAGTTAACACTATCAAACTATCCCCGCACTGCACCACCGCTTGCGACTGAGAAGATGACACCACCTTTGTGACGCCTTGCAATAGTAAAGCCCTTCCCTCTAAATGCAATAAATTCATTAAGCCACCTCATTTTAATAACATTATCAATTTATTTATATTCCTATTTTTATATAAAAATGATAGTAATGTTGACAAAAATATTGTATAATCTTTATATGGAAAAATTATCTTTTAAAAATGAAGTTGATGGCTTTATTATTGACCTCTTGCAAGATAAGGGGCTATCTTACAATGTCTGCCAAAAGGCACTACGCAAACAAGACATCAAGGTCAATGGCAAGCGAATAAAAGAAAACATAAAAATAGATAAAGGCGCATTGGTGGAAGTTTACTACCAACAGTCGCCACTTAAATTTGATATAGTCTATCAAGATGACAACATTTTTGTTGTGAATAAACATAGCGGAATTGAGGTTGAAGGCAAGGACGGCGTTGCACAAAGCTTAAACGCAATTGCCGTACATAGACTTGACAGAAATACAACAGGGCTACTTTTACTTGCACGAAATAAAGCCTCTGCAAATGCTCTTCTGCAAGCGTTCAAAGATAGAACAATCACAAAAAAATACCTTGCTCTCGTTGTTGGCAAAAGTAATCTAAATGGAGAATACTTGGCATATCTAACAAAAGACAGCAAAAAAAGTCTCGTTAAGATATATGACAAAAATGTCAAAGACTCGGTTAAAATTACGACCATATTTGAGACAATCAAAAGTGACGGTGAGAAAAGTTTAGTTGAATGCACCCTTGTGACAGGTAAAACACATCAACTCCGCGCACATCTTGCCTACCTTGGATACCCTATAATTGGTGACGGAAAATACGGAAAAAATAGCGACAATAAACATTTTAAAACAGCAAAACAACAGCTCCATTGCTATTATTTAAAATTAAATAAACTCTCTTCCCCTCTTGATTACCTAAATGGCAAAGAGTTTAAGTGCGAGGCAAGGTTTACACTATAAAAAATCTTCTGTGACGTCTGTTTACAGAAGATTTTTTAATAACTCATTTGCTTTACTTATCCGCGTTGCCAGTAATAATTAACATAGGTATTTTTAAGATAAGTTGCGTTAGTGCTAGGATTTGTCACAATGACAGACGATGAACTAGACATATCTGACGAAGTTGACCTCTTCCAGCCTTCAGTATTTTTAAATGTTACCGAGGCTAAATTAGTGCAACCATCGAATGCATTAGCCCCTATACTTGTTAAACTTGATGGTAAGGTTATACTTGTAATGTCATAGCAATCAAAGAAAGCATAACCCCCTATCCTTGTTAAACTTGATGGTAAGGTTATACTAGTAAACCCTCTGCAAGTAGCGAATGCATAATCTCCTATTACTTTAATATCACTAGGTATAGTGGAATTATTAAATCCCTTTATTAAGGTTTTGGTTGATTTCTCTATCAAACAATTACCTTCAACGTAGTAACTACTATTTTCTGACTCTACTGCTATACCATCTAGGTTACTACAGCTTCTAAAAGGATTGGCTCCTATCTCGTTTACACTAGCAGGGATTGTTACTGTTCCTGTAAGTCCACTACAATAAGAGAATGCATAATTCCCTATACTTGTTAAACCTTCTGGCAAATCAATGCTTGCAAGGCTATCGCAACCATAGAATGTATCATTCCCTATACTTGTTAAACCTTCTGGCAAGGCTATACTTGTAAGTCCACTACATTCAGTAAATGCAGCAATCCCTATACTTGTTAAACCTTCTGGTAAGGGTATCTCCTTTAAAGTGGAGGACATAAACGAATAAAAGCCTATATTTTTAATAGAATTAGGTAGATTAACTGTTTGAATTGTTTGATTAAATGCAAATGCACCTACCACTCCTTCTACTTGATAGTCACTGCCTGTTGTGAAGGTAACATTAGAATAATCTTTATACTCTATCGTGCAAGGGAAATAGCTTTCAGGATATAAGGACAAAATCACTTCTCCGAAGTCTTCAAATATATATTCTTCACCATCGTCTGTTGTTAACTTAAAATTTGTTAAGCTTACTAATGTCATCGCATATTCATTTGTACTATCAACCGTTTCAAAATCTAGAGATTTTGTTGTAGGCTCGCCTATCATTGAGTATGAAGATGGTACTGTAACTACGCTGTCTGTGCCTGTATATGAGATTAAGTTGCCACTATCATCAAACATAAAATCTTCTAGTATCTCCACATCTTCTGATGGCGTTACACTTTCATCAAATAGGTTAAGGTCATAATCAAATTGAGCGTTGGTGAGAGATTGGTTGCGATCAGCTACTGACAAGGTTATTGTAAATGTTGTTGTGCTTGTGCCGTTATCCTTTGGGTCTAAGGTTATATTTGTCCCACTTGTATACGTGCTATTATCTCTTTGTAGTGCTTTACCTAGGTTTGGCGCACTAGAGGTAAGAGCGTCTATTAAGTTTACTGTTAAGCTCCTCTCTGTGCTTAGGTTCTCTACCGTGATTGATATCACTATTGGTGTGGCATAACTATCAAACTCAAGGTCAAGACTCTCCCACGCTGTAGGGTTGCCTGTTGTCCCAGTGGCAGAATAGGTTACATCTAAGTTCGCTGGTGCAACCTGCGCATTTGCTACACTTCCTGTAACCTTAGCATAGACATCATCTGCGTTAAAGGTAATGCTTCCACCCATATCCACTTGCACCCTTTCTACTGCAAATACACCTATTAATAGCATTCCTATTACAAGTACAAACGCAGATATCATTGATACTAATTTCATCTTTAGACTCATTTTTTCTTACTCCTTTATTTAATTTTTTATATTACTTTGTGTAAAATCATCTAGTTTATACCCCTATTTTAACCTTTAATTTACCCTTTGTCACAGGCGTGTCGTCACAATTGCGTCAAATTTAATAACAAATTTTAAAATATTTTTAATTTGTTGTTTTAAGAGTAAATTAAACTAAAATATATGAAAAATATAAAATAGGTTAGCAAAAATTTATTTTTGCTAACCTATTTTACCCCCCCCGCATTTTTTGTCAAGCAAATTGACGTACTTCGCTCGAAATTATCACCAAAAAATGCTACGAGCGCTTATCTCTCCGTAATTTCTTGCTATGAGGATGATTAAAATCGCCGAGCGTAAGGCTCGAAAGAATGTGGGGTCTTTCTAAGCTTTAGGGTTTCTAAGGGGTATTTTGGTTGCCTTTGGCAACTAAAATACGCGCCTTTCGGCGATTAAAGGTGATGTCAGCATCTTTTTTAGGTTACTCCGACAGACCAAGATACAGTAAAATTACAGGTACAATAAACGATACTGATGCAAACTAAGTTTGCCGATATTGGTCCAACCTAAGGTTGGCTATCTTCTATTAATATAAGAGAAAGGTTATTGTACTACTTTCTACTCGCTTATTCGGAGAGATAGCGGAGCGACGTGCCTCGCGGGGGCTATGGTCCCGCGGGCGCGAGCGGAGCGAAGAGAGCGAGTGCGGCAGCACGAGCGGAACCAAAGGTGAATATCAATAGCATCTTTTTCTTTTGAGTTTACGCTAGTATCTATGATAAAAAAAACGCCATTCAGTATTCACTAAATGGCGTTAACACTCTTTTTATTCTAATCTCTTAGTTCTATCAAATAGGCTGTTGGGGCGCCCTCAACTTTTGCAAGGTCGGATATCTCCACACCTGCTATGGCGTAAATTTGATTTTCATCGGCAAGCACTGGCAAGATGTCGCGCAATCTTGCAGGGATTTTCTTGTCAATCAAATATGACTTAAGTTTCTTAGTCCCGCCACCAAACTTGGTGAACATATCGCCCTCACGTCTAAATCTCCATATAGCATCTTTAGGAACCTTTCTATAATCAATTATAAGTTGCCCCTCTTTCAACGCATAGTCTTTAACACGTTTTACAATGAGTTTTTCACCATTTGGAAGGTCAAACTCGCCACACTTGAATGGCGCCTCGAACTTCAACTTCTCTTTATGATTGTTCATAATAGTAAGGTAGTCATATTCCTTAATAGCAACTGCCTCAAAAGGCAATGACAATTTTTTACCATTCTCGCCATTAAGAGCAAGCTTTTTAATAAGGTCGATATGCCTCTTTTCGATGTCCTGAGTTATGCCGATGGACTTTACCGCCCTAAAGATAATTCTTGTGACAATGGCATTATCAAACAAGAAGTAAGAAAGCGGAATTCTCACAAGTTTGTCTTCATTGATAATCGCCTCTGCGTAGATTTGCTTGTTGATAAACTCGTCGTCATCAGCAATGGCTTGTCCGAAATTGACGATAGCTTCGATGGCATTTGGCCAGCGCGACAAGATGTTCTTCATAATGACATTGCGAACAAAGTTGCGGTTGTAGGTTGTATCCTCATTGGTTTCATCTTCGCAGTAGTCAAGGTGATTTTCTGCCAAATATTGATAGATGTCATCCTTTGAGGTGTTCAAAAATGGTCTTACATACACCTTGTCGCTAATTGGACTCATTCCCTTGGCGCCTGCCACCCCACTACCTCTAAATATGTGCATCAAGATAGTTTCGGCTTGGTCAGACATATGGTGAGCAAGAGCAATCTTGTCGACAAGTCCTTTTTGCAAAAGTGATTTGAAAACTCCATACCTTGCCTGTCTTCCCGCGGTCTCAAGGCTCAAGCCCTTCTCGCGAGCAATCTTTGGCGCATCAACCCTGAATTTATAGTAGCGCACGCCAAGCTCTTTGGCTTTTTCTTTGACAAAATCGGCGTCAATATAGCTATTTTCTCTTATCTCGTGGTCAACGTGGATGGCAACAACCTCAATATCAAATTTCTCTTGATTTGAGGCAAGATAGTGAAGAAGTGCAATTGAGTCGCTCCCCCCACTACAGCCAACACCTATAATCTCTCCACGCTTAAAAAGTTTGTTTTTTGTAATGAATTCCTCGCAAGATAGCATACTTTCTCCTTAAAATTAATGGCATAGCCACTTTTTAGTAAGGATATTATACACTATATTTTGCCATTGTGCAATATAAAAAGAAATAATTTTATATAAAAACATCATTTTTGACAATAAAAACAGCAAAAAAGTCGAATTTTTATTTGGCTAGATTAAACTCTGCCATAATATCGTTTAGGCGTTTGCAAGTTTTTCTGCACGGTCTTTGATGGCAAGGGCGTCGATAAATATATCTATATCTCCGTCAAGTACGCCTTGCAAATTGTATGAGGTGACGTTGACTCTGTGGTCGGTAACTCTGCCTTGAGGATAGTTGTATGTTCTCACGCGCTCAGAGCGGTCCCCCGTACCAACTTGAGAGCGTCGCTCCTGCTTTTGCTCGGCTTCTTTTTGACCTTGGTAGTAATCGTAGAGCTTTGCACGAAGAACGTTCATAGCCTTCTCTCTGTTTTTAAGTTGCGAGCGCTCGTCTTGGCAGGCAACAATAATTCCCGTTGGTATATGTGTAATTCTTATCGCCGACTCGGTTTTATTGACGTGCTGTCCGCCCGCGCCACTAGAGCGATAGGTGTCTATCTTCAAATCCTTTTCGTCTATCTCAATATCGACATCTTCAACTTCAGGGAGTACTGCCACGGTTGAAGTTGAGGTATGTATACGCCCTTGACTTTCGGTCTCTGGCACTCTTTGCACGCGGTGAACACCACTTTCGTACTTAAGTCTTGAGTATGCGCCTTTGCCTTTCACCAAAAAGGTTATCTCCTTTATACCGCCAAGCTCGGTTTCATTAAGGTCGGTCACTTCAACCTTCCAGTGTTTCTTGTCAGCATACATAGAGTACATCCTATAAAGCACGCTACAAAATAGAGCCGACTCCTCACCGCCTGCCGCCTGTCTAATCTCAATAATTACATTGTTGTCATCATTTTCATCTTTAGGAAGAAGTAAAACCTTTATCTCTTCCACTTCCTTTTCGATTTCGCCCTTAAGTCTGCCAATCTCGTCATAGAACATAGCGCGAAGCTCGCTATCGGTCTCGCTATCGTGCTGTTTTACGCAGTCGTCAAGCTCTTTTAAAAGTTTTTCAAGCCTGTCATATGCAAAGGCGACCTCTTCGATTGCTGAGCGCTCTTTGACAAGCTTTTTCCACTCCTTGTTGTCGGCAATAATTTTAGGGTCAATGACCAAAGTATTTAACTCCTCATACCTCTCTTTGCTTTTTCTTGTTTTTTGTAATAACTCTCTTGCTAATTCTTCCATAAACTATCCTTTCAATCTTATTATAATCTTTAACTATCTCAATATCGTCGAATCCGCCATCTTGCATAATCTCTTTAACCTTTTCTGCCTGGCCTTGCCCTACTTCAAAATATAGCCAGCCCTTCTTAGTGAGGTGACGAGGCGCACCTAAGGTTATCTCTCTATAAAAATCAAGACCATCTTCACCGCCATCAAGGGCAATGCGCGGGTCATACTTTTTCACCTCGACATCAAGTTTTTCGATGTCGCCACTTCTTATATATGGTGGATTTGACACAATTATATCATATTTTTTACTTTTTTTCAATCCTTTGAATAGGTCTGATAAAATAAAGTCAATCTTTACCCCATTTTTGCTTGCATTGCTTTGCGCCACTCCTAACGCCCCTTTAGAGACATCTATAGCGCTGACTTTACACGGATAAAACTTTGCAATCGCAATTGCTATCGCGCCACTGCCTGTGCATAGGTCTAGCACCTCGACAAGTTCTTGCTCTCTAATTTTCTTGAGCGCCCCGTCAACTAGAAGTTCTGTCTCACTGCGCGGTGAAAGCACCTTTTTATTGACGTCAAGTCTAAGTCCATAAAAGTCTACAAAGCCAAATATACTCGACAGCGGTTGCCCTTTAGCCCTTTTCTCTGTTGCTCTGATAATTTCTCGGTACTCCTTTTGGCTTACATAACGCACCAGTTTGATTTCGGCGCGGTTTTTATTTAAAACTGTTGCAATTATCCAGTCAATATCACTCTCTTCCACTTGCTCGCAATTTTTAAGCTTAATTTCCATCTCGGCAAGAAGTGACGACATAGCAACCTTGCCTTGCTCTTCACCGTCAAAGGTGTCATAATTAGAATTTTCATACGCGCCAGACATTGTGACCTCCTCGTGTGTGATATTCGGTTTATTGCAAACAAGAAAGTTTGTCACAAGGCTCGCGCCCTTAAAAAAAGGCTGCTTTGCATTTGATATCGCTCGAAGTGCCTCGTAACAAAGTGGCAAAATCAATAAAATTATTGCTAGATTGATAAAAAAGTTTGCAATAAAACCAATATTAACTGCAATCAATGATACCACAAATAGCGAAAATAAAAAAACATTTATAATAAAATTTAGAAAATTGAGGGGATATGCTCGCGCCCGCTTATCCTCGCCTCCGCTTAAAAGTTGATTGCCCGCGCCATTAAAGCCATAAAGCCCGCTTGTGAAAGGACAGAATTTTAAAATCACAAAAAGTAGGTAGACTATCGCCGTTCGAAGAAGGGCTATAATAAAACTTCTAAAGTAGTAACTCGCGCCAAAAAACACCTTATCAAACACAAAGCTTGGCAGTGCTCCTAAGAGAAGTAGCCCTATCAAAAAGGCAACTATAGCTCCCGCTATCAACATTATATATGACGATAAAAAGCCAAGGCTGTCGGCATTTTTGGCAGACTTGTTTTTGTCGCCAACCTCTCTTTGAAGTTTGAAGGCTTTGACATAGAGGTAAAGTGACATAAAAAAGTAAGTATAACCTCTTATAAAAGGCAGGTCAAAAACCTTATTGTAGGGCTTAACGTTACAGCCTCTTATCTTCTTATCGCCGTAGCTGTCTATATAGCTTACGCAAAACTTATTTTTCTCATAAATTCCCACACCATTTGTGAGTGGCAAAACAAATTTATCCATAAAAGTATTATTGCCAATAAATTGTGAAATATATATTTTAAAATTATCTCTTTCTATGATATAATTGCTTTAAGGAGACAAAATGAAGTTTATAGACTTAAAAAAAGAAAACTGCCCAGTGGACTACGCGCTTGTGCTAGTTGAGATGGAGATTGAAAGTGCGATTAAGGAAGGAGAGGTGGCAATAAAGGTTTTACACGGCTATGGCTCACACGGTAGAGGCGGGGCAATCTTGGTGGCACTTCGCCAGATGCTTAGTACTTATAAAAAGCAAAAGCGCATTGTAGACTATTTTGGTGGTGACCGCTGGAATATTTTTGATAAGGAGACCCTTGAGATTTTAAATAAAGATAAAACAATCTATAACGATGAAGATATGGGCAAAGCAAACCCAGGAATAACGATTATTGTGCTAAAGTAGCAAAAAAATAAGAAAAATTAAGATTTATTTTGAAAAATTCCATCATTTTACTATAATTATCCTATGTTAAATGAAAATTTATGTCAAGACTGTCCGCGCAATTGTCTAGTTGACCGAAGCAAAACTACAGGCTTTTGTGGCGCGCATAATAAGATTGTTGTTGCAAAAGTGATAGAAAATTTCGCTTGGGAAGAGCCATCTATAAGTGGCGAAAAAGGGACGCTTGCTATTTTCTTCGCAGGTTGCAATTTAAAGTGTGAGTTCTGTCAAAATTACCAAATTTCTAGAACGGCAAAAGGAAAAGAGTACTCGCCAAATGAATTTTATTTGTATCTTTCAGGCTTTGACCTATCTAAGTACTCTGCAATTGAATTTATCACGCCTACTCACTTTTCTTCACTTTTACTTGAGGCGCTAAGGGGTAAAAAACTACCCTTGCCAATTGTGTGGAATAGTAGCGGTTATGAAAAGAAGGAGATGATAGAGACTCTTGCTGAGATTGTCGACGTATTTATGCCAGATTTAAAGTATTACTCAAGCGAGCTATCTAAAAGATACTCTCTTGCCGAGGATTACTTTGACTATGCGAGCGAAAGCATTAGAGCGATGAGAAAACTAAAACCCGACATCATCATAGATGGGCAGATGAGGCAAGGCTTGCTTGTTCGCCACCTAGTACTCCCCTCTTGCTATAAGGACAGCCTAAAGGTGCTTGACTACATCGCTAGCCTTGGCAAAACACAAATTAGTCTAATGTGTCAGTTCACGCCAACAAAATACTCCTCAATCAAGCGAAGGCTGTATCCACTTGAATATAAAATAGTCCTAGATTATGCTGGAAAATTGGGACTAAACCAAGGATATATTCAAGAGTTATCTTCATCTAGTGAAGATTATATCCCAGATTTTAATTGATATTTTGGCTTGTTTTCATCAGTGAAAAAATTTAAAAAATATTGATTGGCACTAAATAAAAAGCATTTTATGCAAAAATTTTTAAAAATTTCAATAAATTTAATGATAAAAGGAGAAATTATGAAAGTAGAAAGAAAAATATCGGTAGAAGACTTTCAACGCCTGCATATTGCGGTGGGCTGGAAGATACTGAGCGACGCGCAGATAGAGATTGCACTTAAAAATACGATGTTTGTATCTACGGCACGAGAAGGCGAAGAGGTTGTCGCAATGGCGCGAGTTGTAGGCGACTTTGCTGTGCACGGCATCCTTTGTGACGTTATTGTCCATCCCGAGATGCAAAAGAAGGGATACGGCAGAGTTGTAATGGAAGACCTTTTAAGTCAAATCCAAGCTTTTGTTGACGAGCGAGATGAGTTCATACTAGAGCTTACGCCAACACCTGGCAACATTGAGTTTTACAAAAAGTTTGGGCTAAAGCACTCTCCCGAAAATATGGATGGTATGTACAAATGGTTTAAAAATAGCCATCTTTACCCAGAAAATTGCAAAAAACACAGTATGAAATTGCAAGATAGCCCTTTTCAAGCGATAAAGAATGGCTACAAAACCATTGAAATGCGCCTAAATGATGAAAAGAGACAAAAATTAAAGATAGGAGACTATATCATCTTTTTAAATGTCAAGGATGGTGAGAGGCTATGGTGCAAAATAAAAAATATTTACAAGTTTGACAGCTTTGCTTCTCTCTATAAGGCGTTTGACAAGGTGAAATTAGGTTATAAAAAGGATGAGATAGCTCGTCCTAGTGATATGGGAAAATATTATGCGAAGGCAGAGCAAGAGAAATATGGCGTTATAGGAATAGAGCTTGAAGTTGTAAAAGATATTTAAAAAAATCCTTGCGACAGATGCAAGGGGTATGTAACTTGCTACCTATTTGGTAGCTAGTTTTTTAGTCGATACTTGTTCGGGTTTTAAAATCATATTGTTTTTATTAAAATATAAAGCAAGCTAAACTTACGCCAAATTGTTTGACAATAGTTTTATTTTGATTTAAAATAATTATAATAAAATTTAATTTTTAGGAGCATTTATGAACAATTACGCAAAACATCTTAGAAATAGAATGATGATGTCAAGACTTCTTGGCATTTTGGCTTGTTTGATTGCTATAGCAGGCATAGTATTGAGGTTTCTTGAGATATTATCGCCTTGGCTTTGTATTATTTCAATAGCCTATGCAATGGCAATTATATTTGGCTTTAACAGCAACCTTCAAGATATCCGCGCTGGCAATCCTTGGCAGAGAATAAATGCCTTACTTGCATTATTAATGTTTGCCCTTGTAATATTTTTGATTGTCTACGGATTTACCTCTGGCGAGCTTGAGGTTCAATTTTAAATTAAAAAACCTAAAATCAAATAAAAATTAATTATTCTTAAAACTTAACAAAATTCATATTAAAAATAAACAAAAAAATAAAATTTATATAAAAAATTTATATAAAAAAATTTATATAAAAAATAAAATTTATATAAAAAGAATTATATTTAAAATAAATAAACAATAAAAAACAGTTGATTGCAAATGCACCTTTTAAAAACCCATAACCTCAAGGGTGCGTATTACTCATCAACTGTTTTTTATTGTGTTGTATAGCTTTGTAATATTTTTAAAGGAGATTATTGATAATATTTAAACATTTCTAAAAATTATGTAAAAACTATGCTTTATTTTAAATTAAATTAATTGTAAAAACTATGCTTTATTTTAAACTTTGTAATTGTGAAAAATTTTTGTTAATATTATATAAGAGAAGTTTTGTAATTTTAAATATTTTTATTTAATAATTATATTTTTACTTTATACCATCAACTCTATAGATATAAAAGTTTGCATCTTGTGACTTTAACGTTTGTGATACCGACCCATTGCTACCAACAACTATCTCTGCAACGAAACTTGTAGATATTATTCTTCTGCTTTTTGCTACCGTCAACTTTGTAGTGTAATGTTTCGAAAAACCATTACTTCCAGCATAGATTGAAAAGTCTACCGTTTCTCTGCTTTGGTCAATCCTAAAAGTCGCTTGCGCGCCTGTGCCGTTGAGGTTGTAAAATAAGGTTACTGCGCTATATGCCGTCAAGTCAATTGACAAGGCGTTCCCTATAACCAAGCCGTTTGGCAAATTTTTGTTTATACTTGGGTCATCACTTGACCTATCGTAGACGGTTACAATTTGGCTTCCCCCTCCACCACCCGAAGAACTGCCAGAGGAATTTTCTAGAGTTGTAACTCGCGTTGTCAAACTTGTGATATCGCCTTCAATCTCTGTAATCGCACTATCGTATTCGGTATGTTTTGCAGACAAGGTAGACACCGTTGACGCTAAAGTATTATGATTTGTTGATAGCGTTTCGAAATTGGTCATAAGCTGGTCGTGTTCGGTCTCAAGCGGATAAAAATCGGACATCAAATCATTTTGATTTGAGGTCAATGTGCTTATAGAGGTGGCGTGAGAGTTGATAGTTGAAGTTAGGCTTGTAACATTTGCGTTTAGACTTGTAAGGTTTGTGCTAAGCCCTTCAATCGTTTCGTCGATGCCATCAAGTTCGTCTAGGGTGGTGTTTATCGTGTTGACTGACGAGCTTAACCCCTCAACTGCTGTATCTATGTCATCTACTGTAGTGCTTAAGCTATTCACTGTAGAGTTCAAGCCGTTCACCGTAGTGCTTATTCCGCTTACTGTAGAGTTTAAGCCGTTCACTGTAGTGCTTAAGTCATCAACTGTGGAGGTCAACGTCTCAATATTATCTTCAAGTGTGTTAGATTTGGTGCCTAAAGCTATAATCGCTTGATTGGCGCTTATAATCGACGAATTGTGCGTTTCAAGCTTGCCAAGCACAAAGTCAAGATTGTTGTTGATGCTTTCAATACTAAGTGCCACTTCATCTATACTAGAATTTATAGTACCAATGTCGCCTTCTATCGAGGTGATATCACTATCAAGCGAAGTTACTGTACTGTTAATGTCATTTACACTATTTTGAAGAGAGGAAACGTCGCTTTCAAGTCCAGTTGTAACACCATATATCGTGTCTATATCGTCAATCGCGGTGTTTAAATTGTTTTGTAGTGAGGTGATTGACTGCCCGTTTGACGAAATACTGCTTTGAAGGGTAGTGATGTTGTTTTCAAGCGCACCAATATCAGTTTGGCACTGTGAAAGCGCGCTATTGATGCTTGTTAGATCGCCGATGCCACTTTCCTCAATGAGCTGTTGAAGCTTGGGAAGTTTAACATTGTTAAGATGCCAAAGTTCCCTCTTTAGCTTTTCTAAATTGTCGTTTAAACTTATCATTCTTATCTCCTTTGGCAAGATTTTACCTCAGAGATATCACCAATTGCAATAGTTACTGCCAACTATTTTTGTTTTTTGTCTAATTTTTTTTGCTTTTTTGTCTTTTTTATCAAAACAAGCGACAAAATCACCGTTACGCCTGCCACAATTATAGCTATCCCCGCAATCAAGAGAGGGCTTATGCCATCTGGGGCAAGGTCGGAAGTCTTTATATAGCCGTTGTAAAGCAGACCATTCTCTAAAACCACCTGCACGGCAGTATAAACTTGGTCATCATCATAGCCACTATAGATATAGACCTCTTGCCCGCTTCGCAAAGTGTACTCCGTCGGTTTTTTGTCGAGGTCGTATAGGACGCTCTCCCGCCTTGTCTTTCCGTTAAAGACGGGATAGACGATTTGCGAACTGTTTGCCGTGATGTAATATTTATATATATAGCCCGAAATATCGGTGTCAGGAACAGAGACGAGTGCAAAATCGCTGTCATTATCGCTGACAATCGTGAGAGTGTCTCCAAGGACTGCCATATATGGCTGGTCACCCTCTAAAACCACTTCGCTTTCAAAGGACGGCTCACAATAAAGATAGCAATACGAGGCAATCACCCTCACCGACTGTGAAGGTGAAAAGGAGAGAGTGCTTAGTAAAATCGCAAAAACTTGTAAAAATGCTTTCATAAATTAATTATTTAACTTTTTTTGAATTTTGTCAAGTAAAAAGCGTCTTTAATCGCATCCAATTTCTAGCCGTCCATAATCATTTTGTCGGCAATAAGAGCAATAAGTTCGCTATTTGTAGGTTTCTCGTTGTTACTGTAAACTTTGAAACCAAATATGTTGTTAATGTTTTCAATCTTGCCTCTATTCCAAGCCACTTCAATCGCGTGACGCATACCGCGCTCGACTTTAGAGGAACTTGTCTCAAACTTTTCGGCTATCGTTGGATAGAGTTTCTTTGTGATTTGGCTTATCATATCAGGCTCCTGAACGGCAAGCTTAACCGCCTCTCTTAAAAATTGATAGCCTTTGATATGGGCAGGGATGCCGATACTGATGAATATGCTTGCTATTCTCTCGTCTAAAACTTTGCTTGGGTCGACAACAAGATTTGGACTAAGTATGTCTTGCAATCTCTCCTCTAAATTTTCAGGCATAATAGGTTTAAACATAAAATAGCTTGCACCCTCTTTCATAGCCTTTGATACAAAGCCCGAATGCGTTAGCGAACTTACAAATATCACCTTAGGACACTCACTTCCCATCTCTTCTTTTAGCGTTTCAAAAACCTTAAAGCCATCTATCTCAGAAAGCATTACTTCGCTAATAAGAAAATCTGGGCGCATCACCTTGACGTCCTTTACCACCTGCAAGCCAGCAGTGCCAGCGCCTACCACTTGGTAGCCCTCTTTGTTTTTGAAATAGTTATACAACTCATTATCTCTTACCTCATCTGCAATGTACAATCTTATATTTTCTTTGTTTTCCATTTTGTCTCCTTTTACTAATTCTAAAGATAGCACTTTTTATCCACAAATAAAAGCGTTCGCAGTGTTGAAAATTGATGAAAATTGTTGAATTTTGTTGATTTTTCCCATCTTGCAAGTGAGCGGATATAAAAATGATAAAAAATCTTTAAATTCCCCGCTATCTGTCGAAGCCAAAAATATAAAGAAGAGATTTGTCAAAACTTCCTCTATATTCCCCTTAATTTTTAACATCTAAATAAATTTTTAAACAAAAAACATAAAATCTTTACTTATTATTTGTCTAAATACAGGGTTCGACCTATAGTTTTGCTTATAATTTTGCTAAAAATTCTTTGTTTAAACAAGAGGTTAAACCTTTTCAAACTTGTCAATAAAAGACCTTTAAATATCTATTTTTGCATTAAAAAACTCTATGGCAATCCATAGAGTTTTTTGCTTTAAACCTTAATTATTTGCAATATCGTTCATCTTTCTTCTCTTGTATTTTCTGTAGTAGTGTACAATGATTACTATGATAATCGCAAGTATAATGAGCGCGAAAATTATCCAAAGCACAAGCGTCAAAGTGTCTGTATCTTTAAGTATCCTTGCATTATCACCAAGGCACCAGAACAAACCACCATAAGATAACTCTGGCGCTGGATAACTTCTGTAAAGAATTAAGCCCGATATTACATACTCGCCAAGGTCCATCGTGCCATTGAAAGGACTATCTGGAACGCCGATAGGTTCCCAGAATCTTCCGCTAAGGCTAATGTCGGCAACTATCTCGTAATATGCCTCGCTATAGAGGATGTCATCACTATTGGTTAATCCATTGTTGACAGCATATGCGACAAAGGCAAGTTCTTGTGTGCTTCTTATATAGTAAGGATTGCTTGCCGTTCCACTGCCAAGAAGTCTGCTTGTGCCTTCAATATATCCTGACAAAACTTCTTCATCGGTCCACACAAGTCTTGAATAGACAATTGTTATCTTGAGGTTGTATGCTTGATAGCGATTTAAGAAGGACTCGTTGATGATAAGGGTGTTGTCTAAAAGATAGCTCATCAAACTTACCTGCTCACCATCGTAATCAAGTAAAACATCAGAAACTCTATAGTTAGCACTCGTATATGCCCTTAAGCTGACACTTTCTCCATACAAGATTTGGTAGGCTGAGCCAGCTTTGATGTCATTATACGTATTTCCATCTCCGTCCACATAGCTTAACGTTCCTGCGCGCAAGATTTCGTTATCATTAACCGCGTCTTTAACTTTCATATCAAAGCTGAGGTTGACGTTTTCTCGAGTTGCATCAATATCGATGTCAAGTATATAACTCTCGCCGTCCTCAATAAGACCCTCAGCGGTAAGCGCAAAGGTGTATCTATAATTTCCGTTATTGTCAACACTTTCACTGTAGATACCGCCATCTACTGCGATAGCATAGCCATACTCTCTTTCAATGACGATGACAAGGCTCTGTCCGACATTGGCAAGGATTTGTCCTGAATAACTTACCGCTCTGTCATCAAGGTAAACATTGAGAATTCTATGTATACCCGAGGCACCTGTAAAGTCAATGTTTATAGTAATTGGCTTGCCTTCAAAGACCGCTCTAATTCTAAGAGGCGTAGATATTAAATCAACAAAAGTATAGTTATAACTTCCGCTAGCATTATCAAACTGTGCATAGTACCTTTCGTTGGTTTCTATATTTAAGAAGTACAAGAAGTTGTACCCTTCCTCTGCCGTAGCCCTTAAAGTGAGAGGGATATCAGGCGAGAATGACTGCCCAATTTCGACACCACTTTGCAAGCCCTGAGCGCTTCCGCCCTCGGTAGTAGTCAAGGTTAGAATTGGTTGATAAATCGCTGTGACACTGTATGAACCAGCGCTATACTCAAGGTCAAAGCCACCCTCGCACGTCACTGTCTCACCATTATTGATAGAGACAAGGAAGTTTATAAACTGATAACCTTCAACTGGGATAGAGTCAAAGTGAAGAGTTACTCCTGCTGGCACCTCGACATACCAATTGTCAGTTTGGTTCATCCAAACGTTATCACCGATGCTTGCGATATTCGTGATAAAGTTTTTAATATTTAAGTTCACAAAGTTACCGCTAAACCCGATAGGCAAGAAATTCAAATCAATAGACGCTCTATCATATATCCAAGCGGCATATATAGTAAAGGTTTGAGTAGCCTCATCGAAGTTGTCGGTTGGCACATAGCCATAACCTGTCCATCTATAGCCAGTCTCACTCCAATTTTTGAGCAAGTTACCATTGCCGTCTAGATAATGAGTGCCTTTTGCAAGTTGCATCGTATAGTAACCGCCAAGGGTATAGCCACTTCTCGTTGAGAACACAAGAGCGCGCTGTTCTTCTGTAAGGCTTGTCATAGGAAGTGCCTGACCATAAATTAACGCATTTTCAATCTTGACTGATATATTCTCTGTTACATAGAAGTTTAGGCTGTACACTCTAGGTTCGACAAGTATGTAGATGGTCGCACTTGCATTCGCATTTGTAATTTCAAGAGTTGCACGTTTTGTAAAGCCGTTTGAGTAGATATCACTCTCTTCAACAAGCCCTGCCACAACTGCACCCTCATCAAAAGCTCCGTTACTATAGACAACATAGTAGTTTAAGTTCCCTTGTTCGTCGGCAAGAAGGTCATAGGTGAACATAGAGTAGATATCCATACTGATTGTTGCCCCTGTAACCACGCTGATAAAGGTGTTGTGAGTGTTGTTTTGACTTGCTCTAACATCTATTGATGAGGTATCAACTCTGATTTGTCCTGCACTGAGCGCTGTTGTAGTGTCAGCGGTTACAAATCTAACCTCGATATTATTTTCAACGGCAATAAATATAGCTTGAATATTTGCTCCTTGGCATAATCCACTTACCGCCCAAATTCTAGTGCCGTTTGCCGTGTACTCGCTTACAACAACGCCCTCTGTCGTAGAATTTAAGATTGCATTATAACCGCTCCTTGTTTCCAAAGCGAAGTAGAGTGTGCCGTTAGTCACCGAATCTACAGTGTAATCAAAGTATAACTTATCGCTTGAGCAGATGTAATATTCATCGCCAAGCCTTACACCTTCGGAGTCTACAAGATAGATTAGTCCGCCCGTTGGGTCGCCATATATAAGCTCATAATTGCGTTGAACAACTGCTTGCACGTTTACAGTGATTTCTTTTGCCGTGAAGGTAATCTCTACAGTTGATATTCCTTCCACCGCATCCAAATAAATGGTAAATTTTGAAGTTTCTTGGTCATAGCCCTCGGTTGTAACCTCTCCGTCTACTAGAATTTTGTCAAGTCTATAGCCCTCGTCTGGCAAAATGTCTATGATAAGGTCATAACCATATCTAACCTTTCCAATTTCAGTTCGCCCACCATTGACAGTTGTTGGAGCGCTGTCCTCTTGATAGAAGATTATCTGCCCGTGATTACCAGCAGTGAAGGATATACTTGTCACCCTGTCGATGAAGGTTGCATAGATGGTTATGCTCTGTCCTGGCGTTACGCTTTCAAGCATCTGTCTAAGCGAAGAGGTAAGCTCAATACTTGAATTTTCAGTCCTTGAGATGATTTCGCCATTAAACTTCCAACCTGCGAACACATAATCTTCTCTAAGTAAAGTTACGCCAAGCTGAACGTTCTGTCCAAATTGAACTGTTTGACTTTGAGATACGGTAATCTGTCCAATCTCCTCGCTACCGCTCTCAACCGCTATTACAAAGTTATAACTTCGCTCGGTGGCGGTAAAAGTCAGGCTAAAACTTTCATTTATGTCCTCTAAGCTTGCCTCAAGATGATAAAGTCCGTCAGCCCTTAAATAGTTACATTCTTGACCTGTCAAGAAAGAGGCAATGCTTGCCGTCACCTTACCGTCAAAGTAGCCATATCTTAAAGTGGCAACAATTTCCAAACCTTCTTCGGTATAAACTCCATACTCTCCCCCAACAAGAGCGACGCTTTCGCCATTAAATTGAAGGCTTGTGAAAATTGAACTTACATCATTATAGGTCACTGTGTTGAGCGTTGGATTTGCCTCCACCGTAAAGGTTATGTCAGAAGTAAAGTTACTCCAAGTGACAGTCATCGTCTTTTTGTCTTGTGATATTTCAATGTCGATAGTTGAATCTGTAGTTGTATGGCTTAGACAACTTTCTTCAAACTCATAGCCAAAGCTTGCCGTGAAAGTAATCTTAACGATGCTTTCAGTAAGCACGTTATACACTGAATTTGTTGGCTGTTCAACATCGTCAATAATCACGCTGTAACCGTCGATATTATAGCCAGCAATAGTCATTCTGTTTGTGCCACGCACTGTAACAATATTGAGAACGCCGTCCTCAGTGAGATTGTAAACAGAGACAGAGTTTGTCCCTTCTGTTACGCTTCCATTAAGGCTATCGGTGTCAATGTCATAGCCATAGCCTTGCAATGGTGTTATGGTGAAAGTGATATTAGTAGTATCATAGGTGACGTCAAACGTCTCCCCACTTGCAATTCGACTTCCGTTGTAGAAAACTTGAAGTCTATTGTCAAACTGCACGGTTAGGATGTAGGTATTGTTTTGGTATTCGGCAATTAAGCTTGCATTCCATACCCCTTCAATCAAAGTTCCGATTGTGTGGAAAACACTTCCATCTGCATAGGTCACGCCGTTTGCATCAGTCCAAACACCACTGCGTCCTGGCAAGGTTGCAGTAGGAAGAGGACTTGTAAAGGCGCTTCCATAAGTCACCTTTTGACTGCTCTCTCCCGTGAGCGTGCCTCCTGCTGGGTTGAAGGTGACAACATATTGTACACCTGCCCAGTTTGCCGTAAGGTCAACATTGACATCTTCGTCAAGATTTGGATAGAGGTTGTCTACCACCTCTTTAAGTGAAAGCGCGCCGATATCTCCACCGCTATAGCTAAAGCCTGCAAGTGTATATGTGCCTGCAGTTACGCTGAAGGCTGGAAGGTCTCTTGCAAACATATTTACTAGTTCTGGGTATTTATAGGTTAAGTAAGTCCTATTTGTATCGGTGCGTGAGGTATAATCTGGTATGTTAGTGTCAATATTGAATGTAATCTCAATTTCGCTTGCATAAACTGTGATTTCAAGGTCAGAGCCAACACCAAACACCTCAGCTGTACCACTATTTCCATCGACGTCATCAAGAACAGCCCTCGAATAACTGCCGTTTACTTCATATCTTGCTATCTTATAACCTTTATCTACAACAACGTCTATAGAAATATCGCTAAAGTATCTTGCGCTTTGAGTTTCCTCGTCATAATACTGACCGCTTACCTCAAAACTTTCAACACCATCCCCAGCAACTGTGATTTTGTAGTTATCTATATGCCAAATAACATAAATAGTTATGGTCTCGTCAGGGTTAGTCTCGTCTAAGGCAACATCTCTGATAAGCGTTTGGATATTGTCAACAGTTATTGGCAAGTAATTATTTCCTTGTTTGTATGCCCAGCCTGTTGCGGTGTAGCCAACTCTTGTAGGAAGCTCCATCTGTGACAATAGCTCAAGCCCTGTCAGCAAGTTAGGATATTCAAAGGTAAAGAAAGTCTCTTGTACGATAGGACTAAGACCGTCTTTGACAAAAGCGCCATCAGTGACAAGGTCTATATGCTCGGTAGTTGCGTCAACATTAAAGGTAATAATATGGTTTGTTATAGCACCTACCAAGACTGGATAGGTTATAATATAGTTGTTCGAGTCATCAGAAGTGCTATCAAATTCAAGTAATGTGATTTTCTTATTGTTGCCGACTTCACTATCGTTATACTGCCCGCCTATGATGCGAATAATATCTCCGCTTAAAAGTTCTGCTGAATAATATGGACTCGACTGTCCGTTAACAACTTGATTGAGATTATCCTCACCAATCAGATTGTCCCCATCATATTCCTTTATTATTTGTACGTCTGAATTGCTTATTGCAAACTCAAGCCTTGTAACCTCAAAGGAAATGGTTATATTAGTTTGATATACCTCTCCTACTTCGCCAGCTTCCCCGCCAAACGTATAATTGCTTGAAGTCAAGGTAATTGAAACTGAATTTGAACCTGCCTCAAGGTATCCGCCTGTTGAGAAAGATGGAGAAACAAACTGATAAGCTGTTACATTTATGTAACTAGAGCTTATTTCACCCTCATTGAAGATAAGAGGTAGCTGTTCAAGAATTTTTGATAGAACGTCATCTTGTGAAAGTGTACCATATGCTAGAGAGCTAACATTAGATGTTACCTCAATAGCATCGATAGAAGGTGTAATCAAAAGTTGAAGTCCGCTTGCAAGCTCTAAGGTGTAGTTTGCCTCACTTAGACTATCTAGGGCAATCTCTTTAATCTCCCTTTGCCCTGCAAGTTCGCTTTCTGCCACGCCGTTTATAATAATATTGTCGACTTCTATATAGTTTGATATATCAGCGCTAACTCCGTTATATTCTCCGCCCATACTAAAGGTGAAGGCGCTTGATTGGTCAAAGGCCTTGCTAATGGCATTTAAGGTAATCGTTCTCTTAGTGACTGTAATAGTATTATAGTCTTGCGCTATTGAATCTGTGTCAATATTTGCTTCGCTCCAGTCAGCTTCTTGACCTTCGCTTGACAAGCTCACACTAAACTCATAGGTCCCTACGTTTTTGCCAGCAGAAGATGAGTTAAAGGTGATATATCTTGCATAGGTTTCTCTCTCTGAAATAGGAACCTCTATTTCTTCTCCCTCGCTTAGGTAGTAAAGGCTAAACGATTGGCTAACCTGCTCGTTTCCTTCAAAACCGTATACCTCAAACTTTTGAGTATTGCTATTATACCTTGTGCTAAGAGATGTTAACGCCTCGCCGTTATAGGTGTAGGTTATGTTGCCATCAAGCCTTACAAACAATCCGCCGTCTGGCACGCGAATTACAAAATACGCAACGAAGCCATCGGTAATGGGATTGTAGTTGTTTATATCTGTTGGGTCTGTCAAGGTGGCGGTAAGAAGAGGATGGTTACCAAGCGACTCTCCAGCCTGCCTTGTAAAGTTAAGCTCTACGCTGTCTGTATTTACAAGAGACACAGTTATTGTATCTCTTATAGGATTTGGGTCACTTTGCCCAAAGAATTTATAGACTTCTATTTGATTTGCATAGTCAGCAAGGGTCAAGTCATATTTATTAATAGTAACTTGCATTTTCTCATAGCCACTTTCAAGCTCAAAGAAGTCAGAGTATGCACTGTTAATTGAAAGCACAACTTCATACTGCCCTGCATTTCTAATTTCACCCTCTGGAGATGTCGCCACATCAACACCATAATTTGTAAGTCCATTTTGGGTGAGGCTTGTAAGCGTCATTTGAGGCGAAGCTCCCCCATTCACTCTCATTTGGAGTGTTATATCATTCTTGCGGTCGGCATTATTAAAGGTTAAAACATTTGTACCTATTATGCCTACTGTACTTTTATCTATATTTATAACAACGTCAATTCCTTGACTGATTGTTTGATTTGTCTGATAGATATTGGTAAAAGTTAAAGTAATAGTAAGGGTATACTCTCCGCCAAGCGAAATAGGAACTCTTCCTGTCGAATCTGCAAAAGTAAAGACATCGCTTGAGCTAAAAGTTACACTAGGGTCATCCTTTTTAGTTAATGTAAAGCTATAACTTCCCCCTTCAATCACCTTAGGCGATACAAAATTTGTGACATAGATAACTTGTGAGCTAAGGCTTGCTTTCAAATTGACGCTACCACTTACAGGGGTATAATCTACTCCAGTCAGTTTCCATAGGGCTATAAGTTCTACTGGAGAACCGCCATCAAGAGAAACAAATTTGTATGCATATGCACCGTTCTGCTCAGCGGTAAGCCCATTTGCAGAATAGAAGTACCCATTAAAAGTAAGCCCGCTATAGTTATTGCTTGGATTACCTAAAATGTATTCTCCGCCTGCACTAGAGTAAGATAGGTAAATGATGTCACTTGTCTGCCCTTCTTCGTTGTGTCCGCCATTATAATTAAAGGAAAGCTTACGAACATCGGTCAAAATTGCATACAAGGTGCTATTTTGAGATTCCGCCGACATTGTAAACACTTGATAAGGGTCGGCATTTCCGCCTGGGTCGGAGAAGGCTGAGTTTAACATCTCGTCATAATCTCTGCCGTTTGGAGAAGTTCCAAAAGTGAGAAGTGTCAAATGGCTAAGTCTTTCATTTGTTAGCGAAACTGCAACGCTGTAGCTAAGCGTATGAGTGGCAAGTGCAGACCTACTTACAAAGATTTGAAGGTTTCCAGTGCCGTTATTTACAACACTAAAGATGACATTATCGTCAACATTATAGGTAAATTGACTGCCCTCAACCTCAACCTCGATGCCACCCACATAAACATCTGTTAAGTATAGCCCATCCACAAGCCCTTCGTAGTCTTGAAGAAGGGTATCATTAAGCACGCCGTTTGTCGCAGTTAAATATCTTGTTGAGTAGTAATTTTTAAGCGCATTGTCGGAATTTAGTAGTTTGAATTGACCGTCAAGAACATACTCAAAACACCTATCTTGATTGTTTTGATAGTCCTCACCATCAATCATCAACCCTTCAACAGCAAAGACGCTTCTGTTAGCGCCAGTAAAGACAGTATCACTATCCACCGCACCACCAGTATAGACAATTCGCGAGAGGTTGTAACTAAAATACTCTCTACCTATTTGGAAGGTTCTGTTATTGCCGTCGTGAGTGTAGACAATCAATTTTACGCCGTCAAAGTAATAAGATGAGGTGTTTCC
Organism: uncultured Clostridia bacterium; assembly: GCA_944350015.1. Taxonomy (GTDB): domain Bacteria; phylum Bacillota; class Clostridia; order Christensenellales; family UBA1242; genus Caccovivens. Next base: position 47,010 of record CALVNW010000003.1, on the reverse strand, counting down.
AAAACTGATTGTAAACCTAGCCTTTACTATAGTCGCACCATCTTCATAGGTATAAACATAATCACTTCCATTTGCCACAACTCCACTGATAAGGTTTGCAAAGTTGGTAGTAGAATTTACCGTAACTCCGCCAATATTTGTAACTTGCGTGAAATAGCCACTGTCAATTGTAAGGGCTATATCTTTATTTTCGCCAACATTATAGTCGCCACCTGTCAGTACAAAACCTCTAAAGAAGTCCTCGGTATCAAAGACTACTCTCTTCTCTTCGCTTGCCACGCCAGCAAAACCATAAACAAGGTAAACACTGCCATAGTCATTCACATTGCTATAACCTTCACTTGAAAGGGTTGGAACAAACTCGCTTGTACCATTATATGCCGACACCAAATTACTGTCAAAGCCAAAAGCGTTTTTGTTCATTGTGAAAGAGAGACTTTGCGAGCCAAGTCTATAACTATAATTTTCGCTAGAATTATGTAAAGTGTCGACAAGGTCTATATAGAAGTAAATTGAATATAACCCATCTTCATAGATATTGTTAATATTAAAGGTGTTGCCTTCATAGTAGGATGTTTCTCCATCTTTTACAAGCGCAAAACCGTATCCACTCACCTTGTCACCATTTGAAAGAATAATTTCATCTTCGGTAAGCGAGATTGTAATGTCATCGCTATCATCTTCGAGGTCGCCAAAATCTATAAGCGAACCTATCGTGATATTGTGACTATTTAAAAGGAAGAAGTTTGCGCCCGTCGAATCGTCGCTAAACTTGATAGTTGCCCCGCCTGCTGAAACGTTTGATTTTGTAAAGATAGGACTAATCGTAATATCTGAGAGGCTGTCAAAAATTTCAGTTGGGTCAAAATTATAAAAATCACCTTCAAAAGTATAGCCTACACGTGTAATTGTGATGTTTCTGCCTGTTATAGACGAGGTGTTAAAAAGGAAGTCCTCACTATTTTTGTCAAGCACGCTTGGCAAGGCGTTATAGGCTACAACAACGTAAACGCCGTTCTCGTCCTGCCCGAAGCTATCTCCACTGCCACTTATAGTAACCTCAAAATACTGAGAATTTTCTATGTAGACCTTATAGCTTGAGGCAATTCTAATCGTTGACACAGTGATACTGCGAAGTGTGTCATAGTTTGCGCCAATGAGGGTATCAAAGTTGTCTCCGTCAAACAAGATTGAAGCGTAATCGCCGTCAATAGTTGCTGAAAGTTTTCCCTCAAGACTAAGTTCAAATCCGCCCGCAATATATCCGCCAAGCACTCCGCCGTTGTAGGAAGCAACCTCTATTCCCTCTCTAAAAATATGGTATACACCCTGCCCATTTTTAAGGCTTGGCTCATTTGCAATAAAACGTATTTCATCGCCAATTTCAAGCGCCGACTGAGTAGTTACTCCATCAATAACGAGGTTGTATTTGATAACGCTCCAATTAGAAACGAGGGTTAAATTTGTCGCAGATGAGGTTGTAAGAGCGCTCTCATCGACAAAACTTGTCCAAGTTTGAAGTAAACTTCCACTGCCAAAGAGGTTTGCAAAGTTGAGCCCTGTGATAACAAAGTTCGCTCCTGCTTTAGCAGAAAAATTGGTTGTGCCGATTGTATAACTATAATTTGCAAAGGTGTAACCCTTGTTTTTGTATGCCTGCTTTAAAGTCACCCCTTGCGAGTAAGTTATGGTGTCGCTTGAGGTATCAAGTTCTACTAGCTCTCCCTTCTGTTCCTCACCGCCTGCATAGTTTAATGTAACCGTTCTTGGCGCAACGATTGCTTGAACATTGATAGCAAAGTTTGAGGCGTTGCTAGCCCTTGAAAAGTCTTGATATGCCGAAATCAAATTGGCATTTGTGACTATGTCATTATAATTGCCGTTTGCAATCGTCACCACCTCGCCATTTTTGAGGTACCAGCCGAGGTTATAATATTGAGTGTGAATTTGTATTCCACCAAAGCTTGCATTTGTAAGGCTAACTTGTCCTTGTCCGTCTGAGATTGTGTAGCTATATCTAAAACTTCCGCTATTTCCTATAAACAAATCCTCTGTCACGTCTATTGGTGCATAGGAGCCGTTAAGGACAAGCCCGCTTGCGTTTATTGTAATCTCTTTGTAGGTAAAGTCAAAATTAAAGTCAAACTCAAAGGTCCCGCTTGTGAAGTCAAACGCCCAAACACCAGTATCGACGTTTGTCACATCGACGCTGTCAATAGTGGTTGCAAGATAGCCATCATTTACCGTTTCATCAAAGCCGTCTATACTGCTTGCATTAAAGTTGTTCGTGTCGCCATAGAGAAGGGCAAGTCCTAGACTTGTGAGCGTCAAAGTCACCCTTCCGCTCTGTCCTGGGACAAAGACGGTCGACGAAAAACTCAACGAAAATAAATCGTCAAGGAATTCCAAATTGTCGCCCCCTGTATAGCTTGTCACCGACTCCCCATTGGATATATTGAAGGTAAAGTTTTCCCAGCCAAGCGTGAACTCGGCCTCTTTCACTGTAATAGTTATCGTAAAATCAACATCTTGACCACCCTGATATATTTGGTTAAAGATGTTTTGTCCTGGTGCGGTAGTTGTCCATTCATACCTGCCCGTCATTTCATTAAAGGTTAAAACGGCGTTTGTTACGACATCGCCTTGACCTGTATGATTTATAGTTATATGAGTTGGGATATAATATCCGTTGGCAACAACACCTACGTAGTCAGATAGAGTCCCTTCACGCTCTCTCACTTCGGTAAGTCCAGTGCTATTCAAGCCGACCCCCTCAATATCGTTGACCACTGCAGATATGCCTTTTGTCGAATTGTCCTCGGCGCTAGGAGAGAGAATATTTCCTTCCCCGTCTTGAACAACAAATTTAAAGTAAGAACGAAGTCCGCCAATGCCGACATTTAAAGCCATTTCTTCTTCAGTGCTGTTTACTGTAATTCTAAAGGTAACATAGGAATAATAGGTACGCCCGTTAACCGTCATTTGTCTACCACCATCAACTGGCACCTGTGAGACGGTAAGTGCACTGCTACTTGTATTTGCGCTAAGCACAAAATAGTTGACATCATCGTCAATTTTCAAGGTAAGCTCTACAGTTTGTCCTAAACCACCTCTGATATAGAAGGAGTTTTCTCTATACTCGGCTCCGTCAATCGTATAAGAAAAACTATCAAGGTCGGCATCCTCGAATGCATATACAGAGGTTACAACATTTATCTCTTCCCCTGCCCTCTTGACAACAATGTAGACATTGCCAGTTGTCCCAACAATGTTAGATAGTGTGATGCTATAAGTTCGCTCTTCGCGACTGCTCACAATTCCGCTTCCACTCGTATTTCTAACGCTTCCGCTTGCACTAACTTGGCAATAGCTGTCATTATTGGCATTAGCTGAGTTGTAACTTTCTCCCTCGCCTGTAAAGTTTGTAAAGTTAAGATAAACACCGCTTGTCTTGCTATACGCATAGCTATTATTACCGTCAAAGCCGTTGTTCACATCATCTTCATCAACAATAAGGCTACCTTGAGTGCCACCTTCTTCTACAACCGAGATTTCATAGCCAGCATCAAGGGTAAAGGTTAAGGTGACCTCATTTGCCAAGTTATCATCGTCAGAGGTAAGCCCCTTAACGGTGTATCTGCCGTTTGTAGCAACAAGGTTTGTGTCAAGCGTTCCTTTATTTACACTAACTCCACCGATTGCCGAGCTTAGTTCTGCATATGTCAAACTTCCGTCTGCGTGACTTTCGCTATCAATAAGAAAATAAAAATCAAAACCTCTATCATTAAGTGGTGTCCATTCAAAATTTACTGTATCGCTTGGGTAACTTGGATAGTTGTAATAGAAACTTGGCTCTTGCGATATATTCCCCTTTGACTGAGTGCTAATAGATTTAACAGTAAACCCAAGTCTATCTGTTAGGTATGCATTTTCTCCAAACATATCGTCTAAAGAATAATCATAATAGCTACCGCTAATTATAGCAACTCTATTTCCATAACCATAATTAAGATTGAGTGTTGTTTGATAAGCTTCAGATGGGCTTATTAAACAATAGCAATCGTTAACTGAAGGCGTTTCTATTGCCACCTTATACCCTCGTGATACCACATATGGTACTTCGGTGTCGGTAGGAGATAGTTGTTCGCGTAGTTTAGGCTTATGTGTAAAATATATGGCATTTTTCTTCATCATCAAACTAACGTACCCCTCAGGGTAAGTATTAGCTTTATAGACAGAATTTGGCAATACAAGAGAGCCACTAAAATCATTAAAAGTTTTATCAACCAAAACAATAAAATAATTTACAAGCTCATCATTGACATATTTATATATAGATGTGTTAGCCGTAAAATAATATACAGCATAACCAGCAAAATCTATGTTTGCCTGACTGTCAACCTTGCCAAGTTCTCCTAAATCAGCAATGCTTAGAGTAAATATAACCTCTGAAGTCTCTGGGTCAATAGATTTTAACTCTCTCACTAAAGTTGCGGTAGATAAAAACACTTGAACATTAGAAGAATTGCTCCCTATTGTATAGATTTGTTGCATTGAGGCATTTCCACCAACATCATCGAGAGCATTATCGCGCACTGAGACTATCATACTGTTTGTTGCAACTCCAACGAGTGTACCACCAGTTGGCTCTGAAATAGAATATGTACCATCCAAAATCAAATCAGAGATAATTGCGTTGTTTATATTTCCGAAAAGTCCTTGCCCGCTCCCTGAAGATACCCCTACAGGCTGTACAACAACATTTGATATTTTATGACCATTACCGTCAAACACTCCGCTAAATGGATGTTCTGCTGTTCCAATAGGTGTCCAAATCGCTCCTTGAAGGTCAATATCGTTACCCAAAAGGAATATGGCTGATAGATAATCTTTATCGCCATTATTGATGTGGTAGGCAACTGATGCCAGCCCTAACGCGGTTTTAATATAATAGTAATCGCCCTCTGGCGAGATATTACCATTGATAAACATAATATCATCACTCGTCACCTGAGTTATTGCGCCAGAATCTAGCCACGCCTCACTAGACAATTTTGCCAAACTATCATCGCCCTTACCCTCTGCTAGTGACAATGCTTGAGTAGAGAAATTCTCACTTTCGACTTTTGGAACAAATAAAATTAGCCCTAAAGCTAACAGCAAAAGCGCCACACAAGAAAAACCCTTTAGACATCTTCTTAACATAACACACCTCATATAAAGTTATTGTTAATTTATTATAATATATTTATACTAAAAGTTGCAAATATTTTGACGAAATTAAGAGCCTGTCGCAAAAATTAATTGTACAATTTTAATCAGTTTTTTTCGTCGAAAAATCAAAAACTCCAAATTATTTTCGATTTTTACAGACAAATTTCTGTCACCTTCAACTCCAAGCTCAAGCCAAAACACAACAAATAATCAATAATTTATCAAAAATTAAGCAAAAATACGCAAAAAACCACAAAAAATCGACAAATGTTATCAATTTCGATAAATTACGGAAAAAACTAAATCTACTTGATTTAGTTTTTCGTTTAAGATAGTTCATCTTTTATTGTATTTTCAACTGAGTATGGTTTGAACTCGAAGTCAAACCCTGTATATTTTGAACGTTTTAAATTCTTATATTGTCTTACCGCTTCTTTGCAAGAAACGTCTATATCATCTATTCTTGCAACTTTTCCACTTTCTTGCACAAGAGGAACTATGTATCTTTTTTTGCCTTTTACACTAATGCAATATTTATCGGTTATAGGTTTATCTCCAGCATAAATATTTGTTACATTTTGAAATTTTATAAAGTTTTGTCTTAAATATTCGTCATCACAATTTAAAATCAAATTACAAACATCTTCTTCTGACATTTTATATAAATCATCAACGCTAATAAACCTTTTAACAATCATACTACTTACAATATCAGCAAAAAATTGCATTACCGTTCTGTTTTTGTCGCTATCGTAATTCGCAAAAATAGGCAAAGTCGCAAATAAAAAATCTCTACATATTTCTTTTGTGCTGAATCCTAACTCTTCAATCCCTTCTTCATTTTTTAACACCATAATATCATTATAATACCTTGAAACTTCCTTAAAACCCCACGCACCATATAAAAATAGCCCATTTGAGAGGGTATATTCAAGTCTATCGGCACTTAATTTAGGGGTATTGTTGTCAGCAATTGGATAAATATGATAATCGCAAATTTCTTCAACTTTAATGTTATCGCAATTTAATAATTGCATAATTTTCTGCGAATTTCTAATTATTTGTTCAGTTCGCTCTTCTGTTGATTCTTGATTTTCAGAATCACCATTCATAAAATCAATACAATGTTTAAATGCTGGAGTTGCTATGTCGTGAAAAAGCCCTGCAAGTGTTTGCTTTTTGCTATGAGTAAAATTCCAAAGAATTAAGGCAACACCAACGCTATGTTCTAGTACTGAGTTAAAGGAAAGATAATTGTATATTTTCGAATAGTCTGTTCCGCAAGCCATACTAATTCCTGACAACCTCTTCATTTCTTCAGTATCAATATAATCTAAAAGCCATTCAGGAAAAGTTGGCGATAAAATTTTAAAATATTTTTTTCTTAAATTATCTAAATTACTATAATAATTGCTCATAATTTTCTCCATAAATAAAACATAAATTTAAATTAACTATATTTTTAATTTTTTTGATGTGTTCCTGATTTGAGGCGCTAAATATTTCATTTATACTTTGATGCTTTTTAGCGTTTTCCAAAAAGATATCATAACATATCACAAAAAGAAAAGTTGCATTTTACAAGTATTCTCTATTTTAAAGGTTTTACTCGTGGAAGATTTTTCCCTCGCGGATACTTTTTGTCTGTCCTTTTCACTTTATCAATCTCAAGTATAAACCTTTCGCTGTCTATTTCTTCGAGGCTGAAGCTATGACAAGCCTTAACTTTTCCGCCTAAAATTTCTATGGCTTTTCTACTCTCTAAAAGTTCCTCTTCAAGTTTTGCTCCCTTATACATCAAAACCTTGCCACCCACCTTAACAAATGGCAATAAATACTCAGAAAGGGTAACCATTGGCGCAACCGCCCTTGATAATGCCACATCAAACATCTCCCTATGCTTTTGGCAATAATCCTCACTTCTCTCGTGCACCGTAATGACATCATTTATGCCTAGTTTCCTTAGCAATTCATTTAAAAAGTTTATTCTTTTTTGCAGGCTGTCAAGTAAGGTAAGTTTTATATCTTGCCTAACAATCTTTAGCGGTACACCAGGGAAGCCCGCGCCCGTACCAACATCTATTATGCTCGCACCATTTCTGATAAATTTTTCACCTATAACGCTGTCAATGAAGTGCTTTAAAACAACGTCTTTTGGCTCAGTTATTGCGGTAAGATTGTATTTTTTATTTTCTTCCATCAAAAAATCATAGTATAAACAAAATTGTTCTACCTGCCTCTCCGTCAAATCATATCCATATTTAAAAAACATTTCTTTTACTAGATTTTTCATAATAATTCCTTTGTTTATTTTCAGTTATATTTTCATAACCTTACTATTGATATTAAATAAAATTTACTTGTTACAAATAATTCTATCAATGATGACATAGCTATGAGATTTCTCACTTAAATTCATATGACAGAAACATTTTGACACTATTTATTCGGCATACCCACAAATATTAGTCAAACCCCGATTGCTTTCTCGCAATTTTATAACTAACTAATAGTGCCATTGTACCAAAAACTACTCACTTATACTCTAAAAATTTTTGACGTCTATAAAAAACTTCACTTTTAACGCCTATACCTTCTCCCACAAATATTATAAAAATAACAAAAAATTATGTCAAACTTTTCACCACAAAACACACAGTTTTTGCTATTCCCTCTTTTAATTTACCCTTATATCAAAAATGAAAAATAAATCAATTTTCTTAATAATTTAAACAAAAACTAGCAATTTATTGAAAAAAATTGATAAAAAACGCCAAAAATCACCTAATTTGTGCAAAATATAAGCCAAAACTTTCTAATTTATCCACCAAGTCATAACAAGTAAGTCCGTCTATTTTTATAGCCTTGCTATCTCCGGGAGAAGTTTGACTAAAAGTATCCCACGCTGTTTTTAAACTTTCTCTTCGAGGTATATTGTGTCTGTCAAATAATTTTTTTATCATCTCCTCATTTGTTGAAAAGATTTTGACAATATTATATTTACATACAAAAATCTCGTCGCGAGTTATATGTGATGCAAAGCCAAATTCGCAAACTCCATCATTTATTAAAATTTCGCCGTAACTATCCATAATTTCTAAAAGTTGTCTTTTGCTAAGTCCATCTGCATAATAAACATTGCTGTGAAAAGATGCATAATCATCAGCCCTTAGCGTTTCTTCTTGCTGACGCGTAGCCGGCAGTTCAAGAATAAAAAAGCAAGGCTCTACTAGACCGGCAATAAAATCTAAAATCACATCCTTTATCTTTTCATACGAGACATTCGCTGTTGCAGTTTTCCCCTTATAATCATATCCTTCCTCCACCTCATCCCTAAGCGGAACAATGTATCCTTTAGAAAAATTCATATTACCTCCAATTTTTTATTAATTAATTTTACAATATTTATAAAACAAATTAAAATCTTTTGATATTTTTTCTAATATTTAAATATTGACTATTTTATTTGCAATATTTTTAACAAAAGCCATATCGTGCTCAACAAAAACAAGTGTTATATTCGTGTTTTTTAATAGCTGTTCTATTTGCAAGCGAGAAATAACATCAATATAATTTAGCGGTTCATCCCAAATGTATAAATTTGCCTCTTCGCATAGACTTTTTGCTATTAAAATTTTTTTCTTTTCCCCTTCGCTGAATTTTTTTATATCAGAATTAAACTGCTCACGCTTAAAACCTAGTTTAAAAAGCATTGTAAAAAATTTTGTTTGATCTAGCTTAAACTCTTTCGCAAATTCAATCAAATTCCCTTCTGTCCATTCATATTGCTGACTTACATAAGAAATCTTTAATTTTCTATCTTTATAGACTTCTCCATTATGCTTAATATCAGCGCCACATAAAATTTTAAGTAGGCTTGTTTTACCACTGCCATTAGCTCCACATATAGCAAGCTTATCGCCATACTCAACATTAAAATTAATATTTTTTACAACTGCCTTATTATCATAAAAAATAGATAAATCTTTAACAATTATCATTGTTTCTTTCTTAATTTTTATCGAATTTAAAAATAAATCGTCTTGTTTTTCAATGTTTTTAAGCAGTTTTTCTTTCTCTTCGATAGCTTTGTTTCTTCTTTGCTCAATAGCTTTAGCACTTTTTGCCATCTTTTCGGCTTTGTGTCCAATATAACCTTTATCAGGTCGCAGTCCTGAAACACGCTTGTTTTTACTATTTTCAACTTGTGTCGCCCATTCCAGTCTCTCTTTAGCGCTTTCCTGCAATTTTAATATATCTTTTTTCAATCGCTCGTTTTGCATAAGTTCAAAGTTATCTTGGTTTTGTCTGTTTTTCCACCAAGTTGAAAAATTGCCTTTTTGAATTTCTATATCATTTTTATTAATAGAAATTATGTGGTCAACACAGCAATCAATTAATTCTCTACTATGTGAAACAATTATAAATCCCTTCTGCTTACTTAAAAAATTTTTAACGCATTCTTGACTTTTATAGTCAAGATGATTTGTCGGTTCATCTATAAGCAAAAAATTGTTTTCTTTAGCAAATAAAATAGCAAGGAGTAATTTGGTTTGTTCTCCATTTGAGAGGGTTTCAAAACGCTGATAAAGGCAACATTCATTCAAGTCCAAATCTTTAAAATTTTTCATTACCTCCCAAGGCTCTATCTCTGGACTAATCTCTTCTAGCAAGTCAATTCCCATCTTTTCTTTATGTTTTACTTCATATGGAAAATAATCAAAATGCGTAGGTGTGACTATTTTTCCATTATATTTCAATTTACCTAAAAGCAAGTTTAAAAAGGTAGTTTTTCCTCTTCCGTTTCTCCCAATCAAGCCAATTTTCCAATCGGTATCAAAAGAAAAACTGACATTTTCAAAGATATTTTCATAGTTCCCATCATAAGAAAATGTTAAATTTTGAATTTTTACTTGTGCCATACTTTCACCTCCATATAAGATTGAACAAAAAATAGGTTACAAGAAAGCAAACTCGTAACCCATTAGAATTTTATCACCAATAAGCATAAACTTGTCAACTTTCCTGTTTTCACAACAAAAAAGCTACAAGCATAAATTTTTGTTGTGAATTACAAAATTTTAGCAAAAATTATTCTCATTGGTCTCTCCTTCTTCTTTTTTTAAGTATTATAACACAATTTTTGAAAAAATACAATGTTTATTTAAGTTTTCACGAAAAAACTCGCAATTATAATTAATTATTTATAAACTATAATTCTTATAAAACTTGCCTTTAAAACAATCATTTTTGTACCTTTCTATTTCATTTAACAATTCCACTTAAATTATATTATCGGAAGCCGAACTTGCTTGCAAGGGTGAGGCTGATGATTTTACATACTATGTGATGAACACAATTTATTGTGTTTTTACGTTAGTAAATTTAAAATTTAACTTGTTTAAATTTTAACATCACATAGTCTATAATAATATGTTTTAGGAGGATTATGACAAATTTTTGGTTCTCGCTATTGTTTTCGCTGTCGCTTTCTTTGGACTCACTGGTCGCCTTTTTTGGCTATGGTGCGGAAGGACTGAAGGTTTCCTTTTCAAAACTCATATCATCCATTTTTATAAGCATACTAGTATTGTCTTTAGGTCTAGCAATCGGCTACTTTTTAGCTAGTGTTGTAGACCTAAACATCTTTAAATACATTTCATTTGCCTTGCTTATGCTCATCGGGCTCTCCAAATTGTTTAGCGAACTTTTAAAAATATGGCTCGACAGAAAAAGAGACAAAGACCTTCATATAAACCTTTTTAATTTCAAGTTGATAATCAACATATGCTTAAACCCGATAGAGGCCGACCTGAACAAAGACAAAATACTTTCATTTAAGGAAGCCTGCCTTATAGGTTTTGTTCTATCGATTGATAGTTTTTCGGCTGGAATAGGACTTGGAGGAGAGAGCGCCTTCCCGTACTTAATTATAATCCTGTCTTTTGTTTTTGAGTTACTCTTATCCTTTGTAGGCTATAAGCTCGGAAGAAAACTATCAACAAACAAAAAGTTTAATCTATCTTGGCTAAGTGGTATAATTCTTATAGTGCTTGCAATTTTAAAGTTAGTTTAATATAGGATAACTTCTAAAGATGTCTAACTTTTAAAATTCACTTTATTAAAGAAAATAAACCTATAATTAACACCTTCATTGACAAACTAAAAGAATGCATATTATTACAACGAGACAATAAACTTAAGATTAAAAATGGGTTGGTCCCAGTAGAAGGCAAAACTCAAATTTTAGCAATTAAATATTAAAGTCTTCCATTTTTTAGTTACTACACAAAACACCAACTTGAAAATCAAATTATTTAATTAACTTTCACCAACTTTTTAGGCTCGTCACACTTTAAGGCACCATTTCATAGAATACCGAATTCAAAATTATTATTTAATTAAATTTATGTCTGGCTTTCATTAGTATTTCGCAGATATATTTTATTTAATAACAACACCTTAACGTTTTAATAAAATGCTAATGTTATTATTTTATAACTTTAGTTAGTTATATTTAGATGAAGTATCTTTTTATCTTTTATTTAGAAAAAATTTGTAACCTGAGCAAAGTAGCACAAATACAACAAGAGAAAATAACTCTCTATAAACGCAACCGCTTGTCTCGTTATAATTAAAAAAACACAAAGTACTATTTGTAAGATAATAACATAAAAATGTGTTTGTAAACTTTTTGTAAGCAATTAGATTACAAACCAAAAAGTATTAACATTCCCATAAGCTACAGATTTACAAAGATTTTTTACTTATTCATTAAATGGCTATAAATGCATTTTTAAAATGACTAAAAAACTTTAAAAAGTTGGAACTAATGTAGCTAATGACATCGTCGTCAATATGATAGTTTTATATTACAAAGAATTCACTTCTCTAGTGGCTTGAGTTTTTGACAGTTTAAATTCTAACAGTTAAAATACCGCTCTTAAAAATCCACAAAGGTATTCAAATAAGGTAAAAAAATTTTATTTTCTAAACTTGGGTTTTAATAAAAAACGCAACTGACTTACAACCCGTAGGGGTAAAGCGGACTATGATTAAAAACGAGAGATACAAGAATTTGTTGCCTGAATTACATAAGCGCAAGTTTTCCAAGCAACTCAAGTTACTAGTAAAAATTGAAATACAACACACAAAATCCGATTTAAGATTTTAAAATAACACTTAGTTTACTCTCACACTTATGTCATAAATAATAAAATATTATATCGAAAGTCAAACTTGCTCAGAAAAAGCTGATAGTCTTATATATTTTACGATTTACGAGTTTTTTTCATTTACTAATGTAGTGTAAATGAAGTTTTTATATTATTAACTAAGTGATGCTAAAATAGTCATAAAAATTTTTAAATTCTAACATACTTGCCTGCTTTGCGCACTCATCACATAGCGTGTATGAACATATCTGTCTCGCTTAAATACATCTAAAGGTTAAGTTTGGTTTGACTTTCGCTAATATAAACTATGTGATGTTAAAAATTTATTATCATAAAATTTTATAAATTCTAACGAATTTGCGTGCTTCGCCCGCCCATCACATAGTATGTAAAACCATCAGCCTCACTCAAATACAACTAAAGTTGTGCTTGGCTCGGCTTCCGATATTATAAACTATGTGATGTTAAAACTTAAACAAGTTAAATTTTAATTTTACTAATGTAAAACACACTATAAATTGTATTCATCATAAAAAGAACTCTGCCTCACCCTTGTGAGCAAATTAGGATACAAGGTTTGCATCAAAATTTACAATTTACTTTTCAAAACACAGTCAAATTTAGAAACCACATTGCGATAACTTCAATTTCTAACTAGCTTTTGAATACTACTCATTTTAAGCATAAACTTCCACAAACAAGTTGCTTAAGATGAATCTTTGTTTAAATATCTTTCTTTTAGTTGTTTGTTAAAAAAATTCCATTTTAGAAGTTTTATCTATAATGTCAATTGAGCATCATTACAACTAATAGTAATCTATATTTTGTGATTTTTATAAAAAAACTATTTTCGGTTTAATTGGACAAGTCAAATTTAATTTCAACAACATTAAATTTAAGTTCTTTTCTTAGAAGTAGTTTTATTATATTTTACACACATTTAAAATTACATCCATTCTAATGACATTCAGTTTTAATTAAGATTATAGTTTATGTTTGCAAAGTTATCCTTTATTACATTACACAAAACAAATAGCGCAAGAAATTTCATATAAAAAAGACTTTTAGCGCATAAATGCAAAAGTCTTTTCCTAAAAACTATTTTTATACAAACGTTTTTCTTATACTAGAATTGCTATATACTAAAACTCTTCTACAAACAACTCAAAGTATGCTTCAGGATGATTGCATACCGGACATACCTTTGGAGCTTGATCCCCAACATATATATGACCACAGTTTCTGCAAATCCAAACTCTCTTTTCGGTCTTTTTAAAAACCTTATGTTCTCTTACAAGCTCTGCAAGTTTTTGATATCTTTCCTCGTGACGCTTTTCTATTTCGCCTACAGCAGCAAACTTATATGCAAGTTCGTCAAAACCTTCTTCTTTAGCTTCTTTAGCCATTCTTGCATACATATCTGTCCATTCACCGTGTTCACCAGCTGCAGCATCTAGTAGATTTTCAAGAGTTGTTGGAACATCTCCATTATGTAATGCTTTAAACCAGAGTTTAGCGTGTTCCTTCTCATTGTTTGCCGTTTCTTCAAAAACGCTTGCAATCTGTTCATATCCCTCTTTCTTAGCTTTTGATGCATAGAAAGTATATTTGTTTCTTGCTTGGCTTTCACCCGCAAAAGCTTCCATTAAATTCTTTTCTGTTTTTGTTCCTTTTAATTCTTTCATTTTAACCTCCTAATGTATTATACCATAAATTAAACTTAAATCAAAATATTTTTAACCTTTTTACATCCCTATTTTTAAATCAATTTCTATTATTTTTAAACAATAACTACGATAATATAACACTGTTTTGTTTTAAAATACCTTGGCGCAATCATAAAATTTCGTTGTTGTCATTATTTCTTGTCATGTATTCTCAATATATTAAGTTTGTTAGCAAATTTTAAATGACATCGTAAATGATTTTATAAAAGATTATCCTCAGCCACATTAATCCTACCTAAAGTATTTTCTCCACTCAAATATGCATTGTTAATGTTTCACGTGAAACATTAATACCTTATTAATATATTCTTTTGTTTCACGTGAAACATTTGTTTGCATTTCATAAGTCAATACTCTGAATATACAATTTCCTCTTTACGCCTATGTATTTGTAAGGCAACTTTGTAATTTTGTTAGTATATCATCAGAATGTCTGCGAACCAAATTATTAAGGCAGGATTAAATGTTTTACTTTATATTTATTTTATAAAATTTGGATTTGAAGTGATTTTAGCTAAAAACATATTGCACTAATGTGTCTTTTGACAAAAATACCAATATGTAGAATGCGTAGCTTATACTAAAAATACCAAAACGTAGAATATGTAACTTATACTGTAAAACAAAACACAAAACACCTTAATTTATAAGTCTGGTGTTAGTAGTTTGATTTCAACTTTTATCTCCCCCGTCTTTTTATGGCTTTTATGCGCAAAGTGCGATATGCCGTACAGTATATAAATACCAGTTTTACTCGTGAACAGTAAAGGTTGCACCGACAATAGACATAATTAAAGTTGTGCCGTGTTTTATTTTCAAATAAAATAGACTGGAAGCGCCAAAATCCAATCAAAATAAATTTCAATGTTACTGTCACAAAATTAATTAAATCCTCTTTATCTCTTGGTGAGCAAAAATCAAGCTCTCTTTGTAAACAAGTTCGTCCTCTATAAAATAAAAACACCGAAACCACTTCAAAAAAATACTCTTAAATTTAAAGTAAGGCATCTAAAAACCTTTAATTAAGATATACTGGAATTTAGAGTAAAGTGTCTAAACCTCTTCATAAAAATATAATTAAATTAAAGATAAAGTAATTTATATAATCAAATTTTCTTGATAAATAGTATTGCATACAGTTTTAACTTAGAAATCCATTATCGTCAAAATTAACTTCTTGCCGACTTGTTTAGGATTAATATTATTATTCTTTATATGGAATACTTAATTGATTTAGTTCTCTAGGTAGATTTTATATTCTTGATATTAAAAAAGAGAGCTTTAAAATACTCTCTTTCAATCTTTAACTAAAATATAATTTACAATGTAGTCTTTTGTGTTAATATCCTTAAATATCAAAAATATCAAATTATATATGTTTCACAAACTTTTATAACCCTTTTGCAACTAAAACAATGAATTGTTTTTAAAATACTATTCCTTTTAAACCCTCAAGTTTATACAATAGCAATTATTAAGTTTATAATTAAATCTCGAACTAGCTTGAGTGCTGAAAACAAATTAATGATCTTTTGCTTTTTGTTTTATTTCTAACCGTTTGGATGACGTTTATTATAATTGCGAAGGTCACCGAGGGTTATTTCTTTTTTCTTTAAAAGTTCTATCATATCTGCAAGTCTATCTAAGTCATCTCGAGAATAGTAATCTATATATATTCTACCTTTATTATCATTACCAATTGCAGACACCTTGGTTGCAAATACCCGTTGCATTTCGTTTATTAATTCTTTTAACTCTAAAGACTGCTCTTTTACTTTAGTGCTAGCATTTTTTGGTGGATTTAGATAGTTTTTAACAGCCTTCTCAAGCTCCCTTACAGACATCTTCCCGTCCGCAGCTTGTTTTGCAAGTTTGATTTGTTGTGTGGTATCATCAACTACCACCAAACTTCTTGCGTGACCACTAGAGAGGCGACCATCTTCAATCATCTTAATTACATCTGGATAAAGCGATAACAACCTCAATGTATTAGCTACAGATGACCTACTCTTACCAATTCTGTCTGAAACTGTTTCTTGAGTTAGATTGTATTCATCCATCAACTGCTTGATAGCACGAGCCGCTTCAATAGGATTTAAGTCTTCCCTTTGAAGGTTCTCTATAATAGAGATTTCTTTGATTTGTTTTTCGGTATAATTCTTGATAACTACAGGTACCTTGGTTAGTCCTGCCATATTGGATGCACGCCATCTACGCTCGCCCGCGATAATCATATACTTACCGTCTTCTGCCCTGTTTACAACTAATGGCTGAATAACACCGTGAAGTTTAATAGAACTAGCAAGTTCCTGCAGTGCCTCTTCGTCAAAATGCTTTCTTGGCTGGTTTGGATTTGGTATTATTTTATTAATATCAAGCTCTGTAACGTCATTATTCTCTGACTTTTGTGCAGGTTTGGCAGTATTTTTATTAGTTATATTTTCATTACTTTCTTCTTCATATAAGCCGAATAGCGACTCAAGTCCTCTTCCTAATCCCTTTTTCTTATCCATTGTCTTTAACCTCTCTTAATTTTATTTTTGTTTCCCTTGTAATAGGATTGTACTTTATCTTATTTCTATCTAGAAACTCCTCAGCTAAGGACATATACGCTTCAGCACCCTTAGAAGATGGTTCATAAATTAAAATTGGTTCACCGTGACTTGGTGCTTCGGCTAGTCTTATATTCCTTGGTATATATGTGAAAAACACCCTCTTGCCAAAGAATTTTAATATTTCATCACTCACCTGCGTTGTTAGGTTTGAACGTTTATCTTTCATCGTCATTACAACGCCCTCTATATCTATAGTTGGATTGAGATGAAATTTTATCAATTTAATAGTGTTCATAAGTTGCGTTAACCCCTCAAGTGGGAAAAACTCACATTGTATTGGTATTATAACACTATCACTTGCCGTCAACCCGTTAACGGTGATCAATCCTAAGGATGGTGGACAGTCAATCATTATGAAATCATAACTATCTTTAATCTGTTCAAGTATCCCCTTTATAATTTTTTCTCTCTGAGGCATTTGCACCATTTCAATCTCGGCACCAGCAAGGTCAACAGTCGAAGGTATTATATCCAAATTTTCAAGCAAAGTTGGTTTTATAACCTCTTCCATTTTGGTGTCGCCAGAAATAAGGTCATAAATTGTCTTTAATTCTTTAGTTTTGTCAATACCCAAACCGCTTGTTGCATTACCTTGAGAGTCTAGGTCAACAACTAAAACCTTCTTACCCATTGCTGAAACATATGCCGCAAGATTAATGCACGTAGTTGTTTTCCCAACTCCACCTTTTTGATTAGCAAAAGAAATAATTTTTCCCATAAGTACCCCTTAAAATCTTGATTATATTTGCTAAATCGCCAATATTTTATATTGGCGTAATATAGGCTTTTTCATAAAAAATCTTAACAAATATAAAGATATATAGATAAAGCCTTTAGTCTATATATATAATAACACAAATAAAACAAAATTTTAAGTATTTTTCAATAAATTTATAAGAAAAATAGTAAAAAATTAAATTTTCACGCTAAAAAATAGTTTTAAAAATAAAAAACTAAAATTTTAATAAAGAATTTGTTTAAAATTTTTACTTTTTCTTTAAAATTTACCTTACTTTTTCTCCTTTAAATAAAAATCAAATTTGCTGAAATCTTAAAGTTCCTATACTCGGGAACCGAACTCGCTTGTAAGGGTGAACTGATAGTCAATGTATGCCTTGATAATCAATTTATTGTATAGTTATTTTAAAAAAAATCATAGGAATTTTTACTTTTATAATACTAATGGTACCAATAATCAACCTTCTTTTACAAAATTATTTTTTGTTAACTTTACTTTTGATTTTTTCTAATCTTCCTTCACAATCTTGATTATATTTGCATCTATATTTAAATCAAAATCTGTGCAGGTGATTATAGTTTGAGTTTTTGATGTAAAATTTAATAATTTTTGTCTACGAGAGCTGTCAAGTTCGCTAAAAACATCGTCGAGGAGCAATATTGGATACTCTCCAATCCTATTTTTAATAATCTCAAGTTCGGCAAGTTTCATCGACAATGCCACCGTTCTTTGTTGACCTTGCGACCCATAATTTTTAACTTCAATTCCATTTAAATATATATCTATATCGTCTCTATGAATTCCGACTGAGGTGTATCCAAGTTTAAAATCTTTTTCAAGGTTTTTAGATAGATATTTTATCATTTTTTCTTTATAATTTTCATTAAAGGATGAATTATAAACAAGTTGCAATTCTTCACTTCCGCCCGATATATATTGATGTGCAAGTTTTGCATAAGGGGAGAGTTCTTCTATAAACTTTTTTCTTTCAATAAAAATCTTTTCGGCAAGTTCGGTAAGCGCTCTGTCCCAAATATCTATAGTATCCCTTATAACAGATAGGTCAGTTGTGCTTTTAAGAAGTTTATTTCTATTTGCAAGCACCTTTTCATATCTTCCAATCATATAAAAATATCTTTTGTTGGTTTGAGAGATGTCGATATTTATAAACCTTCTTCGCTCTTCTGGGCTTTCTTTTACAAGCTTAAGTTCGTCAGGTGAAAAGAATACTGCATTTGTCGTTCCTAGAAGTTCTCCTATTTTATGAAGTGAAATATCATCAACTTTTATGCTTTTTTTCTTATTTTTATCAAAAAATAACTCAATTTTCTCTTCTCTGTACTTTTTTTGAAATTCTCCACATACATAAGCCTTTTCTTGTCCCCACTTGATAACCTCTTTTTCTTTTGAGGTTTTAAAACTTCTTCCAATGACAGCATAAAAGATTGCCTCAAGCACGTTAGTCTTTCCTTGAGCATTCTTTCCAACTAAAATATTGAGTTTATCAGAAAAATTAAAAATCTTTTCCTTATAACTTCTGTAGTTGACAAGCTTTAACGACTTAATTACCATATTGATATGATACCACATTTTGACTAAATTTTACAAGCATCAACATTTATTTTTATTAAAAAGTAAATAAAATTTAAATTTTACTTGTAATGCGCAATAAAATTTGTTAAAATATATACTACTAAAATGGAGATTATTATGACTAAAAAATTAAATAAAACGCTAATTCTGTCTTTCCTTGCTATTATTCTTGCTTTAAGTTCATTTTTATTGATAGGTTGTGGCGATGATACAATAACAGATATATCAGCGCTCAACGGCATAGTTAAAGATGTTTCTGTGACTAAAAATAATGAGACCTCGCTTGTAAATGGTGTTTCTATTACCTTTGTGTCACAGCCTTCTAATTTTTCTGCTACCTATCAAGGTCAAACTATTAAAGGTCAACTTTTAACAAAAGAAGATTATTATGATGATAACACCTTAGTTACTGCCTACATCTATGTCTTTACAGTGACTGATATTGCAGAAGAGGAGTATAATCAAAACCCAATAGTGGTATCCTGCGACTTGTCTGGTAACAGTTATAGATTTAACCTTACAACAAACCTTCTTCAATCTATCTATCCTCAACCTCAAGACAACGCTGGCTCTGAAGGTGTTTAAAACAATATATATTTATAAGCAAATATGAGTGTCACCGGATACTCATATTTTTATTGTAAAATGTGTCACAAAACTTTTTAAACCTGCCAAGAACAAAGTTTTAAATTTTATATTTTTAATAAAATTTATCAAAAAATCGTAAAATTTAGTGTTTTTTCACTGTTTTTTCGTATTTTTTAGGTGTTTTTTATGTTATTAAGACAATCTTTAACATTTTTAAAAAAAATCTTTTCATTATATTTTGGCAAGATTAAACTTTTTACACAAAAGATAAGCTTTAAATAAATTTTAGTAAATATTGTAGATTTTTGGCAGTCAAGGTTGACTTTTAAACTTCGTATATTTATAATTAAATTAAGTATATTTTAAGGAGAAAACTATGCAAGATTTATCGTCGCTATGGGATGCAGTTCTAAGTAAGCTTGAACTGACAGTTTCTAACGTCTCATTTGTAATGTGGTTTAGACCACTTAAGGTTGTTGACTTTGTAGATAACAAAAAATTAATACTCGCTGCCAACTCAGCCTCAGCAAAAAATCAAATTTCAAGGAACTATTTTGATAAACTTTCTAAGTCGGTTGATGACATCTTTGGTGAAAATATCGAAATTGAAGTACTTGACCCAACGGAAGAAATTGAATATATAAAGCTTCACGGCGAAAAGACCAAAGAAAAGGAAATTGAAGTTACAAAAAATCCTTTTAACGCCAAGTATACCTTTGAAAACTTCGTTGTTGGCAAATCCAATCAATTTGTTTATGCCGCCTCTCGTGCAGTTGCAGAACATCCGGGTGAAAAGTTTAACCCTCTCTTTATTTACGGGGGAGTTGGACTTGGTAAAACACACCTTCTTCACGCTATTGGAAACTTTTTGAAGGAATCAAACCCTAATTTAAACGTTCTTTACTGCACTTGTGAGCAGTTTGCCAATGACTATATCGAAAGTTTAGGTTCTGCGCCATCTGAAAAGAGTAAAGCTGTCCTTCAATTTAGAACAAAATACCGTAACCTCGATGTGTTGATGGTTGACGATATACAATTTATATCTAAAAAGACAAGCACACAAGAGGAGTTTTTCTATACCTTCAATGAACTTTACCAAAATAACAAGCAGATAATCATCACCTCTGACCGTCCACCTAAGGATATTGAAACCTTAACTGACAGATTGCGTTCACGTTTTACAAGTGGGCTTATTCAAGACATCCAGTCACCAGACCTTGAAACTAAGATTGCTATTCTTCGCAAAAAGTGTCAAATAGAAAAATATCATATTGACGACGATGCCATCGATTATATTGCCGAACATATCAACACAAATATTAGAGAGCTTGAAGGTATGCTTTCAAAAGTATATTTCTTGGCAAGCCTTTCAAACAAGCATACTGCAACTAAAGAGGACGTTATCGAAGCTTTCAATGGTCAGATTGAGGAAGAAAAAAACGAAGGTTTGACGGCTGACGATATAATCAGAGAGGTTTGTAAGTATTTTGATATCACAAGGGCAGACATAGTTGGAAAGAAAAAATCAAAAGAGGTGGTAGAACCACGAATGATTGCAATTTACCTCATAACCGAGATACTTGAGATGCCACTTATCTCTATCGGCAAGATTTTTGGAGGGCGTGACCACTCTACAATAGGTCACTCTCGCGACAAGGTTGCCGACGAACTTAAAACCTCACACAAGATGCAAACCTTCATCAGTGAGATAAAAAAAATGTTGAAAAGTGGATAAAAAAAATTGTTTATCCCCAACTTATCCACATAAAATAAACATTAATTTTAATAACTAATTTCTTGAAAAAATAAAGCGAATAACACTATGAAAAATACAAAAATAAAAGTTATCCACATTTGCACACAAGTTATTATTACGAGTGTTATAAAATAAATAAAAAAACTTATCTTTCTGACGCGCGCGAGGAGGATAAGTAAAAATTCTATAGATCGCTTATTTAAAGGGCAAAAAATAGAACGAAAAATACATAAAAATACTTGTTTTTTAGTATTAAATTAATTAATTTATAATAAAATAATATAATAAAAATTAATATTATATTATTTTTTTAATAGAGGTAAAAATTATGTAAAAAAGTTTAGTTTTAAATGCAAAAAAAGTTGATTTATTTACGGCAACGTGCTATAATACTTACAAAGAAAAATACAGGAGAAAATTATGATAGTTAGTTGTCAAGGTTTAGAACTTTCCGAAGGGCTTTTAAGAGTTAGTAAAGCCATTTCAAACAAGATTGCAAATCCTATCTTAGAGGGAATAAAGATTATTGCCGAAGAGGATACTCTTACTATGTCTGCCACTGATACCGAACTTACAATTGAAAAGAAGATTAAAGCTGAGGTTAGACAAGAGGGCGAAACAGTTGTGCCCGGAAGATTTATCACTGAGTTTGTGAAAAAACTTACAAACACTCAGATTGAGCTTGAGGTGAACGACAAAAATCAACTTACAATCAGATATGAGGACAGCGAAAGTGTAATACAATGCTATAATCCTGTGGAATATCCTGGTTTTAAGAATGTTGAGAGTAAAGAGTATTTTGGTATAAGCCAAAAAGATTTCAAAACTTGCGTCAATAAGAGTATCTTTGCAGTTGCACTTGACGATTCGCGTCCAATTTTGAAAGGTGTGCTGTTTGATATTAATAATAATGAACTTAACGTGGTTGCCCTTGACGGATATAGGCTTGCACGCGTCAAAAAAACAATTAAGTCAAATATGACAAAGTCAATCGTTGTTCCAGCAAGAAGTTTGAACGAACTTTCAAAGATGATTGAAGATAGCGACGAGATAATCAACATATATGTTGGTGAGTATACCATTATGGCTGACCTTGGCGATACAAAAGTTACATCAAGACTTCTTGAGGGCGATTATATCAACTATAAACAGATTATACCTGTCAATTTTGAGACCTTCGTCATTGTCAATAAGGAGCAGTTTGAACAAGCTCTTGAAAGAGCAACTCTTCTTTCGCGTGCTAGCAGTAGCAATTATGTCAAGTTTGATATTAAAGAGAGTAATCTTTGCATAACCTCTAATTCAGAACTTGGAAACTTAAAGGAAAATATACCTGTTTCTGTATCTGGAAAAGACCTTATAATATCTTTCAATCCTAGATATTACCTAGAGAGTTTGAGAGTCAACACAAATGAATTTGTTAAACTCTGTTTCAACAACCCATCCACACCTTGCGTCATCGTTCCAACCGAAGAAGACGAGTTTTTATATCTCATCTTGCCAGTAAGAGTGATAGGATAAAGGGTTTTAAATATAAAGCTTATGATGTGAGTCAGTGACAATAAAATTTTTAAAAAGTTAAATTTTAATAAGTAAAAAATGATACTTTTATAACAACTAAATACAATTAAAAAATCGTTAAACATCTATTTTCTGCCGGCGTGGATCAGTAGAAGAATAGTATCTTAGAAAAATACAATTTGTTGAGAAAGATAAGAAATATAGTTTTCTTATCTTTTTTGAAAATATAAAAAACTTAAAACCGATTAGCAGATAAAAAGCCAGCCTAAAAATTATTTAATACAAAGAATTTGTTAAATTAGTTTTGTTTTTTATGACAATTATATTATAATCTTACTAAGAAAACTTTAAAAGGGTGGAATATGAAATACTTTTTATGCAAGAGAAATGTTTACTTTGCAAAGGTAAACGAAAAGGCAATCTTACCAAACAAAAAAGAAGAGGATGCAGGGTATGATTTGTATGCCTGCCTTGATGATGACTATATTGAAATCAAGCCGACTGAAACAAAACTTGTTCCAACTGGTATTGCTTGGGCGTCAAGCCCGAAGTTTTATATGCAGATTGAAGAGCGCTCAAGCACCGGCTCTAAGGGAATAAAGCGAAATGCAGGTATTATTGATAGCGGATATAGAGGGGAGATAAAAATTGCAATCTATAATTCTACCAAAAATACTCTTATTATATCAAACATAGAAGAAAAAGAACTTAGAGATAAGTATGACTTGCCAAAAGAAATACTTTTATATAGTACAAAAAAGGCAATTGCTCAAGGCGTTATTCATAGAGTTGAAAAAATGAAAGTAAAGACACTAAGTTATGATGAACTTTTAAAAATGCCATCATCAAGAGGTGATAAAGGTTTTGGTAGCACAAACATAAATTAGGTTTTATTTTTGATACATTTAAAAATTACCAGAAAGAATAAAACTATTCAATAAATTACAAAAATATCAAAAATTTTGTGAGTAAGCAAATTTTATTTAAAATTTAATTTTTTTTAAATAACAAATTATTTAATGGTTGTTTAATTAATTATTAATAAAAAGTGTTAATAATTAATTTATTAAAATTATCAAATTTTTTTAATAAAAATTAAATAAAAATTAAAAATAAAAAATAAAAATAACTTAAAATTAAAAAATATAGCAACATTTTGAAAGGAATACGATTATGAAAGATATTATTTTGACGGGGGATCGTCCTACTGGGAACCTACATTTAGGCCATTATGTTGGTTCTGTTTTAAACCGCGTGAAACTGCAAAATCAAGGAGGGTATGAAAAGTTTTATATTATGATTGCAGACACGCAGGCTCTTACCGACAATGCCGAGAGGGTTGATAGGGTAAAGAACAACATCATTCAAGTTGCAATCGACTACATCTCTGCTGGGATTGACACTAGCAAGGTCAACATTTTTATTCAATCTTTGGTGCCAGAGCTCTTTGAAATGACCTCTTATTTTATGAATTTTGTCTCTGTATCAAGACTTCAACGCAATCCAACAATCAAGGACGAGATTAAGCAAAGAGGTTTTGAAAGGACTATACCAATTGGCTTTTTAAATTATCCAGTTTCGCAAGCCTCTGATATTTTGGCGTTTGGTACAACAGTTGTACCAGTTGGAGAGGACCAACTGCCTATGATTGAGCAGACAAGGGAGATAGTAAACTCTTTTAATAATATTTACAAGCCAAAAGAGGAAGTCTTTAGGCTTCCAAAAGCACTTTTGCCAGAAGAACAAATTTGTAGACGTCTGCCTGGGCTTGATGGCAAGGTTAAGATGTCCAAATCTGTCGGCAATGCCATCTATCTTTGCGACGACGAAAAGACCATTAAAGAAAAGGTTATGTCTGCCTATACCGACCCCGACCACATCCGTGTTTCTGACCCTGGCAAGATTGAGGGTAATATTGTGTTTTCATACCTTGACGCTTTTGCAAGTGATGACGACTTTAAAAAGTATTTACCAGAGTATAAAAATTTAGAGGAGCTTAAAGAGCACTATAAAAAAGGTGGGCTTGGCGATGTAAAAGTAAAACTGTTTTTAAATAACATTTTACAAGAACTTCTTGCGCCGATTAGAGAAAAAAGAAGATATTTGGAAGAGCATATAAATGACATCTATGAGTTATTGTTTGAAAATTCTAAAAAAGCGTCAACGCAGGCACACATCATCTTAGATAAGATGAAGGACGCGATGGGGCTTGACTATACCAAACTTTTAAAGTAGAAATTTGTAATAAATTTAGCAGGGGAAAGAACAGAATGCTTAAGTTAAAACCGATATAAAAATGTTGTGTGGAGTGAAAAATATAAAATCTAATTAATTTGCAAGATAATGAAAAGTTATTTGATAATTTTTGAGCAGAATAACAAGTTTTAAGTTTAGCAAAATTTAAAATATCTAGAAAATAGCTATAACACATCATATTAGACTTTGGTTTTAAATTTTTTGGTAAGGCTAGCAAAAATAGAAAAAATCTATTTAAGCTATGTGATTACACAAGTTATTGTGCAGTTTGCGATAGCAAACTTAAAATTTAACTTGCTTAAATTTTAAAATCACATAGCAAACCGAACGAAGAGATATACTTCTACAAAACCTGCCAAGTTATGACAAAAATATTTTATAGATTGTTTGGGTACAAAGAAAAACTTATGTATAATAAAACTGTAAAACACATATAGTTTATAAAAAATAGATATGTTTTCGTTCATATCTATTTTTTGGTTTTTATTAAAATTTTTAAGGTCAGCGAGGTTTGTTTTCTACTAGACTTTAAAAAAATAAAAAGAGATAAAAAATGATTTTAAATTATAATAATAAAATAGAATAGCTAAAACATTGACAGAGTTTGTAATTTTTTAAGTTTCATCTATTCTTATTATTTAATTTATAATATCGGAAGCCGAACTTGCTTGCAAGGGTGAGGCTGATGGTTTTACACACTATGTGATGAACACAATTTATTGTGTTTTTGCATTTAGCAAAATTAAAACTTAACTCGTTTAAGTTTTAACATCACATTGTCTACATTATTGAAGGTGATTTAAAAGCTCTTTTTGACTTTCTGGCAGTTTGTCTTCAAGTTTATCTTGAGGTTGGTCGTCATAGTTTTCGTCAAGTTTCGAAACAAGTTTTAGGGAAGGCTTTTTATCATTTGGCGGAGTGTTATCTGTTTCATCCTCTTTATCTTCGTTATCATTTTTATCGTCGACTAATGAGGTCTTTTCTGGCTCTTGATTTTCAAGTTCAACCTCTGCTAGGTTAGCTGGTGAAAGACCTTCAATAAAATCGTAAAGGTCATTAAGGTTGCCCTTCAAATCTAGATAGAAACATCGTCCTTCAAAGACGCCGTCATTACCACGATAGATATTAAGCCCAGAGGTGTCCTTAGTGATATTTATGATAAGTTCATCAAACGGCATTTGCGATTTTACTATGGTTTGCGAAAAGGTAAATTTTATCCATATACCTTGCTTTAACTGCTCTTGCAAAATGTCGTTTGTGATGACTCCATATGCTGGTTTTTGAATGGCTCCTTCAATTGAGGAGCAAAAAAGTTCGTCAAACTTATTTTTATTTTCTTCGGACAGTTCCATTTGCGTGCCATCCCTATATATTTGTATGGTTGAATAGCCTTCAAAGAAAGATACAACATTATACTGCGCGCAAAATAGCACAGGAATTATTAGACTTAGCCAAAATAGTTTCATAGCACCTCCTAAAAACGCATTTAAAATCATCTTTAGTGTGTAAAAATAATTGGTAATTATTCTTATTTTTTAAAAAGAATTTAAACAAAATCAAATTTCACTTAAGAAAATTGACAAAGTTTGTAAACAAATTACTAAAAATACAACAAAACAAAAATTTTTGTGTTATAATAAAACTATGGAAGATATTATTTGCGCAATCTCAACGCCTGTTGGCAGGGGAGCTATATCAGTTGTAAGAATGAGCGGACAGGGCTGTCTACAAAAGGCAGAAGAATTTTTTTCGTCTAAGAATTTGGACTATAACACCATTGTGCCGAGAATGATGTACCTAGGGTATTTTGATTTTAAAGATGGAAGCAGAGAACACTGTTTGATGGTGTACTTTCGCGCGCCAAAATCATATACCGGCGAGGATATCATTGAGTTTCACGTTCACGGTGGCACAGTGCTTTGTCAGAAGGTGCTTGACAGTTTAATCTCGTCAGGCGTTAGGCTTGCTCAGGCGGGCGAATTTTCTAAGCGTGCATTTGAAAATGGTAAAATCAGCTTAGACCAAGCCGAAAATATTATCGGCGAAATCAACGCTCAAAGTGAAAGCGAGTTGAAAGCCTCTCTTGCGCTCAGCGAAGGCAAACTTAGCGGACAGATAAAAGAGTTACAAAATAGTTTGACAGAAAGTATAGCTCAAATTGAGGCGACTCTTGACTATCCAGAAGAGGACTTTGAAAAGTCGGCAAAAGAGAAAATTTTTTCGGACCTTGACAAGATAGATAAAAAAATCGAGGAATTTATCGAAACTTCGCAAAGTGCAAGATACATCTCTAAAGGCATCAATATTGCTATAGTTGGCTCACCAAACGTTGGTAAGTCAAGCCTTTTGAATGCGCTAGTCGGGCAAGAACGTGCCATTGTCACGGAGATTGAAGGTACCACGCGCGACGTGCTGAGTGAAAGCGTTTCCTATAAAGGTGTAAACCTTAACTTTATCGATACGGCAGGTATTAGAGACTCTCAAGATAAGGTTGAGAAAATTGGCATTGAAAAGTCAAAAAAATCTCTTCAAAATGCCGATGTGGTTTTGTTTGTGCTTGATGGTAGCAGAACTCTAACAGAGGAAGATAAAGAGATTAAAAAGTTGTTAGTAAACGCAAATAATGTGCTAACAATAGTCAACAAAAGTGATAAAAAAAGAGTGCTTGAGGCCATTGACGACGAGATAGAAATTTCCGCGCAGAACGGCGAGAATATTGAACTTATCAAGGATAAAATTTATAGCAAGGTGATTAGCGAAGAGATTGACTACAACAAAATCATCGTCATCAATGAAAGGCAAATCGCGATATTAAAGAATTGCAAAAAGATATTAAACGAACTTTTTGATAGCAGAGAGCAGAGTATGGATATAATCGCAATGCTTATAAAAAACCTTTGGAACGAACTTGGAAAAATCACTGGACAATGTGAAAACGAGCAAATTATTGATTTAATATTTTCTAAATTCTGTTTAGGAAAATAAAAATTAAGTTTAAAAAACGCAAGCCTTACGCTTGATAGCAAACTTAGCTTGTACCAGCCTTACGCTGGGCGCCAGCATTATGCTGGACAGCAAACTTAGCTTGCATCGTTTTTTAATCATCCTCATTGGCAGAAATTGCGGAGAGATACAGTGTAGGAGCATTTTTTGGTGATAATTTCGAGCGAAGTACGTCAATTTGCTTGACAAAAAATGCGGGGGGGTAGAATAGGGTATCCAAAATAAATTTTGGATACCCTATTCTATAAAGTGAGGTATTTTATGAAAAGTTTAAAAGTTAAATTAGTGTCAATAGTGTCGGCGTTTATACTAGCCTTGTCATTGCTCATAGTTGGTGTATGGGCGGTAGGGCAGAGCCAAACTATTACAATGGAAGGCAGTGTCAATTTTAATGTTGCCGATAAAAGTCTGTATGTAAAAGATGTACGGATGCAAGAGGATAATAACTCTACGCCATATAGCCTAATAGAGCAAGACAAGTTTATGCCAGGGTATATCAATGGTAATTTTAATATGGACTTAGGAGAATTTACCAATGATTACGGCACCTTTGCACTATATTTTGATATTATCAACACAATGGATGAATCGACAGGCGAAACCTTTGAATATACTGTAGACTCACCAACGCAACCTAGCAATGGCACAGCTACAATTACAATCCTTGACAATAACGGTGATATAATCGAACGAATACCACAAGGGACAGTAAAACCATCACAGATTACAGATAGCACACAAGTGTCAGCAACAATAAAACTTACAGTTTCTTCTACCTCATCATCACAAGTTGATTTAAGTGAGATAACAATCACTATCAATCAATTTGTGCCAGAGGTTTATGATTATTTTACTTTTGAGATTAACGAAGATAAACAAACAGTGACACTAACAGACTACACAAGCTTATCAGATAGTACAGATGTAGTAATTCCTTCTACAGTATCACAAAATGTCGAAGGGCAGTGGATTGAGGGGAATGCTTTTACGGTTACAGCAATAGCAGGTGGCGGAGTATTCTATAACAGTGGAATAACAAGCGTAGAACTGCCTTCGACGTTAACAAGTATAGGGGGTAGTGCATTCTATAATTGCAATGGACTTACAAGCATAACCTTCCCATCAGGTTTAACAAGTATAGGAGATTATGCATTCTCTTATTGTAGTGGACTTACAACTGTAGATTTAAGTAATTGTACAAGTTTAAAAAGTATAGGGGGTTCTGCATTCTCTTATTGTAGTGGACTTACAGCTGTAGATTTAAGTAATTGCACAAGTTTAACACGTATAGGGGATTTTGCATTCGATTCTTGCAGTAGCCTTGCAAGTATAACCTTACCATCAAGTTTAACAAGTATAGGGCTTGGCGCTCTCAATAGATGTGGTGGACTTGAAAGTATAACTGTGGAAGAAGGAAACAGTGTATACCATAGCGAAGGCAATTGTATGATAGAAACTGATACAAATACATTAGTTTTTGGTTGTAATAACTCAACTATACCATCATATATAACAAGTATAGGAGATGGTGCATTCCTTGGTTGCAGTGGACTTACAAGCATAACCCTGCCATCAAGGTTAACAGGTATAGGGGAGTCTGCATTCAATAGTTGCAGTGGACTTACAAGTATAACCTTGCCAGAAGGTTTAACAAGGATAGAGGCTTCTGCATTCTATAATTGTTATGCGTTAGCCGAAGTATACAATTATAGCAGTTTAACTCTAACTATAGGAAGTGACGATAAAGGTAATGTAGCCCAATATGCAAAGGAAGTATATAATCTTAGTGACGGAGAAGAGAAGCCTGCACCAAGGATACAAACAATAGACAATATGCAGTATTATGTATATGAAGACGATTTTATAGCACTAGTACCTACATCAAGAGATATATCATCGATAAACCTAGATAGCAAAACTACTGAGATAAATCAAGGAGCATTCTATGATTTCGATGGACTTACAACTGTAGATTTAAGTAATTACACAAGTTTAACAAGTATAGGGAGTTATGCATTCTATGGTTGCAGTGGACTTACAAGTATAACCCTGCCAGAAGGTTTAACAAGTATAGGAGATTATGCATTCCAAGATTGCAGTGGACTTACAACTGTAAATTTAAATAATTGCATAAGTTTAACAAGTATAGGGTATGGTGCATTCCTTGATTGCAGTGGGCTTACAAGCATAACCCTGCCAGAAGGTTTAACAAGTATAGAAGGTTCTGCATTCTATGGTTGCAGTAGCCTTACAAGCATAACCTTGCCAGAAGGTTTAACAAGTATAGGAGATTTTGCATTCCAAGATTGCAGTGGACTTACAAGCATAACCTTGCCAGAAGGTTTAAAAAGTATAGGGGATTGGGCGTTCTATGATTGCAGTGGACTTACAACTGTAGATTTAAGTAATTGCACAAATTTAACAAGTATAGGAGATTATGCATTCCAAGAATGCAGTGGCCTTACAGGTATAACCTTACCATCAAGTTTAAAAAGTATAGGGAATTCTGCATTCAAATATTGCAGTGGACTTACAAGTATAACCCTGCCAGAAGGTTTAACAAGTATAGGAGGTTCTGCATTCTATGGTTGCAGTAGCCTTACAGGTATAACCTTACCAGAAGGTATAACAAGTATAGGGAATTCTGCATTCTATGGTTGCAGTGGACTTACAAGCATAACCTTGCCATCAAGTTTAACAAGTATAGGGTATCGTGCATTCCGAAGTTGCAACAGTTTAGACTCGGTAGCATTTGCAAATACCGCGACCACGGGTTGGTATGTTACAGAGGATGAGACGGCTACAAGCGGAGAAGACATATCAGTTAGCGATTCTATTACTAACGCAACTTATCTTAAAAATACCTATGTTAATTACTACTGGAAACGTAATGTGTAGACAACTAGGAAGGACATTAAAAAAATATTAAATATAGTTTATTCAAATAAAGTAAAGTTGTGTTATCCCTATGGGTTAAACTGCTTTACTTTATTTTTTAAATAACTATTTTTTGCCTTTCAAACATCATTAGGAACCCCAAAGCTTAGAAAGCCTCCACTTTGTTCCAATTTGCTATTTACAAAGTGGGGTTTTTGTGTTATCCTTATAAGCGGATAGGAGTTTATTGTGGACAAAAGAAAGAATCCAAAGATTGATTTATGGTATTATCCTCTTCCTAAAGCGCTCTCTAGAGAGGAAAATGATGTGTTAATAGCAAAGTATTTAAACGAGCAGAGCAAAGAGAAAAAACTAGAAATTAGGAACAAAATAGTAGAGGGCAATCTTCGCTTTGTTGCCTACTTTATCAACGTGAATTGCCGTAAATATGTTGACCTTGCCAAACGCAAGTCGGCAAGCGAGGACCTTATGCAAATAGGCACGCTTGCATTATTAAGTGCGATTGAAAAGTTTGACCCTTCTTATTCTATGGCGTTTAGCACCTATTTGGGTAGGGCGATTTATAGAGAAGTGCGTGATTATGCTTGCAATCTTTATTCATTTAAGAATGAAAAAAGTTTTGAGAGAGTTCAAAGCACTGAAGAAGGCAGAGAGGAGATAGAAAGCATTGAGGATTATATTCCTTATGAAGAGCTTGCCGAGTATAAAATAGACAAGGACTTTATCGTAAACAATATTTTGCCACAACTAGATAAGCGTAATGTTGATATCTTTATTGACTATTATTTTAATGAAAAAACTATGCGAACGATTGGCAAGGAAAGAAACTTGTCTCGAGAAGGGGTTAGTCAGATTGTTGAAAAGACCAAGAATCAGGTAATTGCACTTTATAATCACGGCAATAATTTTGAGGCGCTCGTTGAGGTTAACTTTTACAGTCCTAGAATAAAGAAGAAGTATGATTACAACAAAGCGTTATTCAAACAATACGGAAAAGAATTTTTGAGCGATTATTTTATATATAAACTCACAAAAAATCAAGCCGAAGTTTTTAAGAGCGCTATACTCGAATACAAAGGTGAAACAATTGAAGAAATGGCTAAAAAACTAGGCTATAGCGAAAGAAATTTTATGGCGTTTTTGGGCAATGTTTACAAAAAACTTGAGACCTATGGCGATGAATACTATAGAGAATATACAAAGGGAAGGTCTCCACAAAGTTTGAGTTGTACAGTTGCAAAAGAAAATATTTTTAAGCGCTTCCAAGAAAGTGTACAAAAATACGGAAGGGAGTTTTTAAGAGAACATTTTTTGCCTACGCTAAATGGCAAGGATAAGACTATTTTTGTAAAAGCAGTTTTGGATTACAATGGCGAAAAGATGACGGACATAGCAAAACAGTGTAAATGTACTACCTTGTATTTACAATTTACTTTAAACAATATTCTAGAAAAACTTAATAGCACAGACTTAGAAAAATTAGTAAATCAAAAGCCAGTCGCCAGCAAAAAAAGCAACAAGCAAAGAGAGACGGTGGTTGAGATAGCGACAATTAGGTCGGACATAGCAAAACTTGGAGAAAGGTTTGTTTTAGATTACTTTTTGCCAAGCCTAACACCTTTTCAAAGAAAATTTTTTGAGGATATGTACATAAATCAAAAGTACACCTCTTATGCAGAGTTTGCCTTAGCTATAGGCAAGGAGAGGGTGAATGTTTCAACTCTTAAAAGAGAGGTCTTGATAAAATTTTACAATATTAACAAAAATGAGTTGATTTACAAGCAAAAGGGGAAGAAAAAAACAGATAAAAAGTCACTCGAAGTGCAACACAAAATATCGTCTAAGGTGTATGCAGACTTAAGGTTAAAACATCTAGACGAATATGGCGGAGTTGACTTTTTGATGAAATATTTTTATCCGAAATTGCCTGAAAATTTACAAATATTTTTTAAAAATTATATAGTTAAAGGTTGCTCAAGACGGGAAGTTTTAGCAATTTTCAACAGCGATAACATAAACATTGTTAAAACTGGCTTGCAAATGATAAAACTCAAATTAAAAGAATTTAAACTTTCCTATTCTGACTTTGAAGGTGCTATAAAAGATTTTTATGCACATAAATCAAGCGAAGAAGTTGTTTCTCAATAAAAACAAAAAAATCTCTAGACGAAGTTTATCTTTTTAAGTTAAAGATAACCTTTCCTAGAGATTTTTATTGTCTAGCAAAATTGCTTTGAAACTGGCTTAGTTACTTAAACAATAATTTTTCAAGCTCCTTGCACCTATTTTCATCCATATCTGGCACGCCGTCAAGCCTGTATTTTATACCAAGGTCCTTATATTTATGTACGCCGATTGTCTTATAGGGCAGAAGTTCAACCTTTTCTACGTTTTTTATCTTAGCAATAAAATCTTTAAGCGCAAGTATATTTTTTTCATTGTCGTTTAGACCAGGAACTATGACTTGCCTTAGCCATAACTTCTTATTAAGACGCTGACAATCGGACAAGAATTTTTTAAAAAATGTTATGGGCTTGCCTGTGAGTGCCTTATAATCGTCTGGGTCTACCGCCTTAATGTCGAGAATGACAAGGTCGATAAGGGACAAAATCTCATCATAATCGCCAAAGCCGACGCCTGCTGTGTCAAGCGCTGTGTTTATCGATTTTTCTTTGCATAGTTTTAAACATTCCTTTAAAAAGTCGGGCTGAAGTAGTGGCTCTCCGCCTGAGAAGGTGACCCCGCCATTATTGCCAAAATAGCTCTTAAAACGCGATATTTTTTTGATAAGCTTGTCGGCACTAATTTGAGTACACTTTTTGTTTATGTCCCACGTTTCGGGGTTGTGACAGTATTTGCATCGCAGTTGGCACCCTTGCAAAAACACCACATAACGTATTCCTGGACCGTCGACCAAGCCCATACTTTCTTCGCTATTGATATTACCGATTATTTCCATATTTATCCTTTTAAAAGTTTTTGTCATCGCAAAAATAACTATGTAAATATTATAATTGTCCAGCCTATAAAGTCAAGAGAATTTAAGAAATGTTGTTTGACCTACATATACGCTCGCGCTAACGCACTCGCTCTCTTCGCTCCGCTCGCGCCCGCGGGACCATAGACCCCGCGAGGCACGTCGCTCCGCTATCTCTCCGAACGAGCGAGTAGGAAGTAGTACCATAACCTTTCTCTTCTATTAATAGAAGATAGCCAACCTTAGGTTGGACCAACACCTTGGTCCGTCGGAATAACCTAAAAGGATGCTGACAGCACCTTTAATCGCCGAAAGGCGCGTATTTTAGTTGCCGAAGGCAACCAAAATACCCCTTAGAAACCCTAAAGCTTAGAAGGTCCCCACACCAACCTTAGGTTGGACCGTTATCGTTTGTTGTATCTGTTGTTTTACTGTATCTCGGTCCAGCAAGCCTTACGCTCGGCGATTTTAATCATCCTTATTTGCGGGACACAGATAGCGTGCCGCATTTTTTGTGATAAAAATTAAACGAAGTACGTCAATTTGCTTGACAAAAAATGCGGGGGGGGATAAACTAGAGCTGTCATTTTGACAGCTCTAGTTTTATATAATTTAAGAGGTTAAGGCAAGGCTGGGGAATATAAAATTTAAAAGGTTAAGCCACAGATGGAAAATATAAAATTTTAAATTTTATCATACAAAATGACGTCACCATCGAGACAGAGGTATATTTGAATTGGTATAATAAAGAAAATAATAGAAAAACTAAAGATATTTGGAGGATATATGAAAGGCCTAAGGATGAAATTATTTGCAAGTATGTCAATAATTGTGCTAGTATTATCGATGCTAATAATTGGCGTATGGGCGGTTGAGGGAGGTAAACAAATACACTTAAAGGGTAGTGTAGACTTTACTATGTCTGATAATAATTTGTATATTAGAGATATTAGGCGAAGAAAGGCTGGCTCTACCGAACAGGGTACAACTATAGACAACTTTTTGCCTGGGATTGTAGAAAGCACTTCTTTTATTTTAAAATTAGGTCCACTTGAGGCGGATAGCGACTTTGAACTTGTGATAGATGTTGTTAATACCACAGAGACTACCTACCAAGTGAACACCACCTATAATGTTACGAATGGAACTATT
The DNA here is from genome assembly GCA_944350015.1 of uncultured Clostridia bacterium. Lineage (GTDB taxonomy): Bacteria > Bacillota > Clostridia > Christensenellales > UBA1242 > Caccovivens. Next base: position 11,796 of record CALVNW010000003.1, on the reverse strand, counting down.
AAAGCAAGCGGTAAAATAGAGGGCGACGGTGTTCCACTTGCGCAGGTTACTACCGCCGATATATCAGGGCAGATAATTTTAAATGTAGAAATAAGCGTCATCGGCACAGTCGACATTGGAGAAATTGAAGTGCCAGTAGACGAGTATGTGCCTAAGATTTATGACTATTTTACTTTTAGCAAAAATAGCGACGGCAAATCTGTAACGCTTACTGGCTATGATAAAAACTTATCGGACAGCACAGATATAGTTATTCCTGCCACAGTTGATTTAGTAGATGATGTGTGGCAAGAGGGAACTACTTTCACCGTTACAGCAATAGCGGATGGGACTAGTACAGATGGAGTATTTTATAACAGCGGAATCACAAGTGTAGAATTTCCTTCAACCTTAGAAGTTATTGGAGAATATGCCTTTTATAAATGTGCTGATATAAAAGAGATTGCCCTGCCAGAAGGTTTAACAAGTATAGAGGTGGATTCATTCTATCAATGCACTGGGCTTACAACTATAGATTTTAGTCAATGCAAAAATTTGGAGAGTATAGGAAATGGTGCGTTTGGTTATTGCGAAAAACTCAAAGCTGTGGAATTAAGTGAATGTACAAGCTTAACAGTTATAGACAGTTTTGCATTCGCGCGTTCTGGAGAAATTGAAAGTGTAAGTTTGCCAGCAAGCTTAACAACTCTATGGTATGAGGTATTTATGGAAGCGACTAGTCTTAAGAGCGTAGATTTAAGTAGATGTGTAAACTTGACAAATATAGGGCTTTCTACATTTGAATATTGCACAGGGCTTACAAGTATAGATTTAAGTAAATGTACAAGCTTGAAAAGCATAGATGGGTTTGCATTTAGAGGTTGCATAGGGCTTACAAATGTAAATTTAAGTGGATGTACCAGTTTAGAAACTTTAAAACAGTGTGCGTTCTCTGATTGCGGGCTTCCAAGCATAGATTTAAGTAAGTGTACAAGCTTAACCAACATAGGAAATTCTGCGTTTGATGGGTGCGAAAACCTTGAAGAGGTGACTTTGCCAGAGACCATAACAAATATAGGGGATAAAGCGTTCGGTTTTTGCGATAAACTTAAAAGTATAAATTTAGACAAATGCAAAAAAATCGAAAGCATAGGAGAGAGTGCGTTCACTTCCTGTTTTGAACTTTCAACCGTAGGCTTAAGTGACTGCAAAAATTTGACTAGCATAGGAAATAGAGCGTTCGTTAGTTGCGAAAAACTTACAGCTGTAAATTTAAGTGGATGTGCAAGTTTAAAAATCATAGAAGAAAATGCGTTCTCTGATTGTTTTAAACTTGCTACTGTAGACTTAAGTGAATGTACAAATTTAGCAAGCATAGGAACGTATGCGTTTGCTGATTGTTCTGAACTTTCAACTGTAAATTTTAGTGGATGTACAAATTTAACAAGTATAGGAAAGTCGGCATTCTCATCCTGCATTAGCCTAAAAACTTTAAAGTTAAATGAGTGTACTAGCTTAGAAAGCATAAAAGAAAGGGCATTTCAGAGTTGCAGTGGGCTTACAAGCATAGATTTAAGTAATACAAATTTAGCAAGTATAGGGGATTATGCATTCTATCAATGCACTGGACTTACAACTATAGATTTTAGTAAATGTGCTAACTTGACAAGCATAGAGTATTGTGCATTCGAGGGATGCAGTACTTTAAAGTCAGTTGTCTTTCCTCAAGGTTCTACAGAGTGGCAAGTATCGCGGTATGTAGATATGTCGAACGCAAGTCCAATTAATGTTACAGACCCAAGCACCAATGCATATAATCTTACTGTGCAGTATATGTATTATAATTGGCAACGCGGATAGACGTTAAAAACAGGGAAGCTTATAATAAAAAACCTTTTGTGAAATAATTACAAAAGGTTTTTCATTTGAGAAAAATAATTTTTCATCTCAAAGTCGCGCAAAATGCGCAAGCATTTTCGTTTGGCGCGAAGCTCACCCCAAAAATTTGTCAATTTTCGGGGAACCCCGAAAAAGAAAATTTTGAGTGATACCGTGTTGTTGCACTTGTGCAAGAACACTTGAACGTAAAAATTTTCTGTGGTAGCAGCAACTGGGATCGAACCAGTGACCTCAAGAGTATGAATCTTGCGCTCTAGCCACCTGAGCTATGCTGCCATATAGTTTATGCAACTTTTTTATTGTTACTAGGCAATTATAATAAAATTGTGTTATTTTGTCAAGAGAAAAACGATATTTTTCCTTCAATATTTAATAATGCGTTTATAAAACCTTTTATCTTGCCTAAAATATATGCTATAATTAAATGTAAATGATGTGCCTAGGTATTTTAAATGTTTGCAAAAAAGCAACTTCAGTTTTGCCTTGCGCTTATAGATAAACAAATTATTGTTACATTTTAAATCTATAACTAAGCAAATTATATCAAGTGTAAAACAGCTTTTTAAGCATAGTCAACGTAGACTTTGCTTTATTTAAAAAACCGAGTTTTAGAAATTTTTATAAGGAGAAAATTATGATACATTCAATGGCGGGCGGAGAGCTGAACATCCACGACAAATTTGATTACGCAAAGGTCAAAATCTTGGAAGGCGAAAATGCCGACAGCATTATGTGGTTTATCTCAACTTTTAGTGCGCTAAAGGTGGGTGATATAGTGCTTGTGCCTATTGGGTACACTCAAGTCAAAGGCGAAGTGGTGCGAATTGACAAGGGAGTAGACGAGTACTCCTTTCCTATTCCGAGAAAGCGCCTAAAGGAGATAATCAAGATATTGCAAGAGGGAGGCTACGATGAGCAAGAATACTGGTAATAACGTTTGTTTGACTAAGGCGCTTGAGACAGATATGCATAACTCGTTAAAATTTCTCTAAGTTTTCAAGATTAAAAAATAGTGGTTTTCAAATTAACTAGTTAACTTTACCACTATTTTTGATATAATGTTGCCATCGCTTTTGAGGCAAGCGTTTATAGGTAAGATATCACGAAGTAAGCAATCATCAAGAACTTTTGAAAGAGATTTATCTTTCGACGAAACCCAATAAAAGCAAAATTTGAATGGAATGAAATATCTGAGGAGCAACAGATTATAAATCGAACTGACTAATAAAAAATTTTGAGTAAATACGCAAAAATTCCTTATATTTGATTGATTTTAGCTTTAAAGGAAGCCAACGATATTATATTCAGTCAGCACTTAACATAGATGAAGAATCTAAAAGAGAGCAAGAAACTCTATCTCTTAACAAAATTAATGATTCATTTAAAAAAATTATTGTGGTTAAGGGTGATATTATTCCTTGGCATGATGAAAATGGAGTCTTATATATTGGAATTCGTCAATTTTTGCTTGATGAAAACGCAATGGATTTATAAATAAAAATATAAAAGGAGAAGATAAAATAGTCCTTCAAAAATTGATTATTCAATGTGGAAGAATAAAAACAGCGCTTAAAGGGGTTTGTATAATCGGTTATTAATTTTGAAATTATTATTTACAATTAAATTGAAGTATAAAAATATGAAAAAGAACGAGCAATTATGTGTGGTTGAGTTATTTAGTGGCATTGGAAATCAGGTTCAATTCCTAGACTGGATATTGTTTATTATATTGCTAAAAATCTTAATGGTTCAATAGATGATTTAATAGGACGATATTGGCAATCTTAAAAAATTGCAATTTTTTTATATTTGTGATACAATTATAATTAATTTTAGGAGAATACAATGGAAAAAGAAAAAGTTGGTTATATTTATATTTTAACAAACGAAGCATTTCATAAGTCAAATTGGGTAAAAATAGGTTATACAGAAAATATTGATCAAAGATTAAAGTCTTTGTATAATACATCAGTTCCTACACCATTTGAAGTTTATGCAACTTATGAAGTTCCTGCATCAACTGGAATGGCTGACAAATCATTGCATAAATTAATTCAAAAACTTAATCCAGAATTAAGATTATCCGAAAATAGAGAGTTTTTTGAAATAGAACCTTGGGACGCATATGATATTTTAGAAGCAATGGCTCAAATACATGGTAGGACGGATAAATTAAAACAATATAAAAATAATAAATTTTATCAGAGTCCAGAGAAAATAAATGAAAATACTACATATACTATTGAGTCATTAATTCCTGATGAATCTTATGTAAAAAAATTATATGATAAATTAAAAGATATTATTATAGAGATGTACCCAGACTTAAAAATAAATCCTTTAAAGAATTATATAGGATTCAAAAAAACTAGGAAGCACAATGTTTTATCGTTGTGGCCTAAAGAAAGTTCTATTGAAGTAGTTCTAAATGCAAAAAAAGGCACATTAAATGATAAATATGATTTGGTATATGATATATCAAACAGAATGTGGTCAGCTGCACATTATGCATTTAGATATGATGAAAATACAGATATAAATGCTGTAAAAGATTTAATTAAGCAAACATATGATTTAGTGAAATAAAATTTAATTTAATAAATTCTAGCATAAAAATAGTCGAGAGTTTTGCTTTAACCCTACGGGTTATTAGTCCATCTTATTTTTTATCCAAGTTCCATGCTCATCTCTTTTTTGATGAATCCAGTTCAAATGAGATGAGTTTTCTATTTTAGGTCTTTCGAAATTTATAACAATTCCAAAGCAATCCCATAAACAAAAATACGAAACAAATCCTAACGGTTGTTTCGTATAACTTTCTATTGGCGGACAAATCGATATCCAATCCTAACATAAAAATTTATGTTGGTGTTGGGTGGATAAAGATTACTTTTTTGTATTAGTATAAGTTTTATTATTTTTGCTTGTTTCAACTGTTTGATTTACAATAAGTATGTTTTCTTTCATTAATTCAAAAAGTGTGTTAGGAACCGATGAACCAGCATTGTTATAATTAAAATTATTACTTGTCACATTAGAAATAATGACAACCTTATTTTTTAACATCTTTTTCCCATCCTTCAAATATTCTATTATCATTAACTTGTATATTGGGTACTCCAATCTGCATTATTAATTTTTGTAAAGTTCCTTTGGATACAAATTGTTCTCTACCATATGAAATACTATCCAAAATTACTCTTATATATTCATATGATTTTTCATTTTGTTGTGCTAATTCCATTAAAGGATTGTATGGCGTCTTTAATAGAAGTTCTTTGCTTATTATATCATACCATTGATTTACTAAGTTGTTTAGAGTATTTTCTGCAAGAGAAACGTTTAATCCAAGTTGTTTAGCTTCTGTATAACTAATAGTATAATCGTGACTTCCAGAATCACTACATAAAAAGTCAACAATACTTTGTTTTTTCTTTTTTGTACAATTTTGATAATCTAGCAATTTATTTGCTATCATTTTAATTTGACCTTGTCGTCTGTAAACATCGCCGATTAATAGTGGGTTTAAAGTATCAGAAAGTTTTATAAGTGCCTGAATTAAATCTTTTGAAGATTTAATTCCTAATTCTTTTTTCGCTAGATTAAAGTATCCTTTTACGGATTCGACACTAGTTGGTAGTGTTATCTCTTGATTGTTTAATTTAACTTTAGTCCCAAGAGGGCTATTAATTGAAGGATCTATTGGACCAAGTGTTGATTGATGTGTCAAAATAATTTCATTGGCACCTAAACACATAATGGTTCCTGAACTACGCGCTTTTCTTGGAACAATAATTTCAAGATTATCACAATACTCTCTTATTAAATTAACTATGTTCCAAGTCGCCATTGTGTCACCACCAAGAGTATAAAGTATTAAAGTTATTTTTTTTGTTTTACCAATTTTTTCTAAATGTTTTCCAAAAATATCAACTACATCAGAAGCGATTTGAGCTTTCATATTTACTCTATCGCCAGTCACGTAAGCCAAAACCTTTGAATTTCTATTTTTTTCTATCTCTTGATAAATCTTTATTAGCTTTTTATTCATTTGCAATAACCTCAGTTAAACGATAACATAAAATTGAAGATATTGCAATAAAAAAAGAACTGTATTTCAAGTTCCTCTCTTTGCTTTATTGATTGTTTTGCAAATGTTTATAAACAGCATTTGCTGATAGGTTTGAAAAGTTGCTGTTTGTTTGGACAAAGGTTTTTAAATCGTGGGCAAGAAGAAAGGATATTCTTTCAAGTTGCTTTAAGTTTACTTTGCCTTGCTTTAATGTATTATCTTTAAAGTTGTAAACAGCAGTGTTTTCATTTATATCTTTACAATCAATAAAACATTGAATTTTGTCAATAGATTTCATAAATTTTTTTGATTTATAAAGAGTATGCTAGCAATCTATTGACTTTAATCCAAGGACTTTTCAGTCCGAAATAATTATAACATATTTAATTCTTAATTTCTATATTTTAACAAAAAAAAGACAAGTGGGCGTCCCACTTGGTCTAAAAATGTGGAATGGTTCAAAATTGAAACATTTGATTTTAGGGGTGAGTCAAAAAATGCCTTTATTTATGGACACTTTAAGCACCTGAAATCAAATTTTGAGTCCGTTCCTTATCCTGCTTACTGTAATCTATTCCTCAATATTAGAAAATTTTACAGCCTCATCAATTTTTTTCATAAGTAAACTAGCTAAAACAATTCTGTCTCTTGCACTCTCTTTTGTTGAGCACATATTTTCATGAGCTTTTGGATTTCTTATTCCTTGCATTGCACCTGCAAAAATTTGCATATAGCCTTCTTGAACATTTTTACCTGATATAGTGTCTAGAGATTCAAATGTTAGTAAACGTTTTTCATCTTTACTAGGACTAAAGATTGATCGCGTTAATGAAACTCCATTATCATCAATTCCTTTATGTTTTTTATACATTCTTATTAATCTATGGTCTATTTCTTTAAAAGCATTTTCTATTGCTGTTGCATATTGATTTGTTAAGTATGATTGTTCTATAACGGATTTTATTCTTGGATGTATGTTGTTAAGAAAAATATTATCCTCTGTAGAAAGTTGCAATCGTTTTAACTCTTTTCTTTTTAAATCTTCAATAGCTCTCAATATGTTATTGGCTTCTTGTTTTGATAAACATTCATTTGTTGTATAGATTAAATTGTTTGAAATTGTTTGCCATTCATCGGAATTATCATAATGGTTGTGATAGACGAAAGTCGTAATTGAATCGTGCATTAATCTATAATCTTTATCATTAATATCAATTATTCCCGGTTTATCTATTAGATAAAAAATTAAATCTTTTATACTGTCAATTTCCATAGTTTACTTCCTAAATATAAAAATATATTCGTGTTTAAATAAGTACAAATTATTTGCTAATGCTCTATATCTCCATAATGCCTGTTGATTTTGTTTACCTTTGGTTTCATTAAAATTTTTAACAAGTATAGCTTTTAATTTTAACTTATTCTTCATAAACAATTGCATACAATAAAATCCAAGCGGTATAACTTGACTGTCTTTATACATATCGCCAATCACAATAGCGCAATATCTTCCTTTTTCAAGAATTTTTGTACTATCAATTATCACTTTTTCAAGTTTATTTAAAAACTCATCTAATGATTTCGTATTTGAAAGATCTTTTTCATTTTCGCTGAATTTTATAATATCCCAATATGGTGGGTGATAGAGTATAAACTGAACACCTTTACTATTATATTTTTCTAACAATTTACTATAATCAAAGTCCGAACTATCACCAACATATATATCTGTAATTGTTCCATTATTTTGTTCTTGGTTAATTAGATGTTTAGAATTTTTTGCAACATCTTCTTGTAATTCAATACCAATCCCATTTCTTTTTAATCTTTGACATTCAATCAAAGTTGTCCCACCACCAAGAAATGGATCTAAAATAAATCGCCTTGCTTTGTAAATCTTCTTAAAAGTTGATTAGGTATTTGTGGAACGAAGTTGCCATGATAACTTGCTGAGTGTACTCCCGAATTATCACGCTTATCAATCATCCATAAAGAATCCACATTTATATCTAGGTTTTTCCAATCAGTTAAATCTAAATCATTTATTTTCATTTTTCTTTTTAAGTTCCTTATTTAATTGGCGTCTCCATTCGGTAGGATTGTGCCAAAAACAACCTTTACAACCTAGTTGTTCGTTGTATTGTTCATTGCCTTCATACCAATATTCGATAACTTTATAACCTTTACCACGACAACCTGTATCTTTGCATTTTTCACAAATTCTAGATTTAAGTAAATTGTTTTCTCTAGTTAACAACATAAATTTTTGTTCTATTTGTGATTCAGTCATACATTTAGAGTTAACATCTTCATTTCCTGTCCAACGAACTTGTGGGACTCTATGATCTATTTCAAGTTTATTTGCTGGCTCGGTTCTTAAACTATACTCGTCAACACAATCATAAACTTTTTTGATTCTATCTGCTAATTCTTTTGGAATGTTGGTTCGCGCTTTTAGCCCTGTATCTAAAATATCAGTAGATAACAATTTTCTATGTATCGTTACAGAATTGCACTTAGGGCAAAGCATTTTCTTAAACCAATTATTATTTTCATCTTGTGCAAGTTGAATTCCTTTTTCTTGTCTCCAAACCTGCCAAGTTTTAGCTTGACCACTTTTTAATTCACATTTTGTGCAGTGCCATTGTAAATCACTCATTAATTCAAAATCGTGATATTGAGTGCTACCTTTTTTAAATGGATTTTCCATTAGTTATTCTCCTCTAATAATCTAAATATAATTGTGTTGTTTTGAATGGCAAAGAAAATATTTTTTACAGGCAGGACCGATACATTTTTTCTTAATTGATTAATATTAATTGTCTGATTTGCAATAACACCATCTGTCTCATACGTTAAAACTACGGGTTGTATGATTATATTCTTATTGTATGTATCGCCAATGTAATAGTTAAACCATTTGATATACCAAGGTAATTGTTTATTTACAATATCATCATAAGCTTCTCCACATTTTAATTCAATAATATTTGCATAGACAATATTTTTATCTTCTTGTAATGTTAAAATATCAATTCTTTGCATTCCAACGCCGCAAGAAACTTCATTTCCAATCCAAGTGGGTAAATTTTCTCTTAGTAATAGATCTTTCAAAGGATTTTTATCGATTGATTGCACTATATAAGCTTGAAGATGTGTTTCAAAAGCTTTATTACTATTAAATTTATAAATTAATCTGTCCTTTATGTTTATTTTATTAATTCTTCCAATGTATTGATTTTTATTTTGTGTTGTTTCAATTAATTGATTGGTTGAATTAAATGTTAAGCCTCGCGTCACATTTAGAGATTGATTGTTGTTTACCTGTCTTAATTTTGATAATAGTCTAGAATATTCTTTATCGGTTATCATCGTACAGCCACGATTTCCTTTTAATTTACGATATATTAAACTCCAACACATATCGCTAACTTTATCTATATCGTCTAACGAGTCTAACAATTGATGTTCTGTTACACCTTTTTGATACACAACATCGGGTTCAATTTTTACTCTATAAGACAAACCTTTCCCCATATTATTTTTCAAATAGTTCATATTATCATTTTCATCCCAGAAAGGATTTTCTATAACTTTAAACGTTCCAAAAAATTGGCCTTCATACTTTCTTGTCGCTTGTAGATAAAAAACGATTTTGTCTCCAATTCTGATTCTTGAAATGTCTGCAATCATCCCCATTAAATTTCTTTCTGTGTTAGCATTAAATGCCACTGTTGCATTTTGTAAAAATGGTGAAAGCTTATCTGCGGCACCAGTTCCGGCAAACATATGCTCTAAGTGATATTTAAAAGTTTTTTCATTTACTATAAAAACGTGAACCACATTAACTCCTTTTTACTAAACAATGCAAATATTCAATTGTGCTGTCTGCTTTATTTTCTCTATTACTATCTGCTTTAAATCTTCTATATTCTTGAGCGTAAAGAAAATAGTCTCCATATTTACTCATAATGTTTTTTATTTTTTCAAATGACATAAGTCCTTCATTGTTATAACTTAAGAAAATGTATTTAAAATTTGCATTCTTAATAATATTCTCAAAAGCATCACATACTTTTGCTTTAACACAAAAATCACTTTTTTGTTCTTTATAGCTTCTTAAACCTGTTTTCCCCTTAATAATTGGATTATCATATCTTGCAATTGTTTCAAGAATATGGTAATTGGAACAATATTGCCTTTCATTATATGGAGGATCTAGATATAATATATCGCCCGATATTTTAGAAATTAAAGTATTAACATTTTCATTAAAAACTTTGCAGTTTACGTGCCCAACAGTATATGGTAAGGGGGTTAAATCCATTTTTTTTAATGCAGTTTTTTTTAATTTTTTAAGATAGGCACCATAAACAGATGCTGTATTTGCATATTTATCTATTGAGTTGATTAAAGATCCAAGTAAGAAGTAATATTCATTTTGATTGATTCTATTATTTGTGAACCAATTTTCAATTGTTTGTCTAATTGCATCGCATTTTTTAGCATTGTCAGCAGTGAAATACATTCTGCGAAATTCCTTACCTTCTGTTCCTTCATAAGAATAGTTATTATAAATAAAACCTTCAATCCCTTCAAGTGAATTAAGTTCGTTAATTAAAACACTCATTCTGTCTTTATCAAGATTCCCATTATTTTCAATCATGTGTTTAGTAATAACATAACTATAATATTGAATATCATTTGCAATTATTGAATAGCCAAGACCCTTAAAGTGTGCACCAACACAACCTGTTCCTGCAAATATGTCTGCAAAAATCATCTCATTGGATTGTTTTGTTTCTTTGTTTTTAGAAAGTATCTCGTTTATAGAATCTTCTAGGAATTTTAAAAGAGAGAATTTTGAACCAATATAATTCATAATTTTTCCTCCTTTTTTAATTCCACAACATCATCAAGACCACAATCAAGTGTTTTACAAATCTTTACTAGAACATCCATACTAACAGGCTCATCTTTGCTAAGTTTGGCAAGGGTAGAAGTTGCAATATCTGCTTGTTCTCTAAGTTGTGTTTTGGTCATTTTTTTATCTATTAACAATTTCCATAGTTTGTTATACGATATACTCATGTGTTTATCCTTTTTTAGTAACTTTACATGATTATAAATCATTTGATGGTATTTTGCAACAAAATATTTGTAAATGCGAATAAATTATTGCAAATTTTATATTTAAGCGTTATAATTTGGCAAAGGAGTAAAATTAATGACAAAAGAAGAAAAAGAACTTTTAAAAGTAATGATAGACAATAAAAATGATATAACACCGAAAGAAAAAGAATTATTAAAATTATCATTAGACAAAGATGTTAAAAGGTTTTGTAAATATCTTATTGAATGCAATCACAATATTGGTAATAAAACAAAAGAATGTCTAAAAAATATTGTAGAAATATCACCTAATGAAATGTGTGCATTTTTTGCAATGTTTGATTATATGTCGACTCATGATATTAAATATTAATTTTAAAGGAGTAATGTATGAGCAAAGCTGTTATATATGCAAGATATTCTAGTGATAGCCAAACAGAACAAAGTATTGATGGGCAACTTAGAGTTTGCAAAGAATATGCTGAAAGAAATGGTTTGGTTGTTGTTAATGAATATATTGATAGGGCTATGACAGGAACAAACGACAAGCGACCAACACTTCAACAAATGCTTTATGATAGCAAGAATAAGGGTTTTGATTTTGTTTTGGTGTATAAGTTAGACAGATTTTCAAGATCAAGATATGACAGCTCTGTTAATCGTGCAATACTACTTAAAAATGGTGTTAAGTTGATTTCAGCAACAGAAAACATTTCGGACGCACCAGAAGGCAT
>CALVNW010000002.1 GCA_944350015.1 uncultured Clostridia bacterium | reverse complement strand
ATATAGTCATTGTAAACTTGTCTAACAATATCTGCTTGCTTTTCGTTGATTTTAACAACCTTATCTTCCACAGTATAGCCAAACGGAACTCGACCACCAACATACAACCCCTTTATTCTGCTTTCTTTTCGTCCACGCTTGACTTTTTGTGATAACTCGGCTGAATAATACTCAGCAAAACTTTCAAGCATTCCTTCAAGTATTATGCCTTCTGGTGTGTCCGAAATTTGTTCAGTGGCAGAAATAACCTTAACACCATTACGATTTAGAATTGCCTTATTTACAGCACTGTCATGGCGAGAACGAGCAAATCTATCAAACTTATACACAAGCACATAATCAAAACCTTTCTTCTTGCTGTCACGAAGCATTCTTTGAAAGTCTGGACGATGGTCATTTGTGCCTGTCATAGCCCTGTCGATATATGTATCTACAATCTTAATATTTTCTCGCTCTGCATATTCTTTGCAAACTCTAAGTTGTCCGTCAATACTTTGCTCTGACTGACTATCGCTTGAATATCTTGCATAGATTACCGCTTTCTTCATATTTTCACCACCTTTTAACCAATTATACCGCAAAACTTAAAAAAGTCAGCATAAAATATAAAATTTTTGAAAAAGTATTCCAAATTATCTTTGAATGTGATATAATAAAAAAGGAGTTAATCAATAAATGAAATTCGAAATAAAAGCAATCAAAACCAATGAAAAGGCTTCTATTGCGAGAAAAAATTTAGAAACTGAATATAAAGAAGAATTAAATCGCATTTTGCGACAGTTAAGAAGTGGCGAAAAGTTTATAACTAAACAAGAACTGATAAAAAGGTTCTTTGACTGGTTTTTTGCAAATGTTAGTTATGATAATGACATTCTCAAAATGCGAAACAATAATAATGCTTTTACATCAATTCAATATCCTTACAAAGACTGCGTTATTCATTGTGGTGAAAAATATGCTCCTATCCTATTGCATAAAGGAGTTTGCCAATCTTATTCAATTGTTTTTAAAGATTTTTGTGATTTAATTGATGTTGATTGCAAAATTATCCGAGGACGAGATGAAAATGTTGTTAATTTAAAAAATATACCACATGCGTGGAATGAAGTCTTCTTGAACGGCAAATGGTCAACAATTGACCTTACCCCTTGTTATAAAACTTATATGGGAAAACTTAGGACACAACAAAATAATAAATTCATAATTCACGAAGATAAAAGTGAATTAGAGAGAAATTAAATGGAGAAACATATATGAAAAATTTTAAATTTACTTGGAAAAATTATGGTATGATGAGATTAGGTTATGATATTGAATATTTTTCAATCGAGATAAAGGACAATGAGTTTAATCCAATAATTACATTTTCCACAGGAGATAATCGTGGATTTACTGTAATCGATAAAACATACAAACTTGATAACAAAGTGGCTTTAAAAGAACTTGCAAAAATCAACATTCCAGAAACAAACACTTCAGAGGATGGTTGTGATGGAGATGGATGGGAAATTGAAGTTGATGGAAAAATCTTAAAAGGATATATAGATAGACCACAATGGCTTAAACAAATAAAAAAAATAATTTGTTTTAAAGATATTTTTCTCTATGTTGATAGAAAAAGAAAAATGTATTTAGAAATTAAATAATTGTTAGGTGTCCGTCTCTTTATATATTTAATATAAAAATAATCTCAAAAAAGCGGTGTTTTTGAGCGGATTTTTAAGCAAAAAATTGCGAAAATCAGTTAAATTTACAGTAAGCAGGATAAGGAATAGGCTCAAAATCGTGTTTTTGGTCGCTAAAATGCCTATAAATAAAGGCTTTTAGACGACTCACACTAAAAAAGAAGAAGTTTCGATTTTGAGTCATTCCCCTTATTTGACCAAGTGGGACACCCACTTGTCTTTTTTTGTTAAAAATATAGCAAAATATTATGAAATATGTTATACTTGATTTATCCAATTTGTTAACCAAGTCCATAGGTTATTCCTCACAAAGATTTATTCTTTGGAGGAACTATGAAAAACAACAAAATGGATAGTCTTGATTGTTGTAATAGTTCCATGCAAAGCAAGAACACCGCCCATTGTAACTTGTCCACAAACAAACTCACAATAGGTTGCTGTGAGTTTGATAAAAAGCAAATGGAAGAAATTGCCTTTCAGTTTGCTCACGACTTAATGGACTATTTTGACAATGGCGGAGATTTGATAAACCTGTCCGCAAAAAGTGTTTACTCACTCCTTGCGGACATATTCAAATCCAACAATTAAGGCAACGAAGAGAGAAGTCCAATCCAAGCTTCTCTCTTTTGTTTTATATATTCTATTGAAAATTTAATTTAGGTATGTTATAATATTTGCATGATAAAAGATTTATGCTTTGAAATTATTCAAAAATGCCCAAATAATTGTATTTTTTGTTCTTCAAATAGTGATTTTCAAAAAAATAATATAATTGATTTTCCAACTATCAAAAGAACAATAGATTTTTTTATGGCGAATGGAGGAATTAAAGAAATTTCTTTATCAGGAGGAGAACCTTTACTGCACCCAAATATTATGCGAATAATATCTTACTGTCATAGTTTAAATATATACACAACACTTTATACAAGTGGAATAATAGAAAACTCTAATACTGAACACTCGGGAAATAAATATTTTCAAAAGATATTAGATCAATATAATAATAGAAAATTTTCTGAAATTTCATTAAATATGTTACATCAACTAAAACAAGCAGGACTAGATAAAATAGTTTTTGATATGCAAGCATCTGAAGTCGACGAGTATAATTTTTTAATGGGAACAGAAAATAATTTTACAAACTTATTAAAATCAATGCTTAATGTGGTAAAATTAAATTTTAAAACTTCGATACATTTTGTACCTAATAAAGTGAATATCAATCAATTTAATGATGTTGTAGAACTTGCAGAACTTGCCGGTATCAATGAAGTTAGATTGTTAAAATTTGTTCCGCAAGGTCGAGGTAGAGAAAATAAAGAAGTTTTACAACTATCAAATGAAGAATTACTTATGTTTATTAAAGATTGTCAAAGCATTAAAACAAAAAATACGAAATTGAAAATAGGTATTCCTTTACAACAACAAAATAGTCATAAATGTACAGCTGGCTTTGATAAAATTGACATTAGATTTGATGGTCAGGTTTTGCCTTGCCCTGCATTTAAAGATACGGGCAAAGAATATTTAGAAAGGAAAGGATTTAAAAGTATAAATATTTACAAAAATTTAACTGATTTTAAGTTTTTAAAGGGCTCAGCAAGACAAATACCTTTATGTGAACAAATAAATGATGAAAGATGTTTTTAACATATATATAATATGATTATGAAAATTTTACCCTTAACCGTACATAATCCACACCAACTTGGATATATATTTGGTTCGGATACTTTATCACTTGTCGCACCAGAGAAAAAACTGCGAAGCTGTTTTTAATATAGAAGTTTAATGGGAGTCGAACCCACGGGTTTCTGGGGCTCCCCGCAAATCGTAAGATTTGTGGGGCATTTATTGGGTTCCCTGAAAATCGTTAGATTTTTAGGGTAAGGGCTCCCACCACCAGCACCAGAGAAAAAACTGCGAAGCTGTTTACTTGATTGATATCAATGGGAGGAAAAATGTCAAAACAAATCGCAAAAAAACATTTTGTAGATGAAAACGAAATAGTAAAAAAAGTTAGAGATGAGGAAAAGACTCTGCAAGAGATGAAGATAGGAAAGTCAACACAATATCAATATAGTTATGTTGATATGGAAGAAGTAATTAAAAACCCTGATGAATATATAATTCCAGAATTACAAGCTTCCTGTAAAAAATTATGGTCAATGAACATATTCACCTTTATGTGCAGTAATAGAAATGATGGTGGTCATTCTTATATTTTATTAGAAAAATTGTCTGATGAAAATCAAACAATATTTGACGAATTAAGAAAAAAATATCCAAAAAACTTTATTTTCAGTCAATATAGAAAATGTTTTGGAATTGATTTTGAGACTGAGAATTTATCGGTAAAGGAAATTTCAAAAAAATTCGAAAAAGCAATAAGTTATTTTAAAGAGCAAGACATCCAAAAACCTTTTTATATCACAAAAGAACAATTCCTTTTAGATTGCGGATGCTATAGAGAAGTTCCAAACCCTAAATTTGTAGAAAATCCAGGTCCAATGCCAATGGGAACAGACTTAAAAGCTTTAGATGAGTGGTTTGAAAAAATCAATCAACCTAAAACTCTTAAAATATTTGACGAAACAAAAGTTGTAAAGCCAATTGAGGAATATCTCAAGGAAAAACATATTACAACCTACGACCCTAAAACACAAAGAATTTATCAAAGTGAATTTTTCTTAAATAAACATCAAGATTACATTGAAAAGCACTCTGAAGTTGAAAGAGAATAAGATGCTTAAATGTTTAATATCTCTATATTTTCATTATAGAGATATTTTTTATAAGAATATCTTCTTGAAAATTACCTTTTAATAAAATGCAAAAGAAAAACAAAGGTGAATTTTATATAAAATTGTTTGTAAATCTCACCTTTGCTATTATAATATACACAAAGGAGTTTTTATGAAGGAACTTGATTTAGAAAATTGGAGCCGAAAAGATATTTTTAATTTGTACTATCAATTTGACATCCCTCAAATCTCACTTTGCACCCCTCTTGAGGTGACTAATGTCTATAATTTTGCAAAGTCGAAAGATTTATCCTTCTATTTTTGTTTATGCCACGTCTTCTATACCGCACTTTTAAAATTTGAGGAATATATGATACGCTCAATCAAAGGTAAAATTGTCATTGAAGATGGTGAGTATGTGAATATTTGCGCTAAAAAACAAGGTGAAGAAATTTTCAAAATTGTCACTGGCAAATATTACCCAGACATTGTAAAATTCTGTAATGAAACTAAGAAAATATTACAAACTCAAACTACATTCACCAAGCCTCTACCTCCGAGCGCAAGAAGAAGTCAAGTTATTGCCTATATGTCTTGTGCTCCGTGGTTTGAGTTTACGCATATAACACATCCTCAAGATGTTCAACGTAACTCTTTTGTGCCTCACGTTAGTTTTGATAAAATGAAAACAAATGAAAAAGGAGAACGTTGGGTCAATGTTTCTCTTCAAGTAAATCACGCTACCATTGACGGCACTCTTATAGCCAAATTACTAGACGAAGTTAAGTCGATCATAAATCATTTGAATTAAAAGGTTAACTTATGAGCAAAAACCTCACTATTGATATAGCTAAGTGTTTATGGTAAAATACTAATAAATGCTTAGAAGGAGTGATAAAGTTGAGAAGTAAAAAGAGTTTGGGAAAATTTGTAAGCTATGACGATTTAGATAAGTTTGATGAAAATAGCAAACTTATTGTCAATAGAATTTCTATCAATTTAAAATATTCAAAATCGCAAGATGAAAATTTCAATTTTGATAAATTTAAAAAAATCTCAGATATACATAAAAGGTTACGTGAAGCAGACCTTAAAAATAAGGCTTTCTTTATTTGGGGCTTGGAGCTTACAGTAAAAGAAATAAAAGAAATTTTCACTAAAGAAGATGTTTCCCCTACTACTTTTAGATTGCCCTATAGTCATAAGGAAAAAGACCCTATGGAGCTAAACTCAGGCGAAGAATTATATGAATATTTAAAAGGAAAAAGTGAAAAGGAAATAGAAGATTACTTTGTATCTCGTGGTGCTGTTATACGAAATGGGATTATGTTTAATAATGGGCTATATACACTTTATCGCATATATAAAGACTCGATAGAAAGTCAAAACGTTGACAGCGAAGTTTCAAACTTTGATGGCGAAGATGATGGTCTTAAAAGATAACTATAGGTAGCTGTCCTATAGTTTTTATTTTAGCATTATTTTAGTAAAATATTTTTAAAAACATATTATGATTTGACAAATTATCTTTTGTATGATAATATATGAAAGTATGCAATCATAAGTTGAAATTATGTGTTTGTAAACACTTTATTAAACTTATTGATGACTTATATCGCGACAGGCAGTTATTTGATTGTCGTTGCGCTTGTAAAAACAAGCTTTAAATTATATTTTAGTAAAAGGAATTTATTATGGCTATTGTTAAAAATGAAAAAATCACATCTCGTGATGAGGACTTCGCAAAATGGTATACTGATATTGTAAAACAAGCTCACCTTGCACATTACACCTCTGTAAAAGGCTGTCTTGTTTTTGAGCCTTACGCCTTTGCAATATGGGAAAATATGCAAGCCGTGCTTGACAAAATGTTTAAAGAAACAGGACACGAAAACCTTTATATGCCTATGTTTATTCCTGAAAACTTACTTAAAAAAGAGGCTGAACACGTAGAAGGCTTTGCCCCTGAAGTTGCTTGGGTCACACACGGCGGGAAAAATCAATTGGAAGAAAGATTATGCGTACGTCCTACTTCAGAGACATTGTTTTGTGATTATTATGCGTCAATCATAAACTCATATAGAGACCTACCAAAACTTTATAATCAGTGGTGTAGCGTTGTAAGATGGGAAAAATCTACTAGACCTTTCCTTAGAACGCGTGAGTTTTTATGGCAAGAAGGTCACACCATTCACGAAACCGCCGAGGAAGCACAGGAAGAAACCTTGAGGATGCTTAACATATACAAAAAGTTTTTTGAGGACTATCTTGCTATACCTGTACTTGTCGGCAAAAAGACCGAAAAAGAGAAATTCGCAGGAGCTGAATACACCCTATCACTTGAGGCACTTATGTATGATGGCGTGTCGCTTCAATCTGCAACATCACACTATTTTGGACAAAAATTCTCTATACCATTTAATGTTAAATTTGTTGATAGAAACAATAAATTACAAAATGTTTATCAAACCTCTTGGGGCTCTAGCACGAGAATGATTGGTGCGCTTATTATGGTTCACGGTGATGACAATGGGCTTGTGCTTCCTCCTAAGATTGCACCTAAGCAAATTGTGATTGCAACGATTAGAAACGATGAAAATGTACTTAAAGTTGCAAGTGAGATTGAAAGCAAGTTAAAAGCTTGTGGCTATAGGGTTATACTTGACACTTCAGACAAGAGTGCTGGCTTTAAATTCGCTGAATACGAAATGAAAGGCGTGCCTCTTCGTATTGAAATTGGACCTCGTGATATCGCAAATGGCAATGTTGTTTTTGCAAGACGTGACAACGGAGAGAAAGAAACTGTAAAGATTGAAGATATAACTGATAAAGTAGCTAATGTACTTGAGCTTATTCAAAAAAATATGTATGACAAGGCATTAAAACATACAAACGAGAGAACATATACCTGCACTGACCTTGAAGAAGTTAAAAAGATTATGTACTCTAAGCCTGGCTTTATCAAAGCAATGTGGTGCGGTGACCCTGAGTGCGAACTTAAAATGAAAGAAATACGCGGAATGAAATCTCGTTGTATCCCTTTTGAAGAAGAGCATATCTCTGACCACTGCATAGTTTGTGGCAAAAAAGCCAAACATATGGTTTACTGGGGAATTCAATATTAAACACTATATGTAGTATTATGTCTTGCATAATAGATAACATATATAGAAAAAGTCTACCTTTTGGTAGACTTTTTTAAATCATACATCTACTATTACAGCAAATGTAGATAATCTGAAAGTTCTTAGAAAGCTCGCTAACCACTTCCCTTGCACACTCCATCATATTATCGTCAAGGTTGACAAATGTATCATCTAAAATAATAAAGGGCTTTTCTTTTTTGTATATCTTATAGATAAGGCTTATTCTCTGGCAGAATGAAATAATATCTTGCAGACCTTGAGATGAAAATTCATAATCTTTTGTGCCAATGCTGGTTTGCTCTTTCACATTCCATTGATTATCTATCAAAAACCTATTTTCTATAATATTGAATTTATGCAAGATTTTTGAAAAGTCACTATTTATTGTGCTGACATAACGTGACGCAACATTGTCTTTCGCTTGTAATAAAAACTCAATCGTTTTGTCAATCAATGTATATTTATAATTTAGGTCATTGTAGTCAGACTTCATTTTCTCTATCTGAGATGCAAGATAATCTTCCTTATTTATGTTGTTTTCTAAGTCATTTTTTAAATTCGTTATTTGGTTCTTTAAGGTAAGAACATTAACATTCGCTGAATTTTGCTGACTTCGAAGTCTATCATATTCATCGCGATTTGGCATACTCACCTCATTATAGCCATCAAGAACGGTTTTTAAGTGGGCGACGCTTTCGTTTAAGGTGTCTATTTGCGCTTTGAAATCATCAATCTTAGCGTTACTATCAGTTAGCTTTTCTTGATATTGTGTATCGTCTTTTGCACGCTTTTTAAGTTGAAAATAAAAAATTATTATTGCTACCACCGCTAGCAAGCACATAGGCAAAAACACATAAAACTCTATCACATCGACTGCAAAAAGGACAATAGAGGCTGAGGCTACTAGCATAAAAAACATTAAAAGACCTATGTAAACACTTCTAAATTTAGAGTTTGTTGTTGACTGCAAATTCTCTAAGGTTTTATTTTGCAAGTTTGATTGTCTCTCGTATAAACCTGCAATTTGCGAAGTTAAACTTTGAAGTTTGCTTTCAATCAAGGTTTTATCTTTGTATCTTTCTTCTTGCAAATTCAATTTATCTTTCTCTAGTTGTACTTTAGTGTTTGTCTCGTCTTGCTCCTTCTGAAGAAGAATGAGATGTCTTTCTTTATCGTCAATTTCGCTATTGAGCGAGTTTGAATAAGACCTTAATTGAGAAAGTGCTAGGCGTTTATCTTCAATATCTGTCTTCTTAGGAATTTGACGTTTTATATCAAGTCTTTTCTCTTTTAATTTTTTTATTGCGTTATCAATGCTTGCAAGGTCATCTTGATATTTGTTGACACCTATAAGATTGGCGGTAAGTTCTGAGTTTGCGTTACTTCTAAAATTTAATTGTGGGAAAAAGGCAGTCATCTTAAAAGATTCTTCACCTATACCAAATAGTTCTTCGCCAAGCGATGAAAACTCTGATTTTATAAGCTGATTATTGCCTAAGTCTAAAAGCTCGAAGCTGTCAAACTCTGGCGATTTACCGAAAATTCTAGTTACACGATAATTTTTATCGTCCTTTCTAAATTCTATATAGCCTCCATAATTCCCACCCTGCCAAGGCATATATTTTGTTCTTTCAGACTTAAAATCATCACCGCGTGTTTTAGCTGGCATACCATAAAACATAGCTTTGATAAACATTGCAAGAGTGCTTTTACCCCAGCCGTTTTCTTTTATAATTTGATTAAGATTATCATTAAAATTTAAATCAATATTATGCAATTTGCCAAAATTTTCTATGTGGAGTTTATTTATAATCATAGTGATATATCATCTCCTCTTAATGCCTCTATACCTATTTGGCAAATTTTATTTTTTGCATCTTCCCCCTCTTCACTTTTTTCAACTAGCATCAAAAACTCAGCCTTGAATGACAACTCTTCATTTTTAATTTTATCAAAATCTATTTTTAGTTTCGAGTTATCAACAATTTCAATATAAAGATAGTCGGAAAGTTCTGATTTTAGTGTTTGTAAAAACTTGTCACAATTTTCTGTGACATAGCCGTTTAAAACTACCCTAACTAAATCTTGTTTTGTACAAATTTTTAAATTGTCTTTAACGCAAGACAATATATCCCTAAAATCTTCAAGGTCTGTTATATCACAGTTGCAAATCATATATCTATGTGCTGAATACGGCATAAATGTAACCTTTACATTGCCTTTTTCATATAGTTCAACATCAATATAGCCCTTATCGCCTGTCTCATCAAAACCATTTGAAAACAAACTACCACTATATACAGTTGTCGTTTCCCCTGATTTAAATATGTCATAGCTATGGATATGTCCAAGTGCGATATAATCAAAACTAGATGGGTTATAAGCATTAATATCAACAAAGTCTCTATCATTTTTATTGTTTATATTCCCGTGCAACATAAGGATATTGAAATCTTTTTTGTCAATATTGCTTGCAATTATTGACGGCACAACCTGCCCCCAAAATACAATATTATTAAGTCTAAAATTCGGTCTATTTTCATCTAGTACTATAAAATTATCTGGCAAATTATCGATAAGAACATTGTTTTCGTCGTGATTGCCCTTTATATAAATAACCGGTCTCAAAAATTCTTCAACCATTGATAAGAAACTGTTATAAAACTTTGCTGGCAAGTTTTTGCTATGAAAAAGGTCGCCACAAATTAAAAAAGCATCATAATCTTCTTTGTAGGCTTTTTCAAACAAGTTCTTTAGTTGCAACAATTGTTCATTTTTAAGATAGTTCTGTCTATCAATATCAAGTTTTAAGTTTTTCGCACCTAAATGAATGTCTGCTGTATGTAAAATTTTCATTATAACCTCTTTTAAGAGTATAACAAAATTTATTTGTAAACACAAATAAAATTATGTTTTTAAAAGATAAAAAAGACTCCATTGATGGAGTCTACTTTTAAATATACGATATGTTTATATGACCATTTGATGTAAACGTCAAGTCACTGCCATCTGGGTTGTCAACTGTTGTTGTAAAGAATGGATTGCCAAAACCGCTTGCGTGAAATTCAATATTAATATTACTTAAGTCTTGTATTAGCATATTGTTTGTATCATAGAAGTATGCAACAAACAAGAAATTGTTTCTAACTTTAAGGTCAATATCTCCCGTTGTTGATGACAAACCTATTTTGCTCGTGATTGAGTCACTATCATAAACTAGGTCTATATTGCCAGAGGTCGATTTTAAATTAATATCACCAGATATTGCACTGACTTTTATATCTCCCGAAGTAGTTTCAATATGCCCATATCCATCAATTCTACCTATATTTATACTACCTGACGTTGCCTTGATATAAGCTTGTTTTTGATTGGCAAGCCCACCTATAGAAACGCTTGACTTATTCACAAACGGCAGACTTACATCGCCATTCGCATAATCTATAGTGATAGATGCACTTTCCATCTGTTCAACCGAGTTATTAGAAGTTATATAACCTTCAAGAGTATTTAAATTGAAATATCCATTTAGTATATTTAATCCTACATTACCCGAAAGAGTATCTGCAGAAAATTCGCCATTGTTGATGTAAAGAATAATGTTTTCGTCAACCGTTTTACTTCCGTTATAGGACACTTTTGTTAAATTAATATCGCCGTCATTTGTATAGGTTTCAAATGATTGACTTACATAGTAAATGTCCTTTTGCATTATAATACTTCCACTATTCGACCTAAGATACACATCATTAAATTCGCTATCTATAAAACTATGCAAATAAATATCACCTTCATTGGTTCTAAGTTCTAAAGAATTTACTTTTAGCTCTGATTTAAAGCCTGTTTCGTTCTCATTTTCAGATAATTTATGGGTGTTACCAATATAGATATTACCACTGTTAGTATTGATATTTAACCTGGTATTTTCAAGCGCATAATCTGATTTTGCTGGTATAAGAAGAGCTATTTCTATGGTTTTATCAAAGAATAGGAAACCCTCAGGTTCTTGAACCTCGATATTTAACACCTTCTTTTCGGCATCTTCAAAATAAATTTCCAAGTTAAAATCGGTGTTATCTGAAGACCTTGCAAAACCCTTACATTTGTTTGTTATACCAATTGCGTCAACATCTGTGTCAATTATCCTACTGACACTCACATTGGCATAGGAGCAGTTTACGTTTATTTCATCAATAGTTGAAAAATCTATAAGTTCATCACCTGTGGTTTTGGTATAGCGATAATCGGCACTATTCATATCCATATTATAGAGCATATATTGAAACCCTAAGATATTTTTAAATGGTGAAAATAACATAACCACTAATATAATCAAAAAAACCGCTACTACAATTAGTAACAATATTAATAGATATGTAGCAAAGCTTTTCTTTACTTTATTATCAGCCATTTATCCTCCATATATTAATTATATCATAGATATTTCAATTTTACAACAATAAATGCAAAATTTGTTGTTAATCAAGAATTGCTTTTATTCTTCTAATTCCGCTTGATGAAGATTCTTCCTTAACAATCTTAAAATGATGAAGCTCGCTTGTGTTTTCAGCGTGAGGACCACCGCATATTTCCTTACTCACATCTCCTATTGTGTATACCTTAACTTCAGAGCTGTACTTATCAGTAAATGTGCCGTGTGCGCCCTCTTTTTTAGCTTCTTCGAGACTCATAATTTGACAAGTTACTGGAATAGCGCGTTTTATTGCATCATTTACAAAATCTTCAAGCTGAGTAAGCTCTTCCTTAGTCATCTTATGGTCTAAATTAAAGTCAAATCTTAATCTTTCTGGCGTAATATTAGAGCCTTTTTGTACAACTTGTTTGCCAAACATCTTTTGAAGTCCTGCAAGCATTAGGTGTGTTGCTGTGTGAAGTCTTGCCGATTGCTTTGAGTCATCTGCAAGTCCACCTTTGAACACACCAGCAGAGGCAACACGAGACTTTTCTTGATGCTCCTTAAACTTCTCGTCAAACTCAGCTTTATCAACGCTATAGCCACGCTCCTGTGCAAGTTCCTTGGTAAGCTCAAACGGGAAACCAAAGGTATCATATAATCTAAACACAGCTTTGCCACTTATCTTGTTGTCTACCTTCTCGCCATTTTTTAGAGCGAACTCCTTATGTCTTTCAATGCCCTGAATTACCTTTTCAAACTCTTTATGTCCTTCTTCAAGAGCTTTAGAGAACTTATCAACTTCCTTCAAAAGCTCCTCTTTAATAAACTCACGATGCTGTAAAATATCGGTGTAATCTTGACCATATTCATCAACATAGATGTCGGCAATATCTGTGAAATATTTAGCGTCAAAGCCAATATTTCTTGCGCAGTTTATTGAACGGCGAATAAAACGTCTTAAAATATATCCTTGTCCTACATTGGATGGCACAACACCTCGTGCGTCACCAAGTATAAAGACCGACGACCTTAAGTGGTCGGTTATAATTCTATACGCTCTTGTAGCTTGCAAGCTTTCTTCATACTTAACTTGTGCTTTAGTGCCAATAAAGTCAATCACTCTCTTAAGGCAACCCGAGTCGTAAACGCTTTTTGCACCGTTAAGTACCGAAACTGTACGCTCAAGCCCCATTCCTGTGTCTATGTTTGGTCTGTCAAGTTTTACCGCTTTTTCGCCAGCATTTTTAACTCGGTATTGCATAAAAACATCGTTCCAAATTTCAAGATATTTACCACAATCGCAAGCTGGAGAACAATTCTCGCTACATTTTGGTTTGCCTGTGTCATAAAACATCTCGGTATCTGGTCCACAAGGTCCTACACCACCGCCGAGTGCCCACCAGTTGTTTTCTTTTGGCAAGAAATATATATCTTTAATACCGCATTCCTTCCAAGCGTTGTACGCCTCTTCGTCTCTTGGCGCGGTTTCGTCACCTGCAAAAACAGTAACCGCAAGTCTCTCTTTTGGAATGTTAAGATACTCTGGGCTTGTCAAAAACTCAAAGCTTAGTTTTATCATCGCCTTTTTGTCGCACTTGCCAAGGGTCCAGTTGCCAAGCATTTCAAAAAGTGTCAAGTGGCTTTCGTCTCCAACCTCTTCAATATCATTTGTACGAATGCATCTTTGCACGTCAAATATCTTATCGCCTTGTGGATGTGGTTCCCCTAAAAGGTATGGCACAAGCGGATGCATTCCAGCTGTAGTAAAAAGTACTGTTGGATCATTCTCTGGTATAATTGAATAACCTGGTATTCTTTTAAAGCCATTTTTAGTAAAAAATTTTATCCATAATTCTTTTAACTCTCTATCTGTTTTCATTCTTTCCTCACAATAACTATTATTGTACCATAATGATACAAAAAAATCAATCAAATTAGTAAATTACATCTTTAAGATATAAGCCATACGGGCTCATTGTTTGTCCCGCCCTACTTCTATCGCCCTTTTCTAGCGCCAACTGCAAATCTTGAAGGCTAAGTTTCCCTAAGGCGTGGTCTACAAGTGTGCCTACTATAATTCTGACCATATTATATAAAAAGCCGTTACCTTCTACGTCAATCTTTATAAAATCGCCCTCTTTTGCTATCCTAATATCGTATATCTCTCGCAGGAAATTGTCAGTAGCAGTATTGCTTGAGCAAAAGCCTCTAAAATCGTGCTTGCCAATCAGAAGCTTACTTGCCTCTATCATCTTATCTAGGTCAAGTTCTCGTTTTACATACCCTGCACGCCTTGCCAAGAAAGCATTTTTATTTGGGCTATTATAAATTTTATATCTATAACACTTCCTATGCACTGAAAAGCGAGCGTGAAATTCGGGCGAAACTTCCTTAGCGTCCTTAATTACTATATCATCTGGCAAAACATTGTTTAAAATTTCTGGTAGCTTTGATATTGGAACAGGAACGCTCAAGTCAAAGTGTGCCTTTTGATTTAATGCGTGTACACCCGCATCCGTCCTGCCACTACCAAAAATTTCAACCTCCTGCCCGATTGATTTTAAAATTGCTTTTTCTATTTCGCCTTGTATGGTTTTAACCTCTGGTTGTTTTTGCCAGCCACAATAGCCGTAGCCATCATACTCTATTGTCAATAAAATTCTTTTCATATTTTTATTATAATATCTTATTTAAAAATAAAAAAATGATTTTACAAAATAATTTAGATAAAATAAAATTAAAGGATAAAAACTTTAAATAAATCTTTTATTTTTGTGTTATTTTAATTTATCTTTTTAATTGACTAAAACAAGAAAAAAATATATACTATTTTTAGGAGTTTTTATGAAAAAAATAATCACCGACGCTTGCTCCGCAGTTGGAGAAATAGCTTATAAATTATCTGAGGTTATTCCTATTTACCCTATTACACCTTCAAGCCCTATGGCTGAATATTGTTCTGCTCAAAATAGTAAGGGCAAAAAAAATATATTTGGCGAAGATGTTAAAATGATTGAAATGCAATCTGAAGGTGGCGTTGCAGGAACGTTGCACGGCGCCCTACTTGCACGCTCATACGCGACAACGTTCACATCATCGCAAGGATTACTTTTAATGATACCTAATATGTATAAACTTGCTGGCGAAGGTTTGCCAGCAGTCATTCACGTATCTGCAAGAGCTGTGGCGTCTCACGCATTATCTATCTTTTGCGACCACTCTGACGTTATGGCTGTGAGAGGCACTGGCTTTGTTATGTTGTGTTCATCATCTGTGCAAAATAGTCATTATCTTGCGCTTGCAAGCCATACCCTTGCTATGAAAAGTACCCTTCCAGTGCTACACTTTTTTGACGGTTTTAGAACAAGTCACGAATATCAAAAAATAAATACTCTTGAAGATGATGAAATTAAGTCGATTATAAAGGACTACTTTGGTGATTTTAAGGCATCATATCAAGATAAACAATATGGCACGGCACAAAATCCTGATGTTTTCTTCCAAAATCGTGAGGCAAATCAATATAAATATGATAAGGTAGAAAAAAACCTATCGGATATTTTTATACAGCTAAATAAGCTAACAAACAGCCATTTTGACTTTTTTGAATATTATGGCGACAAGGATGCAGAAGATGTGATTGTTTCAATGGGCTCTTCTTGCGAGACTATTGAAGAATATTTAAACCAAAATAAAGACAAAAAGCTTGGACTTATCAAAGTTGTGCTTTATAGACCATTTTTGCAAGAAAAATTCTTAGAGAAATTACCAAAAAGCGTTAAAACGATCACAGTGCTTGATAGAACAAAGGAAAATGGTGCTACCGCACCGCTTGCCCTTGATGTAATAAACGCAATTTATAAAAGCGGAAGACAAATCAAGATTTTGTCAGGAAGGTATGGGCTTGGTGGCAAAGATTTTACCCCGGCTTCTGCTGATAGCATCTTTAAAAACGCTAGAGGCAAGCAAAAAGACAATTTCACAGTTGGCATAATTGACGATGTAAATAACTCCGCTCTTTCTATTTCTAACTACCACTCTCACCTAGATGACTTGCAAATCAAGATATTTGGTCTCGGCTCAGATGGCTCAGTGTCAGCAAGCAAGTCAACAATAAAAATACTTGGTGAAAATTACAACAAATTTGTTCAAGGTTATTTTGAATACGACTCCAAAAAGTCAGGTAGTTTAACGATATCGCATCTGCGACTGTCAGATAATCCTATTAAAAGCGAATATTTAGTTCAAGAAGAAGACGTGATTTCTATAAACAACTTCTCGTTTGTGACTAGGTATGACTGTCTTGAAGGGCTTAAAGATAGTGGCACAGTTCTTATCAACTCAATTTTTGATAAAGATGAGATTGGAAGAGTACTGCCAGTTAAATATGTTAGTAAGTTAAAAGAGAAAAATGCCAAACTTTTTGTTATCAACGGGCAGAAGATTGCATCCGATTGCAATTTAGGCGCAAAAATCAATATAATTATGCAAGCCGCCCTACTTAAATGTACCAAACTTTTAAGTGATGAGGGGATAATAAGTGACCTTGAAAAGGATATTAAAAAGTTGTTTTCATCAAAAGGAAGTGATGTTGTCGAGAAGAATATAAAGGCGATGAAAATTGCGATAAACTGTCTTGAGGAAGTTGATGTAGCCTCACTTGAAGGCAAGGTTTATAAAGAACAAGTCGATTATGAGAATGAATTTTACAAGCAGATAATGAAAAAACAAAAAAATCTTGAAGGCGACAAAATCCCTGTATCTGCTTTTAATAGTGACGGGTCAACTGAACTTGACACCTCGCAATATGAAAAGAGAGGTATTGCCGTGCGCTTGCCTAAATGGATAAAAGAAAATTGTATTCAGTGCGGTCAATGTGTGCTTGCCTGCCCTCACTCTGCATTAAAAGCTATGCTAACAAGTGGAGAGTTTGAAGATAAAGATAGTTTTGTTAAAGCTATTGGACTTAATGACAAGCTATTTAAAATTTTGCTCTCACCAGAGGATTGTACAGGTTGCGGTGTTTGCGCCAAGACCTGCCCTGCTATTAAAAAAGCGCTTGTAATGGAAGAGGCACCAGACCTCCTTCAAGAAAAAATTGAGGAGTACGAGAAGGATAAAAATTATAGGCAAGAGACGCAATCACTTTTCTCACCACTCACAGCAAAGGGTTTACAATTTGAAAAATCACTATTTAAATTTAGCGGTGCGTGCGCTGGCTGTGGCGAAACGCCCTATATTAAAATATTAACTATGCTTAATGGTTCTAACCTAATGATTGCTAATGCCACTGGTTGCTCATCTATCTACGGCGGAACTTTCGGCTCCTGCCCATACGGAAAAGATGACGAAGGCAAAGGAGTATTCTGGGCAAATAGTTTGTTTGAGGACAATGCAGAGTTTGGACTTGGGCTTAAACTTGGCAGTCAATATAACCTTAACAAAGACAAGAAAATTTGGATTATTGGAGGTGATGGCTGGGCTTATGATATAGGCTTTGGCGGACTTGACCACATTCTTGCAAGCGGAGAAAATATTAATATTTTGATACTTGATAATCAAACTTATTCAAACACAGGCGGACAACAAAGTAAAGCTACGCCTACAGGCGCATCAGTTAAATTTGCCGAAAATGGTAAAACGCTACGCAAGAAAAACATAGGAGAAATTGCGCTGACATATAAAGATGTATTTGTTGCGCAAGTGGCACTTGGTGGCAACATAAATCAAACAATCAAGGCAATTAAAGAGGCGCAAGATTATAATGGCGTTTCACTTATAATTGCTTATGCACCTTGTGTTAACCAAGGCTTTGATATGTCTAATATGATGGAAGAGATGAAAAAAGCCGTAAATTGCGGTTTCTGGCCTCTATACCAATACAACCCTATTGATAAAAAATTGACATTATTTAGCAATTTTAATGATGAAAATTATTTTAATTTTCTTAAAGGCGAGCGAAGATTTGTTTCTACCATTGAAAAAGGAAATCAAAGTTTGCTTGAAAAACAAATTGAATATTCTAAAGAAAACTATGATTTTCTTAAAAAATTAAATGATAAATAATTGATATATTTTTATAAAAAACAATTTTATTTAATTTTAAAAAAAATCAAATATTTTTTAATAAAATAAATAATTATTGAGTATTTTTATATGTAAAAAAAATCGGGCAGGAAAATATAAAAATGTCCGATTTTTTTGTTTATTTTTGAGGATTTTTATTTGTTTTGCTATTTTTTTTGTATTTTTTATATTTTTAAAATAAATTAAACTTTTCTACCAACATTTTATTAAAAATATCTAATAAATATATTTTTTAATTAATAATTATTTTTTAAATAAAATTACTTTATGAATAAATTTATTAAACACAATATTTGGTCAAAAATCTGTCAAGTCTACGCTTATATTCCTTTTCACTCACATCAATACTTTTAGTGTGCGTGGCATCTTTAGCTATATAGATATCTCGCCTACTTTTTGGAACGGCATCGTAGAGATTGTATACCATCGCTGTTGGCACAAAGTCATCTTTCTCGCCGTGAATAAAAAAGATTGGTAATTTAGACTTTTTTAATTTCTCTACCGCATCAATTTTCTTTAAATCTATGCCTCTTGATTTTAGTGTGTAATTATAAAAAATTCTATAGAATAGTTTGATAAATTTTGTTTTAGAATAGACGTGTTTAAATTCATTGTTGGCGTTATCGTAACCGCAATCTTCAATTGCACATATGACATTATTTGGCAGGTTTTCTCCAAGCGTCATACAAACAGTGCTTGCACCCATTGATACTCCAAATAGCACTATCTTATAGTTACGCTTAAGTTCTAGCATCTTCTCTATCCACTTTATAACGTCATAATGCTCATATAATCCCATCGTGAGATAATCACCTTCGCTTTCTCCGTGCGCTCTTAGATCGACAGCAAGTATATCATACCCTCTCTCTTCAAAAATCTTGGCATAACTATAAGTATCATAGTGGCTTCCACCATAACCGTGAACAAGAAGGGCAAGCTTGTCCTTATCATTATTTTTATAAAATCCATAAAGCTTGAGGTCTTCATTGCTTTGAATAGTTATTTTTTCAAAGTCAGCAAAGTAGTCGCTTATTTCTGGTTGCTTTGAAAGCGCTATTTTACTTTTCAATTCAATACCCTTTTTAAATTTGCCATTACGTGACATTGCAAATCTAAACGTTATATATCCTATAAGCAAATATAGCGCAAAAACCACCAAAATAAACACTAAAATTGATAATAGCACAATTAAAAATATTTTCATACTTCCCCATAAATGTTTAATTTTTAATTAAAATATGCTCTCGCGTTCACCTATATTACTACAGCCTTAACACTTTCACCACTGTTTGCATCTTGATAGGAAAGCCAGTAACCAAATCCCTCTGGACTGTTTTCGTCAAGCGGAAACCAAATTGGATAACCAGAAAGCTCTCTAGGCGGATACTTTTGATAAACTCCAGGCACTCCATAACAAATATACTTCAAATTCTCGCCCTCATAAAGCAAGCCTAGGACATAGTAATCGCCATTGTCGTCTATACTCACCTTAACCCATTTTGAGTTTGGAAGCAACTGCTCAAGATAATTCTCACTCGGATTATTTGCAAAGAGGTCATCTATTTGTTTTTTCATCTCGTTATAGAATTTATTTTCTATTGCAACCTCCCCCTTGTCATTTTCCGCATTATCATTAGACATCTTCTTGGTGTGGCTTAGGTAAAACTTTTTATACTCGCAGTTATCGCAATCTTTTTGACAGGCACTGACCTCTTTATCTATAAGGCTTTCAATCTCTACCTTTTCATCGTCGGCATAATCAACGCCATATGTGTTTAAAACTTCTTCAACATCTTTTACATTCTTACTTTTATTAAGAGATGTTATGACCTGGTCAAAAATCTCTTCTTTATCTTTATAACCATCACTGCATCCATAGAGAATTGGTTTAGGCTCGCCATTTACAAAGTTTACAATGGCACACGAAAAATTGTCTGGAATTTGTTTAAGCTCGCAAATAAAGGTAAAAAGCATACCCGAAGAGTGTGTTAGCCCTGCCTTAGTTACAGTTTTTCCATCATTAATGCCTAAACTTATAATGCCTTGTGGCTCTACACCAAAATTATAAAGTCTTACCCTTCCTGACGATATTTCGCCATTGCATTCTATTGTTAGCACCGCCCTTTGCGACTTATCATTTACACCATTTAAAACAATACTTTTCTTATTCACCATAAAAGCACCTCTTTATATATTATACTATTAGGTGCTTTTTAATGATTTTATTTAATTGTATCATTTTTAATTATTTTGTCTTTTTTTGTTGCATTTGTAAAAACTTTCTACTGAAGTTTTCTTGTTATTGCCCTGGCAATATCCTTTTCATTAAAGCCTGCCTTAGAGTACACCTCTTTGCCGTCGCCACTGCCTTGATAGTCAGTAACTCCGATGACTAAGCCGTTTTCTCCCACATATTTATACCATACGTTATCATTAGACGCCTCAATAGCAACTCTCAGTTTAGCATTTTTCTGTAGCACTTTATTTTTGTAATTTTGCGGTTGCTCTTCAAAAATTTCAAGACAAGGCATAGATACAACCGATACCGAATATTTCTTCTCAAGTTCGTTTGCAACATTGAGCGCAAGGCTGACCTCACTGCCAGTTGCATATATGACAACATCCACATCTTTTGGTGCTTGTTTTAAAATGTATGCACCCTGCAATGCCTCTTTGTACTTACCGTCTACAACTGCCATCTTTTGTCTACTTAAAATAAAGGCAATAGTTCCATTATTTGAAAGTGCATATTGATAACCTGCTAGAAGCTCGTTTGAATCACACGGACGGAACACCTTTAAGCCAATAAAGGAGCGAAGTTGTGGTAGTTGCTCGATTGGTTGATGTGATTTGCCATCTTGACCAACGTAAATGCTGTCGTGAGTGAAGAAGTACATTACATTCAGTTTCATTGAGCTTGCAAGTCTGATACTTGGATACATATAATTTGCAAAAGACAAAAAGGTTGAGCAAAATGGTATAAAATCTTCATACAAACTAATTCCATTTACGATTGCGCCCATTGCGTGCTCACGTACGCCAAAATGGATGTTTCTACCTCTGCGGTTACCGACATTGTAGTGCCCGCCATTTTCAATAAAGGCCTTAGTTGAATGCATCAAATCTGCACTACCACCTACAATCTGAGTGAGTTTTTGAGCAAACTCATTTAGCACAACATTATTTAAATCTCGTCCGCTTAGCCCTTCCCATTTATATGATGAGCGTGAAAGTTTTTCAATATCAACCTTCTTTCTATCGAAGAAACTAACAAATTGTCTATATAATTCTGGGTTTGAGGTTGCATAAACGGCGAGGTCTTGGTTCCACTTCTCGTGGTTAAGCTTGCCACGCCTAGAACTTGACATACAAAAATCTCTCACATCATTTGGAATGTAAAAGTTCTCCTCAATACCAAGTTTTTTGTCGAATGCCTTAAGCTCTTCACTGTTCAAAGCAATTCCGTGAATAGAAGAAGTACCCTCTTTTTCAGTGCCAATGCCAATTGTGGTTTTGAAAATGATTAAAGTCGGCTTGTCAGATTTTTTAGCTCTTGCAATAGCGCGTACACAAGAATAATAGTTGTTCCCCTTTCTGCATCTTATAACATTCCAGCCCATAGCTTTAAATTTCTTGGCTATGTTTTCTCTATTTGACAAGTTGAGTGAGCCGTCTATTGTCACATCATTTGAGTCGTAGAGTAAAACAAGTTTATTTAAATTTAAACTGCCAGCAAGAGAGCAAGCCTCCATTGCTACGCCTTCCATTAGGTCGCCATCGCCTACAAGGCAATATGTATAATTATCTATTATAGGAAAACCCACGCTGTTAAAGCGCTCTGCCATCAAGGTTTCAGCGATAGCCATACCTACTGCATTGCCAACACCCTGTCCAAGCGGACCAGTGGATACCTCAACGCCATCCGTCACCCTGTATTCTGGATGCCCTGGAGTTTTGCTACCAAGCTTTCTTAAGTTTTTTAAATCTTGCAGTGAAACATCAAAGCCAAACATAGATAAAAGTATGTAATACACAGGTACAGCGTGCCCTGCCGACAAAACAAACCTATCACGATTTAAAAAATCGGTATCGGACACGTCGAAATTGTAGTGCTCCTTAAATAATGCAAGCATTATCGCGCTTATACCCAAGGACGCACCCGTATGTCCGCTACCTGCATTTGAAATAATCTGCGCCGTAATCGATTTGACATAATTTAAAGTTTTATCTATAATATTCATTTTAGCTCTCCTAATTTTTCTATAATTTGTTTCGTTGCATTTAATTTTGACTTTCTTTCAAAATATAGTTCAATATCATTGTTTGATGCAAGAAACTCATCTCGGCTTTGGTATGATATTGAATTTGCCACGCCTCGCACTTTTCCTTTTGGCAATCTAAGATAAACTATCAGCGAATGTGAAAAGAGCAAGCTATACTCCTTATATAAATCATAAGAGATTGATATCACGGTGTCTTGGTAACTGCTAGTGCTTTTAATAACGCCAAGTTCTCTTTTCTTTAAATATTCAAAACCGCATTTTTCTAATATCTCTTTGGGATTTACTAGGTCATATATAATTAAATCTCTGCAGTCAGCATTAAACATCTCTAGCTGGCTAGACAGAGTTCCTGATACTAGTTTGCTAAATTTATCGTCAAGTGAAACAATTAAAATATTAATTATATCCTTTAATCCTTTCATAAAAATATGATAGCATAAAACAAAAAATAGTACAATTAAAAATGACTAGAGTGTTAAAAATTTTTATAAACATATGTTTAATTTAAAATAACAGCCCTTCTCCTAAAATTACAATTAAAATTGTAATCTTTCAATCACTTTCTTTTAATGTCTTTTGTTTAACCCTTCGTGGCTTAATTATTGTAAACCCTGGATTTTTTATTCCCCAAGTTAATAACACGATTATTACATAAATTGAGATTAAAAGGGCTATATCAAAGGTCGGCTCAGGCGCGTCTGCAAAAATAATGTTATCATTATAAACCGTCATTGCAAAGTCGCCTTCTGAATAAGTCGAATAAATTTTGCTTCCAAGTTCTCTTAATTTATTGACAACCGAGGTGTCTGGAAAATCTTTATTTGAAGATATGTACATAAGACTATAACTAGGACTTACTATTTCAAGAAAAGCGTCTGATGACGAGGTGGCTGAGCCGTGATGTCCTACTTTTAGTACATCAGCATCAAGGTAACTGCCATATTCTTCTATAAGCACATTTTCTATATCAACACCAGCATCACCCATAAACAGAAACTTTTTCGTTTGGTAAGTTATCATAATAACCGCGCTAAAACTGTTGCTGTCACTATAATATTCTTCATTTGGCGATAAAAACTCGACACGTGCACCACCTAAATTCATACTTTCGCCCGCCTGCGAGACAACAACATTGCAATCTTTTTGCTCTATCAAGTCAATTATGGTGTTATATGTCTGAGTGTCTACCACATAGACTTGTGAGCCGTCGGTGAGCTCATCTGCTTCCTCTTGTGTGTAAATATTTGGTCTATAAACGGTGTCAACCTCTATATTTTGTAGCACATCGATTGCGCCGCCTATGTGGTCTGAGTCAGAATGCGTCAAAACAAGATAATTAATCTTATTTAAGCCTTCATTTTTGAAATAGTTTTTAAGGTAGGCAACAACTCTTTCACCCTCACCACTTCTGCCAGCGTCAATTAACATTGTTTCGTTGTTTGGAAATTTAATCAGTGTGCAGTCTCCTTGCCCAACGTTTATGGCGTGGACCTGCAAAGGATAACCTTTAAATTCGCTGACCGCGCGGACACTGGTAAAATATAAATTGCCACCAAAAGCAAAAAATAGTATCACAAAAATGGTAGTTAATAGTAGCGTTAAACTCGCACGAAAAATAATATCACTTCGTGATAGATAGTATTTTGCTTTTGTATATTTTTCATCATATTTTTTCTTTAATCTTTTCTTGTCAAGTTTCATTTTAATATCGTAATATCACTAGGGAATGCCTTTAATTTATGTCGTCTACGCTTGTTAAAAATCTCCATAATTTGTGGCATAACATCTATTGTTGCTTTATAGCCTTCCTCAATCATATCATCCATACCATCTGTTTTGGTAGACTTAAAACGCTTGGTCTCTGGCGCTATAATTACATCTGAGTTAACATAACCTCTTACCGCATTACTTTTCATAAGTATTCTTATTGAGCAAGTTAGCACATCTAAAACCTTTGTGCTTTCTGTGCCATAAGTTCGCGATTTATTGACGTCTACTGATATGACATAATCACAACCAAAGTATCTTGGAACATCGGCGGGAATGGTATTTTGCAAACCACCATCACATAAAATCATATCTTTATAAACCACAGGCGTAAAGACTCCAGGCACAGCGCAACTTCCCATAACCGCTTTGGCAAGATTGCCCTTTGCAAGACATATTTCTTTGGTCGATTTTATATCAACAGCAACCGCTGCAAAGGGAATTTTTAAATCTTCAATATTGATGTCACCTAAATGCTCGGTAATAACTTCCCCTACTCCATCAATTTTTGAAGGCGTGAATGGTATTATGTTTCTACGGATATCCTTTTCTTTAATGTTTTTAACAATATCGTACATTTGATTGAAGGTATAGCCAGCAGAATAGAATGCCCCAACTAAACTACCAGCACTAGTGCCAGCTACAAAATCAAATTTTAAACCAAATTCTTCAAAAGCTTTAATTGCCCCAAGATGTGAGAACCCCCTCGTTCCACCACCCCCAAAAGCAATACCAATCTTTATTTTTTTACCAAACATAATCTCTCCTAATAAGATTATAGCCTAAGTTTTGAAAAAATCAAAATAATATCTTCAATAAATCATAAAAAATGCTTGCAAATGACGTAAAAATTTGCTATAATACAAAAGTAATCAAATAAGGCCTTATGGTCAAGCGGTTAAGACGCAGCCCTCTCACGGCTGAATCAGGGGTTCGATTCCCCTTAAGGCTACCAAGAGAAAAAACGGCGCTTCTGCCTAGTTTCGTGCAAGCACGAAACGTAATAGGCGGTGGCGCTTGTTTTTTCTCTTACCGCGCCAAACGTAAATTCGAGTTTCTTGGGGTTCCCCGCAAATTGAAAAATTTGTGGGGATAAGGTTGGGGTTCCCCGCAAATTGAAAAATTTGTGGGGTAGAGGAGCAAACGAGCGATATGGTGAGTCATCGTAAGATGAGCACTTGAGTGTAGTTTGCGACGCTAGCGCGACTTAGAGATGGAAGAAAAAGTCAATATATAAATAGACACAATTATAACAACCCAATGATATCACTCGAAATTTTCGTTTCGGGGTTCCCCGAAAATCGTAAGATTTTTGGGGTACATATCGCGCCAAACGTGAATTCGAGTTTCTTGGGGTCCCCCACAAATTGTAAAATTTGTGGGGTGTAAGGAGCAAACGAGCAATATGGTGAGTCATCGTAAGATGAACACTTGAGCGTAGTTTGCGACGCTAGCGCGACTTAGAGATGGAAGTACAGACTTTTTATTATAAAATAAATAGTTTGTATTTTTTTATTCTACGCTTCTGCCTAGTTTCGTGCTTGCATTTTTTGGGGTTCCCCGCAGACTGTAAAATCTGTGGGGCGATAAGCAAACGAGCGATAACGCTAAAGTTGCAATAGCAACTTAGTCTGAGCGTAGTTTGTGACGTGGCGGTGGCGCTCTTTCTCTTACCGCGCCAAACGTAAATTCACTTTGTGAATTTAGCGCGACTTAGAAATGACAAAATAAACTATTATTCAAAAAACACAACAAAAACAGCTCACAATATCACTCGAAATTTTCGTTTCGGGGTTCCCCGAAAATCGCAAGATTTTTAGGGTGATTTTCTCGCATTTTGATGTTTGCATAAAAATCAAAAATCACAAGAAAAACATCAAAAATCATTTTCGTCTATTTATAAGCAAAAAAGACTTGCAAAAATGCAAGTCTTTTTAAATTATTCAGCAATATTGTCTACATTGTCAAAAATAGATGTGGTTTCAGTTGGCTCTTCTTCATCTTTTACAAGAATTGGCATAACTGAGCGGTATCTCTTGATACCAGTACCAGCTGGAATAAGTTTTCCGATAATGACATTCTCTTTAAGACCTATAAGGTTATCAATTTTACCTTTTACTGAAGCCTCTGTCAAAGTTCTTGAGGTCTCTTGGAAGGAAGCAGCTGATAGGAAGCTCTCGGTTGAAAGAGATGCCTTTGTAATACCTAAAAGTATTCTCTTAACAGTGGCAGGTACACCGCCCTCTTGAAGAATTTTGTTGTTTTCTTCGTCTACGCGATAAACGTCAACAATTTCTCCTGGAAGTAAGTTTGTATCGCCTGCATTTTCAACTTTAACCTTTTTAAGCATCTGTCTAATGATGATTTCAACGTGCTTATCATTAACTTTAACGTCTTGACCTCTATATGTTGATATAACTTGATTGAGCAAGTATTCTTGAAGTCCTTTAACGCCTGTCATTCTAAGCAAGTCTGGTGGATTGATTGCACCAGCGGTAAGTTGAGTTCCTGGCTCAACAGTGTCACCATTCTTAACAAGTAGTACAACTGGTTTTTTAGCCTCGTATTCTATATCACCTTCACGAGATGCAACTGTGAAGTAATAGTATTTAGCATCTTGCTTGATTGTAAGTTTGCCTGCAACCTCAGAAAGAAGTGCCTCACCTTTTGGTCTTCTTGCCTCAAAGATTTCTTCAACACGAGGAAGTCCTTGGGTAATATCAAGAGCGGAAGCAACACCGCCTGAGTGGAAGGTTCTCATTGTAAGCTGAGTTCCTGGCTCACCGATTGACTGAGCGGCAACTATACCTACAGCCTCGCCGATTGTAACCATACCTTTATTAGACAGGTCTCTACCATAACACTTAGCACAAACGCCGTGTTTGCAACGACAAGTGAAGAGTGAGCGGATTTGAACCTTTTTAATACCTGCCTTTTCAATCTCCTCAGATTGCTCCTTAGTAATCATAGTGTTGCCTTCAACGATAAGCTCGCCTGTTTGAGGGTTAACGATATCTTCAACTGCAACCCTGCCATATACTCTTTCAGCAAGTGATTCTTGAACAACGCCGTCAACTACAAGGTCTGTTACATAAACGCCTTTAACCTTTTCGCCAGCGTCTGCAAAGCAGTCCTCAGTTGTGATAACAACATCTTGAGAGATATCAACAAGACGTCTTGTAAGGTAACCTGAGTCGGCTGTCTTAAGAGCTGTATCGGTAAGACCTTTTCTAATACCACGAGCGGTTAAGAAATATTCGATAGGAGTAAGTCCGTGAACGAAAGATGACTTAATAGGAACGTCAATCTTTTCACCTGATGCAGTTGTTTTAATACCAGACATACCACAAAGAGCGTTAAGCTGGTCTTTAGAACCACGCGCACCAGAGTTACACATAACTTTAAATGGATTTAAGTCGTCCATTTCTTCAAACAACGCTTTACCAACCTTAGCCTTGGTCTCTTCCCAAAGTTCAATGTTATCCTTAACCTTTTCATCATAAGTGATAAGACCACGTCTGAAAAGTTTTTCGTTTTCAAGGGCTTTTTGGTCAGACTCTTGCAAGATTGCTTGCTTTTCTTTTGGCTCTTCGATATCAAACGCACTAACAGTAAGAGCGCCAAGTGTTGAATACTTATAACCTGTCTCTTTAATCTTATCTACAAGCTTAGCGCAGGCTGTTGCGCCATACTTATCATATGCACTTGCAAGAATTGCACGAAGGTCTTTCTTAATAACATCTCTATTAAATTCAAGTTCGCAAATATTCTCTTCTTTTGACCTATCAACAAAGCCAAGGTCTTGAGGAATTTGCTCATTAAACAATATTCTACCTACTGAAGTTTCAATAATTTTAGAATATTTCTTGCCATCAACCTCTTTTTCCATTCTAACCTTTATCTTAGCTTGGATATGAAGGTTTTGAGTTTGATATGCAATGATTGCCTCTTCTTTAGATGTGTATATATTGCCCTCACCCTTTGCGCCAGGCTTAAGCATTGTCATATAAGCGCAACCAAGAACGATATCTTGCGATGGTGTAACGATAGGTTCACCATTTGATAATTTAAGTATGTTGTTTGATGCAAGCATAAGAGTTCTTGCTTCTGTTCTTGCATCGATAGAAAGTGGAACGTGTACTGACATTTGGTCACCGTCGAAGTCGGCATTGAAGGCTTCACAACAAGCTGGGTGAAGTTTAATTGCCTTACCTTCAACAAGTACAGGTTCAAAAGCTTGGACTGAAAGTCTGTGAAGTGTTGGAGCACGGTTTAAGAATACTGGGTGGTCTTTAATAACCTCTGCCAAAATATCCCAAACAACAGGCTTTTCCTTTTCAATCATACGCTTTGCAGACTTGATGTTGTGAGACTTATTAAGGTCTACAAGTCTGTTCATAATAAATGGCTTGAAAAGCTCAAGAGCCATCTCTTTTGGAAGTCCGCATTGATACATCTTAAGCTCTGGTCCAACTACGATAACAGAGCGCCCTGAGTAGTCAACACGTTTACCAAGAAGGTTCAATCTGAAACGTCCTTGTTTACCACCAAGCATTGCAGTAAGAGACTTAAGGTCTCTTTGCTTAGAGCTTTGAACGGCTTTGCCACGTTTACCATTATCGATAAGGTTATCAACAGCCTCTTGGAGCATACGTTTTTCGTTACGAACGATAACGTCTGGCGCGCCAAGTTCCATAAGTTTTTTAAGACGATTATTTCTGTTGATTACACGTCTGTAAAGGTCATTAAGGTCACTTGTTGCATATCTACCACCATCCAGTGGAACCATTGGTCTGAGGTCTGGTGGAAGAACAGGAATAACATCAAGCACCATCCAAGTTGGATTATTACCAGAAGATAAGAAAGACTCAACAACATCAAGTTTTTTCATTGCTTTAATCTTGCGTTGACCTTTTAAGGTGTTAAGTGACTCTTTAAGCATTTTAGACTCTTTTGCAAGGTCCACTTCGCCAAGCAATCTCTTGATAGCCTCTGCGCCCATACCAACTTCAAAAGCATCAGCGCCATACTTTTCGCAAGCCTCTGCATACTCTTTGTCTGTTATAACTTGCTTGTAGGCAAGGTCTGTCTTCTTAGGGTCAAGAACGACATAACAAACATAGTATACAACCTGCTCAAGAAGCTTTGGTGTCATTTCAAGAAGCGTTCCAATCTTTGATGGAATATTTCTAAAATACCAAATATGAGTACAAGGGGAAGCAAGTTCGATATGCCCCATTCTTTCACGTCTTACTTTGGCTCTAGTAACTTCTACGCCACATTTGTCGCACACTACACCCTTATAGCGAACTCTTTTATATCTTCCGCACTGACATTCCCAGTCCTTTCTAGGTCCGAAAATCTTTTCGCAAAAAAGACCGTCTCTCTCAGGCTTTTGAGTTCGGTAGTTTATAGTTTCTGGCTTAGTAACTTCGCCGTGAGACCATTCTCTGATTTTCTCAGGTGAAGCAATACCTATTCTAATTTTTTCAAAATTATTAAGTTCAAACATAACATTCCCCTAAAAAATTTATTTTCATTATATTTATTTTAATCCTATTCGTCAAAGTCGCCAAAGTCATCAAAGATGTCAAGATTATCAAGGTTGTCATTCTTAGTGCTTTCTTCAAATACATCTTGAAGGTCTTTCTCTTCTTGCTCTTCTGCTGACAGTTTGTTGTCTGGTTGGCTATCAAAGTCGAAGATGCTTTCTTCAAGGTCTTTCTCAGTGTCTTGAGCAAGGGTTGTATTTGGAGCGTCTTGTTCATCTTGACTAAGCTCGTTAAGTGATATTTCTTTATCACCTTCAGTTAAAATCTTAATGTCAAGTCCAAGGGCTTGCAACTCTTTAACAAGAACCTTAAATGACTCTGGAATGCCAGGCTCTGCAATTGGAAGTCCTTTGATTATTGACTCATATGTCTTAAGTCTACCATTGAGGTCATCCGACTTAACTGTAAGCATCTCTTGTAAGATATGGCTTGCACCATAAGCCTCAAGAGCCCAAACTTCCATTTCACCAAATCTTTGTCCACCAAAGAGCGATTTACCTCCAAGTGGTTGTTGTGTGATAAGTGCATAAGGTCCGATTGAACGTGCGTGAATCTTTGAGTCAACCATATGCTCAAGTTTTAACATATACTTAACGCCGATAGTTGAAAGGTTATCAAATGGTTCGCCCGTTCTACCATCATATAATTGCACTTTACCATCTGGGCTGAAATTATTTTCAATTAAAAGTTGTTTAATATCTGAGATTGTAGCGCCGTCAAAGGCAGGAGTTGCAACCTTCCAGCCAAGAGTTTTAGCAACAAGTCCAAGATGCACTTCCATAACCTGACCGATATTCATACGAGATGGAATACCAAGTGGGCTAAGCACAATATCAAGTGGTGTACCATTTGAAAGGAATGGCATATCTGCCTCTGGAAGAACGATAGAAACAACACCCTTGTTTCCGTGACGTCCTGCCATCTTATCGCCGACAGATATCTTTCTCTTTTGAGCGATTGTAACTCTTACAACCATTGTTACGCCAGGCTCAAGGTCATCCTTATTCTTCTTTGAGAATACTTGTACGTCAACTACTACACCACCCTTACCGTGTTGAACACGTAGTGAGGTGTCACGTACATCTCTTGCCTTGTCGCCGAAGATGGCTCTAAGAAGTCTCTCTTCTGGTGTAAGGTCGGTTTCACCTTTTGGTGTTACTTTACCAACCAAGATATCATTAGTGTGAACTTCTGCACCAATTCTGATAATACCATTTTCGTCAAGGTCTTTTAAAGCGTCCTCGCCAAGGTTTGGTATATCACGAGTGATAACCTCATCACCAAGCTTAGTTGTTCTACATTTAATCTCTTGGTCATAGAGTGTGATTGAGGTGTAAACATCGTCTTTTACAAGACGTTCATTGATAAGTATAGCGTCCTCAAAGTTTTGTCCTTCCCAGTTCATATAGCCGACAAGAACGTTCTTACCAACGGCAAGCTCACCGTTTTCAGTAGAATAACCGTCAGTCAGCACGTCACCTTCTTCGACCATTTCACCTTTCTTAACGCAAGGACGTTGATTGAAGCATATATCATCGTTTGCTTTTGCAAATTTAGTTAAAGTATAGATATCCTCATCACCTTTTTCTGTGAGAACTCTTATTTCGTCTGCTGAAACATAGGTAACTTTACCAGCGCGCTTTGCAAGGATAACGCAACCGCTATCACGAGCTGCAATAGCCTCCATACCAGTACCAACAACTGGAGCCTCTGGTCTTAAAACAGGCACCGCCTGACGTTGCATATTAGCGCCCATAAGTGCACGGTTAGCTTCGTCTCCGTTTACGAATGGAATTAAGCTTGTAGCTACAGATATCATCTGTCTTGGAGAAACGTCCATATAGTCAACTTTACTTGCTGGAACTTCCTCGTTAACTGAGCCGTGTCTGCACATTACACGCTTATTGATAAAGTGTCCTTCTTCGTCAAGTGGCTCGATGGCCTGTGCGATGTAGCTGTCATTTTCAACATCTGCCATCTTATAGACGATGTCATTTGTAACAACTCCTCTTTCTTTGTCTACAACTCTGTAAGGAGTTTCAAGGAAACCATAATCATTTACCTTAACATAAGTTGCTAAAGTGTTGATAAGACCGATTGACTGACCTTCTGGGGTCTCGACTGGACAAATTCTGCCATAGTGAGTGAAGTGAATATCACGAATTTCTGGATCGGCACGTTCCTTTCTGATACCTCCAGGACCAATAGCCGATACTCTTCGTTTTTGAGTGATACCAGAAAGTGGGTTCTTCTGGTCCATAATTTGTGAAAGTTGTGATTGTGAGAAGAAATCACGTAGCGCCTTATTTACTGCCTTAGGGTTCATAATTTGAGAAGGTGTAACCTCTTCAAATTCTCTACCTTGCAAGGTCTCTTTAATATTTGTAGCAAGTTTTGTAACGCCCTTTCTAAAGTCATTGCAAGTAAGCTCTCCAACTGTTGCAACTCTCTTATTTGAAAGGTGCTCAATCTTATCAATGCCAGCAATACCTTCAAGCACATCAAGATAAACAGAAATTGTAGCCAAAATATCGTCCATAGTCAAAGTTGTGATTATAAGGTCTTTAACGCTATTTTTAATGGCTTCAAGTTTCTTCTCTTTTGTCTTATTTTCAGTCAAAATTTGATTTAAAACAGGATAGTAAACTTCTTCAAAAATTCCAAGTTCTTCTTGATTGCAAGGGAATACTTCAGATAGTGTTACTCGATTGTTACCTCTCATCAAGTGTTTCTTGCCATTTACTTGTACCCAAACTTCATTTACGCCAGCATTTTGAACTTTTTTAGCGCTTTCTGCGGTAAACTCCTCGCCTGCACGAACTAAAAGCTCGTCATCAACAACGATGTCCTCGGCGTTGATAAGTCCTGGAAGTCTGTTCTTAAGTCCAAGTTTCTTATTAAATTTATATCTACCAACATTAGATAAGTTGTAGTAAGCATCAGTAAAGAAAGAAACATTTAAGAAGCTTCTTGTGCTTTCAACAGATGGTACGTCAGCTGGTCTAGTTTTTCTAGAAAATTCAAGAAGTGCCTCTTCTTGTGTTGTCTGGGTTTCTCTTTCAATAACATTTTTGATGTATCTATTGTTACCAAAGCATCTTAAAATCTCTTCATTTGTAAAACCAAAACATTTTAAGAAAACTCCAAGGCTGATTTTGTTCTTTCTCTCAAGAACTATCTTCAAGTTTTCACTTGCACCCTGCTCTATTTCAATCCAAGCGCCGTGAACTGGAATTACTTGCGCTCTTAACGTTGCAT
The DNA here is from genome assembly GCA_944350015.1 of uncultured Clostridia bacterium. Classification (GTDB taxonomy): domain Bacteria; phylum Bacillota; class Clostridia; order Christensenellales; family UBA1242; genus Caccovivens. Next base: position 90,048 of record CALVNW010000002.1, on the reverse strand, counting down.
TATTATCCTTTTCTCTTGAAAGATAAACGCTAGGAGCCCTTACTATCTGATTGATAACAACTCTCTCAATACCATTGTATATAAATGAACCTTGCTCGGTCATCATAGGCACGTCACCCATAAAGACCTCTTGTTCAACAGCCTGTCCTGTTTCTTCAACCACAAAGCGTGCCTTAACCTTCAATGGAGAAGAATAAGTTGCACCACGGCGTTTGCATTCCTTGATATCATATTTAGGTTTTGCAAAAGGCAAAATCTCGGTGATGTAAAGTTTAGCCTTGCCTGAATAGTCGGTCAAAGGGAAAAACTCATCGAGTACGCTTTTGATGCCTTTCTCAAGAAAATCTTTGTATGACTTCTTTTGGATTTCAAGAAGTGGTGGAACTTTAATAAGTTCTTTTGCGCTACCAAAAGTATATCTTTCACTCTTGCCTTGTTTAACAATATTTAATTTTACAGACATCTGTTTCTCCTTATATTTTTGACTGTTTTAGTATTTTTTTTACATTCTTACTTAACACAAAAAAAGACTTTTATAGCATAAAAATGCTATAATAGTCCCTTTCTTTTAAGTTAAAAAGTTACACTATTCTTTCTCACAGTCGATATTCTGTATTATTATAACTCAGTCAACAAAAGAATGTCAATAGATTTTTAACATTTTTTTGTTATTTTATGAATTTTTTATTCGTTTGCTATCAAAATTTATATAAAAAGAATGTGTAAATGTGATTTTTAATGTTTAATCTTGTCTAAAGAATATATATTTTGAATGTCTTAGACTGGTTTTATTTAAGCCAGCCTAAGTCATTTTCAAAATAAAGTGTGCTTAAACCTGTTGTAGATGTATTCCACATAGCTATATCTGGTACACGCAACTCGGCAGTGCCAAATACATAAGAATCTCCATTATCTATAACAATATTAAACTCATCGCCATTTAAAGCATAGGTAGCGCCCGACACCATATTGACATAAGCTTCAATGAAGGAACCGTTAAAGTCAAAATAGGTATGTTTATAATAGTTCCCATCACCACTTGTGTAAGATGTTTCTTGTAATAATGACTCTATCCCCTGCATCGTGCTTTCTACAATAACAGTCGAACTCTCTATGCTATTACCCAGTATATCTAAGACAAACTCATCATTCTCATCCAAGTAGCCATAGACGTTATTACGCATTGCATAAGTGTAGATTTCCGAGCTTGCTTTGCTTGGCTTATATATTGTAGAGACACCATTTCCGTTAGAACTATGAGTTATTGTTCTCAACTTATAATTTCCTTCTTCAAGCTTATCTAATACTACATTGTAATTTCCTTCAGCAACAAAGCCACTAGAGCCAGCCATAGGACTGCTTCTATATGTATACACAACACTATCTTCGCCCTCACTAATGTAGAGAACTTGAAGAGAAGAGTTGCTTGAGACAGGATCTATTTCTTCGCCTGTGTTTGCATCTGTAATAATACCATTTGCGTCAACTTGAACAGCTTTTTCGTTTGTAAACTCACTCAAAAGTCCTGAAGAAATATATTCGCCAGTTTCTTGATTGTAGTCTAGTGAGGTGTTTGAGTCGAAGATAAAACTATTATTTATATGATCAAAGATAACATCCTCAGTTTCGCCACTAGCACCGCCAGATTTTTGATACGGAAGAAGATAGGTCGCGCCAAATAAATTATAGAAAGTGTTTTCATTTATTCCGCCAATTACCTCTTCATCAGAAGCTTGACCTGTTGAAAATTGCTGAGAATATGATAGCGAGCTTGTTCCATAGTTATTGACTCTTAATCCTATTTGCGCTCTATACGCTCTAGCACTAAATGAAAAACCATAGTTTATACTCATCATATAACTGTTAGGGTTTGATCTTGTGTTATGTCCTAAATAATAGACATTATCATACTCGGTATTATTAGTATAATTGGTTGTAATCTCATATGAATATATGATATTTGTACTTGTGTATACTTGTGAGTAATCCGCCGTTTCATCAAGCGACCTTAAGTCTTCAAGTGTGGCATTAACTGTTGAAGTTGTATAACAGTATGCTAGATACGGCGTTCTAAGCGCTCCACCAACAAGGCCTCCAGCAAGTGCCGTTGAAGCTATACCAGAGGTAGTAGTTGAGATTACAAGGCGTGGTGTTGAATAGCTGTTTGTCATAGTTAGAGATGCATTATTTTCACTTGAAAGGTTACCAACAATGCCACCTATTGTCGGCTCTGCTCTTTCACCTGTTATCTCAAGTTGAGTACTCTTTACAGCAACACCATTGACGATAAGTGCATTTTCAATCTGGCCTATTGCCCCACCAACGACCGATGAGCCCGTTATGTTTGCATCAACTATACTATTTGTAATCGTTGAAGTCCTATTTCCAGCATTTGTTACTATTCCTGCAATACCGCCAACGCAACCAATAACCTGTGAAGTGTTGCTTATAGCGACCGCTCTAAAACTTTGTTCCATCACAGTGTTGCTTATATTTCCGCCTGCAAGCACTCCTGTAATACCACCCACCGCTCTTGCGGCTCTTGGTACAACAGAGAAGGATGATTCAATATTTTGATTGTCCGAAACATACGCATAGCTTAACTTTCCAGCAGTTTCACCGACAACGTAACCTGCGTAGTGGTATCCTCTGATTGTTCCATTTTGCATAACGTCTACAAATATCATTGAAACATCACTACCACCACCAATGCCACCAAAGGCAAGTCCAACACGGCTTCCGAGTGCTGAGGTTACGTTTTCAACTTCAATGTTGTACGCCTCACCCGTACCCAAATAGCCTGCGACACTTCCTGCATATGAATAGTTGTATAAGCTTGTGATTGACTCGTTGTAAACAAAGCTCTCCGAACTTGTATATGTTGCTGAAACGCTTATGTCACTTACAATATTTTTCATTGAATAGGCATTTACCGCTCTGCCCACAACACCGCCTGTAAAGTTTTGCCCAACAACCACTATATTGTCTGAAGAATTATTGTTTTTACCATTTATGGTAATATCATAGATATAGCCATACCTTAATGTACCCGCAAGCGTACCAACGCTACGTGAATTGGTAAAGGCAACTTGTCTTGGAGAAATGGTCAAGTTTTTAACTGTTCCTGTTCTACTTGATGAATAACCAATTTGAGAAAACAGTCCCGCCGACTCAAGATTATCCATTGATACAAGATTGATTTGAGAAATTTCCATTCCATTGCCTTCAAGCACACCAGCAAAGGTTGTTAAATAGATGGATGAAATTCCATCAAAGTCTGAATAGTTGATATCACTAAGCAAACGATAATTTGAAATGTTTAAGCCTGCTGAAGAGGTTTGCTCGGTAATCTCACTTTCCATAGTGTTTGCATCATAAATCACTCTTGGATTGTGTATTGAACCTCTATTTGGCGTGCTTGTATCGTCAACATAATGATATGTTGTGCTACCCGTAGTATCATCCACTTCAGAATAACTAAAGTTTCTTATAGACAATGCGTCTATGTTTGCACTGACAAGCTCTAATCTATAGTAACCAAAGGTCATAAGTTCTTCTCTATAGACGGTATTAGTTTGTACATCCTGATTTTCAGAACCTTCTTCGTCGCCTTCTCCTATCACGATTTTCTCAGTAGTTGGAACATAATCTACAAAAGTTGTAGAGGTGTTACCACGGCTTAAGAACCATACACCATTGACGCCTAACTCATCTTGATATGAAAAGTCTGTAAAATACTCTCTAACATTCGCAAATTCTCCAGCATTTAAACGTTCAACTCCATCATAGTTGATAGGTACAACTGAGGTGTTGATATCACCAGCACCTATTATGAAACCATCTCTATAACCATATTCATCATTGGCTAAGCCAGTAACATTTTGATTATAGAAGTAGTAGCAGTTTTCAAATTCTCCTATTGCGCCGTCCAAAGTGTTATACCTTGCAAAACCAGAAGATGCTGTAACATTGTTTCTTAGCACAGAAAGCGAGAATGTGTTCTTTATTGTACCACCATTATAATATGCAAAGCCTGCCATATCTGAATATGTGTTTGATAGATTTATATCTGTATAACAATCGCTTATGTTTCCACCGTTCTGATAAACAAAACCAGAAGCTGGAAGAGTTGATGAGATGTAACTGTCTTGGTCTAGGCTATATGGCGAGGTGCTTGACTTTTCACCAGATACAAAACTTGTGATTATTTGACCATTTGATGAATTTGTCACAGCAAAGCCTGCAACGTGTTGATTTTGTTGAGAATTGTTGATAAGCTTAGCATCCTTGTAAGAAGATGAGGCGATTTTCCCATTGTTTTGCCCAACAATACCGCCTAGGTTATAAGGCGCCTTGATATTCGCACTCACCTCACAATTTGTGATATAACCTGAGTTAATCGCGCTTACACCGCCCATATAACTTGTTCCTGCTAAGGCATTATCGGCTTGCACTGCGATATAGTATTCAGAACCTGACACAACATCTGTAGTAACATTACAATTGTTTATTATACCTTGATTGTCTACAACTATAGCGCCAAAGTTAAAGTTATCGGCACTTGTTATGAATTTAACCGTTCTAAGACCATACAAGCCATAGTCATCACCTTCATCAACATTGACATCAGAACCGTCGCTTGCCGATGTAAAGTTAACATTCAAGTTGCGTATGATTGAACCATTTGGCAAAGAGGCAAACAAACCGATTGAGCTTTGTGAGCCCATATCATAAGTCCCTGCAAAGTTTATTGTATGACCATTTCCATCAAAAGATTTGAAGTTCGCAGAAATTGGAGTGTACATCTCTATACCCTGTTCTATATTAGATACATTAGGTAAGGTAATATCATTTAGTAATATGTAGTATCCACCGCTTTGCATATCAAGGAAATCCTCATAATCATATATTGGAAGAGGACTTTCTTCACTGCTTGATGAGTAAACATTAAAGACAAACGAAGTTGTCACCCTACTGCCAAGATTTTCATTTGCTACAACTTTGTAGGTACCACTAGTTGATGAATAAGCAACATAGGCATTAAAGGTAAAGTAATAAAATCTATCACTTGGAACGTGCGTTCTAACTGGAAGCACATTCAAACCGTTATAAGTAAAGAAGTAGTTACTACCAGTATTAATCTGACCGTTTGTATAACCAAGAGTATAGGTTAAACCTTCATCATCTGCCTGACCATAATCAGGTTGACTATCTGAGATAAGGTTGGTATAAGCTTTCCAAGCCCCACTTCTCTCAAGCTCATCCATAAATGAGTTGATACTATTTACTACTTCAACATTTGAAGAATCATACTCAATATAGTCAAACATATCTATTTCAAAGGTTGTTTGTGTGCCTACCTGCACATTTATGCGACCATTTCCCATACCAACAACAATATCGGCACTTTCGCCAAAAGTATCAGTACTATAGTTAAATACATATTCCTGTACTGTTACTTTAGTTCTGCTACTTGACGTTCTTACAACTTCTCCTTCTGTTTGGCTTGCTGATATTGATATATCAAAAGAATTTTTATTATTGTTATAGTTTATGATGTTTGAGGTTATTTCAAGATAATATACCCCGTTTTCTTCAACTATTGTTGCCAAACTCTCATCAGAAACTGTAGGCGCGCTTATGTTAGACGCCATATAACCATATGAGTTGATGTTTAATCTATACCTCATACCTCTTGCGACAGAATATTGAGCAAAATAGTTGCCTACGTTTGTACTTATTGGTGTTTTGCCATCTATCTCGACGGTTACATAGTTTTGAAGTTGAACGGTAAGTTCTTTAGTTGAGGTAAACCTTTCGCCATCTTTCACAAGAGATATGACTATGCTTGAAGTGCTACCATTTACAACATTTATCGAACTCATATCATACTTAACATAAATTATACCGCTATATTGGTAGTAAAGGTTCGCTCCGTTTTCAACCTCATTATAGGCGTCAATTATATCATTAAGCTCAAGCCTCAAACCTCTTGAAGTTGAAGAGCCTAATATCGTCTTTTGTTCAAATATCTCACCATTTCCATCGGCATTTGCTTTTCGCGCCAAGAAACCAAAGGTTGCTGAGGCGTTGCCTGTTTGATAATTTGACTCGGCATTTTCTATCAAGATGTAATCAAAATCGCTATCGTCTGGCATAACCGTTATTGCTAGTAGTCCTGTTGTGCCAGGATATGCGTATTCAGATGTAGATGATACGCCCGTACTCCCTGTAACTTCAGATAGATTTGTATAGTTGTCAACGACAACTGACATTATATCGGTCTGCTCAAAATTGATAGTTATAGAGGTATAAACCGATGTGTTAGATTGCGCTAAAATATACAATACATACTGCCCGTAGATATCCTCTTGGTATCTATTGAGATATGCTGGAGAGTTTTTGTTTATTGTAACCGTTAAATTAAAGGTTTGATTAGCGAGATTTGCAGTCGAGTTTTTATCAAAAACAATATTGAACAAAAAGTCTCTACCATATTCATTATTAGTGTCATAGATGAAGTTATAATTAAGTTGCTTTAACCACTCACTTCCTTGTACATTTTCGCCGTCTGAGTTTGTGATGTAATAATAAGGCTCCTCTTCCACTGCCGTTGAATTGATTATTATAGTATCAACGATTTGTTTACTTGAAATAAGTGGCACTTCTATATATTTTGAATTGTTAATGCCAAGAGCGCCCTTCTTATAATTTATTGTAACATTATCAAGCTTTTTATTAACATTCGATGAATATACAATATTGACTAGATTATTATTTGTTGTCTCCACTTCAATAAAACTCAAGGACAGTTTTGGTGTTATCTTAAGTTTATAGTCAGCCTCAATAGTGTTATCGTTCTTTCTAATTGTCAAAGTTTGGCCAGTAACATCAATATCCAGTTCGTTTATTGCGTTTATAGTTTCCTCGCCCTCCAGTCTTGTTACGCTTGTAACTTCTGCTGATACCAAAGCATTTGTGTTTAGGTAGAATACAACATTGCTAAGCCTTGCAAGACCTGTTGAGTCAGAAACCAAACTCAAATTAGTGCCATCAGCTGTAGGCAAGTCAATCTCTAACGAATAATGCGGTCTTACATAGAGCGACGCGCTATTTTCACCTCTCAAATTGATAGTAGTATCGCTTATTGGTGTTGAATTGATTGAGCCACTAGGATATATGATAGATGTATCCTCATTATTTGAGGTAAAGCTATCCTCGTCTGGATTAAAATAGTCGACAACATAGATATAAAACTCTAAAGCATTGTTTGTATTAAGCACACTGCTTGCCGAAATCTGTGCAAGTCCTGTTGCTTTGACGTTTATTCTTCCGTTTTGGTCAATTGTTAAAATATCACGCGTGTTAGATGAGAAAATCATCTCTCCATTAGTAATAAATGGATAAATTACACTGTTATAATTTACGTAATTTAAGTATTCGTCAAGCAAATCTTGGTAGTTTTGACTATTATCTGAGTTTGAAAGCGATGCGCCAAAGTAGTACATATAGTACACCTCTTTATTGCCGACACCGCTGTAATTTAATGGATTTTCTGCGATGAGCTGGTTGTTAAACTTAGGGTCAAGTGATAAAAATTCTTCATTGCCCTCTACAAAGAATGATTGTCCTAGAAGTAAGTCCCCACTTTCATTAGAGCCAACTACTATAAAATCGCCATAGTAACTTGTTCTATTATAGCTGTTTATAGGCATAGGGTTTTCATCTTTAACAAGCTTTTCTCTTGATATCACATAAGTTGTTACATTAGTGTAATTTTTATTGACTTGCCCCTCGCCTTCAATTCCGTACATAACATCGGCGTTATTGTATGGTGAAATACCAAAAGCAAGCTTATTTGTGTTTGCTATGTTATTAGATGCATCTACAAAGTAGTCGTTTACAACTGAGGTGTAGTACAATATAATCATTGAAGCATTTATACCTGCTCCGCCCTCATCGACCGCCTGCATAGCAAAGGCTGTGCGCAAGGTATCAGCAGAGCTTATGTTTGCAATACCAGCAACATTTGCCATATTTGAGTTGGCTGAGGCAAGGCGCCCTCTAACAAAGCATCTTGAAGTTATACCTGTGAAGTTGTCCATCAAGATACCGCTTTCGCCAATCTCTGCAATATACCCAACAACGCCTCCAACATAGTTATAACCGCTTATCTCACCGCCAACGACGATACCTTGACCGCCAGCGTAATCGTTTGTATGGTCATTGTCATTGGAGCCTGCATACTGCAAATATTTCGTAAAGGTCAAAAGGCTGTCTTGGTAAAGATTGTAACCGCTTTCTATAAGACTTTCATTACTACTTGAGCCAACCAGCCCACCAACATAAGATATATTTGCGGGATTTTCAGAAGTAAGCACATATGGTGATACCTCAAGCAAAGTATAAGCCATATAGTTAGTATAGCCAGTAAAGGTTAAAATTTTAGAGTCTATCTTTCTAACACTACCGCTATTTAGACCTATTGCTCCACCGATATAGGTGCTAGAACTATTTACCCCGCTTCTATAGCTTGAGTTGTAATACACATATACATCACCTACATAGTAAACTAAAATCTTAGGTGTGAGATTTGCGTAGCTATACCTTCCATTGCCGATACTGTTGTCATTTTCAAGTTGTTCAGGTGTGTAAGACCTTGTATTTGAGTTGTTATCTTCAAAAAGAGTGTAGTCTTGCAAAATAAGACCATTATTTAAGCCAACAACACCGCCAAACTGTCCGCTAACCATATTGACAACCGATGTGTCAATTGTCACACCAATATTTATTAGCGAACCATTATTGATACCAGCAATCAAGCCCATATAACTATTTGCTGGAGCAAAAGTTTGAAGGTCATTCCTTGTGCCAACGTTAAACTCGCCTGAGAAAGAGATATATTCGATATAAGCGCCCTCTGCGATTGAAGTGAATATTCCGTAGTAATTATTTCCTTCAGAAGCCACGCCATTTAGAATATTCACTCCCGTGATTGAGGCATACTCGCCCGTGCCTACGATAGAGCCTGTTAGCTCTCCTAACGGCAAACTACCACTTATTGAAGATATATCTATTGTTGTGCTAACCTTATAGTGCGCCGATAAGTTCATATTGGCAACATCTTCGGCTGTCTCTAAGGTAAACCTATTTTGCTCAGTGCCGTTTGCAAAGTATACGGGAATTTCAATGACTCTACTGCTATACTCGCTGTAAAGGTTATTGTTGTCATCAAGCCAATCTCTTGCAACTATTCTAAGTCTGCCTTCCATCTCTTGCGCGTAAGTTTCGGCATAGCGAACAAATTCGTCGTTGACCGTCAAGATTATTTGATATCTACCATCACTTTCAATATAGCGGATGCCATCTTCTGTTATCATACTAACAGTTTCATTGCCGTTTCCTGTTGGTATCTGCCCACCATCAAAAAGAGCAACTATTTCGCCATTTGTAGCTGTTGAATTGGTTGGATATGCAATCAATGATAGTTCTCTTTCAGTTGAAGTAAACTCAAGGCTTGTCAATGCATCTTGAAGAGTGATGTTGTCAACCTCTTCATAAACTGAAATGCGAACATTGATGGTATATGAGTAAACATAGCCATATTGTCTTACGTGTGCGATGAGTTTGAAGTTTCTCGGGTTCTCAAGATTTGCAAGAGCGGTAAATGTCATAGTAGAGGTGTCAAAAGTTCCTATTCCTTGCAAGGTATAGACATTTCTATTTAGGTTTTCACTGTCGTAATACATAATACTTACTTGCTGACCATTTAAAGTTATGCCAGAGCTCCAGTCAGTTTCCCAGTAAACAAATCTATCTTCAAATGTACTTTGGACGTAAGCATCTCTAACTGGCTGATTTAAAAGAGCTGGGTCAGCAAAAAGATATGCACTATCATTATTGATTGTGACATTGAATTTAACTGACCTTGCGTCTATTATATTTGTACCAGAAAATACATCGGCATAAGCGGCGTTTATGCCATAACTACTCAAAGTTTCAACCGCACTAGCCTCATCTATATATTCGCCCCTGCCGTCACTCTCTTTAAACACATTTAGTGCCTCAATATAACTAAAGCCTACTATATCTAGATAATAATAGAGAGTTATGTTATGTGGTTTAAAATTCTCTATTGAAATACCATCGACAGCAAGAGTAAGCGTACTTGACCCATTTTGATTAACATAGACATTAAAATTTTTATTGTTGTTAATTGAGTCGCCGATTGTTATAATTGCAGAGGATGTATTAAACTGAATGCTGTTTATAGCTGAAGAATTTTGTTTGTCATTTGCGATAACTTGAACATCAAAGAATGTGTTCTGTCCGTCGCGATTATAGACATAGAAGAGCGTTGAATTTCTATCCTCTTCAACCAAGTTTTCACTGTATTTAATTGAATTTAGTTGATTTTGTGTGGTTATTGAAACAGATGTCAAGCTCTCATCAACGGTTATAAATAAAGGGATTTGCTCGCCATTATCTAGAGTTACAGTATAACTACCACTACCAATGTTAAGAGGCACGATGCTGATATTAAGAATATATCTTCCGCCTTCTAATCTATATGGTTCATTGCCAAGCACAAACCTTGCCACATTGCTACCAGAGTCTCTTGTTATAGTAATCGCTTCAAAGTGAGCATCAGCATATAGTTGCAAAAATTCTGTCTCGCCTTGATTTAGGTCGATATACACCCTATCTGCAAGTTCTTCATCTATATATCTAATTTCGGTTACACCTTGAAGTATTTGATATTTCATAGATGTTTGGATGCTACCTTGTTGTAAAACATTGAAATTTAAAGTAATTGGAAGCTCCTTTGTCTCATAAGATATCGGAGCATTATCAACACCTTTAATATAGATTGGCTCATCAAGCGATGTCAATGTTAGAATTGGATTATTATCCTCATCAGAATAATATGTACCATTATATCTAATTCGAAGTCCAGTACCTGTCAAGTTTATTACTACCGAGTCATATTCTGCATCTTCTGGATTTAAAGATAAATTAAATCTTTGCCAGCCGATTGAATTGCCTGGTGCATAGTAGTTATAGAAAGTGAACACCTGCTCAGTGTCTCCAAGGTCAATATCATTAAGAAGAAGATTTGTAGGAATTACTCTAACTTGTACTGGCACGCTATATGTGAAGTTTACATTGTTATCTTGACTATTTTCAAAGCCTTCATAATAGAATGTAAGGTTAAAGTTTGTGCTTGCATAACTTGAAGTAGCACAATTTATTTGATAATAATATGTTGTATAGCCATCTTGAGAAAGCTGACCAAGTTTTAAAGTGTTTATAATGTTACTGTTATCACTGTTAGACGCCCTTACATTGAGTAGGTCTGACTGAGTTTTCATAGTCACTTCTAGATATGCAGTCACAAAATCAGCGGTATTACCAACAAAGAAGCCATTTTCAATAGTAATCCTATAGCTTGGCACTAGGGTTATACCCCCGTTTTCACTATCAGGCATCTTATAAAGGTAATCAGAGCCATATGTATAATCATATTCAACAATCTTATAACCAAAATCGTGGGATATGCTCTGATAATCAATGTCAGATAGTACATAAAAGTTTCTCTGACAAGTCAAAAGTGAACCATCCGACAAAGTGTTTACAGCAAGATAAGTAAATTCATCCCCTGCGCTTACGCTTTGCCCGCCAACTTGCTCAAAGTTGTATAGTCCATCGGTCTGTTCTATTTCTACTAGGCTGTATCTTGTACCTTGATTGTGTGATGAAGGCTGAGAAAGCGTGTAAAGCGCATCCCCTTCCTTAAAGACTAAATATTGATTTCCATCTTGCTCTACAAGTCTAACACGGCTGAACTTATTGATGAATTGCTCGTTTTGCATAAGGTCTTCTTCATCAATATGCTCGCTTGTTACACCATAAAAATAAAAGTCAAGGTCTCTTTCTGTTGAGTTGTCTGAAAAGTTGAAATCAGCAGAGCTTGGCTCATAATTGCGCGACAAAGAAACATATAGTGAGCTTTCTTTTGCAGTCAGTCTATCACTATACTCTCTTACTATAATATTGATAGAATAACTGACATTGCCTTCACTTGTTCTAACTGTAAACTCCTCTTCCCCACCCTTGATTGCTTTGATTGTAAAAGTTGTAGAATAAGATGAGGTGCTAAAAAGCTTAAAAGTATAAACTCCATTTTGAGGCGGGTTATAAATAAAGGCATTACTCATATCACTGGCTGGGTTGTTTATGGTTAAGGTTACATTTTGCTCCTCTCCTACAAAAAGCTCGACCGTATCTTGTGATGAAGTTATATATACATTTGAGTAATCCTTCTCTCCACAAGCAACAAAAAGAAGGCTTGCAACGACAAGTAGCAAACTAAATATAAAAATACTTAATTTATTGGATTTTGTCATATCACCTACCTTCTTTTAATTTGTTTTTTTTGAAAGTTTCTTGGATTTTTATTGAGTCTTGTGTAAAAACCTTAAGGCTTATCTTGACCATTTCATCTGTTTTTTATTTGTCTAATCTTTAAGGTCAAGAATATATTTTTCAAGATAAATTTGTGTTTTATTTCCACAAGTTTATCTGTTTTTTGTTTATGGTCATAAAGTTATTTTTAACTATAAGATTATTATATTATATATGCCATATATAATAAAGCATATATGCAAACTACTCGTTTTTCTCTTTGAAGATTGAAACTACATAGTCAAGTGGTCTTATTTGAACCATTGTTCTTGCGGTTGGGGCTGTGATAACGAAAGCTTGTCCAACCTGAGCTGAAACAATCCTATTACGCTCCTCTCTATTGATACCACCTGAGTTTTTGTAAAGCTCAATAAGGTCGTTAACGTCATTAGGTGAAAGCGAGAAGATAAGTGAATACTGGCAGGCATTAATAACCGCAGTTGACTGACGTTTTATTTCCTCAGAACCTACGAAGTCATTGATGTTTTGTGTAATAACAACTTGCATACCACCATACTTACGTATACGTTTAGCCATCGCTGTCATAAAGTTTAAGGCTATTGGATACTTAGGGTTAATGAAGGTGTGTGCCTCGTCAACAACAACGATAATCTTTCTATTGGTGTTATGTATCTTGTTATAGTCCTTATTGTTGATGATTTCGTTTTCAATATATTTGAATACCAAAAGCATTTGAGCGTTTGTAAGCATATCGTTGTTACCTGCAATCAAGGATTGGAAGTTGAAACAAACAAAGTTTTCGTTGGTCTCGATTGAGGTTGGACCATTCCAAAGGTTTGAGTTACGTCCACCCTTTGCAAATTTTCTTATGTACGCCTCTGCAACACGAAGGTTGTTGAGTGTGAACTCCTCTTTTGCCGTTTTAAGCCTCTCTTGAAGGAGCGCGTAGAGGTCATCAAAGGTTGGATAATCATTTGGTGTCAAATTCTTAAGTTCGGTTGTCTCATCGATGTTAAATCTTGCATACAGGTCAAGAACGAGTGAGTTGATAATCTCAAAGGCATCTGAAGAGATACCTTCTAGAATTGTTCTAAAGAACTGCTCAAGGAATTGAAGGTGCTGGTTGAACGAGTCGTCTTTCTTTTCTTCTTCTATCTCATTGCCGTTCTCATCATATTTTACCTTTTCATCCTCGTCTTTATCGAGCGCTCTTATAACGTGGAAAGGATTGATGATACCTTGCAGAGACGAACCTACGTCAATCAATTTTCCTTTCAAACTGTCGGTCAGTTTTGCATACTCTTTTTCAGGGTCACAAATGAAGATTTTAGTGTTATCGGCGGCAAAGTTTGCAAGCAATGTCTTAGTCGCAAACGATTTACCAGAGCCAGACTTACCAATAATCATCATATTTGAGTTAACTCTTTGAGCATCACGCTTGAAGAAGTCTACAAACACAGGGTACTCGTTGTCTCCAAGATAGAAACCATTTTCATCTTGAAGTTCTGACGAAACAAATGGGAACACCCCAGCAAGAGTATATGTAGGGATACCTCTTTGAAGCTCTTTAATATTATCTCTCATTGATATACCAGTGCTGATAAAGGCATCAATCTGTCTTGCAAATAGTTCGGTAAACTTAAAGCCCTCTTGCTTAAGCACAGCCTTAACGTCCTTTCTTGCCGCTTCCTCACAGGTAATGAAAGTGTTGACGTCATAGAGTTGTTGGTTATTATTCTTAAGCTCGGCAAGCAAGTTACGTAGCGTTTGAAGGTGCGTTGTGATTTCAATCCTTGTACTACTCTTACCTGTTTTATATAGCCTCGTTTCCATATCCATTATGGCTTTATCTATCTTCTTCTCAGATTCAAACTTTGGCGCTTTTTTGAATTTCATTACAACCTTTGTTCGGTCTAACAAGAAGAAGGATGCACCCCAGGCGTTGCCCACTTGCAGTGGATATTCAGTAATCGCATATGTACGATAATAATTGCCATCAATATTGTATCTAGCAGATGAAAACTTGATTTTATCAGGAGTTGCCCAGTTGATGTATTCAGAGAATGGTACCGACTCAAGTTCTCTTTCGTTGAACTCTCTGTTATAGTTTGCGCGAAGGAAGATTGCAAGTTCACTTCCCGTCAACCTTCTTGTCGTAACTGGCGTAAGCGCTGTTGCTAGTGATGCCGCCATACCATTGACAGTGTTTTCAAGCGCCTCAATATCTTTCCCTAAAACAACTAGGTAGAAGTAATCTTTATAAATCTTATTATTTCTGTTTCTATCTTCAATGAAAGCAACTCTTTCTTCAAATATAGGCGCTCTTGCGTCAACCTCTTCTTGAGACATCTGATGTTCATAGAGCTGGTCAAGAAGTCTGTCATATTTTCTATTCTCATTATAGGCAAAGTTGTCAAGCACCATCGCCTTGTTGATTTTTACAATTTCGCATACTTGATTATCGTCAAGTCTACGTAGAGCGTTACCAAACCCAATATCTATGACATTGTTTTGGTTGTACTCATTTAATAGTTCAAACAAAATAGGTTTAACTTCAAGCACTTCTGCGTAGTAATTACCATAAGAGATGCACCTATCTTGATAGATTGATTCAAATGGTATAATGTTCTTAATGTTAGATTTCCCTGACTTAGGCGTTTTTTCATACTTCTTCTTTTGCATTGAAAACCTAACAAGGTGTGTTATGGTGACGTAAAACCTATCGCTGTCTGCAATTTTGAAAAACATAGCTATAGCAAAGATTGCCCATACCATAGCCACCCAGATATGTCCAGAAAAGTTGGCTGCAATCAAAACTATAAGTACAACCGCAGCAATGGCAGCAAGAAGCAAATCAATTGCTGTAAACCCTCTTACAAATTCAAGTTTTACCTTTGTCCTTCTAGGTACAATTCTAACCATATTTACCTCGCTAATTTATTTTACTACAAATTATAGCAAAAATACAAACGATTGCGCGAGATTTTACATATTTTTTGTATTTATTATTATTTTACTATAAATTCTAATTATTGTTATTTACTATAATAGAGCAAAAAATTTAATTTATTGTGCAATTTTGCCCTATTTATTATATTTTGATTTATTATATCAAATTTTTTTGCGATTATTTCATTGTTGTAGCCGTACAAATCGCTCGTCATAGTCCTACCGATTATAGAACTTTGGTTTGCAAAAATTCTATAAGGCTTGGTCTGTTTTTCTTTTACACTTAAAGTTGTCACCTTTTGGTTGAGACTTTCGTCAATGACAAATAAAGCTTGTCTTTTAGTGTTTTTTAAAGACTTTTTGCCAAAAATGATGTTATTTTTGCCAATTTTACGTATATTTCGCTTAAAAAACTCGCATTTGTCGGTAATTATTCGCCTGACAGCTCGTCCTTGAACAACAACATCAATGACTGTGCCAAGGTAGACACAATTTGCGTCATAAACATTTTTACCTATTGGATTAAAAGTATCTTCATCAAAAGAACGTTTTAAATTATGCGTGCTATCCATCATTATACAGTCATCGCCCACCGACTTAATATTTTCTTTATCTAATATAAAGGTCTCTTCGCTTTCATCATCAACCACCAAAAAGCCTTGAAGGCTGTCAAGGTCCTCATCAAAAACAGCATCTAATACATAACCTATAAACTCACCTTCATTTAGTGAAATAACTTTTTTTGAAATATTGTTACTTATTTTTTCCATACTATAAAGTATACATTAAATTTTATTTTATGATTAAAAAGCAAAATATTACAAAAAATGACATTGTTTTTATTTTTTAATATAGAATTTAATCAAAATAATTGACTTTTTATTAATATTTTGTATAATAAAAATATGGAAAAAATAAAAAAGATTACAAAAGATATGATTATTGATGATGTTTTAGCTCTTGATGAAAGCCTTGGAGAAGTATTTTTGGGCTTTGGGATGCACTGCATATTCTGTCATTTAGGGATTGAGGAGACGGTTGAAGAGGCAGCAACTGTACACGAAGTTGATGCTGACTTTTTGGTTAAAAAATTAAATGAAGTATATAAACAAAATCATAAAGGAGAAAATAAATAAAAATATTTTTCTTATTTTTATTAAAAAAACATTAATTTTATTTTTATTGTAAATTTTTGTTTGTTTTAATTATAATTTTTGCATTAAAAATATTTTTAATTTTATATTTTAATAATTTCTTTAAAAAAATCACGAAACTACCCGTGATTTTTATTATTTTTTAACTTTTTATTCTTTAAATAAATTTTCTTTTATTTTATTTATTAATAGTTCTATACCTCTCTTAGTTTTTGTTGATACCAAAACTTCATTTTCTTTTATGACAATTGGCCCATTAAGAAGGTCAGCCTTATTTAGCACGAGCAATCTATTTTTGGTGGCACCTAGTTTATCTAAAAGCTGATTTGTCACCCTTATATTTGACTCATACTCCTTCTCTCCGTTCTCCTCGTTTGTCAGCGAAATGTCAACGACGTGAAGTAATAGGTCGGCGTCAACTGCCTCTTCAAGTGTTGAAGAAAAGGCATCGACAAGTTGATGAGGAAGGTCGCTTATAAAGCCAACAGTATCTGTTATGATTGCCTGCTTATCTTGCCCTAGATAAAGTCGTCTTGTCGTGGTGTCAAGGGTTGCAAAATATTTATCGTCGGCATAGATATTCTCTTTAACAAGCGTATTTAAGAGGCTTGACTTGCCAGCGTTGGTGTATCCGACAAGGGCGATTTTAGGTAGAGCAGATTTTACTCTTTCCTTCCTCGTAGATTGACGCTGAGACTTTATCTTCTCAATCTGTTTTCGCAAAGACTCCATTTCCTTCTCAAGAACACGTCTGTTAAGCTCAAGTTTGGTCTCGCCTGGTCCACGCATACCGACTCCCGCACTACCATATCGCCCGCTTGTGCCTTGAAACTCAGATAGGCGTGGCAAGAGGTATAGGTCTTGCGCGAGTTTCACTTGAAGTTTTGCCTCTCTCGACTTTGCACCTCTTGCAAAAATATCAATAATAAGCCCAACCCTATCTATAACTTTCACATTAAATTCTTTTGAAAGATTTTTCATTTGTGAACCAGTGAGAGCGTAGTCGACAATCACTACGTCTATAAACTCTTCGCAAGTATCGATGTACTCCTTTATCTCCTTGACCTTTCCACTTCCTAGCACCGTTGCCTTGTTAAAATCTTTTACAATTTGATAAAAATCTTTTACAACATTAAGGTCAGCGGAAAAAGCTAGGCGGGATATTTCGTCTATCTTTCTCTTAAGTGCGTCTCCTTTTTTGGTGCAAACTGCAACTACTACAGCATTTTCTTTTTCAAGCTTATTTTCTAACATAATTCTATTATAGCATATTTTCGCGCTACAAAGCAACAATTTTACGACACAAAAATTTCGCCGGCATCTGTGCTTATCACGATATCCATAACATCACCATTCTCGCTAACAGCACTGAAATACCAAAACAAATCTTGAAAATTATCGTTTTGCTCTGTCAAAATCTTCAGATAGCACTCACCCTTGAAATCTCCGTCCTTATATAGCGATTGTAAATTCAAGTTTTCCTCTGCTATATCAAGCGCCTCTGACCAGTCAATATTGAAGGAGTCACTTACATTATAAAAGTTAACTACAATATCCTGATAGGTTAAAATAACCTCGTCATTCTGTCCAAGACTGTAGCCTAAGTCGTTCATATAATAATGATTTACTGGGTTTAAAAAGAGCTGAAAATCACTTTCAACGCCGTTTACTGACAATTTTACATCTATGGTTTCATCTTCCATCTGCTGATTAAAATCTAAAATAAATAGCGAAAAATCTTCAAGTTTTTGACTTTTGCCGTCTATTTTATAAGGCTCTTCTCTCTGCCCTACACTGATTGAGCCTTCAACTTGTCCTGTAACGCCTTGATAGTAAACTTTGGTGACCTCGCTTAGACACCCCCTAAAATCCTTCTTGCTAGAACAACCCACAAGGACAATGCCACATATCAAAATCATTGCAAAAATCCATAATTTTTTCATAAAATCTCCTTTTTATAAGAATATGTTGGTTAAATTTAAAAAATGTGTTAAAATTAAGCAAGGAGAATTTATGAATTTAAAAGATTATTTTCAAAAGGCAATAGAGGAGGGTTTTGCGCTTGGCGCCATAAACTTTAGCAATATGGAGTCATTGCAAGGTATAGTTGAGGCATCAATGAAAGCACGCTCGCCTATGATTATTTCTGTAAGCGAAAGCGCTCTTAAGTATATGGGAAGTTACTGTTACGCTCTTACCAAGAGTGCCAAACAAATCTATCCCCACCTATTTTTGCACCTTGACCACGGCAAAAGTTTTGAGGTTTGCAAAGAGGCAGTTGATAACGGCTTTGACAGCGTTATGATTGATGGCAGTGCCCTAAAATACGAAGACAACATCTCTATTACCAAGAAAGTTTGCGACTATGCCCACAAAAAAGGAGTGTTTGTTGAGGGAGAACTCGGTCAAATCAAAGGCATTGAAGATAATACATCAGCAAGCGAGCATATCTATACCGACCCTGCCCTTGCTAAAGATTTTGTTATGAAAACCAAGGTTGACAGCCTTGCTATCGCTATTGGAACAAGCCACGGCGCATATAAATACAGCGGTAAACAAACCTTGAGATTTGATATTTTAGAAGAGATTGAAAGGGCTTTGCCAAACTTTCCGCTAGTACTGCACGGCGCATCGACTGTCGAGCAAAGCGAGGTACAGCTATTTAATCAATATGGCGGAAAGCTAGAAAAGGCAAACGGCATTCCTAGAGAGCTTATAGAAAAGGCGGTAACAAAGCACAACATTGTTAAAATCAACACAGATACTGATATAAGAATTGCCCTAACAAGTCAAGTCCGAAAAGTGCTTAACGAAAACAAGAGCGAATTTGACCCGAGAAAGTACCTTGGCGCAGGAAGAGAGGAGATAAAAAAGGTTGTACTTGATAAAATTTACAATCTCTTTCATTCGAATGATAAAATTTAGAAGTGTTTTTTTCTTGGTGATGTATTTTTTAAATAAAACCTAGAGACAATGCATAATCTTTTAAACTTGCATAATCTCTAGGTTTTCTAAAATTTAATATTTTTAATCTTTAGATAAGTTAAAGTTTACTCCCTTACACTCTCCTCTATCTCTTGATATTTACGTTTGGTTGCCTGACCGCCTCTGATATGTTTCTCGGCAAAGTTCTCATCAAGCACCTTTTTTGTCTTTTGATACAGGTCAAAGTTGACTTTTGCAAGCCTTATAGACACGTCATTATGCACAGTGCTTTTGCTATATCCGTAAATTTTCGCGGTTTTTCTAATGGTATCGTGAGTTTTTAAAATATGATTTGCAACATTTAATATGCGTTCTACTAAATCATCTCTCATAATGCCTCCACCCTATAAAATATGTGGAAAAAAGTCGCATTATGTCATAATTTGTCAATAAAAAAGACCTTACCTCCCTAAAAGGATTTAAAGTCATTTTCTTGCCATAATATATCTAAACTTTCGTTTAAAATTAGTTATTTTTTAGTATATTCATCGATAACTTTTACAATTTGTGGAATTGTTTTAAGTTCTTCAAGCTTTTCGTCAGGAATAGAAACCTTAAACTCATCTTCAAAAGACATAAGAAGCTCTACTATGTCAAGTGAGTCAGCCCCTAAATCTTCCACAATATTGGCAGTATCTGATATATCATCTGTTGATATGCATAATTGTTCTGCAATTAATTTCTTTACCTTATCAATAGTGTTCATACAAACCTCCATTTTGATTATAGCATAAACTTTTAAATATGTAAAATAAAAATACAATAATTGTTAAAATTATTGTATTTTGTACGGTTAGGCTGTTTAAAGCTAATTTGCGGTTAAGTTATTTAAGTTCTAAATTTAAGTAGTTGTTTGGATTTACATAATCATCATTAAGCTTTAACGTAAAGTGCAAATGCGAGCCAAGCTCAAGTTCTGAAGTTGCAGTTTCGCTAGCCTTACCAATCTTTTCGCCTGCAGTAACAGTGTCACCCTCTTTGACATCAACCGCCTCTTCAAGTGAAGAATAGATTGACACAAAGCCGTCTGTGTGATTGATTGTGACAGTATAGCCGTTTAGATAATCATAGTTAACACTTGCAACCGTGCCATCAAGCACAGAGAATACGTCACTATTTTCAGAAGTCAAATCAACTGAAAGGTGCGCCTCCCAGTGTCCTAGAGTTTCATTTAGTTGAAGCTCGGTATCTGAGTAGTCCTTGACAACAGTCGCGTTACTCATAGGGCTTACAAAATTTAAGGTACTTGTACCTGTTCTTACAGTCCCGCCGAGCGTTGCAAGAAGAGTAAAGGTAAGCGCCACAGCAAAAACGACCACACCAACAGCAACATAAAGACCATACTTTTTGATAAACTCAACCGCCTTGTTTTCTTTTCTTATTTCCATATTACCTCCTACACCATTTATTGCCATAAAGCATTATTTTATACATTAAATTTTGTCATTTTTAATTTAATAACCTGTGGTTATAAGAGGCAGTCCCACTACAATCTCATTCTGAGTAAGAGCGATTTGAATATTGACCTTCTTGCCGTCTACATAACGAAAATCGTTAAAGTCGCAGTAGTAGCCGTAATATAATTTATATCCCTCAACATCACCGCCTTGATAGCAAAAGTCTAGGTTTGACATAAATTTTTCTATATTAAAATCGGACGAAAAATAGAAGTTGTAGGATACGAAGCTCTGCCCTAACAGCTGTTTAACATCGGCATTTTCGTCAAAGATATAATAATATTGATTGCCATTTGTTAAATAGTTTTGATAGAGCTGTTCTTGCTCGCTTACCACTATTACACGCGAAAACCCGTTAAAGAGAGCATAGTCATTCTCTTTAAAAACACATACTCCTATTAGCAATATAACGGCAACAAAAAAGCCAATCACTCTTTTCATATTATAATGATTGACTTATATTTTTTTATATTTACTTGAATTTTTGATATATCTTGTCATAAAAAGTAGACAATTAAATAAACAAAGCTACAAAACAAGCAATGGCACCTGCAAAGCATAGCCCACTTAGTACAAGGTATAGCGCAGAATGGCTTTTACCTTCTTTTTCATCTTCTTGCTTGGCGTCTTTTTTCTCTGCCTTAGTTGCAGGTTTTGGGCTAACTTGAGCTTTTTTATCTGCGCCAGCTTCCTCTTTAGGTGCAGTCTGCACGTTTGCTATGTTATTTTGGTTTGCAACCGCATTTTCATTAGTTGGCGATTGTGCGCTTGAAAGCTCTTTAGCCTCCACCTTTTGTGTAGGTTCTTGCTCTTTTACTTTTGTCTGCGCAGTTACAACCTGCACTTGTGGCTTTGAGGGCGGTTGAGAAACTTGAGGTGCATTATTCTGATTCACTCCTCTATTTATCTGTGGTTTCATTGGTGGACGAGGCGGTATAGGTCTCTTTGGTGGCATAGGAACATTATCCATAACTTTCTCCTTCAATTTTACAAATATCAGAAAAACGAAAATTAAAAAGCCAACATTTATTTTACAAATATTCAACTTGATGTGTAAAACACTGAAAAATTGTCTAAATTAATCAATTTGAAATCATATTAATCGCAAAAAGTTCTTCCGATAATAAAAATATATAACATTTTAAGATAAAAGTCAAATATTTTGAATAGGATTTACTCCCCAAATGCTTTCAACGTCTTGGCTTGAGGACAAACTTTCAAAAACAACGTTTAGTATATACTTTTTCTTGCTAGAAAACTTACCTTCACTGCCAACAATCACGTAGGAGCAAAGAGAGGATGAGGCGTCTACATTTAATAGGTCGTTATAGTAATAATAGCCATCCTCATTTTTTGTCCAATTGATAGTTTCAACTATATCCATATCAAGATTGACATTATCACCTGTATAGACAAAAACCTTAGCCCGAACATAGAGGCTATCGCTATCATCACCATTCTTTATACTGATGATTTGAGGCAGACGCTCACCAGACAAATAAGAGCCATCAAAAGTGAGCGAGATTGAATTTGCTTGATTTTTTGTAATGGTGGTAGATACAGTTTTGCCAAGTTCTAGGTCTGTTGTAAGTGAAATATCATTTTTAAAAAACCAGCCAGACGCACCGAGGTATATGGCTATTGCAAGAAGGATAAGAAGAGAGGCTGAAATAAATATCCACCCAAAATTTTCTTTACACAATTTCATAAGTATATTTTGTTTAATTATCAAATAATTATTCTTAATTTAAAATATTGGAGAGGATTAAATATATCATTTCTTGCTCTTAATAACTTTTTATTTACAACACTTTTTAATGTATTATAAGTTTTTCGTTTTAATTTCTTGCGTACTTTTAAAAATTCTTAAATTAAAGTACTGCTCACATTTTTTCCTAATACACAATTAGGCGTTTATTTCATCTTTTTTCGCCGTCTGCGTGACCGCTCTGCCCTAAATTTGTCTATCTGGTTCTGTTTAAATATCGTACTTTCTTCAACGAGAGTATCACGCTTGACCTGCCATTTATATTTGCGGTTGCCGTACGCCATATCATAGGACAGAATGCACATACCTTGAATAAGATAAACATAATATGAGAAAAATCTCCAGACGAGAAGAACCCAGACAAGTATGTTGTCTTTAATCGCAGAGTTTGCAATAACTGCGCTAAATGCGGCGGTAAAGGATATTTCGTTCATACCGGTACCACCAGGAAGTGGAAAGAATGACGAGGCAAGGTCGACAAGCATTGACATAACAAAGAGCGTTATATAGTCACTGCCTGGCACCGTTGGGCTAAAAAGTTTCACTATGAAAAATGGAATTGAATAGTTGATAATATATTTACCTACACATATAATAAACATTACGATAAAATCTTTAGGTGATTTTGCGTACTGTTTCATTACGTCTTGGAAATCTGAAATGTATTTAGTTATCTTTTCATATGTCCTATCGTAATTTTTTATAAGTTTCATCTTGTAAAGAAGCCTTAGCACCTTTACAACGATTTTTCTACCTAAACTTTTGCAAACCGACAAAAAGACGGTCACAAAAAGCATTACAGAGCTTAGACAAAAGCCGAGTATACTTGTCACCCCGACAAATGTACCGTATGCCTTGTTTGTGAAGGATATTAAAAGACAGATAAAGCTGAGCACCACCCAGGACATCTGCTGAAATTCATATTTTGCAAGCGGTATTGAAAGAGATGTGTGAACAGGCATTCCTCTTGACTTTAAATATGATATTTGGAAAGGCTGTCCACCTGTCGCCATAGGCGTTACGCAGTCGTAATATCTACCAATCTCTGCAACCTTATAGGCAAAACCAAAACTCCATTTGCCTGTTGACTGCTTTAATAGATATCCAATTGCCGTGGTATCAAATAGTATAACCACACCAAAAAGTAATATACAGACAAAAAGCGACCCAACATCAAGTGAGCCAATATCTCCAATATTACCGATATCCTCTTTTAATAGTTGATATACCAAAATACCAACAACAACTAAAATGTTGACAATAAAGAAGATAACATTGAGATTTCTTCTCTTTTTGGTATTGTGCTTTGATACAGATTGTTCTGCCTCATCAAGCTTCTTTTTCTCTGAGATTTCCAGCTCTTCTAAAGCTTGCGGTGGCTTTAACTCGGTCTTAAACTCCATTTCAAGCTTTTCATCCTCTTTGATATCTTCTTCCTCAAGCTCTTTTTTTAAGGTTTTATCTATATTTTTCTCTTCATTTTCAATTTCGAGTGTCAAATTTTCAATTAAACCCTCTTTAGGTTGCTCGCTCTGCTTAGCTATGGTCTTGTTTTCAGTTCTGCTCTCATTTTTAAAAGCCTGCTCAGTCATAGTTTCGTCTTTAGTACTGTTGTCTATTATTAAATTTGGCTCTTCAATGATTTTATCTTCAGTTTTTTCACTTATTAAAGGTTTTTCAATAGTTTTATTTGTGTCATTTTCTAATTTTTCGCCATTTTGTGTACTATCCACTTTTAATTCAGAGTTTTCGCTGGTGGTTTCTTCTGTTTTGGTGGCAGTCAGAAGGTCATCAATATTTGTTTGAACAAAAAAGTTTTCTCCGCCCCCCGAAGAAACCCTATTTTTATTCTGTTGCCCCCTATTTTTGCTCATAACAATATACTATCAAAAAAAGGTACCTTCTGTCAAGTAAAGGTACCTTATAATTATAATTTTATATAGAATAAAATCATTTTAAAAATTTGATTTTAAGCGTATTTTGTCAAATAATTTCAACCGTTACTCAAGTAAATCATCAAATCTACCGCTATATTCAGTAACAGTAAAATAAGTGTCTTTTAAATATTGAACGTTAGCGTCCTCAAATTGAGTAAAGTTGTCGGCGTAAAGCTCGTCATAGAGAACGTCAAAATAGGTTTTGTCAACAAGTATGTTAACTCTTGTGGTATACAACTTTTCAATAGCCTCTTCTGACAATGTGAAAGATGGAGTTATGCCGTCATAGAGGTTCTCGCAAACACCAGTATAAATAAGCACGTGTATGCCATACTCAGACCTAACAAGACCTGATATATCACCTACCTGTCCTTTTCCGCTATTATACAACTCTACTGCAGCCTCTTCAAAGGAGTCTACAAAGCTTGACACTGCATTCCCTTCGCTATCGATACCGATAACATAGTTGTTCTCTGCATTGAACATACCTGTATCTTCATTGTACTCATAGATATATTCGTTGATTTGGTCACCAATAATATTTACGTCACCTGATAACTGTGCAGTTTCAAGTTCTCTTACCATCAAGTTGTAAATGTCGTTGACGGTGGTATCATCATCGCTTGCAAGCTCAACCTCTTCGTAAATGCCAGTAAGTTCATTATACGCTCTTATGACAGGTTTGATTGAGCCGTAAAGTCTATCCATATCTTGGTTGTATTCACTTGCAGTATACTCAGGGTCTTTATTATTCTCTTCAGAGACAATAGACTCCTCTCTTAAAGCGGTTAATCTATCGTACTCTGCCTTTTGGTCATCGTCAAACATAAATAGAACGTTTGCAACTGTAAAGAATTTTGTTGAATCATTGTCATTCTTAAAGTAATAAACCTCATTCAAACTATCTTGAACGTCGCTGTCATAGTTTGAATCATTTTCAAGCGCATATTGAGCATAAGATGCCCTAACTTTATTTGTATAAAGGTTTACAATTTGTGAAGCTGATATAGAAGAGGTGTTTTCTCCTCTGTTACTATAAGAATACTTTTCAAGCAAATAGTTCTCGTAGGCAACCTCATAAAGTCTTTCTATCTCTCTTTCAAAAACCTCAACAGCATTGGTTGAAAGATTTTGACCATATTCACTTGCAAGAAGGTCATTCAAATAATTTGAATATGCCTTTTGATAGTTCTCGTTTGAGTTTAGTACATCATCTCTAAAGTTTTCAAAAATAAGCGCCCTATCTTCTGCATCATTAAAATCTCTATTTCTTTTTGGATGGTAGTTTGCAAGAGGCTCCTCTGTTTCATTCAAACTTTTGATTGTATAACTTCCGTCATCATTCTTTATAAGCTGGGCGGTTTTGTCATATCCTTCAAAAGTGATATCCTCGCTCTCTTCTTCCTCGCTACTTGTGCCAGTGATATCCTCATAATAAGAGTCAAGGTTTGTGCTGAGCGAACCTACCACCTGCTCCCAAAGATATGTCTTTTCTTTGTCAGAAAGCCCAGTGCCATCGCTATTTACACCAAATTTTTCCTCAGCGGTCATAATAGTTACAAGCCTATTTTCAAGAAGGTCCAAAGTAGCCCTCATAGCCTCACTTCTAGAATAGCCGTAATACTGCTCATAGGTGTAGCCATAGCTTTGATAACCTGAGATTAAGTCCATCTTTGTAATTTCGGCGCGCTTAGAGCTGTCTTTCTTGCTCTCAACCACCGCTACAACTTGGTTATAATATCTATCATAGTCAGTTTCAACCAAAGAACACCCTGTAAGGATACCCATACAGAGAAGGCAGAAACTTAAAATTAATCCAGTAAACTTTCCTTTCTTCATTCTATCTCCCGAAGTAAATTTTATATTCGTACTCCTAATATTAGCACATATTGTTTTAAAATTTCAAGCAATTTAGCCCATTTTATGACAAAATTTTAATTTTCTTTTGTGCCCTCGCTCGTTTTTCCTGCTTTTTCAAAGAATTCAATCATCTTATTAAGCTTTTCTTCTACGCTTGAATCCCAATCAAATTTAATCTTCACCTGACTGTCAAAAACCAGTTTACCTTTAAACTCACTTAGGTTCTTTGCAAGCCTCTGGTCAATTATGTCCTCTTTTTTATCTAAAAATACCAAAGCTTCAAATTTATTTATCCTAATCTTTTGTACATCATAAATTGAGGCAAGATTACGTAGGTATGCAAGGTGGCAAAGCGCGTCAACCTCTTTAGGAAGTTGACCGTAGCCATCCTTTAAACTCTCTTCAAGGCTCTTTATCTCGCCTCTTGTTGATAGCTCGCTTATTCTTGTGTAGTAGACTATGCGCTGTTCGTTATCTGCGATATAGTCCTCGCTTATAAAGGCGCTTAAGGTGATTTCAAGCTTAACATCACTCTTCTTGATAACCCTTTCACCCTTTATGTCCTTAACTTCCTCGTCAAGAAGCTTTACAAACATATCATAACCAACCTTGGCAATATGTCCGTGTTGCTCCTTACCAAATATGTTACCCGCTCCACGAAGCTCTAAATCTCGCATTGCAATCTTAAAACCACTGCCAAGCTGGCTAAACTCCTTGATTGCCTCAAGACGTTTGTACGCCTCATCTGTGAGGTGCTTATCTTTGATGTAGGTTAAGTAGGCATAGCTTAACCTATCACTCCTTCCAATTCGACCGCGAAGCTGGTAAAGCTGGCTAAGCCCAAGCCTATCCGCCTCGATGACAACCATAGTGTTTGCAAGCGGAAGATTTATGCCGTTTTCAATTAATGTTGTTGATATCAAAACATTGTATTGCCCTTTATAGAGCCTATCTATAACGTTTTCTAGTAGTCTCTCTTGCATCTGTCCGTGTGCGACACCTATGCTTGCATTTGGAAGAAGTTTTCGAAGGTGTGAGGCAAACTCCTCAATGCTTTCCACCCTGTTATATACAACAAATGCCTGACCACCACGTGAGAGTTCTCTTGTGATGACGTCCTTCAAAAGTTGGTCGCTCTCCTCGGCGACATAGGTCTGAATTGGCAGTCTGTCTCTTGGCGGAGTTTCAATGACAGATATGTCGCGTATGCCTGAAAGTGACATATTGAGCGTTCTTGGTATAGGTGTTGCAGAAAGCGTCAAAACATCAACATTTCGATGCTTATCCTTTATCTTTTCCTTATGTTCAACGCCAAAACGCTGTTCTTCGTCAAGGATGAGGAGTCCTAAGTCGTGATACTCAACGTCGCTACTAAGTAGTCTATGCGTGCCTATAAGCATATCTATCTCGCCCTCTTTAAAGCGCCTCAAAATCTCTTTTATTTGAAGAGAGGTTTTAAACCTATTAATTACCTCAACCCTAGCGCCAAATCCCTCAAGTCTTTCTTTTGCTGAAATATAGTGTTGCTGAGAAAGTATTGTTGTAGGGCAAAGCAAACTTACTTGTTTACCGTTATAGATACATTTAAAGGATGCGCGAAGAGCAACTTCGGTTTTGCCAAACCCAACATCTCCGCAGATGAGCCTATCCATAACCTTGTCGCTTTCCATATCTTTATCGACATCTTGGATAGCTTTTAGTTGGTCGGGTGTCTCTTGATAGCCAAAAGCGTCAGCAAATTGCTTCTCAAGGTATTCATCGCGCTTAAACTTAAAGCCCTTCACACTTGCCCTTTCTTTATATATCTCAACAAGGCTGATCGCCATCTCTTTAATGGAGGCTCTTACACGCTCTTTAAGCCTTGTAAACTCACCGCCACCTAAAGAGGATAGCTTTGGAGTTTGCTCACTTCCGATATACGCCGAGATGGTGTTTGCCTCTTCACTTGGAAGATAGAGAATATCGCCGTTTTTATACTCTATTACAAAATAGTCCTTTTCAACATCGGATATCTTCATCCTCTCTATCTTGATGCACTTACCTATGCCGTGAAAGGTGTGAACAACATAGTCACCAAGCTTTGGCAAATAAAATACCGAATGTTTACTTTTAGAAAAGGTTGTGTTTGCCGTTCTATAAAGGCTATCACTGCCTATGCCTACAATACCCTCTTTTAAAAATGAAAAATTGTAAGGCATATTCTGGCTTGTGATATAGATGTTTCTTCGCTCTAGCTTCTGTCCTTCGTAATTAAAGTATGACAGACCATTTTCAGTCAAAAAGTCGGCAAGATTGTTTTTGTATCGCTCTTGCCCTGTAAAAAGAAGAATTGCTTGATTTAAATTCTTTGCCTCTATTAGGTCTTGCTTTAAAGCCAAAAAGTCGGTCAAATAGCTTCGCCCAGCAAGCTTATCGTTATAGTAATCTGCTTTAAGCACTTGGAAGTTATCAAATATAACATCGGCTTTTGCAAAGAGGCTGTCAAAGTTCTCATAATTGTTGTGGTTATAAAAGGAAGTGCTTGAATAACTTTGAATAAGAAGTGAAATCTCCTCGTCTACCTTCTTAGGCTCATCTAAAATAACCTTGCCTTCAAGCGAAGTGACGTTATCGTTGCCAAGTGGCAGTTTTGACAAGGTTATACTAACGCTTTCAAGCTTTTCTATGTTTTTCATAGTGTTAGGGTCAAAGACGCTTATATTTTCAACAAGGTCGTCAAAAAACTCCACCCTATATGGCTTATCGTTTGACGAGAAAATGTCAAGTATATCTCCTCTTAGCGCAAACTGCCCCTTTTCAGAGACTAGGCTTGTCCTTTCATAGCCATATTCGACAAGCTTTTTGGTAAGCTCTTCAAGTGAATAGTTTTGGTTTTTGTTAATTTTAATACTTTTGAACTTAGCTAGGTCAAACTTGATTATCATTGAGCAAGGAAGAAAGATTAACGCGTCCAAATTGCCAGCAAGATAGTTGTTTATCGCCTCGACAAAAGGAAGAAGGTTTTTGTCATTTTCGTCATCGTTCTCTCTTGCATTTGAGACAATCTCAACCCTTTTACCAAGTCCTTCAAGCCCTCTCTTGATTTTGCCAGCAAGCACAAAACTAGAGCACAAAAAAATAAGGCGGTCAAACTGACTTGCAAGTATTATCTTTTCACCGTCTCCTACTCCTGTTATCACCCTATTTTTTGTAACTTTCTCTAGTTCTTCTGATAAAAACATCTCTCTCCAAAATATTAAAAGTAAAAATTGATTAAAACTAAGTTTTATTAAATTAACTAAGATATAATTGATTTTTGTTAAAGTTTTATTATGAATATTTTTTAATTAGTTTTCTTAATCGCAACTTTAAATAATTTTAAGTAAACCTTATTTAAGCTTTTCAAGTATAAGCTCTCCAGCCTTTTTGATAGCCTCATTAAAAAGCTCTTCATCTTCAAATCTTATATTTGATAGCACGTAGTCGGCAAGGTTTTTAGTTTCATCTCTGCCTATGCCTATTCGCACGCGCTCAAAGTCCTCACCAATATATTCAACAAGCGAGCGCATACCATTGTGAGTGCCACTTTTACCTCTTTCTCTATAGCGGATGGCGCCTTTTGGAAGGTCTATATCGTCTACCGCAACAATAATTCTAGCATCTTTAAATTTTTTCTTTATAAGCACAACGCACTGTCCGCTGTTATTCATATATGTGGTAGGTTTTACTAGCATTACCTCTTGCCCGTTTACTCTGCCTTTGCCGATAAGCGCCTTATATTTTTCTTTTGTCACATCTATTGAAAGTTTTTCGGCAAGATAATCGACAACTCTAAAGCCTAGATTATGAAAGGTGTTCTTATACTGAACGCCGATATTGCCAAGCCCTACTATAATAACCATATTTCTCTCCTTAAAACTCCTGTCCTATTATCTTGCTAAAAGGCTCAATAGACGCGCCCGCACTTATCTTGCTGTTTTCAATATAGCTACCTCTCACTACTGCATCATTTGAAATAATGCTATTTTTAATGACATTACCGCTTTCAATAACTGCGTTTTCGCCAATTATGCTTTGACCTTTTATAACATTGTTTGGATAAATTATAACCCCACCCTCAATCTCCACATCACCGTCAATGAAAACTGTGTTCTGTCCATAAATAATCACACCATTTTTAATATGATAGTTGAGTATTCTATTATATAATGAGTTGCTCATCAAGTTAAGCACCTTTGCGCTGTCTGCAACAAGGAGATTTTTATCGTCAAGCTCGCTTGCGCCTTGTGCGAGAGTAAAGTTATTCTTCAAAAATTCGCTCTTGACAATAAACCCTCGGCTTAACCTCAAAAAGTTCATATTATGCGAAGAAAAATATTCACAAAACTTATTGAAGGTGCCTTTATCTAAAAGTGGTGTATCGCTATAAAATACCGCTATGATATTCTTATTTGTAGTGATGTTACGCACTCTACTGGTTATATCCTCGCAGTCCTCTATTATCCTTGTCTCACAGCCACTGCCAGCGTTAAGCACCCAGTCAAGCAGTCTTTTGCCACAAAGCTCAACACTAGGAAGGTCTTTAACAAAAGAATGATATGCCTTTACTACAACAAATAGCACCTCATCCTTTATCCAGTCATAATTCACCGCTTTTATAAGAGAGCTTGGAATGATTACGCTCTCTTCTTCTGTAATTTGTTCCCTTGAAAGCGAGTCAAAATCAATCTTAATTTGGTTTTCACTTACCAATAAATCAATATCTTCTCTTTCCATAGAATAAAGTATATAATCTTTGTAAAATTTTGTCAACAATTAAAAAATACTTTTAATATTTTCCGAATATTTTATTGAAAAATTTAAAAATATTACAAAAACATTTTTTTATTTTTTGATATTATGTTATTATTGCTATATAAGAGTTTAATGAGGTTGATATGATAAAATCAAAATCTTTTAATTTTATTTGTATTATGCTTTTGGCAGTTCTTATCTTTGCTTGCCTATCTTTTTCTTATGGAAGTTTGGCGAAGGCAGACACTCAAAATGACCCGTCAGAGCTTGCACTTGAAAGCGACACACTGCAAGGCGAGCTTAACGTTTCCATCTTGTCAAGAAATGACCAAAATATAATTTTAGATAGCCCAGTAGATTATAATGATAGTCAAGTATATACAGTGCCTTGGAAAGACGCCAAGCAGTTTACAATCTCATTTACACCTTCTCAAAATAATCCGCCACCACTAAGTCCTGATACAGAAAATCCAAATTCATATCAAATGCATATCTCTATAAACTACCTAAAAGGCTATGCCTTCAAAGATGGTGAAGAAACAGACTTTATCACAAGCGAAACCATACCTCTTGGCGTAGTTTACACCTCACCTACTGTCAGCGATTATAACGATATAGCACTGCAATATTTTTCTTTTAATATCGATGACACCTTTAGCACTGACGGCAATAGTGATGGCGACTACTTTGACGAAGAGGACACCAGCATAAACTGGGGTATCTATCAATTCCTTATCGACATAAACGGTGCTGAACAACACTCACTTTACTACTTTATTGAGCCGACTTCTGTTATCACAGAGATACCTGTTATCGACTATACCATAAGCACAACCGCTATGGAATCTCTTACAAACAGTTTCGAGTTTTATCTTGTAAATGACAATGCTTATAAATATATAGATGAAAACTTGCTTGTTTGGTATGCTTATGGCACAACTATTGATGGTGCAAGATATGCACTGACCGCTAGCGACCTTGAAAATCCAGATTTTGCTCAATATGAATGCACTACCTCATTGTATAGCAGTTATTATAGAACAGGTAGAGAGTTCGTTTTTGAAGTGCCAAAAGTAGATGATGAGAACCTCATCGGTGATTGGCACGTTTGGTGCGTGTATAACCCTGGCAGTGCAACCTCACTTTCAAGCAATGAAATTGTAGTATCAACAGATAAGCCTTTCGATTACTTTTACATTGTCTATATTGTAATTGGTCTTTGCGTGTTTGCACTTATCGTTATAATTTTGATTGGTATCTACAAAAAGAAAAAAGAAAAGGTTTGGTAAACCCTAAGTATATCAGAAAAATAGTGGAGACTTTTCCACTATTTTTTGTTTTTAAAAAACATAATGTTCAACTTTAAAAGTGATTTTCCCAACTAAATTTTATTTAGAATTTACATAAAATATTTTTATAAAACATTATGCCAATTTGCGCCCATAAAATGCAGGTAACTATGGCAATAAAATTTAATCTCCTCTATTGAAACTTTGAAAGCATCTATATCGTTGCTTGCAATGTAGAGTTTAAGTTTTGCTATCTCCTGCCCTATCTCTTGAATGTTTTTATGATTAACTAAGAAGCACATATTCTTCTCATCTCGTGTCCACACATATTCAAGATTGTCGACAG
This sequence comes from uncultured Clostridia bacterium, assembly GCA_944350015.1. Taxonomy (GTDB): domain Bacteria; phylum Bacillota; class Clostridia; order Christensenellales; family UBA1242; genus Caccovivens. The sequence goes on along the minus strand of CALVNW010000002.1, from coordinate 57,104 downwards.
CAAGCGTCATCTCAGTGTTTTTTAGGTCATCTCTACGCTCAATCATCTCTTCAAGCTGATAACATCTTGTTTGAATTTCGCTTAACGAATTTGATACAACGCTATCTTCAGCGACGCAAATAAAGACAAGTAGCAAAATTATGAGAATAAAGTTAAAGTAATGAAAAAATTTCATACCCCCACCACCTTTTTGGCGGTGATAGTCTTGCCTTCGCCCTTTTTAAGTTGTAAATAGCCTTCGCCCGTTCGGTCAAGCGTGAGTAGTAGCACATCCTTAACGCTCGCACCTTTGCTATTTTTATTGATAATGTCTTCAATTACGCCTTGACTTATATTTGCAAGCTCAACATTTTCCTTAATTATCTTTCCTTCGCTTACAAGCACTATCGGAAGAAAACTTTCATCGGCGTTTGTCTTTAGGTCGCCATTGGTCAGCGGTGCATATTCGGCTTTTGGCATAACGCTGACCTTGCCATTGGTCTCCATTATGGCATACTGAACCTGAGAAATGTTAAAGTAGCCAGCCCCGCGAAGCGCCTCAAATATATCGTCAGTTGAAAGATTTAATTTTTTCATAGCCTTATAGTCGATACCCTTCGGGTTGACAATGATTACAGGTTTACCGCTTATGATTTTACTAAAAAAATGACTACTTCGGCTTATCAAAGTTAAAATAAAATGCAAAACCACCAGTGTCAATAGCGGTACAACGCCGTGAAGAACTGGCACAGACACCTCTGCCATAGGTATTGTGGCAAGGTCGGCAATGATTAAAGTTAGGACAAGCTCAAAGGGTTGCATTTGCCCAAGTTGACGCTTGCCCATAAGTCTAAACACAAGTAGCACAATCAAATATATTATAATCGACCTAATTATTATTGTAAGCATACCTTATTTTGTGCAATTTGCAACTTTTATACTATTTTTATAAAGTTTTTATTGTAAAAATAAAGATATATTTAATTATTTTACATTTAAAAATTAAATAATTTGTTTTTTGACTTTTTAAAATACCGCTTATATTTTTAAACTATGCGCTCTGCTTTGCCTTCTTTGCGCGCTTGAAGTTGAACTTTGCTTTAACAAAAGAAAGTACCACTTTTAAGTCAATTATTCCTGCAACGCTTGCAAGCAAAACGTAGGAGCCTACTCCTATGGCTCCGCCTATCCCAAGAGAGATAAAAAGCGGGAAGGCATAACTTGACAAGCTTACAACAAAAGCGGTCAGTGCAGAAGATGGAATTGTTAGCAAAATTATCTTGATAAGCGGATAGGCAACCTTGAATGACACCTTGGTCTTTCTTTTGAGTAGCCAAAGGTTGAGAATTGCAGTTATGCAGTAATTTATGCCCATTGCCCAAATGATAGAATTTACGCCTACAAAGGTTGGCAGTATCCATAGCGCCAAAAACATTGCAACCGCGCCAACAAAGAAGTTTACAAAGGAGCGGTTTTCATAGCCAAGCGAATTTAATAGCGCAGATGAGATATTTGTAAGCCCAAGTGGCAGAAGTACCCAAGATGCCGATTGAAGAAGTGTTCCACTCAAGATGTTGTCATATAAAAATAGCCCTATCTGCTCGCCTGCACCAAGATACAATGGTACGAAAAGCGACGAGATGATTAGCGTAAAATATATTGAAGTTGTTATTCTCTTTTCGATATGAGATTTGTCATTTTGAGCCACTGCCTTTGAAATGTCTGGTACGAGCGCCGTTGAAAGCGAGCCTATGATTGTAGTCGGCACATAGATTAGTGGCAAGGTCATACCAACGGCAATACCATAGAGGCTGAGTGCTTGAGAGCTTGTATAGCCAATCGATATGAGCCTTGCTGGAATTATAAGCGCAATAAGCGGTTGTAAGAAGGAGCCTACAACCCTCATCACGGTTATAGGCGTCGACTGCTTGACAAGTGGCTTTAGATATTCTTTCTTTGGCTTTGACAAGCTTCCGCCATAGTAGAAAAATAGTAAAACTACCAGTATCATCGACAAAAAGCAGGCTATTGACATTGACAAGCTTATGCCGAAGGCGTTTTCTATTGCAGATAGTGATGAACCTATCAAAAACACCCCTGCAATGATATGCACCACCTGCTCGTAAAACTCGCTTACGCAAAGGGCGAAGTAGTTGCCTTGCCCCCAAAGCGAGCCACGAAAGACGCAGTAAACCGAAGAAAACACAAGACTTGGAAGTAGTACCAAAAGAAGCTCATAGCAACGCTGGTCGGTGAAAATCTTGCTAAAAAGCCCTTTAAATAACAGCACAACGCAAACTAGGATGAGCGAGAGAGCCAGTGTATAAATAAGAGCAACTGATAGATATGAGCCTTGTTTTTTCTTTTCTTTTTTAACTGAAAAGCTCGCACTTTTCCTTGATATTATAAGCGGAATACCACTTGATATAACAGTTAATAAAACAAAGAAAACAGAGGACGCGACTTGATAAAGTCCAACGCCTTCTGCGCCAACAACTCTTGAAAGAATTATTCTAAAGATAAAGCCACTTACCCTTGTTAAAAAAGAAAATACAGTAATTAAAGCTACTGTTCTAAATAAAGATTTCATCACCCTCTCCTCATATATGTTATTAAAGGTGAATAAAATTTATTATAACAAGTTTTGACAAAAATCAAAGCGCGCGAGAATTTAAGGAGAGTTATGAAAAAAGAATTCAATCAAATTTATATAGTAAAAGAAAATGATAATATTGAATCAATATCAAAAAAATACAATGTTTCACCTATCAGCATACTCATAACCAACAATATTACACCAAAAATGATTAAAAAAGGCAAAGTTTTAATTATAAAATAATATTTATTTAATTTTATTTTTTATTTTTTTATTTTTTATTCGATATTTTTTAACTTTTCATTTATTTTAATATTTTTTGTTTTTTGACATTTTTTCTATTTATTTCGACATTTTATTTAATTTTTAATGATTTTTTATTTATTTCCGATTTTTGTTTAATTTTTAATGATTTTTATTATATTTTTTATAAAAATTATTATTGATTTTTATCTATTTTATTTAATTTGCCTTTATTTTTAAATAATTTATTTAGTGTTTTATTTATATAATTTTCAATCTCTTGGTTATATTTGCTTGTCAGATAAATTAGCAAAAATGAGACAATAATTATTACAGCCCAGACCACAAGCCCCCAACCGCTATATGGAATAATCTCGCCGTTTGAAAGATAGCTTACCGAAAAGATGCCGATAGGTCGCGCGATGAGCTGTGTGACCATAAAAAATGTCCAGCTCATATCAGTAAGCCCGGCAACAAGGCAGAGTATATCATCGGGAAAGCAAGGAAGAAGCATCATAATAACAAAAGAATATTTGCATTTTGTAAGAGTTCTGCTCCATTTTTGTTGGCTATCCCTACCCACCATAAAGGACACAAGTCGGCTCCCAAAGGTTTTACCGAGGAAAAAAGCGAAGGCACTTCCAAGCAAGATACCAGCAAGTGAAAGTAAGCCCGATTGAAAGGCGCCATATATGAGCGAGCCTGCAACAATCAAAAGTGGCGAAGGTATTGGAAGCAAGGTCACCTGCAAAAACTGGAAAAACACAAAGGCGATGCGTCCATAAAAGCCAAGGTCTAAGATGAAGTTTTTGATTTTATCGACAGAGTTTAGTTTTTCCCAAAGCCCTGTCCAGACCAAAATAAAATATACTAGCGTTATAAACAGCGCTATCAAAACAATGACTAAAAGGCTACGAAGCAGTTTGCTTTTTAATGATAATTTTTCCACAAGTTATTATAAATCTCTAGTGGCATTATTATTCAAAATTTTGTTGTAATATTTTTTATAATCTTACAAATAATACCTTAGGAGTTAAATCGTGGAAAGTAAAGCTAAGCAAAACAAAGTTTCTTTAATTTGGCTACTCGCTGTATGTCTCATCGCGGTCGGTCTGCTTTTATTTTGTCAATTTTATTTTGGTGACAGCATATCAAGCAAGACCACCTTCTATTCTGGCACGCACATAAATGGTGTTGATGTGTCAGGGCTGACCAAAGCCGAGGCAAGTGAGGAGCTTGGTCGCAAACTTAATGAAAATAAGGACAACTTGCAAATAACCTTAAAAAGTGGGGATAAAACTTGGTCTATCTATGGCAAGGACTTTGAGCTTGTTGGCAACTTTGATGACTCACTTGATAATGTCCTAAGCTATGGGAGAGAAGGCAATATCTTCCAAAAGAAAAAGATAGAAAATAAGATTAAAAATGAAGGGCTTTATGTAAATCTCCCCTATCAGACGCTATATGGCGGTGTTAACGCGCAGATAGATGAAATAATCTCGCAAATTGAAAAGGAGCCTATAGAGGCAAGCGTTGTCTTTCAGCCTGAGAGCGAAGAGATGTTTTCAGTTAGCGAAGGATATAACGGCTTGAAAGTTGACAGAACCTCACTAGACGAGGCGTTAAATGAGGCCTTTGAGAGCGGTGAAAGCTACACAATCAATATACCTTTTGTCGAGATAGTGCCAGAAAAGGACCTTGACAATCTACTTGAAAATATAGTTTTGCGCTCCTCTTTTTCGACTAACTATTCAAAATCGACAGAAAACCGCAAGAGCAATATAAAACTTGCCCTATCGAAATTTAATGGTATGATTGTTGAGCCATCACAAGAAGTTTCTTTTAATAATACAACTGGCGCAAGAACGGCAAAAAATGGCTATAAAGATGCAAAAATCATCTTTAATGGCAGTTATGTTTCTGGTGTTGGCGGTGGCGTTTGTCAAGCTTCGACCACGCTATATAACGCGCTCGTGCTTGCTGATATCGAGGTGAAAGAGGCAAATCATCACACCCTCCCTGCATCCTATGTGCCACTCTCCCTTGACGCTATGGTAAGCGAAGGCTATGCCGACCTTGTCTTTGTAAACAATCTTGATAGTCCTATCTACATCAAAACCTATGGCGACGAAAACAATATCACTGTTGAAATATATGGACAGCCTCTTGAAGAAGGCGTAGAGATAAAGACGCGCTCAGAGCTTATCAAAGTCCTTCCACATAGTGGTGATAAAATCGTTGAGGACAGCGAAGGCAAATATTCAAATAAGGTAATCTATAAAGGCGAATATTATAGGCTTAAATATCCGCAAGAAGGCTATGAGAGCAAAGGTTATGTACAGTATTATAAAAATGGAGAGCTTACCGAGGAAAAAGAGATAAGGCACGACTTCTACCCTGCTCAAAATGGTGTTATCGTTGAAGGATGCGCTACTATGGAAGAAGGTATGACTCTGCCCGCAAGTAATGTCAAGTATATAAATCCTCAAAAAGTCACAAAAGAGACAATAGAAAACGCAAAACGAAGATTTAATATAGCATAGAAAAAACATCTCAAGCGAGATGTTTTTTGGTTAATCATTTAAAATATATCTGATTTTTTGTAAAACTATGGACGGCATCGCAAACGCGACAATTCTTGTCGCAGTTTTGCCGATGGCAAAACTAAATTTTTGCTGGCGCAAAAATTTGGTTTGCGATGGTTAAGCCAACAAACACATCTCATCCTTATCAAAAACTGCTACATTTTCACATTAATACAACAAAACACCATAAAATTACTGCCTTCAATCTACAAATACTTCAGCTTGCTTTCAACTGCCTGCAAAAGTTCCTCTTTTTCATTGTTTAACCTGCCATCAAAAATATCGCTCAAAAGGCTTTCCAAAATCGGTTTATATCTTGATTGTTTTACGCTTGGATACCTCTTCTTTATATCTTCACCCGTAATTTTTAAATCCTTAACAGAAACAACAATCTTATGAGAGATTATATATTTGTAGAAAAATTGATATTTGTTTGCAAGATATTTATTTCTACAAACAAGCAACATATATATGTTTGGGAAATTATTGTAATACTTAAAAAAATAAGGTTTGTTTTGTTGATGGTTGAGCGCCTCATAGTAACCGCTAAGAATATTTATGTACTGCTCGGTCATCTTTTTGCTCATACCAAAGGACTCAGTTAAAATCAAATTAAGATAGTATGAAATTGAAAATGGATTGACAGTGTCGATGACATCTATCAAAAAGCCTTGAGACTTATGCTCAACTTTTTTGACCATATTGAACTTAATTTTAGGACAATCAATTTTAAAAATAGGCCATAGCGACGCCTTGTTAAATTGGTTAAGCACCTTCATATAAGCGTTTTTCTTGGTATACCCTGGATACTTGCTTGGGCTATGAAGAATTCTTTTGATTTCATAGATAACTCTCTCGCCTGAAACGTCACGCAAATTACCACAATACTTTAATGCCGATTGATAGGTCTGCTTGTCTATCTTGAAGTTAAGTTCGCACTCAAAGCGGAACATTCGCAGTATCCTCACGCCATCCTTAGACAGCACTTCGTCTGGCGTTTGCACAGTCCTTAGAATTTTACGTTTTATATCGTCGACTCCATTGTAAAAGTCTAATAGTTTGTCGCCCTTTATATCGTAATAAAGTGCGTTACAGGTAAAATCACGACGCTTTGCATCCTCTTTTACATCGTCGACAAACTCCACGCTCTCGGGCATATGACTGCCGTTATCTGGATAGATATCCCTTCTAAAACAGGTATATTCATACTCTCTTTCGCCGTCACAGACAAGGGCGCTACCAAGAATTTTGCTCTTTATTTTCAACTTAAATTCGCTTCCCTTAAGTAGAGCTTCAAGCTCCTCAACCTTTAACGAAGAGCAGATATCAATGTCTTCTTTGGCAATGCCGAGCAGACAATTTCGCAGGTACCCTCCAACTACGTAGAGAGGCATAGGAAAAAGGTCGGCAAGTTTTTTTAGTCTTTCGGGAATTTCAATTTGCATACATCCACCTTCTTTAAATATCATACTTTTTTTGACAATGATTGTCAAATCTATTTGTAATAAAGTTGACAATTAATTAATAAATAGTATATACTTAAGTTAAATTATGAAAAAGACAAATATCAATGAAAGTAGATATAAAATTCTACTTAAAAATAAAGAAAAGTATACAAGAGGTACGCCGAGCGAACTTACCGTGTTTTTTTATACTATGGAAGGGTTTGAAAATAATCTTAACATACTAGAAAAACTCAAAAAAACTTTTACAACAAACCTTTATAAGAAAAAAGAAGAGGAAGATAAACCTGCCGTGCCTGATGATGTTGTCAGATACAACGCCGACTACAAAACAGGACTTAGTAAAGAGCAAGTTGACGAGCGAATTGAAAATAATCTTGTCAATAGCACAAAGGTTAAATCATCAAAATCCTATGGAGCGATATTTGTAAAAAATATCTTCACCTTCTTTAATATGCTGTGGCTGATAATTGCCGTTGCCCTTATTATTGTCGGCTCGTATAGCGACCTTGTATTCATCTTCGTTATCGTTGCAAACACCGCGATTGCAATAATTCAAGAGATACGTGCAAAAATCACGGTTGAAAAGCTATCGATTGTCACCGCCCCGCTTGTCAAAACCATAAGAGATGGGCAGGCTTTGGAACTTCCCGCCGACAAACTTGTGCTTGACGATATCATCTTGCTTGCAAATGGCAATCAAATACCTTCTGACTGTAAGATTGTTGAAGGTGTTGTTGAGGTCAACGAAAGTTTGCTTACGGGCGAATCTAATTCAATTGAAAAAACCGTTGGCGCGCCACTGCTTTCTGGAAGTTTTATCGTGACTGGTCAGTGCTATGCAAGAGTTGAAAAGATTGGTAAAGACAATTACATCTACCAAATGGCTAAAAAGGCCAAAGAGTTTAAAGCACCTCAGTCCAACCTATTTAAAGACCTAAACAGACTTATTAGATACATTGGCATTGCCCTCGTTCCAATCGGTATACTCACATTCCTAAAAGAGCTTAGTCAAACCGATACAATTAAGGAGCAGGTTACCAACACAAGTGGCGCCCTTACTGGTATGATACCTGCAGGAATGTTTCTTCTAGTTACGATTGCGCTTGCCGTAGGCGTAATAAAACTTGCAAGGAAAAAGACGCTTGTGCGAGACCTATACTCCATAGAAATGCTTGCAAGAACAAATGTGCTTTGCCTTGACAAGACTGGCACAATTACTGACGGAACGATGAAAGTGGTCGATTTTATCACTTTTACAAACAAGCGAAAGTCAAGTGTACAAAAGATTTTATCAAATATCCTTAACCTGCAGAAGACTTCAAATGCCACCTCAACCGCAATGATTAAGGAATTTGGACGAAATGAAGAATATTCAGCCCTAAACATTGCCGAATTTTCTTCAGAACGCAAATATTCAATAACACAGCTATCAAATCGAAAGATTTACTTCTTAGGCGCACATACTCGCATCGGTTGCAAGATGACTAAGGAGCAACTTGATTATATCAAAGAGCAACAGAATAAAGGCCTTCGAATAATCGCGCTTGCTGAGTCATCTGGTGAAAAATTTGATAAAAATATGACTGGCAAAAATGCCACCCTTCTTGCAATCATCGTGCTTGAAGAGCATATCAGAGAGGACGCCATTGAGACAATACAGTGGTTTAAAGATAACGGCGTTGAGATTAAAATCATCTCAGGTGACGACCCTGCAACAGTATCAAAAATCGCTCAGCGCGTCGGCGTTGAACATAGCGACAAGTATCTATCTCTTGAAAACCTAAGCTTGAAAGAGGTTGAGCAAATTGCCGACCAGTTCACCGTGTTTGGCAGGGTTACACCAGAGCAAAAGTATACAATTGTCAAAGCACTTAAAAACAAAGGCAAAGTTGTTGCAATGACTGGTGATGGCGTCAATGACACCCTTGCTCTCAAAGAGGCTGACTGCTCAATTGCTATGGCTGACGGTAGTGAAGTTGCAAGAAACATCTCAAAACTCGTACTTCTTGAGTCTAACTTCTCATCACTGCCATCAGTTGTTAAGGAAGGACGGCAAGTTGTAAACAATGTGCAAAATTCGTCATCACTATTTTTAATGAAAACCTTTTTTGCAATTATACTTACTGTAATAACTCTATTCTTGCAAATGCCATACCCATTTAGACCGAGCAGAATGATGCTTCTTGAGGCGTTTGTGATTGGTATTCCGTCATTCCTGTTGACTTTTGAGCCTAACACTGCACCGATTAAAGGTAACTTTATACCGCAGGTTATGAAAAGGTCCTTGCCAAGAGCACTTTTAATGCTTGTAAGCGTGCTAATAGTTATAGCATTAAATTCAACGCAAAATTCACAGTTAATCACCTTGAGCGATGAAGAATACTACACACTATGTGTGTTGGTGCTTACATTTAGCGGATTTTTAAACCTTGCATCCTTATGTTTCCCATTTACTCCTCTTAAAGCAATAACGCTTGCCGTCTCGCTTGTCTGCACAGTCGTCGCCATCGTTGCTATGCCTAATTTCTTCTCGATATATTCAAGCTCATTCACAGTACTTGTCACCTTCTTTGCGATAATGATTGGAGCAATTATCATATTACTACTTATAAAACTCAATCAAAAACGAATAGACAAATTGCGAGACAAAATCATAAGTTTGCTTCAAAAGCAATAGTTAAATTAGTGTTTGCTTTAAGTAATTTTAAATTGAGGTTTACTTTAAGTAATAGTTAAGAGGTTCGCTTTAAATAACAATAAAAGTTTTTAAATTCAAAAAAAGACGCAAATTTAAATTAACTTGCGTCTTTTTTAATAATTTTGATTTGTTATTTTAAATTCTAGGTACTTTATTAAAGCAAATAGCAATTTTACTCAGCTGTTACATAATCGTAAAGTTGGAAGGTGTTGGCACGGATAGTTATTGATATGATATGTGGTGAATAATCTTTGCCATCCTCGCCTTTATAATATGCGCCGAAATAGAAAGTAAGTTCGTGGTCTGCATTGGTGTCAGTTATATTAAAGTAAACATCTTTATATTGCATATTATATCTATTAGACCATCTAGTTGAATAATATGTGCTACCATCTGCATTGTAAAGTTGTTGGTCTTGACCATATTGAAGATGAACATAGTTATCTCCAAGATAGTCTTTTAAGGTGTTTGACATACCAGTCTTACTGCTTGAACTTGAATAGAAACTTTCGAGTGAGTCTGGCTCATAAATCTTATAACTACCTAATTTGCCAGTAAAGAGTGCTGTAAGAATATTTGAGTTGAAAGATTTTTGGTAGATGTTATAAAATTCGTCATAGTTTTCATCTGTTGGCGCAGTTGAATACTGTCTTGTTCCGCCAATGTAGACCTCTATATTTGATGGTTCAGACAAAAAGTAAGGTTTTAGATTGGTTTTAACACAAGATAGCGTGATGATGACAACAGAAAGGGCAAGCACAAAGAATAAAATAACTGATAAGGTTATCTTTTTATTGCGCTTTTTCTTTCTTAAATATTCATCGCTGACAGTGCTTAAAACTGCATCGACATTTTGATTTTGATTTACCTTTTCTTCCATCTAGTTACTCCCCTTTATCGTCATTGTCTTTTTTGTCGTTTTCACTTACTTTATTGTCATTTTCACTCTTTTCTATACCATCTATAGTTTTTTCTTGATTTTGAGCGTCTTGCTCTTCGCCTTCTACAGTCTTACCTTGGCTTATGACGATATTTACATTGTTTTCGCCATCTTCGGTCTTGCCATTCAAACAATCTTGATAGGCTTTTCTGATGGTGTTAAGCTCCTCTTCAGTGATTACACCTCTCTTAAACAACCTCTCGCCTTCTTCAAGTTTTCTCTCATACTTTGCTCTGCGTTGAAGCTCTGCCTGTTCTTTTCTGAACTTCTCTTCCTTCTCGCGTTGAGCTCTGTCGCGCTCTTCCATAATCTTTGCAATTTCGTCGGCAGATTTGCCTTCGGCAAGCATATCAACCTCATCCTTATTGATGGTTTCTCTCTCAAGCAAGAGTTTTGCCATCTCGTTAAGAAGGTCGATATTGTCAGATAGAAGTTTCTTTGCACGTTTGTAGTTATAGTCAAGAATTGCTCTAACCTCATCGTCAGCCTCAGAGGCAAGTTTTTCAGAAAAGTCATTCTTGGTTTGATAATCTCGTCCTATGAATACTTGGTCTGAGCTTTCAAGGCTTAAGAAGCCTAAATTCTTACTCATACCCCAGTTGTAAACCATATTGTGAGCAATCTTTGTTGCTTGAGAGATATCATTTGATGCGCCTGTTGAGATATCTTTAAAGATAAGCTCCTCAGCAAGTCTACCACCCATACAAACGCAAATTTCGTCCATAAGATAGTTGTATGTTCTATATGAGTTGTCATTTTCTGGTCTTTGCATTGTGTATCCGCCAGCCATACCTCTTGGAATGATTGAAACTTCTTGCACTTCGTCGGTGTTTTCAAGTTTCTTTGCAAGTATTGCGTGACCAGACTCGTGATAAGCGGTGATTTTTCTATCTCTATCGGTTACAAGACGACTCTTCTTTTGAGGTCCCATTGTAACCTTATTGATACCTTCAGTAATATCAGACATAATAATCTTTGGTCTACCTGCTCTTGCTGCGAGAATTGCTGCCTCATTGAGCATATTTTCGATATCTGCACCAGTGAAGCCAACTGTAATTCTTGCAAGAGTTTTAAAGTCAACATTTTCGTCAATAGGTTTATTTCTTGCGTGTATTCTTAAAATACCCTCTCTGCCTTTAACGTCAGGAACGTTTACATAGATTTGTCTATCAAATCTGCCCGGTCTCATAAGTGCTGGGTCAAGAACGTCAGCTCTGTTTGTTGCGGCAAGAACAATGATACCTTCGTTAGACTCAAAGCCGTCCATCTCAACAAGAAGTTGGTTGAGGGTTTGCTCGCGCTCATCATTTCCGCCACCAAGCCCTGCGCCACGTTGTCTACCAACGGCGTCAATCTCGTCAATAAATACTATACAAGGTTTGTTTTTCTTTGCCTGGTCAAATAGGTCTCGCACTCTTGATGCACCTACGCCGACAAACATCTCAACAAAGTCAGAACCACTTATAGAAATAAATGGAACGTTTGCCTCACCTGCAACAGCTCTTGCAAGAAGGGTTTTACCAGTACCAGGATATCCCACCAAAAGCACCCCCTTTGGTATCCTTGCGCCAAGGTCAGTGAACTTCTTAGGTGCTTTTAAGAATTCAACTATCTCTTTAAGTTCCTCTTTCTCTTCGTCTGTACCTGCAATATCTGAGAATTTAACTTTGCTTGTTGTGTATGCCTTAGCTCTTGACTTACCAAAGCTCATTGCACCTTTATTGGTGCTATTGAGGAGTCTAAATATCATCCAAACAAGGAACAATCCAAAGCAAATATAAAGGATAGGATAGATAATATCCCAAGCGTTTACTCCGTCTACCGCTGCGGTTGGACTAACCTTATCGGCGTCTGGTCTTGGAGTGACTTCGCCACCTTCACCCTCTGTTCCCGCATTATATGTGGAAATGTAGTCAAGTATATCCTGTAACAAGCCATCATTATATCTATAATTAATATAGTAATCGGCATAGTCAGGGAATCTTTCGGTATATTTAGAGTCTTTAAGAAGGAAGTACATAGTAGTGTCGTTGTAATACACTTCGACTACCTTTTCAGTTACAAGCTGACCGTCCTCATTTTCTACCTGCCTACCATTGATAAGTTCTACAACTTCGTTATAGCCACCTGTTATCCTCTTGCCACTATAGCCATTATTTGTGAAGATTACCACAAAAATAAGCACAATTAGCAAAAGTACAACGAGATATGACCATCTAAATTTTGATTTATTTTCGTTCACACTGCCTCCTAAATATTATCATTATATATTATACAAATTTGATTGATTTTTGTTATTATAGAAAAATATTCACTAATAACTCAAGATATTGTATCATAAAAATAAATTTTTCACAACAAATAAAGAGGCATTTTTAAAGAAAATTTTAATTTTTTGTCAATTTTATCGTTTTAGTCGGGCTGAACGACTATGTTTAGCTTAAAAGTTACATAATTTATAAACTTTTCAGCCTGGCTCTGCCCGCCGATGGTGTCCATAAATTTGACAAATTCACGTCTATTGTCTTTAAAAAACTTTCGCCCAACTCCGATGACATCGCTGTCGCAATCTCTTAAAATTTTCAAGGAGGCTGTAAACTGCTCTTTAATCTTCTGTTCTATCTTCTCTTCAATCTCGGGTGTTATCTCGCTAAACTCGGTGTTGACTCGAAGAGCGTCGTGCTTTCCGTTAATCTCAACAAGCTCAACGCCAAGGATTAGCTGAGCCATATATATAGGATAGCCATTTTCAAACTTAGTGGTGGTAAGCGTCTTTTTGGTCTTTATCCTATACTGCATAGTAAAGGTTTGGCCGTCCTTTTCAACGCCATCAATGGTGATAATTTGATTGACCGACTTTGGATTTAAAAGATTTATGCCGTTAAGCTGGTCGATGTCAAGAAGTGCCACCTTTCTACCACTTTTAAGTAGCACCGCCTGCCCTTGATTGACAATATGTTCGTTTTGACTGCCTCCACCTTGCGAAGAGGTGTTTGCGGAGCCTTGAGTGCCTTCGCTTTGTCCTTCATTTGTCTTTTGCGAGCCACTAATCTCTGAAATCTCCTCTGTCTCATTCCCGTCATCCTCTATGGTGAGGTAGCCAATAATAGATGACTTGACATAACTATAATAGCCCTTATAAAAAGCCTCTAGTGAGGTGTCTGTTATATAGATATTGTTTGCGTTATAGCCTATTATTTGCTCAAGCTTAAGTCCTAAATCGTCGACCAAATCGTGTGACTGCTCTAAAACCTTCTTTGCGCTATTATTGGTGCATACAAAAACAGTATTTTCTGGAAGTGAGGCAACACGGCTTAGATAATCGACGGTTGAGGCAACATCTTCTTCAAGCAAACTTTCATTCACAACGGTGGTCTTGGCGTGAGAAAGTCCTATCTTGCGCCCCATAGCAATCTGAGCGTTATAGATTGCATCGGCGACTGACTCGCCTTTGCCTGATATGACCGAAGTTTTTTCTTGATAGGACTGATTTGCCGTTGGTATAAAGGTTAAAAGCGAGACCTCGTATTCGTCTTGAAGTCTATCTATACCTATTGCCGTCACCACTCCTCTATTTCTGTTTTCTCCAGGCGAATAGATGGAAAAAGGCGTAAAAAAGATTAGTATTATTATAAATACTATCATCATCGGCATTTTAAATAATACTTTAATCTTTCTTTTCAAGCTTATCTCTCCTTGTTTTGATAAAAATTAGCACCAGCATCAAAATTGGCAAAATGTAGTTTATAAATATTGCAAGGTACGGAAGCCAAAATAGCGAACTCATAACCATAGTTTCGTACCGCCCGATAAAGACGTAATAGAGAAGGCAAAACAGAATGTCAAAGACTACCACGGCAAAGGTTTTGTTGAGCGGAAAAATATTTATAAAACAGTCGCAAAAGGCAAAGCTGAAAATTTCCATTTGAAAGAGAGTTATAAACATTATCGTCAGCATTGCAATTATATCAAGTCTACCAATCGCGTTAAACTGCACCGAAAAGACAAGCAAATCTGCAAGAGCATTATTGTGCATAAAGGCTGTCATTTGATATTTTGCGTAAAAAAGGTAAAATAGCAGGGTCACCAAAAAAATTCCGCTAAGAGCATAGCAATACAACCTTTTAATGCTCCCCTTTTTAAAATCTATTCTATCCATAACAAGAAATAAAAATATAAAGTCGCCAAAGGCAAAGATATGGTTGTGCATTGAATATAAAAAATCCTTTGCGCTAGACATAAAAAATAGTGGCACCGAGATTGGTGTGAATAGCGAAATTGCAAGGCATACAACAAAGCCTGTTATCACTATCCAGAAAAACATCTCAATCGTTCGCGAAAATGCCCGCAAGCCGTTAAAGACCGCACAATTTATGACCGGCAAGAAGGCAATCAAGGCAAGAAAAATAAATTCATCTTGATAAATCTGCTGTTTAAAATATACATAAGTTATACTAAATACAAGAAGGCATTTAAAGAAGAAAAAGGCAAGCAAAAGTAGATATATAACTTTTGTTACAAAGGTGCCAAGCCTTTCTTTTAAAATGTCATAAAATTTTTTGTCTGGATAGATGCTCTTTAGCTTTATAAAGATAGGAAGCATAACAAAGTCTAGCAAAAATAGAAGTAACATCACAAAAATTGAGTCGGCTGACGTACGCTCATACATAAGTGATGGCATAAGCAATATTTTGTTTGCAAATATGCACATCACAATGATAACTCCGCACTGACGTATACTTATCTGTTTCATACCCGCTCCTTTTTCTGTGGACTAAAGGATTGAGGTCGGTAACGTTGGCTGTAAATGGGGTCTATGAATATTGCATCCTTTAAATCTTGTGTTACACGCGGACTGTATGGTGCAAGATATGGCGTTTGGTAGCTGTCGAAGTCATTTAAATAATTGATTATATATACAAGCCCTGACACAACGCCAATTAGTCCAAGCGAGCCACCTAAAACTATAAACACAAGCTGAAGTACGGTGATTTGTGGCGCCTCTTCGGGTATTGTATATAGGGCAATCTTTGATAGCGCTACGATAATCACACCTGGCGGTGAAATTAGTCCTGCCTTTACACCGGTGTCGCCCAAAATCAAAGCGCCAACTACTGAAGTTGCAAGACCAAGGTAGCTAGGCAGTCTTAAACTGACCTCATACAGCACTTGAAAGAGCAAAAATATAAACAAAATTTCTAAAAATGGCGTAAATGGCAAGCCCTGCGTAGTGTCGGCTATTGTTATTAAAAAGTTTAATGGCAATATATTATAATGAAAAAGTTGCAAGGCAAGGTAAAAGCCTGGCGCTATTAGCGCAATCAAAAGTCCAAGCAGTCTTATCACCCGCACAAATGACGAATAGTGGTGATTGGTATAGTAGTCATTGCTGTTTTGCAAATCTTCAATAAAAATGAATGGCACGGTAAGAACAATCGGCGAGTTGTCTACAATTATCGCCACCTTGCCCTCTAGCATCTTTGAAACGACGATGTCAGGCTTTTCTGTGTTGCCAATCTGCTTAAAAAGCGAGGATGGGCGTTTTTCAAGATAGAAAAGTATATTGTAGGAGTCAAGCACGCCATCAACCTTGATTTTGCTTAGTTTATCCTTAACCTCTTTTACTATCTTTTTATTTGCAATGTCCTTTAAATATGTAACTACCACCTTGGTTTGCGTCTGCGAGCCAATTCTCACAACATCCATAACGAGATTTGGAGTTTTGAGCCGTCTACGCAAAAGTGTGACGTTTGTTTGCATATCTTCAACAAAGCCCTCTCGCGGACCTTGTATGACTGGCGATGTTGGTGGCTCGGTTGGAGCGCGCGTTGGAAACTTTAAAAGGTCGATTGACAAGATTTTTCCTGAAAAATTGGTGATAAGTATCACTCTGCCGTCTAAAATCTCCTTGACCAAATCTTTTTCTTTAACCTCTTTGATGTCAACGCACTTGATAAGGTCATTTTTAAGTAGGTCAATAGTAAGCTCCCCGTCCGATGACTGAATTGGAAAGTAGATTGCAGACGAAAAAAGCTGAGGGTCTATTATACTTTTTAAAAAGATAAAGCCTATTACTTGACTCTCGCGTTTAAAATATCTGTAGGAAAAATCAACGCTTTCATTTAGCGTCTTTTTTACCTCTTCAACCTTATTCTTTACATTGAATTTACCCATAGACATACTCCCTTGACACAAGTAGTATGTCTTAATAAAATTATTTTTATGTAAACTATATCATTATATTTTTTTAGATGTTTTCATATTAATAGATATTTTCACAATAATTCTATGAATAAATTTTCATATCAATAAAAAAAATAGCTAACCTAGAACTTAAAACAAAATGTTAAGTGGTTAGCCGTATCTAAATATTATCCTTATATTATCCTTCTTGCGAGGCGTAAACTATCTGACCATCAAAAATGTTGTATTCGTCTATTGTCCTTGGGCTTGCGCCGATTGTGTCACCCTCGTTATAAGAAGAGAGAATACTAATATCTACCAAATAGGTATAGATGCCGTCTGACTCGGTCTTTTCAAAATCAATGCATTCATATGGTGTGTCGTTGAGGTAAATATAAAAACTATCTAAATCCTCACTACCTGTAATGGTTATCTCCTTTGTCGCCTCGTCAAAGCTCACAGAAGTGAAGTCAAGGAATTTATGTACTACCGAAATATTGAGCTTATTTGAAAATGGGCTGTCCTTATAGCTTTTCTTGTCACTTTCAACCTCTTCACCCGAAATAGCCTGAACATAAAATTCGCGCTCACCACCAACTATAGTTTGAAGGTCAAGATAGGTGTTTTCTGTTTGAATAGGGTCGGTAAGACCGTTATAGTAGACAAGATAATATTGCGCGTTTTCAACTGCCTGCCAAGACAGCAACTCCTCTTCGGCGTCATAGCTTATAATAGGCGCGTCGAGAAAAGTATACACGGTCCAAGTTATAGGCTGGCTATACTGGCTGTTGTTGCCTTCATTTTGCGCAAGATAGCATACTGACACCTCGTAAGTCTTGCCTATCTCTATACCATTCTCTAGAAGGTCCTCAATGGTCAAGGTGTTGTTTTCACTCTCAATGAGGATTTCGCCGTCTTGAGAATTTACGAACTTAAAGCTATACAGCCTATAGTTGTCATTCATCTCGGCTTGAACATAAACCGCCTTGCCGTCATCGACAATGCTGACCTTATCTGGTGCCGACTGGTTATAATTAAGCACAAAGGCAATAATAGCTCCGCATAAAATAAGCAAACCTACCACAGTCGCCAAAATTATATATAAGGTCCTATTAGATTTTTCCTTATTTTTTACTTTTTGTTTATTTTCTACCATAATCTAGTTATAGTATAACCTAAAATTAAAAAAAATCAAAATAAATTTTAAATAAAAAATAAAAAACAATATTGACAAAAGCATCTAAATGGTATATACTTAGTATAGTTAATTGGAGGAAATATGGAATATATGTCACAATCTCAAATAGCAGCGCTTATTATAGGAATTGTTTTTTCTGTAATTTCTGTTGCTACCACAATTTTAACGATTAAAAATGCCGAAAAATTAAACACTTTCGCAAAAGCAATATCTGCGTCAATTATTGCACCTTTCATCGCCTTCGTTGGATGGCTTTTCTTGATATTCTCGTTCATAGAAGGATTTAGAGATGACGAAACCTTGACTTTGATAGTTGCAATCTTGCTCTCGATTGTTATCGCAGGTATGGTTATAATCGTTTCAAAAGCCCTTTACAACAAACATCAAGCAGATTATGAGGATGAGAAAGAAGGCGAAGAAAGCGAAAACGAAAGCGCACAAGAGGATAACACGCAAAACGCTGGAACAAAAGAGCCTCTTATGATTACGGGACCAGCAAATGTACAGGAAAATGCGCAAGAAGAAGTTTCGGTTGACGCTAAAGAAGTAGAAAGCGAAGAGATAGCTGAAGAGCCTCAAGTAGAAGAGAGCGATGAAACTGAAAGCGATGACACAAGTGAAGACGAACAAGAAAGTGAGACTGAAAAAGCTGACGGAGAAGTTGAAACAGACGAAGTTACAACAAGCGAAGTTACACAAGAGAAAAATGCTATTGCAAGCGTAGACGAAAAAGACGATACAAGCGTAGACGAGCTTAATAATGAAGAGCCTCAAGAAGATACGCAGAAAAAAGAGCTCACCCAAGAAGAACAAGATGACTTAGAATTTGAGAAATTCCTTGAATCACTAGGCAAAAAGTCTTCTAGTGAAGATAATGATGACAATGAGTAACTTTTAACGACATAATTTACCATATATTGTCATTATAAAAAACGTGGCTAAAGTAAAATTTAGTCACGTTTTTTGTTGCAAACTTTTTTTGATTTTAAAACAAAAGTTATAAATTCAAAACTCTTTAAAATTTATTGTTATAGGTTTAACTATTCCCCGCCCAAGTTTTGATAACGTCAAGCGTTACCTCTTCGGTTGGAAGATGCGTGAGGTTCTTTGGTAGTGGCATTGTCCAATATGATGTATAGCTAAATCCGCTAAAGTCACTGCCTATATAGAGATTATCAAAGTTGCCATCACCTTTACTATACCTATAAACTACCGACCTTATCTCGACGTCGCCATTCGCAACTGGATACTCGGTATCAAATATATTGTAGTAAACTAGTGAGCAGTTTTCTATTACGCTTCCGCTCTCGCCCTTGCCTATGATGGCGCCAAAGGTAAAGCTAGAGGTGTCTATCTTTCGTTGGAGTGAAAGCTCTATGTAACTATCTTTCACTATAGTACTGCCCTTTGCGTAGGCTATAACTCCGCCTGAGGTCCTTCCGCTTGTAAAGTTGTTACCAATAAAATATATCTTCTCTATCGTGGCGCTTTCGGTCACTCCAAACAGTCCATAGTAGTTTGATTGCGTTCCGCTTGAGGTTATTCTTAGGCTATAACCGTTGCCGTTATAGTATCCTTTAAATGGATGGCTGTCTGTGCCTATCGGGAACCACTCAAGAGTTTTATCTTCTGCTACATTCTTTGTATTACTCATATCAATGTTGGCTATTTGTCTGCAATATGCTTCGGTCTCATTGCCTTTTGCTACTTGATTTGTTAGCCAAGCTAAATGCTCTGGCAAAGCTATTAGATATGGTGAGCTTTCTGTTCCCTCGCCTTCAGGCTTGACACCATAGTCATACCAAGTCTCTTCCCATTGTGCGTAGAGAGTTATGTTGTCTGTATAGGTATAAATCGTTGAGGCAGTTACCTCTTCGTCAGAGTCGGCACTTAAGTACCAGCCTTTAAATACATAACCTTCTTTTTCGGCAAGTGGTAGCTCTCCGCCATTGCCACTACCAAAGGTGGAAAGGTACTCTACGTCCATTCGGTCAAGCTCACTTGTTCCACCATTGCCATCAAAGGTGACTGTGTAGGTTGCAAGTTCCCACTGCGCGTAGAGGGTTATGTCTGAGGTGATTGTGCCGATATTGTCTGGTCCGTAAGTTGTGCCACTGCCGTTTGCCCTTGTGTTCCAACCTGTGAACATATACCCTGGTCTTATAGCGTACCCCATAGCTGGAGTATCGCCATATAATATCTGCTGGGTGTTGTCTCCGCTATAGTTAGGGTCATAGGCAAACACTCTATACTGTGTGTTATCATAAGTGTAAGAACAAGGGAATATAGTAAGTTCTACGTATTTTCCACTACTCCCTATATCATTTGTTTCTGTATACTTATGATAATACGTGTACTCAGCGCTTCCCCCACCCAGACTATGGCCATTAAGATCAAAATCAATATGAGGTCTATAAGCTGGAAGTACCCCCCCTTTTCTTTGGAGACTACCGCCAATCTTGTAGTGACCAAATTCCATACTATTTGGCTTGTAGTCAATATCAGTTCTAATTAACCTTTCTCCATATGTGCAATCATCGTTCTCGCCATCTATTGTAATAATTCCATATGTTGAATCAAAACTTATCTGGCATCCACCATCTGCTGTTATTGTAAAGTCCTCACCTGAAAGGGCATAGTTTAATCCCACATATTGCGCGTCTGAACTATTGACGTCATAGGTTATATCATATCGTCCTGGCGCCCACTGTGCTGTCAGCGTTACCGTAGCGCCGTCTACTATTGCAAGGTTACTAAAATATGTACTTGTCGGAAGTGACGTTGTACTTGACCACGCTAGGGTCGGGTTCGACGAACTTCCTTGAAGAGCGGTATCAAGATTATATGTCCCCGATATTGTCCAGCCTTGAAACTCTTTGCCATTCCACTTCGGCACTGGAAGGTTGAAGGACTCCCCATAGTCAAGCGTAAGTTTTCGGTTTGATGTTCCGTTGCCATAGATGACATTAACGGTGTAACTAGATATCTTCACATTAGCCGTAAGCGTTACCGTTTGTCCGATATTTGCAAGGTCAACAAAATAATTTGCATTTACTTTTGTACTGCCATTAGCCCAGTGAGTTGACACTCCACTTGAACTGTTGCCGTACTTAGCTGTGTCAGTATTCAAATTGGAGGCTGTCCAACCCTCAAAAGAATATCCATCACCTCTAGAAGTTGGAGATGGAATATATACCGTCTCACCCGCCTCTGCACTTGTCGGTGCTGAAGAAGATAATGATAGTTGACTTGGAACACTATATTTGATGGCATATCTAGGGTTTAAATGTGGATAACCATTATTGATAGAAGAGCTGATACTCCATATCGTGTCAAAATCCCAAGGGTATGAACGATTCCAATTTGAGGAGTTAGTATACCAACTTTTGCTCCTTGCATAGGAAGTTGTATTTAGGTTGGTGATTTTAGTACAGCCTGTGTTTGACGAATCAAAGCCCATTCCATATTCTGCGTCGCAATCGCCTCCATAATAATTATTGCTTAAATAGTCACCATCACCACTATAAGTTATTATACCCCCGTGATAGCTCCTCGGAACACTAGCCACATTAAAACAATTTATAATATTAAGAGAGTCAAAACTATACCCACAAATTCCTCCAATACCATAAGCGCCAATACTACTACCATATAGCGTGCCAGTATTATAGCAGTTTATTATATTATTTGCTTTTTCTGTTGAAATCGCAACAATTCCGCCAGCATAATAACCATTTACTTCTCCGATATTATAACAATTGGTTATAATGTTTGAGCCACTAACAATCTGTCCTGCAATTCCACCAGCACATCTGTCTCCATTAAGGAAACCCTCATTATAACATCCATTAAATGTTGTATAATAACTATACCCACATATTCCTCCAATACTCTGAACAAAATCAAGGTTGTCACAGCCACTAGAGGTTATTTCTCCTTCATTATAACAGTCTATAATCTCACAATTACTAGTTTCTCCACATATCCCACCAACATAAGAACCACCAAAAGCATCACTCTTATACACGTCTATATCGGTGGCATTACTGCACCCTCTAATTATAGCACCAGTTTGGGCTAGCCCAACAATTCCACCTGCTCCAATCGAATGATCATCGTTGCTTACATATACTAAGTTGGAAGAAGCGGTATGGCAGTTTTCTATAATAGAGTCGGTGGCATAACCCGCTATAAACCCAAGTCCACCATATTCATAATTAGCTATATACGAGCTAGCTATAGTTATGTTTTCAATCGTGGCGCCACTAATATATGAAAAAAGTCCTGGGTATGAGATTGATGAAGACGGATTATCTATTATAAGGTTAGTTATTGTATGCTCGCCTCCATCGTAATATCCTTGAAAAGATTTAGACGTACTGTCCCCGATAGGGTCCCAGTAATGCGCTCGCAAATTCAAATTGGCTGTTTGGCGAAAGTATTTACCACTATATGTGGTGCCAGCGTCTACACGGTAGGCAAGCCCCGCAAGCTCGGCAGGAGTGGTGATTAGATAAGGGGAGCTAGCCGTTCCGCTTCCCGACCAAGATGTATCATAATAGCTTGAGCTTGCCGTCCAAGAGGTTGAACTTGTCGGCGTGGTGGCACCATAGCTAACCTCATCTTCAACCTTTTGACCACCATAAAAGAAAGTCGAGACAAAAAGTAGTGATAATATAAATACCACCACAAAATATATATCTCTTTTTGTCAACAATTTTCTCTCCATTTTACCTCTTTAAATTATTTTTTAGTATATTTTTTAGTATATTTTTATTATTAGTTATATTTTATAAATTATTAAAAAAATTGTCAAATAAAATGCTTATAATTATAAAAAATAAAGATGCTATGCACCTTTATTTATTAAAAATTAGATTTTATTTATTATTTTTAGATTTTTATTTATTATTTTGCGATAATATTTACAATTCTATTTGGTACGTAGATTTCTTTTACTATCGTCTTACCAGCAAGCAGTGATTTTATCTTTTCATCCTCTTTTACCCCTGATAAAATCTCCTCTTGAGACTTTGAGGTATCAATATTTGCTTTTGCGACAATCTTGCTGTTTATTTGCACGGCTATTTCAACTGTTGCTCTTACAAGGTCTTTTTCTTCATATTCAGGCCAAGGTTGGTCAAGAATTTGTTTATTAAACACTCTTTCATACATCTCGCTTGTGATGTGTGGTGCAAGTGGATTTAAGAAGATTAAGAATTGTCTTAGCTCTTCCTTTGTGATAAAGCCGTCTTCTTTTATCTTTTTGACAAATATCATAAGCGCTGAAATTGCGGTGTTAAGTTTTAAGTTTTCATAGTTGTCACAAAGCTTTTTGTTAAGAACTGAAAGTTCATAAATATGCTCTTTGCAAACGCCTTCGCCTTTTATCATATCTTGAAGCGTCCAAACTTTATCAATAAATGATGTTATACCATTTATACCGTCATAGGTCCAAGGAGTGTTATCTTCATAACCTCCTAAAAAGTGAACGTGAAGTCTTGCAACATCTGTGCCGTATTTATCAATAACTTCAAGTGGTGAAACGCCATTTGCTGAGCTTTTGCTCATCTTTTTACCTTCGCTATCTAAGATAAGTCCACTACCCATCTTCCTAACAAATGGGTCGCGGGTTGGAACGGCGCCTATCTCATATAAGAAGTTTTGCCAGAAGAACGCATACAGCACGTGACGTGTAATATGCTCTGTTCCTCCCGTGTAGCAGTCCACACTGCCCCAATATTTGAGCTTTTCATAGTCTGCAAGTGCGTTTTTGTTGTGTGGGTCGACATAGCGAAGCCAATACCAACTTGAGCCTGCCCAGTTTGGCATAGTGTCGGTTTCGCGTTTTGCAGGTTGTCCGCACTTAGGGCATTTGCACTCAACCCAGTCCTTTGCCTTAGAAAGAGGCGAATCACCCTTTTCATTTGGCATATAATCTTTAACCTTAGGCAAAACAAGTGGCAAGTCTTTTTCATCTAATGGAACTTCGCCACAATGTGGGCAGAGAATGATTGGGAATGGCTCACCCCAATATCTTTGTCGGTTGAATGCCCAATCGGTCATTTTATAGTTTATTTTGCGTTCTGCAACGCCCATATCTATAAGTTTCTCGGCAATTTTCTTTTTGGCTTCCTTAACTGGCATACCGTCAAACTCGGCAGAATTCATCATTTTGCTATTTTTAGAAAGATATTCTTTCTTTTCAACCGCAACTTTTGATGTATCACCTTCTATAACTTGGATTTTTGGAATGTTAAATTTTTCAGCAAATTCATAGTCGCGTTGGTCGTGGCTTGGGACTGCCATAACAGCACCTGTTGCATATCCTGCAAGAACAAAATCTGCAATAAACATAGGAACTTTTTTGCCGTTTGCTGGGTTTACAACATAAAGACCTTCAAGGCGAGCGCCTGTTTTGTCCTTTTGGTCGCTCATACGGTCAAACTCAGACCTAAGAGCAGTCTTTTTTCTGTACTCTTCAACGTCTGCCCAATTTGTTATGTATGGCTTTAGTGTATCGACTAGGCTATTTTCGGGAGCAAGCGCAACAAAGGTTATACCATAGACTGTTTCAACGCAAGTAGTGAAAATTTTAAGCTCTCCAACTTTTTCGTCCTTTTCATTATATATATTAAAAGAAATTTGAGTGCCTTCGCTTTTACCTATCCAATTTCGTTGTGCTTCTTTAAGGTTCTCCACCATATCTATGCGGTCAATATTGTCAAGTAGTTTCTCGGCATATTCACGCATTCTAAGTAGCCAGCTCCATCGCACCTCTTGAACAACCTCTCTGCCACAGCGGTCACATTTGCCACCTTGACTGTCTTCGTTTGAAAGCACGGTTTTACAATGTGGGCAGAAATTAACTTTTGTTTTTTCTTTGTATGCCTTGCCGTGATTGAATAACTGCAAGAAAATCCATTGCGTCCATTTATAATACTCAGGGTCACTTGTGCAAATTGTTCTATCCCAGTCAAAAGAAAGCCCGAGACGTCTTGATTGTTCAAGCACTGTTTTCATTCCTTTTGCGACAAAGTCATATGGGTCAATACCTGTTTTTATAGCTGCATTCTCGGCTGGCAACCCAAAAGCATCTCCACCTATTGGGAAGAGAACGTTATAACCTTTGAAACGCTTAAAACGGGCAAGAGCATCAGCTGGTATGGTACCTTTCATATGCCCCATATGAAGATTTCCGCTTATATTGTAAAATTCATACAAAACATAATACTTAGGCTTAGTTGGATGAAAATCTATTGCCTTGAAAGATTTTTCATTATACCACTTGTCCTGCCATTTCTTTTCAACTTCTTTAAAATTGTAATCCATAGATAGCTCCTTCATATATTTAATTAAAACTAATAGTTATAATATATACCAATTTTAATTTCAAGTCAATTAAACTTTAGTTTTTTACATTTCAAAATGTATAAATTTACGCTAAATTATAAAAATTTTTATTTTTCTTTAAATTTTTGTTGACATTGTAAAGCCTCTTGTGTATAATAGTGCTGTAAAATAAAATCTTATCCGTAGACCGCAAGTGTGAAAACATAAACACGAGATGTGTGCTTGCCGAGGAAAGAAGTAAGACGTTTAGATTATTCTATCTCTATGCTTTTTTCCGTGTGGCATAGAGATTTTATTTTTAAAGTCAAATTTTAGTCTGTGCAAGTCTATGTGTTCGTTTTGCAAGTTATTACTTGCCAAAATGGATGGATAAGAAGCCCACAACTAAAATTAAACAATTTACACAATATTTTAAAAGAAAGGAGGAATAAATGAGCGCTAACTTTGAAGCAAAGAAAGTTTTAGTTGAAGAAATTAAAGAAAAGCTCTCAAGAGCTAAATCTGTAACTTTTTCAAGCTATAACGCTTTGACTGTTGCTGAAGATACCGAAATGCGTCGTGAATTTAAGAAAAATGGCGCCGAGTATAAAGTTTACAAAAACAAATTATTACTCCTTGCACTGAGCGAACTCGGTATTCAAGGTGCGGAAGCTTACCTTCACGGCACAACTGCAGTTGCTTTCAGTTATGATGATGAAGTAAGTGGACCTAAAATCGCTTGCCAAACCGCTGAAAAAACTAAGAAATTAACTGTAAAATTTGGTTTACTTGATGGTAAAATTGTTGGAAGTAAGGAAATTGAAGAACTTGCTCTCCTTCCAAGCAAAGAAGTTCTTATTGCAAAACTTCTTGGCACACTCAATGCACCTATCTCTGCTCTTGCAAGAGTATTAATAGCCCCTGTCACTGGGCTTGCTAGAGCTTTAAATGCTGTTTCTGAGCAAAAAGCATAAATGCAAAAGTGATAAAAGCGAATAATCGCAAACAATAATAGATTAGACCATAAAAAATATTAAAAACACATTTGGTGCGAAAGGCACCCATAAAAAATAGGAGGAAAATAAAATGGCTGATATCAAATCATTAGTTGAAGAAATCAAATCTATGTCTGTTCTTGAAGTTTCACAGCTTGTTAAAGAACTTGAGGAAACTTTCGGAGTTTCTGCTGCTGCTCCTGTAGCTGTAGCTGCTGCTCCTGCTGCTGGCGCTGCTGCTCCTGCTGCAGAAGAGAAAACTGAGTTCACTGTTGAACTTTCTGAAATCGGAGCTAACAAAATCCAAGTTATCAAAGTTGTAAGAGAAATCACAGGACTTGGACTTGGCGAGGCTAAAGCACTCGTTGAAAGCGCTCCAAAGGCAATCAAAGAGAACGTTCCAGCAGAGGAAGCTAAAGAAATCGAAGCTAAGCTTAAAGAAGCTGGTGCAACTGTTAAACTTAAGTAATCAAATTTTAAAGAAAGCAAAAAAATATTGTGTAAATAGACAAAAAACGCTAGGCAATTGCCTAGAGTTTTTTATTGGTTAAGTCTTTTTAAAGTTTAACCTCGCTTTATTTTATAACAATAAATTTAATCAATACTTACACATTGCGTTTCCAATAATAATCATAATAGTACCTAGAAAGATTATCTGCATTGACTTCTGGGTCTGTTACATCAACATCTGTTCCGCATTTTTTGCCAAGCAAATTGACGTACTTCGCTCGGGATTTTCACCAAAAATGCTACTAACCTGTACTACTCCGTAAAGACTGAAGATAAGGATGGTATAAAACATTGAGCGTAAGGCTTAGACGGACCAAGGTAAAGTCGTATAAAAGGCACGACAAACGATAATCGCCAAGCGTAAGGCTGGCTGGGCCAAGGTACAATAAAATTACAGATACACTAAACGATACTTCGCCAAGCGTAAGGCTTGCTGGACCAAGGTACAATAAAATTACAGATACACTAAACGATACTTCGCCAAGCGTAAGGCTTGCTGGACCAAGGTAAAATAAAATTACAGATACACTAAACGATAATCGCCAAGCGTAAGGCTTGCTGGACCAAGGTACAATAAAATTACAGATACACTAAACGATAATCGCCCAGCGTAAGGCTGGTGCAAACTAAGGTTGGGTGCGGAGAATGTCACCTGCTTTGAGCGAGTATGGACAATTGATGGTCACTATCTCCTGAACACGCTTGGCGTCATCTATCTGTTCGCCTTTGGAGTCTATTATCTTTTCTATCTTGACGGTCTTTAAAAAGTTGTCATCGGCGGACAAAACCTCAAGTGTATCGCCCACTCTAAAGCGATTTCTCATCTCAACTTTGACCTGTCCATCCCTTGCATCATCTACCACTTTGGCTATAAAAACATAGGTCTGAACAGGCATTGAGTCCTCTAAATACTCCTTATCATCGGCGCCAAAATAAAAGCCTGTGGTGTAACGGCGGTGACTGGTCTTTTCAAGCTCGGCGTGGAGCGCATCATAATCATCAAATCCGTCAAGCGCGCGTCTATAAGCATTGACGACAGAGGCTACATAATAATCTGACTTCATTCGCCCTTCAATCTTCAAACTTGCAATGCCAGCCTCGCCAAGCTCATTCAGATGGTCAATAAGACACATATCTTTTGAGTTTAATATGTAAGTCCCCCGCTCGTCCTCTTCAATTGGAAGGGCGTCATCACGGCTCTCCTCTCTTATATAGTACTTCCATCTGCACGCCTGAACGCAGGCACCACGATTGCTGTCCCTTCCACTTAGATAGTTTGAAAGAAGGCATCGTCCCGAGTAAGATATGCACATTGCGCCGTGAACAAATGCCTCAAGCTCGACCTTGTCGCCAAGCTGAGCGTGCATCTTTTTAATATCTTCAAGGCTAAGCTCCCTTGCAAGCACGATGCGCGTGCAACCAAGGTCAGCAAAAAACTTCGCCGAGTGCGAATTGTTGACATTCGCCTGCGTTGATACGTGAATATTGAGCGAAGGAAAGTTCTTTCTTATATAATAAATCAAACCGACATCTGAGACAATCAGCCCGTCAACTTTTGCCTTTATAAGAAGATTTAAATAATCGTCAAGCCCATCAAAATCGTCATCTTTTGCAACGATGTTGAGCGTTATATACCCCTTTTTGTTGTGAGAGCGAAGATAGTCCATTGCCTCAAATATTTCATTCTCGTCAAAATTGCCTGCAAAGGCGCGAAGCCCAAACTTTTTGCCTGAAAAATAGACGGCATCGGCACCAAAATGAACGGCAGTTTTTAATTTGTCAAGATTACCTGCTGGCGCTAGTAATTCCATTGTATTTTCTCCTTTTTTTTAAAAAAATTGGTTATTTTTTTAGGTTTATTATTGTGTTTATGCAAAAGTTTATTGTTATAAGCTCACATTTGCCTTGGCGGTTAGGTCAAGGTTTGCAAGCCCAAGCCCGTCTTTCATCATATAATAGGCGCGCGAGCCAATCATTGCGCCGTTATCTGTGCAGAATTTAAGCACTGGGCTAAAGAACTCGATATTATTGTCCTTGCACATCTGCCCAAGTTTTTCACGAAGTCTTGAATTTGCGCCAACACCGCCCGCAACGACAAGTTTTTTAAGCTCACACATCTTGCAAGCTTTGATTGCCTTATTTGAAAGCTCGTCAGTGACAACCTCTTGGAAGGAGCAGGCAATATCACCGCCATTGATTTGCTCGCCTTTTTGTGAAAGGTTATGCACAAGGTTGACCACTTCGGTTTTGATACCACTAAATGAAAAATTGAGGGTATTTTTCAAGGCATTTGACACTGTAAAATGATAGGTCGGCTTGCCATCCTTTGCAAGTTTGTCAATCTCAGGACCGCCTGGATATGGCAGTGAAAGAACCCTCGCAACTTTATCAAACGCCTCACCTACCGCGTCATCAATGGTGGTGCCAAGCAGTGACGACTTATTATAGTCATCAACGCGAAGAAGTGCGCTGTGTCCCCCGCTTACCATAAGACAAACAAAAGGTGGCTTGAGGGCGGGATGCGAGATAAAGTTTGCCGAGATGTGACCATAGACGTGACTGACTGCAATGAGCGGAATGTCAAGGCTGTAAGCAAGGGCTTTTGCAAAGTTTACACCAACTAGAAGCGCTCCGATGAGCCCAGCGCCATAGGTGACAGCAACGGCGTCAACATCCTTATTTGTGATGCCCGCCTGAGACAGCGCCTCGTCATAGACACTAGAAATGGCTGTGATATGATTTCTTGAGGCAACCTCTGGAACAACACCGCCAAAACGTCTGTGAATTTCAATTTGAGTGGCTATAACATTTGATAACACTTCTCGTCCATTTTTGACAACCGCAATGCTGGTTTCATCGCACGATGACTCAATCGCAAGTATGATAACGTTTTCTTTATCCTTTAAAGCGTTATATTTTCCTTTCATTCTTTCATAGTAATTCATAGTGATATTATAGCAGAAAAATGATGTAAAAGCAATCTTTATTGAAGGTTGTTTAAATCAATTTGTGTTTAGTTTGCTCGGGTGGTACTGTTTGGTTTTGGCTATAGTTTGTTTAGGAAGGCACTTGTGTTTGATTTCTCGGAAATTAACGTTTGATTTGGTGTTGGTTTGCTTGAGGAGTCGCTCAGGTTGTGGTTTGCTTAGGGAAAAAGCTCGGGAGTTGCCGTTTGCCATCAAACGGCAGTTTTGTTTTTTTGCAAAAAAACAAAACAAATTTTAAGCCTTGCTTAAAATTTAACTCCCGAGCGCCTCCTCACACTTACCTTGTTAAGCCTTCTAAGTTCTCTTATAACTACTTTACTAACCTCTCTCATAGTGCTATGAAGTTACTTGGCAAAAGTGAGTACGACTTCTATAGATGGAAAAACCGACTTTTCCCAAAGACACTCAACCTATTAGATATTGCTAAGACCTTTGATGTGAGTTTAGATTTCTTAGTTGGCGATAAACTGATTTAGAATATAAAAGCAGTAAATCAAATATTACTGCTTTTTTTAGATTTGTTAGTTAAAAATCAAATCTTCTTCAAATACTCATTGATAAACTCTTGGATATTGCCATCCATAACCGCCTGAATATTGCTATTCTCATAGCCTGTACGGTGGTCTTTGACAAGGGTGTACGGGCAGAATACATAGCTTCGTATTTGACTTCCCCACTCAATCTTTTTGATTTCACCACGGATGGAAGCAAGGCGCGCCATCTCTTCTTCCTCTTCCTTTTCAGCAAGTCGAGAATAGAGCATTTGCATAGCGGTCTCCTTGTTTTGAAGCTGACTTCGCTCCACCTGACAAGAGACAACGATGCCTGTTGGGATATGTGTAATTCTCACCGCGCTTTCGGTTTTATTTACATTCTGCCCGCCCGCACCGCTAGAGCGATAGGTGTCTATTTTTAAGTCCTCTGGTCTTATTTCAATGTTTGGCTTATCTTCAATCTTTGGCATAACCTCAACGCTTGCAAAAGAGGTGTGACGCCTTGCGTTTGCATCAAACGGCGATATTCTCACCAGCCTATGCACACCTTTTTCAGCCTTCAAAAAGCCGTATGCGTTCTCGCCATCCACCTCAAAGGTTATGCTCTTAAGCCCAGCCTCATCACCATTAAGCAAATCAAGCACACGCAAACTATAGCCCTGCTTATCGCAGTACATCTTGTACATCCTATAAAGCATCTCAGTCCAGTCCTGCGCCTCAGTACCGCCAGCACCCGAATGAAGGGTCATAATCGCATTGTAACTGTCATACTTACCAGATAAGAGAGTCTCAATTTTTGCCTCTTCAACCTTGCTTTCAAGTAGATGCAGACTGTCTTCAATCTCCTTGTCTAAAGAAGGCTCACGCGTCTCTTCGCTAAGCTCAACATAGCCCTTACAGTCGTCGTAAAGGCGGTCAAGTTCGGCTATTTTGTCAAGCTTACGTTCACAAATCTTGATTTTCTTGCCAACCTCAAGCACTCTCTTTTGGTCAAGATAGAAGTTGTCAGAAAGTTGCTCTTTTTTTAAAACTTCAAGCTCACTTTTGGTCTTTTCTTCGTCAAAGACACTCCTTTATAAAGTTCAAATCTTGCAAAATGCTATTAAGCCTTTCTTTTATGTTCTCTAGTATCATAATTAACTCCTTTTGAATATATTAGTAATAAGTTTAATAAATTGTTTTCAAAAAGTCAACCTTAAGGGACAATTTTTAAACGCTTTCACTTTTTTAATGATTTTTACATATATTTAGGTAGTAGGTTTACCTATTGTAAAAAATGGAGGTTATAAAATGTCATTTTATATTAACAACACAAATCCAAACCGCCCCGGCCCGCTGTCTGGAAATCCAATCAATGGTATCTGCGAAAAAGTTTTGATTGAAACAACTAAGGTGTTTGACGCTTGCGTAAGTCAGACAACAGAGACAGGTATAATTTTGCCTGTCACAAGCTTTAACCCAGCAAATCCCGTTCAGCCTCTGACCTTTATTTCAGCTCAAAACCAAATTGGCGCCGATGTGGTGGTTTCAGACATTGTCATTGACAGACTTGAGCAAACTCCAAATTATGCCAATGTTTCAATGACAATCACAATTCCCCTCACTGTTACCTATCGTGACGCAAACGGCGTTATCGGAACAGGCACGTCAAGCCTTGTAGTGCAAAAAAGCACAGTGCTATTCGTGCCACAGCCATCAATGACGCCTATTGAAATCAAGGCAAATGCCACATTCTCAAGCACGATTGGCACGTTTTCAGCAGAGAATACCTTTACAGTAACAGGATGCCTTCAAATAGTCATCAAAGTTACTGCCGTTGTTGACCTGCTTATCCCATCATATGGCTACCCAGTATTGCCACCTTGTCAAGCCTGCCAAAACTGTAATGTATGCCCAGGCGTTGGCGACCTGCCACTCTACCCAACGGCAACAAGCAGTGCAACAATCAATGTAAACAGAATATAGTGGGAATCTTTAAAATTGCCACATAAGAATTGATAAATAAATTAAAGGTTGTTTTCTTCAACACAAATCTTACGACAAACATCCAACAAAAAATATGCTATGAGTTTCTTTAGCATATTTTTTTCATTAATTTTACTTTCAATATAGCATCAATTATCACTAAAATATTTAAAGGCATTATCAACAACCTCATCAACTGAAAAAGGCTTGCCCTGCCTGCCGTTAAGATGAAGTAAATATTCAATATTGCCATTTTTGCCTTGAATGGAAGAATAGGTAAGTCCGCTCACCTTAAACTCTAAGCCAGCAAGGTAGTCAATAAAATCTTTAAGTAGACTTTTATGGATGGCGCTATTTTTTATAACTCCCTTATACCTTTTTGCTATATCCTTGCCACACTCAAATTGCGGTTTGAATAATATAACCATCTCTATCTTACCCAAAAGTTCTTTTAGTTTTGGCAGAATGTGACGAAGAGAGATAAAAGATATATCGCTTACTACTATGTCGCTATCGCCTACCATCTCCTTTGTAAGGTTGCGCACGTCGGTGTTTTCAAGGTTTATAACCCGCCTGTCCTTGCGAAGTTTCTCGCTAAGTTCACCGTTTCCAACGTCAACAGCATAAACCTTCTTCGCACCATTTTCAAGTGCAACTTCGCTAAATCCCCCAGTCGACGCCCCACAGTCAAGCACGGTTTTGCCGTTAAAATCAATATCAAACTCTTGTAGTGCTTTTAATAGTTTGTATGCCCCTCTTGAGACGTATTGATGGTATTCTGTAATAGTTATGTTTTCATTACATAATAGCTCAAAAGAAGGCTTAGTTATCACCTTCCCATTGATTAAGACTAAGCCTTTCTTAATAATTTCTTGCGCTTTTGCACGAGAGGGCGAAAAGCGATTTTTGAATAGATATATGTCAAGCCTCATCTATGCTCCACTTTCATAATTATCCGTTTAGCTTTTAGGGTTTCACTCTACTGACATTCTTGGTCTGACTGCTCTTGTATATCTTCGCCAGCCTCATCACCTTCTAACTTTTTAACATACTTTTCTCGCTCGCTTGAATAGTATGCCTTTCTATAAGGTTCTACAATAAATTCCCGCATCTCCATTTCAAGCTCGTCAATAAAACGCAACATCTTATCTCGAAGCGCAACAGAGACAACCTCTCCTCGATTTTTTACAAACTGTTTGATAATCTTGTCAAGCTTTAGAGGATTGTTTTTAAGCTCTTCATTTTCAGATAGTTTTTCAATGCCATCAAGCGTCTCTTGATTGGCGTTTGCTCTTACTGTCTTAAGTTCGCTATTATAAATCCTTGCAAGAATTCTTAATTTCTCTTCAACAGCCTCTCTTGGAAGAGCGATTTTTGCAAACTGAGGGTTTTCATATACAAGGTCAAGCTGTTTTTGTACATCATAGATGTCAACATACTTTAAGCAATCAAAGTCTCTTACGCTTAAACTAAAGTCAGCATTACTTTCAGGAACTATGCCATAAGAACGGCTGTTTTCAATACTTCGCCTATAAGAGGCAAAAAGGTTATCAAATGCCCTTTTAAAGTTAAGATATTTGTCATTTTTCATAAGTAATTTTAGTTGTTTTAAAAATCTCTCTCTATTCATTTTCTTCTCCTACGAAACAATTATATATCACTTTTATGTGAAAGTCAATGTTATATTTCTATAATATAATAAATATTTTAATCATCTTATCTATACAAAAATATAATACATATTTTAATTACCTAAACTATACAAATATCGTTCAACCATCTTAAAAAAATCTATCGAAAACATAATTCCCCTATCTAGGCTAGCGCTATAGGATTTACCAAAAGGTAGCCTATAAACAAGCAAAATAAAAACACCCAAATGGGTGCCTATAAATTTAAGTTAAAAATAAATTTTTCGAGCAAAAAAAGTTAGCCACGCGCTATGCTTTCTTTGCTGATCTTATACATTTTGCACAAGCCTTAACTGTCTTAGGCTTTCCGTCAACCTCAATTGTTGTCTTTTGAAGGTTGAGTTCATAAGTCCTATTATATTTCTTATTAGAGAAAGATACTTGTTTGCCTGACAATTTGCCTCTTCCGCATACTTCACATACTTTGCTCATAATCTTGCCTCCTGTTTAAAATTTATCTTTGCACTATACTATAGCATTTTTAGCAAAAAAAATCAACTCTTTTTTCAAAAATTATTACATTCTCCCTAATTTTGTAACAAATTTTAGTAAAAGACTAAAAAAAGGTTGTAATTTTTTTTGATATATAGTATTATATATAAGGCGAAATAACTATTTTTAGGGGGACCAATGACAGTCGATACCAATAACTATTATGGCAATATATCGATTTCCGACAACTCTATTAGGGTTGTCGCAGGCTATGCCGCCCTTGACTGCTATGGCGTGGTTGACCTTGTCTCTAAGTCCGTCAAAGATAGCGCTAATGAATTATTTAAGAAAGAATCTTATTCTAAAGGAATTAAGATTAGTCATATCGACAACAGAATATATATTGATGTCTATTGTATCTTGAAGTACGGCGTATCAATTAGTGCGGTGGCTGAGTCACTTCGTAAATCTGTAAAGTATAGTGTTGAATACTTTACAGGTATGCTTGTTGATGCCGTAAATGTTCACGTTGTCGGAGTTAGAGTTTAGGAGTTATGATGATTAAGACGATAAACGGAGCGACTTTCCGAAAGATGATAGTAGCAGGCGCAAGCCTTCTTGAACAAAATAAAAAATATGTCGACTCACTCAATGTTTTCCCAGTGCCAGACGGCGACACAGGAACAAATATGTTTTTGACAATGAAGAGTGCTGTAAACGAGGTGTCGCAGTGTATCACCAACAACCTTGACGCTCTTAGCAAGGCATTTTCTAAGGGTGCGCTCAAAGGTGCAAGGGGTAATAGCGGTGTTATAACCTCGCAAATCTTCAAGGGTTTTTGCTCTGAAACGGCAAAGGTAAACGAGATAACCACTAAGGTGTTTGCAAAGGCTATGCAAGAAGGCGCAAACATCGCCTACAAAGCTGTTACCAAGCCAAAGGAAGGTACCATTTTGACGGTAATCCGTGTTATGGCTGAAAATGCCGTCAATGTGGCTAAAAAATGTGACGATTTTGAAGAGTTTTTCAAGCGCGTTCTTGAAACAGGCGAAGAAATCTTAAAACAAACACCAGAGATGCTTCCAGTTCTTAAAAAAGCGGGCGTTGTCGATGCAGGCGGTCGCGGTATTATTGTAATATTCACCGGCTTTTATAAGCTCATAATGGGCGAAGAGGACTTTGAGTTCCAGTTTGACGACGAGAAAAAACCTCAAACCGTCGATGACGTCATTGCAGACATAAACGCTCTTGAAGAGATACAATTTGGTTACTGCACTGAGTATATGATTATCCATATGAAGAAAAAGACGACAGAGGCAGACATTGACAAGCTCCGTGAAAAGCTTATGCAGATTGGCGACTCTGTAATATGTATCGGTGACCTTAACCTTGTAAAAGTTCACGTACACTCTAATGAGCCAAACAAGGCGCTTGAATACGCACTTGAACTTGGCGAGCTTTACAACCTTAAGATTGAAAATATGAGAGAGCAGAACCGTGAAATTAAGAAGAAGGCTGCAAGCGAAGAGATTACCAAAGAGCTTGGTATGATTGCCGTCGCTCCTGGCGAAGGTCTCAGCGCCATATTTAAAGACTTAAGCGTTGATGAAATCATCTTTGGCGGACAGACTATGAACCCTTCCGCTTCCGATATTGCCTCTGCTGCCGATAAGGTGCCAGCAAGAAATGTCTTTGTTTTCCCTAATAACAAAAATATCATTCTCGCCGCAGAGCAGGCAAACGACCTTACAAATAAAAACTTGATAGTCATTCCTACCCGCTCTATCCCAGAGGGCATAAGCGCCTCAATCGCCTTCAACCCAGACGGAAGTGTCGAAGAGAACACTGAGGCTATGAAAGACGCAATCAAGGGCGTCAAGTCTGGTATGGTGACATATGCTGTGCGCGACACTCACGTTGACGGCTTTGATTTGTCGGTTGGTGAGATAATCGGGCTTGACGATAAGGCAATTCTTTCAAAAGGCAAACACGTCTCTCAAACAACTGAGGACCTTATCGAAAGGCTTATAACCGACGATGTTATGAATATCACCCTCTTCTATGGCGAAGATATCCGCGAGGAAGAGGCAAACGCACTTGCTGAAAAACTTGCCTCAAAATACCCTGACTGCGAGGTTACGGCAGCGTTCGGCGGACAGCCAGTTTATTACTACCTTGTAAGCTTAGAATAAGTAGATTTTAGAATAAGAATAGCCAAAATTTTAAATTTAGATTAAAAAATGGAGCATATTAAATTGCATTATATTTTTTGGATATAATTGCATCAAAATATGCTCTTTTTTATGTTTTCCATTAATTTGCAAACAAACCTAAGTTGTTAAGTGAAATAAACTTATTATTTTCCACAACTGCTCTTATCATACTTCTTTTCATAGTAACAAGTTTTTAATGAAAACTCTTAATTTTTCACTATATCATAGCCCTCTTTATGGTCATTTATTGTGTAACCTTTTGATGATAGTTCAGCGCGGAGGCTATCGGCCTGGGCATAGTTTTTGTTTTGCTTTGCCTGCCAGCGTCTTTCGGCCAGCTTTTTAATCTCGTCTGGAATGCGCTCCTCTTTCTCTTCTAAATCTAGCCCTAAAACCTCGTTAAACTTGCATATTAGGTTGTAAACATCCTTGCTCTTATCCTCTTTTAAGAGTTTTTGACAAACTGCAAGAGCGACCGGCATATTGAGGTCATCATTTATAGCGTTTAAAAAGTCTTGGCGGTAACTCTCCTCTTTCTCTTTTGTTAGTGAGGAAGTGCCATTCTTATGCTCCCAAATTGCATTTTTGAAATTTTTAAGCGAGTTGCGAGCCGACATAAGTGAGTCATAGGTGAAATTTTGCTGTTTTGAATAGTGCGCCATAAAGTAAAAATATCTAAAATCTTCTGGGCAAAAACCATTTGCCTCAAGGTCAGACAGAGTAAAGACATTGTGAAGACTCTTGCTCATCTTGCCACCGTCAATTTGCAAAAACTCAAGGTGCATCCAAAAGCGTACAACCTTATGCCCCTCAAGGCAATCACTTTGAGCAATCTCGTTTTCGTGGTGGATGGTTTTATGGTCAACACCGCCTGTGTGAATATCAATATGGTCGCCTAGATACTTCTTGCCTATTGTCGAGCATTCGATATGCCAACCTGGATAGCCCATACCCCAAGGACTATCCCATTGCATAATATGCTCTTTTGGTGCCTTTATCCAAAGGGCAAAATCGGCTGGGTGGAGTTTTTCGCCATCAACCTCAATCCTCGCGCCTGCCTTTTTGGCATTGATGTCACTTCCAAGTTGCCCGTATCCGCCAAATTTTGAAATATCAAAATATATGCCCTTGCTAGTCTCGTAGGCATAGCCTTTTTCTTGCAAACCTTTGACAAAGTCGATGATATCCCCTATAACCGAAGTTGCTGGAACGATATGCTCAGGAAGGTCGATATTAAGCGCCTTGACATCCTTCATAAAGACATCGGTGTAAAATTTGGCAATCTCCCAAGGCGTCTTATGCTCCCTCTCACTTGCAACCATCATCTTATCTTCGCCCTCGTCGGCATCAGAGGTAAGATGTCCAACGTCTGTGATGTTCATAACGCCGTCCATTTTATAGCCGTTGTACTTTAATGTGCGCCTGATATTGTCCATAAAAAGATAGGCCCTCATATTGCCTATATGAGGATAACTATATACCGTTGGCCCGCAAGAGTACATCTTGACGGTATCTCCATACGGGGTAAACTCTTCTTTTCTGCGCGTAAGTGAATTATAAAATTTAAGCATAATGAAATCCTTTTAAACAACTTGCCTTAATAATTTTGATTTTTATCTTATAATATTCCAAAAAACTCTGCTTTTGCTACAAAAATTAGTCACATTTAAACTATCTTGTTTAAAAAGGCCGACAATGTCTCTATTGCCTTGTCAACTTCAAGCGGAGTGTTGCCAAGTGATTTCTCAACATCTTTAATAAACTTATCAAGTTCCTTCTTGCCCTTTTCGGTAAGCTCAACAAGTTTACATCGTCTGTCAATGTTTGATTTTTTGATAGAAACAAAGCCATCTTTCTCAAGGTCGGCAATCATAATGGCAAAATTGGTCTTTTTCATACCAAGTTTATCTATAATCACGCCAAATGGAAGTGACTGGTAAACATAACAAAATAGTAGCACCTTGTTTTGAAGTACCGTGCGGTCGTTATTGACCTTTAATAGATTGTCAAGTAGTCCACTTATTTCAATTAGTTTTTCTGTCTGTTTCATATCTCTTTTTGTATATGCCTCTTTTTCGCTTTGCAATCTCTTATGCAATCATTACTTTATTAGTATATAAAAAAAAATTATTAAATGCAAGCGATTTTTAGTTGATTTTAGTTGCCTTTGAGATTAAAATATATATATGCAGATTGAAGGACCTATTGAAGAAATCATTTTTCGTAATGAAACCAATGGTTATACAGTATTTATTCTTGATTTTAAGTCAACGCCGGTAACTTGTGTTGGCAAGCTTGTCAGCGCAAATGTCGGCGAAAATCTGGCACTTGAAGGCGAATATGTAAATAATTCGAGGTATGGCTATCAGTTTTCGTTCAGTAGTTATGAGGTGACCTTGCCAACTACCCTTGCAGGCATTGAAAAATATCTTGCCTCTGGGCTTATAAAAGGCGTTGGACCAGTGACCGCGCGAAACATTGTCAATCATTTTAAAGAACAAACCTTTGACATCATTGAAATGAGTCCGTCATCCCTTGCTGAAGTTAAAAATATAAGTCTTAAAAAGGCGCTTGAGATTGGCGACAAATTTAAAGAGCTTAAAAAGGTGCAAAACACCGTAATGTTCTTGCAAAAGTACAACATTACCACCAATATGGCGCTAAAAATCTATGAAATTTATGGTGGAAATACCATTGATGTTGTCAAAAACAACCCTTACCGTCTTGTTGAGGATGTTGACGGCATCGGTTTTTTGACCGCCGACCGCATAGCGCAAAATATAGGCATACCAAAGGACAGCGAGTATCGTGTGAGGGCTGGGATTTTGCACGCCCTTAATAACGCCGTTGAAAAAACAGGCAATACATACCTTCCAAAAGTTATGTTACTCTCTCAAGCAGAGGCAATACTTGAACTTGAGCGAAATGAGCATAGCGAGCTTTACGATAACGCCCTTCAAGGTTTGACCCTTGACAAAACTGTTATTATAAATTGGAAGAATAACACCGAAATCGTTATTCCGTTAAAATATTATTACTATGAAATTACCGTCGCGCAAAAGCTTGCACTTTTAAACTCTACGCAAGTGATTGAAAAGCAAGAAGTCGATGACGAAATAGCTTTTTTTGAGCAGAAAAACCACATCGTCTTTCACGAGGAGCAGAAAGAGGCTATAAAAAGGGCTATAAATAGTGGCGTGTCTGTCATAACCGGCGGACCAGGAACGGGCAAGACCACAATTATCAAGTGCATCATTGACATAGTAAAGCAAAACAAAAAGAGGTTTATGCTTCTTGCACCTACTGGACGAGCCTCCAAGCGTATGAGTGACAGCACGGGCGAAGAGGCTAAGACCATTCACCGCGCGCTTGAGGTTGCCTCTGGCGACCTTGCAAACATCAGCCGTTTTGTATACAACGAAAACAACAACTTTAAAACTGACGTCGTCATTGTTGACGAGGTGTCTATGGTCGACGTCGCGCTTATGAGCCATCTTTGCAAAGCCCTTCCGCGTGACTGCAAGCTTATACTCGTTGGAGATAAGGACCAGCTCCCAAGTGTTGGCGCTGGAAACGTACTTGATGACATTATAAAGAGCGGTATCATAACGGTCACAATGCTCACAAAAATCTATAGGCAAAGCGATGACAGCCTTATAATCACCAACGCCCACCTTATCAACTCGGGCAAGATGCCACTTATAGACAACAGCTCTAAAGACTTCTTCTTTGAAGAGAAAACGACCATAGACTCAATCAAGCAGTCTATTGTCGACCTTGTAGTTAAACGCCTGCCAAAGTTTACAGGGCTTGACCCCATCGCAATTCAAGTGCTAGCTCCCCTCAAAGCTGGCGTCTGTGGTATTGACAACTTAAACAGATGTCTGCAAGAGGCTATCAATCCGCCGTCTATATCAAAGATGGAGCTTGCGGTTGGAAATAGCATTTTCCGAGTTGGCGACAAAGTTATGCAAACCACCAACAACTATAACCTCGTTTGGAAAAAGCTGAACGGCTTTATTGAGGAAGAAGGAGAAGGCGTCTTTAATGGCGACATTGGATATATTGAGCTTATCGACTACCAAACTGGCGAAGTTGTCGTCGATTTTGAGGATGGAAGGCGATGTCTCTATCCAAGAACTGATATAAGCCAGCTTTCACTTGCGTATGCCATAACAATTCATAAAAGTCAGGGCTCTGAATTTGATGTTGTCATCTTGCCCGCAATCGCGGGACCAAGTATGATTTTAACGCGAAACCTTATCTATACCGCAGTGACGCGTGCTAAAAAAATGGTGGTCATTGTCGGTGAGCAAAAGAACTTAAAGCGAATGGTCGCAAACAACTATACCGTTCAAAGATTCACTCTATTAAAAGACCTTTTGCTCAGCTCTGACCAAAAAATAAAAGAACTTTTTGAATAATAAAATTTAGTAAAAATAAATATTTAAAATTAATATAAAAAATATTTTTAAAATAGCAATTTTAATAAATAAAAAACTTTAATTTTTAATTTTCGATAAATAAAAATTTGATTAATAATTATTTGCTTGATAAGAATATAAATATCTTAAAAATTAATATTTTTATATAAATTTCACAAATTAAAAACATTTTATTACAATGTAAAAATAAGGCGAATAAATGTTTTTAATAAAAATATAAATTTATTAATAATTGATATTTAAAAAAATTAAATTAAATAGAAAAACAATAAAAATTCAACAATCAAAAAGGATAAAGATGAAAATTTTACAGTCTCTTAAAACGCTATATGAAAGCTTTATAGACAAGCTCTTCCCTACCGATATCAAATGCTTGCTGTGTGGGCGTGATTTGCCTGACAACAATTTTTTCTGTGAAAAGTGCGAAGAGGAAGATATTTACAACGAGGGTCCAAGATGCGTTAAATGCGACACAATGATAAAGGAGGGAAACCTTATCTGTGATGACTGTAAAAATAGCCATAGGTACTTTGAAAAATGTTATTGCCCATTAAATTATAATGCAAAGGTCAGAAGTGCGATTTTGAAGTTTAAAGATGATAACGCCCGCTATTATGCCAAGCCTTTTGCCGAGCTTATTTACAACCGCATAAAAGATGAGAACCTACAAATAGATTTTATTATGCCTGTGCCATCCCATAAAAATGTTATAAAACGTAGAGGCTATAACCCGCCCGAACTTATCGCAAAAGAACTTGCCTTGATTATGCATCTGCCGGTAAAGCAAGCGCTAATTAAGAATGTTGACACAACCGCACAAAAAACTTTAAGCTATCAAGAAAGACAAGATAATTTAAGAGACAGCATTACCCGTGATAGAAAGATTGATATAAAGGGCAAGTCGATATTGATTGTTGATGATGTTATAACTACTTGCGCAACTGTGAACGCCTGCGCACTGCTACTTCAAAAATCAAAAGTAGTATATGCCTGCGCCGTTGCAAGAACAACAAAAGACTGGAGGACTCCAATGACTCAAAGTCAAGAGAAAAAATAGGCGCGCAAAGTAACCTTGCGAGGTCACTTCACCCGCCTATTTTTTTACAAGCACTATGCAAAAGTGAGGCTTGACTTTTTTATTTAAACCAGAAACTTTCTATTTTGTTAAAATAATAAAGTTTTTTATGGCGCAATACTTGTCCCCAAAAATCTTACGATTTTCGGGGAGCCCACGAATATTACCTCACAAATTTTACAATCTGCGGGGACCCCAGACCAAGGGTTCGACTCCCCATCTAATTTTATTACAAAAATTATCCGTTTATGCTAATAAAAAATCCGAAGTACACCTTCGGAATTTGTTTTCCACGTTCAAAAAGTCTGCCTTTTCATCTCTAAGTCGCGCTGGCGTCACAAACTACGCTCAGACTAAGTTGCTATTGCAACTTTAGCGTTATCGCTCGTTTGCTTATCACCCCACAGATTTTATAATCTGTGGGGAACCCCGACCTTTCCCTCACAGATTTTACAATCTGCGGGGACCCCAAATATCACCCCAAAAATCTTACGATTTTCGGGGAACCCCGAGAAACTCGAATTCACGTTTGGCGCAATAATCACCCCCAATATATTTAAATCTAGCCGTTAGGCTCCACTTTACGACGAAAATTCTAGAGGAATTTTCTAGGGGGTGGAAAGGGAGTTATCACCCCAAAAATCTTGTGATTTTCGGGGAACCCCGAGGGAGGAAAACCAAAAGCATTTGAGGAATCTATATTCCGATAAATGCGTAAGCTAGCGGTTAGCCTTATTTATAAGGCGTGCCCGCGTTTGTGCGGGGTCCCCCACAAATTGAACAATTTGTGGGGTGTTATTTTTGGTGTTACCCCAGTAAGAGAAAGAGCGCCACCGCCACGTCACAAACTACGCTCAGACTAAGTTGCTTTTGCAACTTTAGCGTTATCGCTCGTTTGCTCCTCTACCCCACAAATTTTTCAATTTGCGGGGAACCCCAAAAAATGCAGGCACGAAACTAGGCAGAAGCGCCATATATAATAATCATCCTTATGAAATAAGTCGCGCTGAATTCGCAGTGTAACGAGAATTCACGTTTGGCGCGAACAAATAAAATCTTTTGCTTTTCTTAAATTAGTTAGCTCGATAACGGATAAATTTAAACCGCGTGGCGAGGTACACTTAAACTTTAAATGCACAAGTCGCGACTGATTGCTTTAGCAATCACGTTTGGTCGCGAAGAGAAAAAACAAGCGCCACCGCCGTAACGGCACACCATAAGGTGTTGCCTAGGCAGAAGCGCCGTTTTTTCTCTTGGTAGCCTCAAGGGGAGTCGAACCCCTCACTCCGCCGTGAAAGGGCGATGTCTTAACCGATTGACCATGAGGCCAAAATATCAAAAAGGGAGAAATTTTTTGATACTTTTTCATTATATAAAATATACCTACCCTTGTCAAGCGTTTTTTGAAAAAATTGCGAGAAATATCAAACATTTTTAATGTTTTCTTAAAATTCTAGGCAATTTTTAT
The DNA here is from genome assembly GCA_944350015.1 of uncultured Clostridia bacterium. Classification (GTDB taxonomy): domain Bacteria; phylum Bacillota; class Clostridia; order Christensenellales; family UBA1242; genus Caccovivens. Next base: position 13,609 of record CALVNW010000002.1, on the reverse strand, counting down.
GATTTTCCACTCTACTATGGCACTCGCAATCACAAATTACTCTTATTTAAGGTCTTATAAAGTTTTAATTGCCCCGTTCTAGTCCTCTTCCTTTGTCAAAAACCTCTTCGATAAACGCTCTTTGACCTTCTATGCTCTTGCTGTCGCTCTTGTTTGCCTCTTCCATAGTCATCTCGCTCATATATTTGCCGTATTCTTGATTATAATCAAGTGAGCGAAGTGGAAGTCCTTTTATTACCACCTTACTTGGCGTTGACACCATATAACGATAGCTTTTAAAGGTTCGCTCATAAAATACGCCGTCATTATCGCAAAGCACAAGGGCAACATTAAAGTATGAGTCGCTTGTACCTCCCACTTCTTTAAGTTTTTGAGAGAAAATCTCTATGGTCTCTTGGTCTGAAAGCTCGCCCCCGCCGTACCTACGAACAAATACGCCCGGCTGGTCCTCAGGTTTAAACTTCTCGATAATAAGTCCGCTATCATTGGCAATCACAGGCAAATCGGTCGCCTTATGATATCCTTCCGCCTTCAATCTTGCATTTTCAAGTTCGGTACTACCCGTCTCGTCAATAGTAGTATCCACCTTAATATCTCTAAGAGTGCAGTAGTAAAGCCCAAGCCCATCAAGGATTGTTGTATAAATTTGCGCCTTGCCCATATTGGTTGTGGCAATCAAAATTCTTGACGACACTTTTCTCTTGCCATCTCTATACCTTATAATTTGGTGGTAACCTTGAGAAAGTAGCGCCCTATGATTGTTATAGACAAGGGCGACAAGCTTACATTTATGGCTTATACCAAGGTCGATTATATCGTCTATCTGCTCATCTGATAGTTTTCCCGCCTTGACGGACACCTTATCTTGACTTAAAATCTGGCTTTCAAGCTCTTTTAGATTAAACTCTTTATTGACAACGTCATCAAATACAATTTCTATAGTTTTCATACCTTTATTTTATCAAAAAATGTCGGAAAAGTCAATATCAAAATTTGATTTTTCAGTTTAGCCTCACTCGTCCAAAAACGCCGTACCCTCTTTTATGACAATGGTGTAGACCTGTTCTTTTATTCCCTCTTGCCAGATGATTTTTATAGTGACGACCCTATTTTTCTCACTTACAAGCGGGAAAAACTGCGCGGTTGGCGAGGTTTTACCATCTACCGACTGATAAAACTCACCGCCCTCAAGCTTTTCATCGCCTACAATGGCGCTTCCACTTGAAAAGTCGCTAACAAATGACGGCGCAACAAGTTTGACGCCTACGCGGTTACCCGCCCTGTCAAACCCACGCACGATACTTGACTCTTGCCACTCTATAGCCTCACCATCACCACCAAAGTATGCAGTGTGCGAAAGGGCATCATATTCAAAAGACAGATTGCCTCCAGTATTAAAGTTATCGCGCGTCACAGCGACATAATCTAAGCTTTTATCTGTGCAACCTGTCAACAAAAGCGCCATCAACGCAAAAAAGACAATCAAAATTTTAAGTTTTCCCATACTTTCTCCTAATTTAGATTGCCCTAAAATTTATTTTTTATATTGATTTTTGTGAATTTTAGCTGTTGCTTTTAAAACAAAAAAACTTTAATTTAGTGATAAGCACGAATTTAAAATTATTTTACATTTTAAACATTGCTTTATTTGAATAATTAAAAGTGTGGTTTATCAAATTTTGCATCATAAAAATTAAACAACTTTATAATCAAACATACTCTTTTAATAAATACAAAGCTGTTAAGCCGATTTTTCTTGAGGTTTGACTGCTGGTTTTGCAAGGTTTTCTTGTAGAGGTTTGGCTTGTCTACCATCCCTATCAAGCACCATCTGCACCTTGAGAACGTCTGAGCGCTTGATTGAAAACTTTGAAAAGACCATAATTGCAAGCGAAAGGAAGATGCTTACCCCGAAAAATACGATTAGCCCAAGTCCGTTCTGCACGCTCATCGCTTGAACTGGCATAGTCGAGTCGAACTTTATAAGGTCTAGCAAAAAGCCGATGATTAAAAGTGCGATGGAGTTTGCTAAGTTATAGGTAAAAGTGAAGTATCCCGTATATGCCCCCGCGCTGTTCTGCCCAGTTTTGAATATCTCAAGTGTCACGCAATCGGCGTACATTGAAAAAGGCAGAGAGTACATTGCGCCCGCACCTATTCCGCATAAAATTAGGCAAGGCACGGCAATTAGGAACATTGTGTCGGTGTCAATAAATTCGCGGAACAAAAAGGTGATAATCGTTAAAAATATGCCAAAAACTATGGTTGAAAGTGATATGATAAGCGCCCGCTTTTTGTCCATACGTTTAGAGGCGTACACCCACAGCGGTTGAGAGGCTATGGCACCACCAAAAAGCGCTATCAGCACCATCGATATTTGAGTTGAAGAGAAGTGGTAGCAATAGGTAAACAGGTGCATACCTACCGACGTCAAGAACGCCGAGGCAATCGTTGCAAAAGAGTATCCAAGTATGACCACCCTAAAATCCTTTTTCTTAAGCACGCTAAAGTAGCCAGCAAGCAGTTTTGAAAAGTTAAACTTTTCTTTTGGAAGGTCGAGCGAGTAAATCTTTTGTTTATGTGTAAAGCGAAGGGTAGAAAAAATTGTGATTAGCCCGAAAAAGATAAGCAGTGCCGAATTGATGCAGGCGATGGTTATATACCCCTTTTGGCTGTACTGCTGTTGGATGGAAAGGGAGATTGAACTCATAAAAAAGTACATAAGCACGCTTGGAAGTATCATTCCAATGATGTTGAATACCGTTTTAAAGCCCTGCACTTTGGACTGCTCGTTATAGTCTGGAGCGATATCTATTGCAAGTGCCGAAAAAGGTGTGCCGTAGCAGGTGTTGGCGGTTTCTATTGCAAGCATACCGATTAGAAGCCAAAAGAACTTGCCGATTTCAGACAGCGATGCAGGCATAGACCAGATGCAGATATTTATAAAAGCTATGGCAAAAATTCCAAAGAACATAAAGCCGAGGCGTTTGCCGAAAAACTTATTCTTTGTGTTGTCTGAAAGGTGACCGATAAGCGGGTCGCTGACGCCGTCCCAAAGCGAAGAGATGGCAATTGCCACCCCTACAAGTGAGCCAGAGATGCCCATCACCGCCGTCGCAAAGAACATAATAAAATTATTGAGGGTTGCCGACATCGAACTGTACCCAAGTCCCCCAATACCATAACAGAGTTTTGTGCTAAATTTAAGATTTGTTTTCACTACCTTAATATTATGTTTGGCAGTGAAGTATTATGCTTGGCTTATGCCTTATCATAACATAATTTGCTTGTTAAAAAATTTTACGTTAAATAGCTCCCTATTCTTCGCTAGAGTCCTCGTCAGTTTCGGTTTGTCCTTCAACCTCTGACACTTTTGGATAGAGAAGCTGGCTTGCAATTTCAAAACGTGAGTAGTTATACAAGGCAAGCTCGCACACTTTTCTATCAATCACCTTCAAAAGCTCTTCGCTCTCTGGGCGTGGCTCACGCGGAAGAAGAAGTGTAACGCCAGCACGCGACACCTTTTTACCCGTCTTTAAGTCCTTATAGGTGGCATTTTCAAAGAGTATACTTGCGCGGTACCCACTTCCGCAGATGATGTTATACCTAGTACCTTCAATGTCGACCTCAATTTTGGCAACTGTCTTTTTGACAAAGTCATCTATGTCGGTGGTGAAGTTAATGGGGAAGGCGTCATCTATCGCCGAGGACACTTGAAGAGAGTAATCTTTTGGCTCCTCACCCTTCTCCACTCTGCCAAGCACATAAGTTTTAGGCGGTCGCTTTAAGTTGCCTTGAAGCCTGCTAATCTTTCGCACTTTTAAGGTGTGTTTATTGTTTTCTTCAAGGATTGAAATGACGATTCCAGAGTCCGTCAAGGTGTTATCAGAAACGTCATAGATAACTTCCTTAGTCTCAACCTTACCTTTGTTTTGAAAGCGGTAAAAATTGAGATTGGAAGTAAGGTTTGCATAGATATCCTTAAATTCGTTATAGCCCAAGATTACAAAGTGATATTCACGGCTATTTTCAAGCTCTAGTTTACTATTTTTGTCCATAACGCCCCCTTTTAAGTGGTTCCATATATTTATATAATACAATTTTTTTATATAAAAATCAAATGTTTAACACTATTTTAAATTGGAATAATTAAAAAAGGAGGCAAAAATGAATTTTCAAGAGAGCAAAACTAAGGAAAACTTGGCACGCGCGTTTTCTGGGCTATGTCAGGACAGTGCGAGGTTAAGTTTTATTGCCAAAAGTGCAAACAAAGAGGGCTACGCCACAATCTCGTATTTTCTTGAAAAACTTTCGTGTTTTAAGATGGCGCACGCCTCAAGAGTATACGAGCTTATGCTTGACAACATCAAAAAATCAAAGGAGAACGTCATCATTGAAGCGGGCTACCCCTTTGAAAACAAGCTTTTAAAGACTAGCCTTCTTGACTCGGCGGAGATTGAAAGCTATCAGAGCAAGAATGTCTATCCGCATTTTGCCAAGATTGCATCCGATGAGGGCTTTAAGGATATAGCGCAGATATTCACAAATATTAGCAAGGTGGGCAAAGATAACGCCCTCAAACTTGAAGAGCTTGCAAGGCGGTTTGAGGGCAAATGTCTATACAAATCCGAGGAAAAAGTCCTTTGGGTGTGCATCAACTGCGGATACAGTGAGCAGTCAAAAGAGGCTTGGGACAATTGTCCGCTCTGCTCCTATCCAAAGGGCTACTGCAAACTTAGTTTGCATCATTATCGTTGAGTGTACCTTTTACTTTGTTTTACCTTGGTCCGCACGAGTGCATTAAAGGGAAAAGGTGCTGACAGCACCCAAACTTAGTTTGCCAGCCTTACGCTGGGCGAAGTGTCGTTGAGTGTTACTGTAATCCTGTTGTACCTTGGTCCAGCAAGCCTAGAGGCTTGGCGCCAGCATTATGCCGGACAAGTATCGTTGAGTGTGACTGTTATTTAGCTATACCTTGGTCCGCCCGAGTGAATGTTTGATATATCCAAACCTAGCAAGCCTAGACGCTTGTCGGCAAACTTAGTTTGCATCAGTATCGTTTGGTGTACCTGTAAATTTAACTTTACCTTGGTCCGCCAACCTTGGGTTGGACCATTATCGTTGAGTAGACCTTGCATTCTGTTTTGATTTGGTCCGTCTGAGTGCATTGAAGAGAAAAGGTGTCGGCAACACCGTAGAAGCTTAAAAACTAAGATTGAAAAAAGGCGCCCCAAAAATGGTCGCCCTCTTTTTCTTTTGTATCCTATGAAAATTTGTTGGTCAATGTTATAAAAACACATAGGCAAATTTTTATAACCGACCTTGCAACGAGATAGTACTACAGATTATCTCTTGCAACTACCTTAATTTCCTCTTTTACAACAAAGAATTTTTGTACCCCCCTCTCTTTGGGCTTTATCTTTTGCAAAGTTTAGCCTAAAACCTGTCTTTATCTTTTGTAAAATCTTTGCGAAGTGTCCTCAAATCTTATAAGATACCTTTAAGCAAGCAGGTTTCAAGCATAATCTTATGATTTTGCGTAATCGACATATATTTTTTTGTTGTTTTAAAAAGAGCTAAACAGACTTGTTATGTAATTCTCACTTGTCTTTTGCAAGACAAGGCAGTGAAAGAATTGTTGTAAAATAGAAATTTTATCTTTTGTGCTTTCCTCGGCAAACGTCGCAATAAAGTTTGCCAAGCCTCATCTTTTGTAAGATATCTTATAAGACCTTAATCTTTTGTAACAAGGTTTTTAAAGCTTGCACCAAACTTGAAAGTTGGGCTAACGCTAGAAGGGATAGAGATTTTCTCCTTAGTTTTAGGGTTTATACCTTCTCTAGCATCTCTTTTCTTAAGTTCAAATGTGCCGAAGCCGTCAATACAAATTTTTTCACCGCTTTTAAGCACGTCAGCAACTGTTTCTGCGAAAGCTTCAAAAGCAATACCTGCATCCTTTTGAGTGAAGTTTGCCTTATCAGCAAGTGCCTTGATAAATTGTTTTTTGTTCATTAAATTTCTCCTTTTTTTGCGTAGGCTTTCACCTTGTAAATATTCTACCATATTTATTTTCAAATGTCCAAATGATTTTAGCAAAATTTCACAAATCTTTTAAATTTAATGTTTAAAGCAGACAAAATAGTCTATAGTAGTACAAAAATCGACATTTTATGCGATTTTTTGCAATAAAAAGGTTGTAGACGTCTTATAAAACCGCCTTTGTTTACCTTGTTTGCTACGTAAAAACTTGCAAATTTTAGCCATTTTTACTCCCTTTTACTAGCAATAAATTGTCCTTTTATACAGTAAAATAGGCTATTATCTCTTCAAAGATGAGCCTTAAATACTCGCCTAGCACCCTTACCCAACTAAAAAAATCAAGGCTAGGCGCGTTGCCGTTTCGAACTACTGATATAACCTTGCCGACAATATCGTTTTGACTTGCCGTTCCTGTCTTTCTGCCGTCCTCGCTTTGAAGTCTGTTGTCACCCATACAGAACACTTGGTCGGGCGCGGAAGAGTCCTTATTACTTCCAACCGTGAAAAACTTGAGCTTAAAGGTCTGGCCACCGACTATAACATCGATAATCTCGGTGTCAAACTTTTCTATATAGTTTTCTAGATACTCTGCATCATAATAATATCCACTGCCGTAAAGCTCTCTTTGGGCTTGCGAACTCCACTCTAAGTAGCTTTTTATATAATCTTCATATATAATATGTTCGTCACTTGCGCCAGTGTAGATAAGCTCGTCAATATCTTCGCCCGCCTTTATCCTTATAAAGCGCATCTCATATTCGCCCGCCTCGCCAACTGGTAGCAAGGCAAGGCATATTTTATCGCCCTCAAGTGCCATTACGCGTTTGACTACGGTGTAATTTTCTCTGCCTGTTTCCTCTGACCTATCAACTATCACTATATCGCCATAGGTCACATCGGTTGTGCGCTCAATAAAGACGCTGTCTTGCACGGGCTGTCCGTCACTGCCATTTATAGGCGTTGGATTGAGAGTTGGTTGCATTGAAACATTTTCAATCGTGATATATCCATACTTTATATTAAAGAGTGCATAGGTGATGGAGGTTAGAACAAAGAATATTATGATTAACAAACACACAATAAAAAAACCTTTGTTTGCATTTTTATTGTAAGTTTCGTCCATAAAATAATCATACCTATCTTTATGCAAATCCCCTCCAGCGTCTCCACCAATGATACACTTTTTTGCAAATCTTAGTCAACTCTTTTTGAAAATTTACAGCCACAATAATTTTGGCGGTAGAGGTTGTACTTCTTGGATAACTCTATGCTCTTCTTGTAGCCGTTCTTCTTTTTATAGTTACCCTCTAAAAACTCGATACCCTCGCACGTGCCCATAAAAAAGCCAACATCGTTGATGACTTCGGCGTTTTTATGCGGACTTACCGACAACGTGGTGCCAAACTTGTCATATCCAAGCGCCTTTGCCTTCTTTGCGGTTTTTGACAGCCTTAGCGCAAAACATATAGGGCATCTCGCCCCACCTTCCTTCTCATTTTCAAACCCCTTGACAGCGCAAGTAAACTCGTCAGGGTTATATCCGTCCTCAAGCACCTCGACGCCGACAATCTCGCAGTATCGCTTTTGCTCGGCAAGCCTATGGCTAAACTCTTCATCTGTATCTATATTAGGATTATAATAATATATAGTAATATCATAATCATTCTTTAAAAAGTCTATAACCTGCGTGCTACACGGTCCGCAACAAGAGTGAAGAAGAAGTTTTGGCTTTACCTTTGCTTCGTTCGTATTCTCGTCAATTTTACTCTCTTTCGCCTTTTCTAAGTTAATATTCTCGTCAATTTCACTCTCTTTTGCCTTTGCTATGTTCACGCTTTTGGCATTTTCGCACTTTTGCGCCTTTTGGTCGCTCGCGTTTTCGGAATTTTCGCACTTTTTTAACTTTTCGCCACTCATATTTTCGATTCTCTCTCTTTCTTCTGTCCTTTTTACATTCGTCTGCCTTGCAATTTCACTCTCTTTTGCTTTTTCTACGTTTGTATTTGAGGCAATTGCTTTTGTCTTATTTTGCATCTTAAACTCTTTCATCACTGCACCGTCCTTAGTATTTTTACGATATCGGCAAAGATAGGCTCGGTTTTCAAAAGCTTTTTGACGTCGCTTGTGAAGCTTCCCATCATCGCCATAAGACATCCTAGACAGTCGCCACAGTTGATAAACACCTGCAAGGTGTAGATAAGTTTGTCGTGATAGCCCTTTATCACATAGCAAGGAAAGATAAACTCGCCTATTCTTAGGTTAAATTGCCCAGCAAGTTCAAATTTATCAGTGAGGGTCTTATACCTCTCGACAAGCTCCTGATAGCTATCAAAAAATTGGTCGGGGTCACGATGTAGTTCGAACAGCGAAATGACCTTACCGTCCTTTGAAAGATAGTTCTCTTTATTAATAAAACCTTGACCATTTACTAAATCATATTTGTCAGAAGTGACCTCGTAACCGCTTGGCAGTTCAAACGACATCTCGTTTAGCGTATCAATTACCCGTCTCATATCGCGTTCTCCATATGTTAAGGATACAACTTTTGATAGTAAAAGTCAAGGACTGCTGGCAATTTGCTTTCAATCAAACTATTTGCTTTTGCATTCAATCAAATAATTTGCCATCACGCCCGCTTGAGTAAACATAGCCTAGAGCGTGAGCACACATCCTATTAATATAATAGGCGCAATATAAAGTGCTTGGTGCGAGAATATGAGGGCGCGAGAAAGTCAGCTCTAGGCGCGTCAATAAAATTTAATGCCAACATATTAAAAGGTGTTTAATAAAATAAAACACATATCAAAAGGTGCATAAATCAACATATCAAAAGGTGTTTATCGCGTACATCATCATATTGTTTACATTCTCATCGGTCAAAAAGTAGACCAAAATCTTGCCATCCCTTTTGTACGAGACTATATTTTGGTCCTTCAGTTGCTTAAGCTGGTGAGATATGGTGGTCTGATTGATACCAAGCACGCTTGAAAGGTCGTTTACGCACATATTCATCATAGAAAGGCAGGTCAAAATCTTAATCCGCGTCGAGTCAGAAAAGTTTTGAAAATAATCGGCAAGCTTGGTTATCGCCCTATCCTCTGGCAAGGTTGATAATAGTTCTTGTTTGTTTCTCTCAGTTAAAAGTAAAAATCTATTTTGCATAGCACTCTCCTTTCACACATATAAGTTAATAGGCATATGTATTAATGTGTCTTATGGTTTAGATAGCTTTGACTGCTAAACCATCTATATATATTAAAGCAAACTATAGAAGAAAAATCAAAATAGAAAATTTTGCTATTTTGTCAAAAGCGCAAGAATTTTGTTTTAAGGAGGGGTTATGATTTCATCACAAAATATCTTATTTGTTTTGCTTTTATCAGTTATCTCAAACGCTACCGACACAAACTTGAACACCAACACAAACTTTTTACTACTCTTACTTCTAGCACTTGGCGGACAGAACAATTGGAATAATGGGGGTTGTTGCCAAAACTCCTGCCCGGGTCAGAATAATTTTAACAACTTCTTTTAAAAGAGTAAAAAGGTAAAAGTAAGTCAGAAGATAAAAGCTGAAAACCTATAGAGAGCGGATAACTCCGCCAAAATAACTTCAACGACTTCTTTTAATAGAGTAAAAAGGTAAAAGTAAGTCAGAAGATAAAAGCTGAAAGCCTATAAAGAGCGGATAACTCCGCCAAAATAACTTCAACAACTTCTTTTAATAGAGTAGAAAGGTAAAAGTAAGTCAGAAGATAAAAGCTGAAAACCTATAAAGAGCGGATAACTCCGCTTTTTTATTGCAAAAACAAAATTTTATATCTAGCAAGATTTTATATATGACAAGAAAAATTATAAAATTTTAATAGGTGCGTAACATAAAAATTAAAAATGTCCTTAGTTTTTATAAATTCCCCTGCTTTTTTCTAATAAAAAATATTATTTTAATCATAAAATGCCGATAAATTTGCCATAATAAGAAAAAAGTTTAAAAAAAATAAAAAAAATTTAAAAAAATATGAAAAATGTTTTGACTTAATTAATTTTTATGCTATTATAAACTTGTAAATTAAAAAAGAATAAACAAAAGGAGGGGAAAATGATTTCTTTATTAAATGAGGTAGTTAGTTCTTGGGGTGGATTTATCGACTCTATGACAGGTCTCTCAACCGACCAACAGAACCTTCTATCAAAGGTTTTTAGTATCATTTCCATTGTTCTTTGGGTTGTACTTGCTATCGTTGGTGCAATCGGCTCAATTTACGCAATCTATCTTGGCGTTCAACTTTCAAGAGCTGATGAACAAGGTAAACGTGATGATGCTAAGAAACACCTTATAACTACAGTCATTGCCGTTGGCGTAACCGTTGTGCTTATCCTATTCTTCAACATCTTCTTACCTATGATTTTAAGCGCATTCCAAGTTGGTCAATCAGGCGGAAGAGGAGACGACTACGAACAAACAGACCCAGAAGGTGGCGGAATGATTACACTTTTCCAAAACTTTGCTGGTATGGTTAAATGCAGATTGATGTAACCCCTACTTAAGCAGATATTAAAAGATGCTATCACGATAGCATCTTTTTTCAATAAACTTTTCAATAAACTTTTTGTTAGACTTTTCATTTAACTTTTCATTTAACTTTTCATTAAACTTTTCATTAAACTTTTCATTAAACTTTTCATTAAACTTTTTGTTAGACTTTTCATTTAACTTTTCATTAAACTTTTCAATAAACTTTTTGTTAGACTTTTCACTTAACATTAATTAGACTTTTTATTTAACTTTTTGTATCATTAAACTTTTGGTTTTTAACAAACTCTTAGTTTTTAGCAAGCTATTGATTTTTAGTAAACTCTTAGTTTTTAGCAAACTATTGATTTTTAGTAAACTCACCTTTAGTCATTTAAACTATTTTTAAACAAACTTAATTTTTGCATATATAGTTTAGCTATAAAAAGCGATTTTTCCCTTTTAAAAATTAGTTTAAAAATATTATTTTAGATATCAAGATATTTTTTATTTTAAAAATTTAATTAAAATCTTTTGGTTAAATATTTTTAATATTATAATTTATCTACGCCGTTAAAATTATCATCCTTTAAAATAAAATTAAAATAAATATCATTTTTCTTGCAAAAAAAATTAAAATGTGTTATTATTGACTTAGAAAAGTCTTTAGGAGCTAAAAATGCAATCTTTATTGTTAATTGGAGATTATATTTATAGAGGCGGGCTGTCGTGGCTTAATGATGTGTTTGATGTTTTGCCACCTATCCTTTATACCATCCTTGCCATCGTTGGTGGCGCGGGAAGTGTCTATGCAATCTTTCTTGGAGTCAATCTTGCCAAAAGTGAGAGTGATGACAAGCGTAAACAAGCCGCAAATAGAATGAAAAACACCATAATTGGCGTTGTTGTACTGCTGGTGCTTGTTCTGTTTATAACTCTGGCTATACCTGAAATACTCAAAGCCGCCTACCCTGACCTCGTTCTTCCACCAGATGCAGGCGGAAGTTTGGTGTAGGACCTTTAAGTTTTGTAAAACTATAGTTATATCATCAACTTTCACATAATATTTTTAGGCATTTTAAATAATATTTTTAAATATTAGATATTTTAAATAATATTTTTACATTTTATTGAATTTTTGTGATGTAATATTAACGGAGATGGTGGATAGAGGCAAATTTAGTCACCATCTTTTTTTATTGGTGACATAGTGATGAATCTCACTAACCTATTGGTAAAGCCTCAAAGTTTACTAAAAACTTGTCAACATTGATAAATTTAATCATAAAAACTTGTCAACATTGATAAATTTAATCATAAAAACTTGGAAACATTGATAAAATTTAATCATAAAAACTTGTGTAAGGAGTTTTCTATGCGTAAGTTTTTTTGTCATTATAATAGTCTGACCGAAAGGTATGAACTTTCACTAAATAACCGCTCGCCCTTCTCCCTAAAGATAAATGTGCTTGCAGAGCGAACTTTGCTCCCAGAGATAAAAGAGCTTCTTCAAGGCGTCTATGATAACACCACCCTTCTTAAAAGTCAGATAGCGGGCGATGAGAGTTTGAAAATGCTCGACAACGGCGAACTTCTTATTTCAAACCTCTACTATAGCCTCTTTGCAAGCCCGCTTGAGCTTAACGACACGCCAAGGACAATTACAAATAGGGAGCTTTTGACCGAAACAATCGAAAAGCTATCCTTGCTCGGCGAAAAGATAAATATACCCGAATACAACCGCTCGGTTGAGATTATAAAGAACATCTTTCAAAATTTACTTAACAGACAGCTCTAATAAAAACCAAACTTTTATTCCTTTCCAACATCTACGCTTTCCTCTTTTTCGGCAAGCAGTTGCATATAGCGACTTCGCAATTCATTAAAAAAGTCAATGTTAAATGATGACAAATTCTTTTGGTCCAAAACATAGTTTAAAAAGACCTCTATCACAATGTCACTGCCGATGCGGTTATAGACCGTTTGTTTATCGTACTGCTCTAAAAGGTTTATAAGGTCATCGGCAAACTCTTCATTGTTTAAAATCTCATTCTCTTTGAGTACATTTACTATGAAATCTATATCAGCTAATGTGCAATTGTTAATCCTTTTTTGTAAACCCAATTTTAAATTTTTATCCTTTTCAAGCAATTTCTTTCTCGTCTCGTAGATGGGCTTGCCAAATTTGACATCATAGTCAACATCCTTTCCATATAGGTCGCAATAACTCGAATATAAACGCAGTGCTTGGTAACATTTATCAAGCAGTTTTTGTTCTTTTTTAAGTTTTTCATCTATAAAAGTGCCTATCTCATTCATAAATCAACCTTTTCGCGCCAGTTTTTAAACATCACAATTTGTTTTGTAAGTTTATTATACAACATTTCTCGCTAAAATCAATAGCATTTTGCCCACTTTTTACATATAGTGAACTAGAGCTAACGCTCTAAGAGAGGTTTAAATGACTAACTTTTTTAATAGAAACTGTTGTAATAGACCTTTTCCTTGCAGAAATATAATTATCGGCTCTACTGGTATAACTGGTCCGACTGGCCCTGCGGGTCCTGTTGGTCCCACTGGTGCTACTGGTCCAATCGGGCTTAGTATAACTGGTCCTACTGGCCCTATAGGTCCAACGGGTCCTACTGGTCCTACTGGCGCAACTGGCACTGGCGCAACGGGTGCAACAGGTCCAACCGGTCCTACAGGTCCAACTGGTCCTACAGGCCCTGCTGGCAACTCCTTTACAGTTGCCTCAACAACTACGACCGCGCCTGGAACTGACGCAACCGTTACTACCACGCAAGTAGGCGATGCCGTATCCTTCGCCTTTGATATTCCAAGTGGTGAAACAGGTCCTACAGGTCCTACTGGTCCTACAGGTGCAACTGGCTCTATCGGACCAACTGGAGCTACCGGTCCTACGGGTCCAACTGGTCCAACAGGACCAACGGGAGCTACCGGAACTGGAGCCACTGGCGCAACCGGTCCTACAGGTCCGACAGGGGCAACCGGCCCAACAGGCGCAAGTATAACAGGCGCGACAGGTCCAACTGG
>CALVNW010000001.1 GCA_944350015.1 uncultured Clostridia bacterium | reverse complement strand
TTTTTTAAAATTTACTCCTCATTATTGATAAAGCGCCAACTTTTTTTAAATTTACACTCCATTATCGACTAAGAGCCCTTTAAAATTTACACTCCATTATCGACAAAAAGCCAAAAAAAATACAAGAGTTCACCCTTGAAATTTTAGGAAAATTCTTGTATTTTATCAGTCTATTTTGTTTAACAAAAACCAACTATAACAAAATTATTTAGTCATCACAATTACATTGCAACGTTGATTTTAATTCCAGGTCCCATAGTAGATGCAATGGTAACATTTCTGAAATATTGACCTTTTGCCGCTGCTGGTTTTGCCTTTGCAAGAGCTTCGATAACTGTGTTGAAGTTCTCAAGGAGTTTATCCTTACCAAAGCTTACCTTACCAATTATAACGTGAACGTTGTTGGTTTTGTCAAGTCTGTACTCAACCTTACCTGCTTTAGCATCACTGATTGCCTTAGCAACGTCCATAGTAACTGTACCGCTCTTTGGGTTTGGCATAAGACCTTTAGGTCCAAGAACCCTAGCGACACGTCCAACAAGTCCCATCATATCAGGAGTTGTGATTGCGACATCAAAATCAAGCCATCCGCCTTGAATTTTTGTGATTATCTCTTCAGCTCCAACATAGTCAGCACCTGCTTTAACAGCATCGTCAGCCTTGTCACCTTTAGCAATAACTAAAACTTTCAAGGTCTTACCTGTTCCGTTAGGAAGGATACAAACGCCTCTTACCTGTTGGTCAGCGTTTCTTCCGTCAACGCCAAGCTTTACGTGAAGCTCAACTGTTTCATCAAACTTAGCCTTTGGAAGAGAGAGAAGTGTATCAAGTCCGCTTGCGATATCATATGATTTTTGTGTAATAGCTTGAGTACTTTGCGCATATTTTTTACTTACTTTCATAACCGCCTCCTTAGTCTACTACAGTTACGCCCATACTACGAGCGGCGCCTTCAATCATAGACATTGCAGACTCAATAGATGTACAGTTAAGGTCTGGCATCTTAGTCTCAGCAATTTGTTTGATTTGAGCTTTTGTGATACTTCCGACTTTTGTTTTGTTTGGCACTGCAGAACCCTTTTCAAGACCAACTGCCTTCATAATAAGAATAGCAGCTGGTGGAGTTTTGAGTACAAATGAGAAACTTCTATCTGCGTAGATAGTTACAACTACAGGAATCTTAAGCCCTGCCTGTGATGCTGTTTTCTCGTTAAATTCTTTTGTAAAGGCACCAAGGTTAATTCCGTGAGGTCCTAAAGTTGAACCAACTGGAGGTCCTGGGGTGGCTTTACCTGCGTCAAGTTGTAATTTTACAACCGCGCTAATCTTCTTTTCTGCCATTTTTTACCCTCCTTTTGTGGTGATTAGAGTGGTTGCAGTTCCGCTCTCCCACAATTTATTTTTGCAGTAAAATTTTCTTATCGGGCTAAATATATGTTTACACTTTCTATCATTAGATTATTAATAGTTTTGAATAGTAGTTTTAAAAATAAGTTTTTACTATAGTTTTGAAAATAAGTTCTTTATTTGTTTTGAAAACAAATCCCTTAATTCCCAATTTTATCAGCTTTAAAACTACACCGACATAGCTACTGTTTCTATTGCAAATCAAGTGTAAGAGCAGTTTCTCGCCCTTTAAGATAATTTTCTGCCTTTTGGTAGTTTTATGTCTTGCCAAGGACAATATAACTTCAGCTAAATTGCTGGCTATATCTAAAAACTAAAAATTTTCATAATTTCAAAGTTTTTTAAGTCTTTGTCTATAATTTTTTAAGTCTTTGCTTATAAAATCATTCAAAGTCTTTACATTTAAACAAAATTAGTATAAATTTCAATAAAATCTTTAAAATTAATTCAACTTGCGAAGTTGAGATAGCTCTACATCAACTGGAGTTTCGCGGTTAAACATTTCAACATTGACTGAAACAATACCGCTATCCTTATCTATTGCAGTCACAACACCAAACTGTCCGTTGAGTGCGCCGTCAACAATTTCAACCTTGTCACCAACCTCAAGATTGGTTTCAACTTTAATCTTTTCTAGTCTTAGCTTGATAACTTCGTCTTCTGGCATAGCAAGTGGGCGACCTTTTGGTCCCGCAAAGCCTGTGATACCTCTCGTTCTTACAACGTTATGCCAAATATCATCGGCATATTTCATTTTAACGAAGATGTAGCAAGGCATAGATTTTCTTTGAACAAGTTTTTTCTTGCCGTTTTTCTCTTCAACTACGTCTTCCATAGGTATAATGATGTCAAATATTCTATCTTGAAGGTTGAACTTTTCAATAACTGTCTCTAAGTTCTCCTTTGCGACATTTTCATAACCTGAAAAGGTGTGAAGAACGTACCACCTTGCTGGCAAACTGTCTACAAACTCCTTATAGCCTTTCTCGTCATCATACTCCTCGGCAAGTCTAGCCTTTCTCTCCTCTTCGCTCTCGGCGTGACCTTGTGCAACTTGAACGTTTTCTTGAGCATTCTCGGCTTCGCCCTTTCCAAAGTTTTCCTCAGTTGTCACATCATTCAAAGAAAGGTTTTCATTTGTCATTAAATCTTTATCTTCCATACACAACCTCGTTTTACTTTCTTAATAATCCCATAAGCTTACCAAGCCCAAAGTCAATTCCAAAGATGATTACAGCAAAAATAAGCACAACTACAAGTACAACGCCTGTCTTTTTGCAGACATCGGCAAAAGATGGCCAAGTTACCTTTTTAAGTTCTGCAAAAGTCTCGCGAGTTTTGCGTCTTAAACTTACCTTTTCTTTGCCATTTGCCTTCTTTTTCTTGTCAGCTTTAGCCTTATCTGCTTTTTGCTTGTCTTTTTGAGAAACTGTAACTTCCTCTTTTTTAGCCTTTTTGCCCTCTTTCTTGTTTGATTGTGAAGGCGCAAGCTCTACGTTTTCACTTTGATTTGCGCTAGACTGCTCTTGATTTACGGTATCAACTGCTTCATTAACTGCAGGAAGCTCGGATTGGCTTGCAACGACTTTACTACTGTTTGTCTTTTTCTTTTTAGACATAATTCCCCCTAGCTTTACTTGGTTTCTTTGTGAACTGTTCTCTTTCCACAACGAGAGCAGAACTTCTTAATTTCAACTCTCTCAGGGTTTGCTGTTGTGTTCTTGCTTGTAGCATAGTTGCGCTCTTGGCATTCAGTGCAAGCAAGGATAATATTTTTACGTTTTGGTGTTGCCATTTTAATCTCTCCTAACAAAAAACTAACACCTCGTCTGAAGTGCTAGTTAAATAATATCACAAATGCATAGCATTGTCAACAATTTATTGGATATTTTTAATTGTTTTTTAAATATTTTGTATAAAATCATCAAAACGTCACCCTGCAGTACCTTGCAAGCGGATAACGTCTAAAACTTTTGCAAAATACCGTCTAAAAATTTAAACGATAAATGACATCTACTTTTAATTTTTTTGCGACATATTGACATTGGCGACATATTGACAACTGCCTTGGATTTTTATATTTTAAAACAATTTTTTACAAATCTTTTGGCGAAACGCTAGCCTCAATAAGCATAACATAATCGTTAGGATTTGCCACCCTTTTGACGGTCTCAAAATCGGTTGGGCTGTTAAAGTCTAGGTCATACTTTTCAATATAGATAAAATATTGTTTCAAAAATTCCTTAGCATAAAGAAAAGCCTCTTCAACAATCGTGCCATCGGTGGTCAGTTCAAGGTCTGGAAAAAGCACGCGGTAGACGCCGTTTTCTTTATCTTTAATAAATACAGCTGGATAGACATAATTTTTCATCAAATAACCCCTCGAGGTGAACAATTGAATAGTTCACACCACTACTTATATTAATCTTAACACAAAAAAATTAAAATTCAAAACAAAATGCGTAGATTGTCAAAAAAAGATGTCGCTCGTTTTAAGTCTATGGCAAAACAACCCAACATCTTTTTTAAATCGCTAAAATTTGTTAAACACCAAATGCCAAGCCTCACACATTGCGTTGCCAGTAACAATGAACATAGTCATTCTTAAGATAAGTTGCGTTGGTGTTAGGATTTGTCACAACAACAGACGATGAATTAGACATATCTGGCGAAGTTGACACTATCCACCCTGTGGTATTTCCAAATTTTACCGAGTCTAAACTGTCGCAATTTCGGAATACACCATACCCCATACTTGTTAAACTTTCTGGCAAGGTTATACTTTTAAGGCTACTGCAACTATTGAATACACCATACCCCATACTTGTTAAACCTTCTGGCAAGGTTATATTTGTAAGGTTACTGCAACCATAGAATGCCGTATCCCCTATGCTTTTTAAACCTTCTGGCAAGATTAAATCTGTAAATCCACTGCAACCATAGAATGCAGAACTACCTATACTCTTTAAACTTGTACATTCTCCTAAGTTCAACTCTCCTTTAAGTCCACTGCAATTATAGAATGCAAGATCCCCTATACTCATTAAACTGTCTGGCAAGGTTAAACCTGTAAATCCACTGCAACCATAGAATGCCGCACCACCTATACTTGTTAAACTTGTACATTCTCCTAAGTTCAACCCTCCTGTAAGACTACTGCAATTCAAGAATGCAAAAAGACCTATACTTGTTAATGTTGAAGGCAGTTCTATACTTGTTATTCCGCTGTTAGTAAAAACCCCACCATTACTAAGATCTCCATCCGCTATTGCTGTAACTGTGTAAGTGTTCCCATCAATCCACTGCTCATTTTCATTTTGTGATACTGTGGCAGGAATTACTATATCTGTACTGTCCAACAAACTTTTATCATAGCCAGTAAGCGTCACAGATTTGCCGTCGCTATTTTTGTTAAAGGTAAAATAGTCATAAATCTTAGGCACATACTCGTCTACTGGCACTTCAATTTCTCCAATGTCGACTGTGCCGATGACGCTTATTTCTACATTTAAAATTATCTGCCCTGATATATCGGCGGTAGTAACCTGCGCAAGTGGAACACCGTCGCCCTCTATTTTACCGCTTGCTTTAATAGTTCCATTCGTAACATTATAGGTGGTGTTCACTTGGTAGGTAGTCTCTGTGGTATTAACAACATCTATCACAAGTTCAAAGTCGCTATCCGCCTCAAGTGGACCTAATTTTAAAATAAAAGAAGTGCTTTCTACAATCCCAGGCAAAAAGTTGTCTATAGTTGTACCCTGTTCGGTAGAGCCAGCCTTCCTTCGCCTAATATCTCTAATATACAAATTATTATCAGATATAGTAAAGTCTACACTACCCTTTAAGTGTATTTGTTTACCTTCCTCAACCGCCCATACGCCAACTATCAGCATCGATAATACTAGCACAATTATTGACATACTTGCAAATAATTTCATCCTTAAGCCTTTCATATATCCTCCAAATATCTTTAGTTTTTCTATTATTTTCTTTATTATACCAATTCAAATATCCCTTTGTCTCGATGGTGACGTCATTTTGCGTGATAAAATTTAAAATTTTATATTCCCCATCTATGGCTTAACCTCTTAAATTTTATATTTCCCAGCCTTGCCTTAACCTTTTAAATTTTATATTCCCCAGCCTTGCCTTAACCTTTTAAATTATATAAAACTAGAGCTGTCATTTTGACAGCTCTATTTTATCCTCCCCCGCATTTTTTGTCAAGCAAATTGACGTACTTCGCTCAAAATTATCACCAAAAAATGCTACTAACCTGTATTTCTCCGCAAAAACTGTCAATGAGGATGATTTTTAATGTTTTTGTAGGCTAAGGTGTGTTTGTTCAAAAAAACTTGTTCTTTTATCTTATTTTTATAAGTCCTATCTTATGTTACTAGAAGAGAAATGCCATTATCGTACTTTTTACTCGCCCGTTCGGAGAGATAGCGGAGCGACGTGCCTCGCGGGGTCTATGGTCCCGCGGGCGCGAGCGGAGCGAGGTAAGCGACGTGCGTCAGCGCGAGCGTGTGTGCGAGTGCGTTAGCGCGAGCGTGTGTGTGAGCGGAGCGAGCGCAAAAACGTGAGAGGTTCATAATTAGTAAAACAAAATAGCACCCAAGCATTGGGCTTGGATACTATTATTATTTTTTCTTTAATTTTCTCTAATGGACCAAAGTACAGTAAAACTACAGATACACCAAACGATACTGATCCAAACTAAGTTTGCCGGACCAAGGTACAGTAAAACGCAAGATACACTAAACGACACTTCGCCAAGCGTAAGGCTGGCTGGACCAAGGTACAGTAAAATTACAGATACAACAAACGATAATCGCCAAGCGTAAGGCTTGCCGGACCAAAGTACAACAAAATTACAGATACACCAAACGATACTGATGCAAACTAAGTTTGGCGGACCAAGGTAAAACCGAATAAAAGATACAACAAACGATACTGATGCAAACTAAGTTTGCCCGCAACAGTTTTTGTATTTCTTGCCACTTCCACAAGGACAAGGGTCATTTCTACCAACCTTTGGCTTATCATTGTATACCGTCTTTTGCACTTGAAGCTTTTGTTTCTGCTCCTTCTTTGCACGCTCCTCTGGCGTAAGCTCCTTGCCAGTAAAGAGTATCTTAACTGGCTCTGGTTGCTTCGGTGGCTCACGTCTTATCCTTGCATTGAGAAGAGTCTTGCAAGTCATCTCCTTAATCTTTTCAATCATAGAGTCAAACATATCAAACCCTTCCTTCTTATAGGCAAAGATAGGGTCTTGCTGACCAAACTGACGCGACAAAATCTCGTCTTTCATAATTTGCATATTTTCAATTTGACTCATCCAATTTATATCAACCATTCTAAGAAGAACGTTTCTTTCAATATCCTCAAAATTGATGCCAAGCTCCTTGACCTCATCCTCGCGCTCTTGATACTTTTTGTATACAAGGTCAAGCACCTTTTCGGTCAGCTCATTTACGTCACACTCTTCAACAAACTCCTCGGTGACGGCGAGGCTCTCACGGTCTAGCAAACCGTTTTCAAGCTCCTTATTAAGCGCCTCTAAATTCCAATCATAATAAGGTATATCATCACTAATAATCTTGGCAATAGACGCGCCGACCACCTCAGGGAGCATTTTCATAATCTGGTCGTGAACAGGCTCGCCATCAAGCACCTTGTTACGCTCTGAATAGATAATCTCTCTTTGCTTGTTCATAACATCGTCAAATTGAAGAACGGTCTTTCTTATTGAGAAGTTTTGAAGCTCAACCTTGCGCTGAGAGTTCTCTATCTGCTTAGAGAGTTGTTTAAGCTGGATAGGTGTTGAATCGTCAAACCTAAAGAAAGCAAGCAGTTTGCGAAGCTTATCGGTTGCAAACCTCTTAAATAGGTCATCATCAAGAGAGAGGAAGAATACACTTGACCCTGGGTCACCTTGACGGCCTGACCTACCACGAAGCTGGTTGTCGATACGCCTTGACTCGTGGCGCTCGGTGCCTATAATATGAAGTCCGCCAAGCGCGATAACCTCTTCCTTCTCCTTATCTGTAACCTCTTTATGCTTTTGATAGAGTTTGCTATACTCTTCTCTTGCCTTGTTTAGCGCCTCGTCATCAACATAGTTAAACGCGGTGGCATAAGAGATTTCTTCTTCGCTAAAGCCCTTATCTCTCATCTCCTTTGTTGCTAAGAACTCAGGGTTACCGCCAAGCAAGATATCGGTACCACGGCCTGCCATATTGGTGGCAATGGTGATAGCCCCTTTTCTGCCTGCTTGAGCGACGATTTCACTTTCTTTTTCGTTGTTCTTCGCGTTTAACACTTGATGCTTAATACCCTCTTTTTTAAGAGCGGATGAAAGCATTTCACTCTTATCAATATTGATAGTACCGATGAGGGTTGGCTGACCAGTGGCAACGCAATCTTTAATCTCGTCGATTATCGCTTTAATCTTGCCCTTTTCTGAGATGTACATAATATCAGGATAGTCAATCCTCTGTTTTGGTCTGTTGGTTGGTATGATTACAACGTCAAGGTTGTAGATTGTTCTAAACTCGCCCTCTTCGGTCTTGGCAGTACCAGTCATACCAGAAAGCTTGCTGTAAAGGCGGAAGAAATTTTGGAAGGTAATTGTTGCAAGGGTTTGGTTTTCGTCGCGGATGTCGACACCCTCTTTTGCCTCTATTGCCTGGTGAAGTCCAGAACTGAAACGTCTACCTGGAGAGAGACGACCTGTAAACTCGTCAACAATGATAACCTCGCCATCTTTGACGATATAATTTTCATCGCGGTGCATAATAAAGTTAGCGCGAAGGGCGTTGTTAATATAGTGGCTTAGTTCTATATTTTCAATATCTGAAAGGTTATCTATATGATAGAACACCTCAGCCTTTTTGATACCCTTATCGGTGAGGTTTATCTGCTTTGTCTTGATATCGACCTCTACGTCGGCATCCTCGCCCACCTTAAGTGACTTTGCAAACCTTTGAGCGATTTGGTAGCCATCAGTTGACTTGTTGCCTCGTCCGCTTATGATAAGTGGCGTTCTTGCCTCGTCAATCAAGATACTATCGACCTCGTCGACAATGGCAAAGTTTAAACCTCTCTGAACGCGACCATTTTTGTTTATTGCCATATTGTCACGAAGGTAGTCAAAGCCAAGCTCGTTATTTGTGGTGTATGTGATATCGGCATTATATGCCTCTTTCTTTTGTTTATCGTTTTGTCCATTGAGTGACACGCCTACGGTAAGTCCTAAGAACTTATAGACTTTACCCATCCACTCGGCGTCACGTTTTGCAAGGTATTCGTTAACCGTAACAACGTGAACACCCTTGCCAGCGATTGCGTTAAGGTAGGCAGGAAGTGTCGCCACCAAAGTTTTACCTTCACCTGTTGCCATTTCGGCAATTCTGCCTTGATGGAGTGCGATACCGCCTAAGATTTGCACGTAGAAGTGGCGCATATTGAGAACTC
This sequence comes from uncultured Clostridia bacterium, assembly GCA_944350015.1. Taxonomy (GTDB): domain Bacteria; phylum Bacillota; class Clostridia; order Christensenellales; family UBA1242; genus Caccovivens. The sequence continues at coordinate 208,243 of CALVNW010000001.1, read as the reverse complement.
TTGCCGACGCCTCTCTCACAACGGCGTACGCCTCTGGAAGAAGGTCATCTAGGCTCTCGCCCACCTTATACCTATTTCTAAACTCGTCAGTGCAGGCGCGAAGTTGCTCGTTTGAGTAGCCCTTGTACTTTTCTTCAAGAGCGACAACCTTATCTGCAATCTTCTTTAATTTTTTAACCTGCGATTTATTTTCATTACCAAAAAGTGCCATAAAAAATTCTCCTTAAAAAACTACTTTCTATATAATTTTAAATATTTTTGCTAAAATGTCAAATCTTATTACAATAAAAATCAAGATATTGTCACACTTTTTTTGTAAAAAAGAGTTTTTTTTAAATTTTGCTATTGACTTAGACAATATATTGTAGTAAAATATTAACAAGATTAGATAGGTTATTTACTATAACAAGCCTATTGTAAAAGGAGATATTATGAGTTTATTTTCATCTATTAAAGCAATGCTTAATAAGCCACGCCTTAAAAAACAAGCTCAGCAAAGAGCATATAAGCTTGCATCTTTAGCTGACGCTGTGAGAAGTGTTGACCTTAAAAGAGACACCCTTTCAGGCTATACCGCCTCAAACGGGCTTCAAATTAGAACGGGAGAGAGCAACTTCCAAGATAAGACCGCTCAATTTGAAGGGTTTGCCACCGACCTTTTCGCAGAAATATTTGTCGATAAAACCTTTGACGATGTGATTGACTTCGTTAAGGACCTTAAAAACTTCGCGCCAGAAAGCGAATATATGAAGAAGATTGAAACTATCAACAAAAGACGCTCTCAAAGCATCTCAGATAGAGGCGCAAGAGTTTCTGCAGAGGGACTTTTTAAGTATTTTGCTGGCTCAGCGCAAGGACTTTCAGCAGAGGATGCCTCAGCCTATCAAGCAATTGCAAGAAACACTCAAGCTAGAGCTAGAGCGCTTGCGTTTATTAAGGCAAACTTTTTCTCAATATGTAATATGCGCTCGCTTGTACAAGAAAACGAAAAGACCTCAATTGAAAAGTTTAAAGAGCTTTTTTCCATTATCAATGAATATTGCGATCAAGATATAAACGGATATGTTATCTCAGAGTTTAATGGCGAAAACGTAAATGCTGAGATTATGCGCTCTACTGACAAAATGCTTAAAGGTGCATATTATGCTCAAAGACGCTCTGATGAACTTGCATTATCAAGAATTATTGACGAGATTGCAAGAACTGATGTCATTGGCAATATTGCTCAAAATCTTGGCACTACAATTAAAAATTATGATAGCGCAATCAATGATGTTGACCGCCTTACCCACGCAAAACTTGCAAGAGAGTATGCACTTAGAGAAATACTTAAGCCAGGCGAAAAGAAATTAATTGAGGCTATAGAATTTTATCGCTCCTCACCTAACTGTCAGGACAATGAAATTAATAAGCCTTGGGTAACTGGAAAGAAAGATGTTGCCTCACTTAGCGTTGAAAGACAAAGAGCGCTTATCGGCTCTTTAAAGAAAATAGCTCAAAGCATTGACCTTTTTAGTACAATGACCCCTGACGAGATTGAAAATCGTACAGATTATTATGACAAAGATAAAGAGGTTTTGTTTACTTTCTATGACGTCGAAGGCAATGAAATCACCGATATTAATGCTCAAAAACCTGAAATGTTTAATATATTCTCAGGCTACAAAGATGGGAATTATAACGCCTTCCTTGCAACCGTATATGAATATACCCAAGCTCAAGGCGATAATAGCCAAGATTTACTTAGGGTTAAAATTGATGGGGATGGACGCTCAATCCTCTACACTACCGCGCAAGAAAAGGTTTTAAAAGGCGTTTACAGCAAGTTAACCGAATATGCAAAAGAGCAGATGAGAAAAGATGATTTTGACGGCAACGCCCTTAAAAATCTCGCCTATAGCACTTTCAAACACTCGATTGACGATGTTAGACTTGGCAGACTTAGTGAACTGCTCTTTGGAACTAATTTGAAAAAAGACGCAAAATTCACAGGCTTTGCAAACCTTACCGCAAGACAACTTAACGCTCTTAACGAATTTGTTTGCACCTATAAGCCAGTAAAGACCTTCTTCTATGAGACAGGACTTAAAGATAGTGACATTGCAAACTACGAGGTTGATAGACAGCTTATCGACAGCTTAACACCATCAAGGACAGGAAATAATTGCAAGCTTAAATATGTTATGAACGCTATGCAAAGAGCCTCTGTTGAGCAAGGCAGAAAAAATCTTCTTGCAAGAGTCGCACAAAATGAAGTAGAAATCCAAATTGACGAAAAAACACGAATTAATCGTTTCAATGACGCACAGACTGCAAACGCTAGATTTGATTCTCTTGGAAAGGAAATTGACGCAGTTGAAGACAAAGAAGTCTTAAAAATCAATGGCAAAAAGGTTAGCACAGAGCGTAACAACGAGGCAAAAACTAGAATTTCTAAGATGATTGAACTTATTAAGAAAAATAGAAATCTTCCTCAAACAGTTGAAGAGGTAGACAATAACACAAGACGTATAGGCGGTCTCAACGTTGCAACTAAGGAATCTAGAAAGATAATCACCGCGACTGAGGCTAGCTCAAGATTTGTAAGGTACGCACAGGAAACTTCATCCGAATATACGAGAGACGCATACTCACTTGAAAGTCTTTCAAAACAAGAAAAGGCTGACATCTACAAGAAATATATGACACCTAGCGACTACGAGAAAGTTAGTGAATATGTTGAAGAGATTGATAATACCATTAGCACCCTTGTGACTACCGAGAGTCTACCTAGAAAGAGCATCATAGGTAGAAAGAACCCTCAAGTTCAACAACCTGCTATTCAACCTACTGAAGAGAGTGAAGTTTTAACTAATGATGTTGAAATTGAAGAAATACAATAGTTTAATAAGTAAAAACTTATGCTCAGTGTGTCGACAAATTAACAGACTGTAGAGAAACAAGCGAGGCAAGGCTCGAAAAAGTGGCTTAGCCACTTCTTATGGGGTCCCCGAAAATTATTGAATTTTTGGGGAAAAGGAATAAATGAGCGAAACCGCGATAAATTACAAAGTAATTTTCGCTTGAGCGTAGTTTATGACGTAAGCCAGGAGTTTAGTATACCTAAATGACTGGTTTTGGGCGTTAATTGGGTTACCCTAAAAACAAATTTTTGTTTTTAGGGAAAAGGAAAAGACGAGCGATAATGCAATTATTGCTTTTAGCAATATTGCCTAAGCGTAGTCTTTGACGTAACGTAGCAAGAAAAATTACGTGTAATTTTTCGGTCGCGAAGTTTATCTACAGTCTGAAGCATAAGTTTTTACTTATGCTTTTTTTGTATATATCCGATTAAAAATATTAAAAAACTTAGTTTAAAACTCTATTTTATATTTAATTTTCATTATTTTTAATGTTTTTTGCCTATTTTTAAAGAATTTTTCATTAATTTTTAAATATTTTACTTAATTTTCTCTAATTTTATTTGATTTTTTAATATTTTTCTTTGAATTTTTTATATTTTTCTTTAATTTTTTGATATTTTCTCTGATTTTTAATATTTTTATCTGATTATTTATAATATTCTTTGATTTTTTAATATTTTTCTTTGAATTTTTTATATTTTTCTTTAATTTTTTGATATTTTCTCTGATTTTTAATATTTTTATCTGATTATTTATAATATTCTTTGATTTTTTTATATTTTTCTCTAATTTCTATTTTTTAAAACTATGCGCCTTTCTCCCGCAAAAAATATCGAAAACTAACGCTTTTTAACCCTCTTTGCTTGACAAAAATGTTATATAGTGTTATCATATTACTAAGTGTATTTTATTTATATAAAGTGAGGTATATATGGCAAAAGTTTATCCAATTAGTGTTGACAACAACGTCAATATTAAAGAAGGAAAAAATACAATAGGAAAACAAAAACAAAATGTGAGGATGCTTGCAAGAAGCAAAAACCTTTTTGATTTTACTGTAAAAGGCGAAAAAGGGCGCACTTCTTTGATGACTGTCTACGAAAAAGAAGGAAAAAGTTATGTTAAAATTAACGCCCTTGAAAAGTTTTTAGGAAATAATAAAGAGGCGTTATCTGCAAACCCTGAACTTGCTAAAATTTTCTCTGAAAACGGACTTCAAATTGGTAGCAATGCAATAAATGTCAGTCAGACTGGCGAAGAAATCACTATCACCATCAACTCAGAGGACGGCAAGCCTTATGTTATCACCGCTGGCCCTACCTCTATCTCTCTTGACTATGGCACTGGCAAGGATGCCACTCATTACTCCTGCCAGCCAGAAGGCGAAAACTGCGTTGATATTACTATTAGCAAAAAAACTGTTGAGAGAATGCTTTCCTCTGAAGAAGGAAATGGCTTATTCTCACCTACTGACAATATAAGAAAAGTACCTACCACCTTTGTCGGTATGTATATGAAAGGTATGGCTCCTAACTCGTCGGTACAGCTTGGCGAATTCACTCTTACAAGTTGTGCGTTTTCAAAAGACGGAGCGCCTTATTGTTTTGTAAAACAGCCTAAATCTAAGACCGCCGATGACACCCTATTTTTCACTAATGGGCGTTTTGTCACTTGTAAAGGTCTTTTAAGGCAGTATGACCCTATAACAAACACCAACAATATTGTCATTGAGACTGGCACAAAGAATAACCCTAAATACTTCGCTTTGCCTATTGAGACAGATGAAAACGGCAAGGTATCGCCTGATTTTATACAAGGCTACGAAAAAATGACTGACCTTGGCAATACAACTTTTGAGTCTCGTCCTATTTTTGATAAAAATGGGAAAATAGTCCACGCCCTTAAAGAAAAGGCTGACGGCAGTTATGTTATCAACAAAAGAATGTTTGAGGATAAGGATAATAGACAATACACCTCTCACAGTTTTACAATCAAGCCAAAGACCTATGAAATGTTTGGCGTGTCACCTCAAATCACAAATGATGATGAGATTGAAAATGGCGTTGGCGGAAATGGTGGAATAATTTCCACAAATAATGAGCAACAAAACAGTGGTGATGACCAAAATGGCATAGTTGTAAATGACTCCTCTTCGCCAGAACAAGATAGTCAAGCTCCAGATAACGACGGCAATAGTGGAAATGATGGCGGTGCTGGCAGTGGCGGAAATAACCCACCTCAAGACGAGCAGTCTCCATCACAAGATGGGCAAACCCCACAACAAGATAGTCCTCAACAAGCGCCCCCAGTGCAAGAACAACCCGCTCAAGACGGACAAACTCCAGAACGAGATGATGGTAGTGATAGTGGTGATGATAACGGCGGTGGCGAAAACGGTGGCGACCCTCAAGGTCCTGATGATGACGGTGGTAATGGCACAAACCCTCAAGGTCCTAGAGTCACTCCACAAGCTCCCGTGGCACCCCCTCAAAATCCTAGCGATGACGATAATGAAATCGATGAGGAAGAAAATGGCGAAGGCAACTTAGGTTCAACCCCTCAAGCTCAACCTTCGTCTCCTACAAGAACCCACGTAAACCCTTACATTGCAAGATATAATGACCTTAACAGTGAAGAAAGTAAGGCAAAATTAAAGGCAAAAAATGATAGATTTAGGGCAGGACTTCAAACTTTCAATACAGTTTGTGGTGACACCCTTTCATATGTCGGTGGCTTTATGATGCTTGTCTCGCTTATTCCTGGAATTGGTCTTGCAACCTTAATACCTGGTCTAATTATAGGCTTTGTCGGTCTATTCCAATCAACTTTTGCCGATAGACTTGTATTTAGCCCATTTAGAAAACTTCACCGCAGACTTAAACACTACGAGCAAGAAGAGGCTGAAGAGTTTGATTATCGTGACCAATTCATTGAAAATGAGAAAGAGCTTCAGTCTTACGCCGAGCAATCTCAAGAGAAAGTAAACAGGCTTGAAAAGATGTATAATGCACCTGAAAATGGTGGCAATGAGTTTGCTCACGATTTTGCTCGCGTTTATAACTCAAACGGCGTAGGCTTTGTAAGAGATAGTGAGCGCCCTGGCGTAACGCAGTTAAGCGATTTAAGCAACCTTAACAATAGGATTGCTATGACAAATATGCTTGACCAAATTGCTAAAACTAAAAGCCCTAACACCCGTCAAGCGCTGGTTGAAACCTTTACAAACTCCTATTTCCAAGATTTAACAACCGAGCAACGTCAATCTATCAGTGGTGACCTATTTAACCCTGCAAAGAATGACCAGCTTGTTGCCTATGTTGGCGCTCTAAATGAAACAAATACCGCGCAAATCAAAGAAAAGACACTTGAGGATACTCAACGCGAGGCAATCTCTACTGCAGATTCCTATAGGCTTATTTCTCTTGCCTCTTCCAAAGAACTTACAGAAGAGCAGAGAATTGAAATGTTTAAGCGCTACGGCACCGACATCGTAACTAACAACCTACTCAAGCAAAACGGCTCTTCAGAAGCGCTAAACGATATACTTGAAGCTGTGCCAGAAGAGTCTAGAGCGCAAGTTGCGCAAATTTTAAATGATTCGGCACAAAAGATACAGTCTAGTGTTGGCAATGTTTCTAATGTGGCGCGAGATAATGCTGAAAGGCAGGCAACAGTTGACAAATTACAATCCTTCGCTGACGCCTTAATTTCGCTAGATAAAGATGAACAAGAGTTTATAACCATAAATGAATGTGATAGCTCTGTGCAAGAATTTATGATAGCCTACACTTTAAACTATAACTCAGATAATAGCGCAAACACCATTAGAACAAACTTCAATAATCAATACTTAAATGACAATAACCACTTAGATGCAACTTTCACTAATGAAAGAGCGTTAAACTCTACAGTAAACAATTTTGTTGCAAATCTTAACTCAGACTCTTCCGATGTAAAAGCACTTGTAGAACATCAAAAAGCAGTCTATGACGCCATTGAACAAGGCGGATTCTATAAAGAAATCTCCTCATATTATACAAGCGGAGTTGCATCTGAAGGGGCAATCCTTCCTAATTTAAACAAAAAGGAAAAAGTCTATTCTCATACTACCGAGGCTGTTGTAGGTAAAATTGCTAAAGAGCGTTTCATTGATATGCTTTGCGAGGAAACTGGTGATAAAAGGTTGCGTAGTAAACTGCACGGTAAAAATGTTCACGACATTATTAACGATTACGGCATAAAACTTACAAGGAGTGGCAACCCAGCACAACCTACACTGTCTTACAGCTATAAAGGTCAAAGTTACAGCACAACAAAAGAAGAGCATATTAACAACATTACACCAGTAATGAACGTATATAAAGCTATTGATAATTACAATCAAAGTAGAAATGCCGTTGTAGCAAAACTTGTGACTGACGAATTTGTTGCCGAAGCCAATACTGATGTAAACAACAATGGTGTTTCAATTGCAAGCTATGACTCTAACTTGAAAACTTACACAAGGGTTAACTATAATGACCTAACAAAGCCTATAACTCAAAGCGAAGAAGAGGTTTTCGCCAAATTTAGTAAAACATACCCTGACTTTAATAACTTTAGCGATGAGGTTAAGCGAAAAATTGTTCTATCAAAACTTGGTCTTGATGGTCAAAGAGAGCGCATAGAAAAAGAACGCGCCGACTACCTTGACACCAAAAAACAAGAGGAAGAGAATATCGATAAGCAGATTGCTAAAGGCGGTCCACAAACTGAGGCATTAAAACTTCAAAAAGCAAATCTTGCTAAGGAAAGAGCTAATCAAGAGGCTGAGTTTAGTCTACTTTTATCTGTTTACACAAAAGCAGATAGCGCCTTGACTGGCATCATAGACGGCAAATTTAACAAGGCCTACACAGAGCTTGCCGTTGTTGGAGCGCTTGACCCTAATGGTACTATCGCACACTCTCAAGACGATGTATATAAAAAGGGACAAAAGGTTAAGGAAAACGTTAAAAAATACAATAGTTTTAGAGAAACCGTTTCCTCTCTCCCTATACCTGAAAAGGATAAGGCTCATATTATTGCTACCGTAAATAACCGCCAGCACGATGGGACTATTAAAGATTTCTTATTAACGAGTCTTGCCGAGCATATTCAAGCACACACAGTCGATGGTCAAAGTGGCACAGAAATACTCAGCTCCCTTCTTGACCAAAACGATGAACTAAAAATGAATAAAGTCAAAAAATACTGTGCAGAAAAACGCAAGCAATTTGACAGCAGAAGTCAACTGTATCTGTCCGCGCCTAAACATATGCTTGGTGATGAGTTTGTTTCTACCAAGTTCAAGCAAGGTGTAAAAGATGCCAAAAAAGGCGTTAAACAGTATGCCGACTACATTGATTTCTTTACTGAAAATGGTAAGTATAATGAGCAAACTCACTCGTCAGTTCTCTATCCTGGAAAGCAGTTTGCAAGCAAAGAGGAATTTGAAGAGCAAATTGCGTCAGATTTTGCAATGGCTAAAACCAAGAGAGCTCAAAATAAGCTCATCTCAAGATATGTAAGTGCTATGGGCTGTGAAAAAGAGTATAAAAAGGCTAAAAAGCATATCACTAATAAAGAGAAACCTTCTAAAGATAATCAACAGTACCACTCTCTTGCCGATAAAATGAGAAAGATGTATAACGCATATGAAAAATACGATTTGGCTTGCGACGGGCTACTTCATAGCGACCTATCTGACAGTTCTAACATCTTAGATAAACTAACCAAAGAGGAATGTAAGACGCTTGGCATTAGCTACAAAGCTTTCAACAAAATTTTAGGTAATGAAAAGCTCTCAAGCGACGAGAAAAAGGGCAAACTTAGAACTTTGATGGCAAAAAATGAGCATTCAATAATGGTAGACGCCCTCACCTTGTCTGACCAAGTGCTTGTTGCAGACAGTGCAAGAGCAGGCACAACCGAGGCAGATAGGCAAATTGCTAGAGCAAGAGCTAAATACACAGTTGAACAGAAAGCGCTCAAGGAATTTGAGGCAAAGAGTAAGGCAATTGAAGAATTTATGGAAAACAATCCAAACTACCCTTACACGCAAGACCTTCTCAATGCCTTTGCAACTGGCAACGAAGAATTTTTCACCACTCACCCAGAGTTTGACACCAAAGGTCTTGATTTTGGAAGTCGTGACGCATACCTCTTAGAAACTCTTGGTATAGACCTCTCTAAAGTTGAAGGCAAGACCAAGGAGTATGACCTACTTGGTAAATCAAGCAAAAAACAACAAAAAATTAACTCTGAAATCAAAAAGAAAAATACAGGTCTACTTGAAACCTTTAAAGAAACGGCTAAAAAGGAACTTGAAAGTGCTACCGAACGTTCAGAAAAACAATACTATAAAAAAGCCGAAAATATTAATCAAGAGGTTAGGCCAGAAGAGCAAAGAACGCATCTTGATAAACATACAAGTCCTTCACTTTTGACATCGCTCAAAGCACTTATCCGCGGTAATAGAGTTCGTGAAAATCTTGGCTCAGAACTTGAAGAACAAAAACAAACGGTACGCGAGCGAGAAAAAGCTAAGAATAAGAAGAAAGAGGCAGAACAAAGTACCGAGCAATCTACCGAACAAGTCTCTAGCGAAGAGCTTGAAGGCAGTAACGCCTAGGAATAATGAAAAATTTTAGCATAAATAGGCAATTTTAATTTATTTGCGTTCTTAATTATTAGTTAAAATATTAATTTAGGTATACTAAAATAAAATTAAAAAATATTAAAATAATTAAATATTTTTAAGCTGATTTTATAATGATTAAACCGCATATTTTAAAGTTTGCAAAAATTGCTAAAATTTAGATTTGCTGTAATATAAAGAGCAGGGATAAAACTCCTTGCTCTTTTCATTTATTTGACAATTTAATAATAATTTAATTTCTTCTAGCTTGACAATTTTGTTTACTAAAAATTAAAATTTAACTTTACTATATTCTCTTTAAATGCTATACTTATATAGACTTTATTAGATTAAAAGGATTATTTTTATGAAAATTGGTGTTGTAGGACTTCCTAATGTTGGAAAAAGCACTCTTTTTAATGCTATTACAAATGCTGGCGCGCAAAGTGCGAACTATCCTTTCTGCACGATTGAGCCAAATGTTGGCATTGTTGACGTTCCAGACGAGAGGCTTGAGGTGCTTGGTAAAATGTATAATACCTTGAAGATTACACCCGCCTCTATCGAGTTTGTCGATATTGCAGGGCTGGTTGCTGGTGCGAGCAAAGGTGAAGGACTTGGTAACAAGTTTCTAAGTCATATTCGTGAAGTTGACGCCATTGTGCACGTTGTAAGGTGTTTTGAAAACGAAAAAATCATTCACGTAAATGGCTCAATTGACCCTCTGCGTGATATTGAAATAATCAATCTTGAGCTTGCGCTTGCCGACCTTGAGCAAGTGACCAAGTTATACGAAAAGAACGCCAAACTTGTCAAGACTGGCGATAAGAGTTTAATTACCGCCCTTTCTCTACTTGAAAGGCTCAAAAATGCCCTTGAGAATAACAAACCGGCAAGAAGTGTGCAAGTGCAAAATGAAGATGAAGAGAAACTTTTGAAAAACTTTCAGCTTTTAACTGCAAAGCCTGTCATCTATGTTGCCAACATCAGTGAGGACGATGTGGGCAAAGAGGACAACAAGTTTGTTCAAGCTGTCAAAGCTTTTGCTAAGGGCGAAAATGCAAAGGTCATTGTGCTTAGCGCCAAGATTGAAGAAGAGCTTGCAGGGCTTGAGCCTAGTGAGCGTGAGATATTCAAAGAGGAACTTGGCATAAAAGAGAGCGGGCTTGAAAAGCTTGTCAGTGCAAGTTATGACCTACTTGGGCTTATGTCCTTCCTAACCGCTGGTGAGAAGGAAGTGCGAGCTTGGACCATTAAAAAAGGTACCAAAGCGCCACAAGCTTCTGGCAAGATACACACCGATTTTGAGAAAGGATTTATTAAAGCCGAGGTTGTGTCATATAATGACCTTGTTGAGGCAGGCTCCTTTATCAAAGCCAAAGAAAAAGGCAAGGTGCGCATAGAGGGCAAAGATTACATAGTCCAAGATGGCGATGTAATGCTCTTCCGCTTCAACGTCTAGGCAAACTTAGTTTGCATCAGTATCGTTGAGTGTACCTGTTATTTAACTTTACCTTGGTCCGGCAAACTTAGGTTGCAAGCCCAGGGGCTTGGCGAAGTATCGTTGAGTGCAACTGTTGTTTTGTTATACCTTGGTCCGACGAACTTAGTTTGCATCAGTATCGTTTGGTGTATCTGTAATTTAACTTTACCTTGGTCCGCCCGGGCAAATGTTTAAAACATCCAAATTTAATAAGCCTTACGCTGGGCGCCAACCTTAGGTTTGGCCATTATCGTTGAGTGTATCTGTAATTTAATTGCACCTTGGTCCGGCAAACTTAGTTTGCACCAGCCTTACGCTGGGCGATTATCGTTTAGTGTATCTGTTATTTAGCTATACCTTGGTCCATCGTAGTGTAATTCAATGAAAAAGGTGTCGACGACACCCAAACTTAGTTTGCACCAGCCTTACACTGGGCGATGTATCGTTTGGTGTAACTGTAATTTTCTTTTAAAAGGGTTTTTATGGAAGATAAAGCATTGTTAGAACAAATTTTAAAATCGAACTTGTTACCTCTTGCCTTCATTGGTGACAGCGTTCACACGCTGTTTGTAAGAAGGTATGTGCTGAGCACCCAACCGAGCAAAATGGACAGCTACAATGGGCGTGCGTCTAAATTTTGTAAAGCCTCAACGCAAGCACGCGTTTTAAAAGAAATCACTCCACTTCTTAGTGAGGATGAGTGCGAAATTGTAAGGCGAGCAAGAAATGCAAAGCCTAAGCACAGTGCCAAGAATGCAAGCTATGCCGACTATTTATATGCAACCGCGTTTGAGGCGCTAATTGGCTACCTTTATCTTAAAGGTGACAAGGATAGGCTTGAGCAAATACTAAATTTATCGGTGACCTTGTAAAATATCCTTTTAGAAAGCATTAAAGATTTTAGTAAAAAAGTATAGGGCTTTTTGGCTCACCTACTCAAATAATAAAATTAGGTAAATAATAGAACTAAGTGCAAATAGATAAAAAATGCAATTTAATAATAAAACGTTATTAAAAAAAATTAACACATTTTTAATAATAAACTATCTCCTTTTACAGAGCCTAAAATAATCAACACCACTTTGATTGACAAATGCCTTTAAAATATGTAAAATATTAGGTGTTTTTAGACATCTAATTTTTTGTCATAATAAAGAGGTTAAAATGTATATAGAAGGTAAAAATGCTATCAAGCAGGCTATCGATGCCAAGATTACAATAAACAAAATTTTCGTCGATAAAAACTATCAAGGACGAAAGGATGAGATTATCAATCTTGCCGTGCAGAACAAGATAAAGTTTGAGTTTGTGCCAAGGGTTTTTCTTGACAAAAAGTCAAAGACTTCTCATCATCAAGGCTACATTGCCGACAGTGTTGACTTTGATTACTGCGAGCTTGACGACATATTAAACAAAGCAAAAAGCAAAGGCAGTGCGCCACTAATTGTCTTACTTGACGGACTTGAGGACCCGCACAACTTTGGTGCCATCATCCGTTCTTGTGAATGTGCTGGTGTTGACGGCATAATCATACCTAAAAATCGCGCTGTGCAGGTCAATGAAACGGTTATTCGCACTAGCACGGGCGCAATTTCAAATATGCTTATAGCCAAGGTGACCAACCTTAAGGACGCGATAAGCTACCTCAAAGATAAAGGCGTTTTTGTGTACGGGTGCGAAGCAAGTGGCGAAGATATCTACTCTTGTCAAAAGGACTTCAATTTGCCAACTGCCATCGTGATTGGCTCTGAAGGGTTCGGCATAAGGCAGTCGCTTCTATCCTACTGTGACGGCACGCTTTCCCTTCCGCTTAGAGGCAAGGTAAACTCGCTGAACGCATCAGTTGCCTGCGGTATTGTCATCTTTGAAATATTAAGAAGAAGGCTTGGCTGAGTTTGTTACAAGTAGACTGGATTTTTCTATGAGAGGCGGAAGTCCGCTCGCAAAGCTTTGCGAGCAGTTTTGCCGAAAGGCAAAACCAAATTTTAAACGGATGTTTAAAATTTGACTTCCGCCCACCCCATTTGATTCACAAATAATCAATTAAAACAAAAACAAAGGAGCAATAAATGACCGATGAAGAACTTGTGGGTATGGCACAACAGGGGCAAGAGAGCGCGCTAAACGAACTACTGAAAAAGTACAAGTCGCTTGTTAACCAAATTGCGCGAAGTTACTTTCTCACTGGTGGTGATATGGAGGATATCGTGCAAGAAGGTATGATTGGGCTGTATAAGGCGATTATGCATTACAATGGCAAGAGTGCCTCCTTTAAAACCTTCGCTAGCACCTGCATAAAACATCAAATTCAAAGTGCGGTACGAGTGGCAAGCAGTGAAAAAAACAAGATTTTATCCTCTGCACTGCCAATAATCGACCAGCTTAACAGCGAAGATGACGAGGAAAAAACCGAAGTGATATTCCCGTCCGAACTCCCTTCGCCTGACGAGCGTATCCTTGAAAAAGAGCGAATAGACGAGATAATGGATAAAATAAGGCAGACGCTATCAAAGCTTGAGCTTAAGGTACTGTCGCTCTATCTAAAAGGTTACAGTTATAACGAGATATCAGAAAAATGCAATATCAGCAAGAAAAGTGTTGACAATGCACTTTCGCGAATAAAGAGTAAGCTTTCATTTTTAAAACAAATTTAAGTTTTTTTATCATTTATTTTTGCATTATTTTATATAAAATTTATGATATGTTTGACATAAGTTTTAGATTGATGTATTATTAGTGAAAATGATGGCAAGATGGGTTTAGTGATAAGGTTTGGACTGAGGGCGCAAAGTCCGCTTGCCTCAAGGCAAGCGCTTTCGCTTAAAGCTTTAAGCGAAAGCAAATTTTAAACCAAAGTTTAAAATTTGACTTTGCGCCCTTGCTGAGTAAAACAGACAATATTAAGCGTCTACCTCGCAACAGAAAATACAAGAGCGCAACCCGCTCTTAAACTATTCACATTACACCATCTTAATAATACACAACCTACTTTCACAACAAGGAGAAAAATATGGACAAATTTGTTAAACCGAGACCACAATTTCCTAAAAAAGCAGTTGTTACCTCAGGTATGCCATATGGTAACAAGTTATTACATTTTGGTCATCTTGGTATGATACTTCGTGCCGATGTTTTTGCCCGCTTTTTAAGAGACAGAATTGGGAAGGACAACGTCATATACGTTTCAGGAACGGACTGCTACGGCTCACCTGTTATTGAGGCTTATAGAAAACTTCAAGAAGAAGGCAAATGCAAAGACAAATCAATGCTTGACTATGTTACAGAAAATCATAACAAGCAAAAGGAAGTTCTTGACAGGTTCGAGGTTTCCTTTAACTTTTATGGTGGCTCGGCGATTGGACGAGCAAGCGTAGTTCACAAAGATGTCAGCAAATGGTTTATAGAAAAACTCTATCAAAATGGAATGGTGTCAAAGCACTCATCCTATCAGTTTTATGACACAAAACATAAATGTCTCTTAAATGGAAGGCAAGTTGTCGGCAAATGTCCTATCGACAACTGTCAAAGCGAAAAGGGATATGCTGACGAGTGCGACCTTGGGCATCAATATCTTCCTCAAGACCTCATCGACCCAGTCAGCACACTCAGCGGTGAAAAGCCAGTGCTTGTTAAGGTTGAAAATCTTTATTTTAATCTTGAAAATTGCACCGAAATTTTGAACGAGTGGATAAATTCTATCGATAGAAAGAGCGACACTCCGCAGTTTATGGTCAAAGAGATAAAAGAGTTCTTTAAAAAGCCTGAAATATATATCAAGCGAGACTATTTTGACGAGTTTGATAAGGTTAAGGACACCCTTCCACCATTCACCGAGATTGAGCGCGGTGAGAAGGCACCAAAAACCATTGTGTTTGACAAGCTTGAGGATAGAGAGACCGCCTGTGAGATACTTGCAAAGCATTCAATCAGATATAGAACAGGCAAGACCCTCACACCTTTCCGCCTTACAGGCAACATTGATTGGGGTGTACCTTGCCCTACCATTGATGGAATTGAGGGACAGACCTTCTACGTTTGGCCAGAAAGCCTTTGGGCGCCTATTTCATTTACAAAGACCTATCTTGAAAGCAAAGGTTTTGATGAGAACGAATGGCAAAAATATTGGGCAGACCCAGACGCTCAAGTATATCAATTCTTAGGCGAAGATAACTTATACTTTTATGGTCCTGCCCAGCAAGCAATGTGGCTTTACACGCAGGGCTCTCATCCCCTTTTAAATCCAGAAAAAGGTCAACTTCAGCTTACCAAGATTAACCCTATCAAATCAATACTCTATATGAACAAAAAGGCAAGTTCCTCTGGTTCTGTAAAGCCTCCAATGGCTAACGAATTTTTAGAGCATTACACTGCCGAGCAAATTAGAATGCATTTCCTTGCAATGAACCTTGCAAACAACAACGTTTCTCTCTCGCCTAAAGCATTTGATAGCGAGGCGTCAGACGATGAGATTGACCCTGTAGTTAAAGAAGGTAACCTTCTCACCAATGTTTACAACCGAATTTTACGTACTGTATTCTATTCTACTCAAGCGCATTTTGACGGAGTGCTTCCAAGGTCATCGATTGACGCAAGCACGATGGAAGAGTGCAAAAAAGCTATCCTTGACGTTGAAAGGTTTATGTACGACAAAAAGTTCCATCAAGTTTTCAATGCCCTTGACGTGTTTATTCGAAATATTAACAAATATTGGGTTAAAGAGATAAATAACTGCGTGACAGAAGAAAAACTAGGTCACCTAACTGCCAACACAATGCAGATGATTTTTGTTGCTAACACCCTTCTCCACCCTATCGCGCCAAGCGGAACCGAAAACGTTGCAGACTATATCGGCTTTAACAAAGACCTATGCTTTGACTGGGCAAACATATTTGGAAAGTATGAAAGTGTGCTTGACCGCTCTAGAGGTGGCACATTAAAAGAGCTTAAACCAAAAGAGGACTTCTTTAAACGTCACCAATCTCAGCTTGATGAGCTTGCAAAGAAAAATCAGGCGTAATAATATCAATAAAAGACGAGATATAAATTATTTAACAAAAAATATTTTTATTTTTTTAAAAAAAGTATTGACATTTTAAAATTTTGGGTTTATTATATATTATGTGATGTTAAAATTTTATTGCCATAAAATTTTATAAATTCTAACGAATTTGCGCGCTTTGCCCGCTCATCACATAGTATGTATAAACATCAGCCTCACCCTTGCAAGCAAGTTTAATATAATAATGTCGATAAAAATAAGTAAAAAATTTAACAAAAGGAGACCATTTGAAATGGAAAATTTAACTTTACTTAACTTAATAACAAAAATATGCCATACGAATGGTCTTAGCTTTGAGATATAATTTTTAGCACTCAAGAATTACTTTTTCGTTGAAACCTTCGTAGGCAATTTACGGAGGTTTTTTTATGAAAGAAAATATTAATAATAAATTAAAAAATAAAAATGAAACTAAAGACAGAAAAAAGCTGACAAATTATTTAGGCAAGTATAAACTAGGTATTTTTGCCTATATGTTTGTGTACGTTATCGCCTGCGGATGCAACATATTTATGACAATCATCCTTGCGCGTGCAATTGAGCTTATCACGACTGCCGTCTATAAAAATGCTATAATTTGTCTTGGCATAGTTGGCGGGCTCTATCTTGTGCGAAGAATATGCTGGTATGTATCTGGGCTTTTATACAATAAGTATGCAAATGCAATTATGGCTGACCTTAACATCGACCTTGCAAATCAGGCGTTTAAGTTAAACTCCAAGACCTATGCCGACAACGACACCGGTGTGTTTGTTAAGCGCATAGTCTATGACCCTGAGCGAATTGTGTCAAACCTATCTAATGTCGTCGATATTGTAACTGAAATCATCTCATCGGCAATTATGGTGATATATATCGCCTGCCTTAATCTATATGTCGGGCTTGCCCTACTTGGTATAATCTCAATTAGCACTATCATTGAAATCTATAGAACAAGATACCTTAAAAAAGCAAGAGCAGATGTATTTAAAAAAGGTGACAAGATAAACTCGCTTACCACCGAGATTGTGCGAAGTGAAAAGGATATCAAATCGCTTGGACTTGAGCAGTCACTCAATAAAGTTGCAAAAGATTACTACCGTAGCTACACCAAGGCAAACGCTCACCTTGAAACCGTCAATATGAATTATTACTCACTGCGAAATCTCCTTATTGAGATAGCGGGCGTGCTACTTCTCATATTAGGTGTGTATTTTATTGACATCGGCACCATCTCGCTTGCAACTTTTATGCTCATTTACTCCAACAACGACCATATACGTGGCTTGGTTTGGGACCTTGGCGAAATTCTCACCGTTGTCACCGATATCAAGGTTTGCAGTGAACGAATTTTCTCAATCTTTGACGACAACCTCTTTGAATGTGAAAAGTTTGGAAGCTTGCAAGTAGAAGATGTAAAAGGCACGATTGAATTTAAAAATGTTGAATACTCTTACGTTGAATACGAAAAGCCTAAGGATGATGAAAAGAAAAAGAAAGGTAAAGATAAGCTTGAGCGAAAGGTTGCCTCAACCAATAAAATCTTTGACAACCTCTCTTTCAAGATTGACGCATATGCCACTGTGGCATTTGTTGGAAGGTCGGGCTCTGGCAAGTCAACAATACTCAACTTAATGTCTAAGATGTACGACGTAGACGGCGGGCAAGTGCTGATTGACGGCATAGATATCAAGGAATTTGACAAACCTTCACTTAGAAAATGTATCTCGCTTGTAAATCAGTTCCCCTACATATTTGATATGACCATTAAAGAAAACTTGCTTCTTGCCAAGAATGATGCAACTGACGAAGAACTTGAAAGCGCCATTGAAAGAGCATCACTTAAAGACTTCGTGCAGTCACTGCCTAAAAAGCTTGACACCAAAGTTGGCGAAAGTGGTATTAAACTTTCAGGCGGGCAAAAACAGAGGCTTGCAATTGCAAGGGCACTTCTTAGAAACTCGCCTATCATTATATTTGACGAAAGCACAAGCTCGCTTGACAACTTTGCACAAGAGGATATAAAACATAGCATAGATAAGCTTAAAGGCAAAAGCACCATTGTAATCGTGGCGCATCGTCTTTCAACAATACGCAATGTTGACAAGATTTTCTTTTTAGAGGATGGCAAGATTGAAGATATTGGCACCTTTGACGAGCTGTTTGAAAACAATGTAAAATTCAAAAATCTCTTCTATGCTGAAAATTTGAAATAATAAAATTTATAAAACGCGCAAAGTTTTTTATAAAAAAGGTGTAACGAAAATGTCGCACCTTTATTTTTGTGTTAAAAAAGCTGGCAGAAGCCAGCCTAATGGGGTCCCCCGCAAAAAAAACTGGCTAACGCCAGCTTCGTGGTTGCGGGAGTTGGATTTGAACCAACGACCTTCGGGTTATGAGCCCGACGAGCTTCCGAGCTGCTCCATCCCGCGATAACACTATATATTATATGCCTTTAATTTGTTTTTGTCAATATATTTTAGCAAAAAAATTGACAAATTTTGTCTTATTAAGGTTTTATGATAATCTCTAAACAAAAAAAGTTAAAGATATCTTTAATCTTTAACTTCTATTATTGACAGTTTCAAAATATCAAATTTGCGCTTATTAAAAATTAATCAAATTTTAGTAGACCTTTTTACTTAAACAAATAGATTGCAAGGACGAGGATGATTAGGGCGACTATCTTAAGTTCACTACAAAGAATGTTTTTAAGTTTGCCATTTTTTAAGAAACGCGAAAGCAACTCACTTGTAAGGAGCATTACCATTGCAACTAAGGTTAGTACTGCGCTTGTCAAGTGATTTGTGTTTATAATGCTATTAAGTCCAAAGCCAATTGCAAGACCTACGCTTGCAAAGCACAAAACATCAAATAAAATTGTAACTAAAGACTTTTCTTTTTTAAGCCCTGAGATTAATAGTCCTACCCCGCCACCGAGAAGAAGTCCGCCTAAAAGTGAAAACACGTCAAATGAGGCAAGTGAGAGCGTGCTTAAGGCAAGAGAAAGATAGAATAGCGTCAAAGAAACTCCTTCCATAATTTGCTTTGCCGTAGCATTCATAACATTGCTTATTTTTAAGCCCTCGTTAAAAATATTCACAACCAAGGCAATCGCTATAAAGAGTGAAAGTGCGTTTATTATTGACGTTAAATTTATTGTGACCACCGCATAAATCAACAATAAAAGCATAGTAAGCGACCTGACAAGATAACCCTGCCAGTCTCCCTTATCTTTAAAAAATGAATAAATTACGCTCATTGCAAGGCTTGCACAGCCTAAAAGCACTATTGGAACTATTACCATAGTTATATTTTAACCGAAAACTCAAATAAAACAAAACAAATTAAATAATTTTTTTAAAAATGTGGCAAAATATCTTTATGAATAAGATAAAAGACCTATTTTTATACCTAAGTGCCTTTGTGCCGATGTATATTTTGATTGCTCTAAGGCTTATTATTGACATATTTAATCATAACCTATCTTTTAACGTGCTTAACACCGTCAACCTAATAACACTAGTGCTTTTGATAATTTTAGGCGTATGCGGGCTAATTTTTAACGTCTATCACAATAAGGACATAGAGCGAGAGGTTATCATCACTCAAAAGCAGAACATCACAGACAGACACTTCCTTGGATACTTTTCGCTGTTTGTGTTGTTTGCCCTGCAACTAGAATTGTCCTATGTGAGCGACTACTTCCTATTTATATTGATATCGGTTTTCATAGGAATTGTCTATATAAAAAATTCGCTTTACTATATCAATCCCCTTTTAAACATCTTGGGCTACAACTTCTACGATATTGTCTATATTGAAAAGGGCAGTGGCAAGCAAGCTGAGTGCAAGATATTTTATAGAGGTGAACTTAAGGTCAATCAAACCTATCTTGTAAAATTTAAAAATGACAACTTTGCCTTTATTGATAAGAATAGAAATAAATGATTGTAGTTTTTAATTCAAATAAAAAATATTTTTAACACTTTAAATAAATTTCCCTATTAACAATATATTTTATAAATTTGGCTACTCTTTATCGATTAAATCTCTATTCTTGCCTATATTTTCGGCATCCTCTTTGATTTTCTCGTCTCTTTCAAATAGCTTTTCTTCTTTTGGCTTTGCACCGTCAGTAGACTTTAACCTTGAAAACTTGCTAAGAATTTTGTCTATCACCTTATCGTTGAAAACAACAAATTTATCGTAGAAAAATTCTGTTATAAAGTTGATGACCATCATAAGAAAGGTTACCAGTGTGCCGTTCCAGCCTATGCCCTCAAGTGCGTTCCCGCCAAAGACTGAGGCAGGCGTAAAGGCGCAGTAGAACAAAAATACAAGGGTCATTGCAAGTGGCACATTGGTTGCCGACTTGAAGGTGAACTTGCGGTTGAATGTAAAGTTCCAAATGACAGATAGCGCAACCGAAATCAAATAACTTGGCCACCAAGGTAGTGCCTTTGTCCAAGTATACAAAAGTTCAAACGATAATATTTGAATTACGCCAGCAGATAGCGAAAAAGCCAAAAATTTTAAAAATTGAAGAAAGTCTTTCTTTAAGTTCTTTTGCTTTTCTTGACTTTCAGTCCCCTGCAAGTTTTGGTTTCCACTTTCTGTATTTTGTATATGTAAGTCTTCTTCGCTACTATGCTCTTGTAAATCTACTGCATTAGATGCAGTACTGTCGCTTTGCAAGGCTAAATCGTCTTTATTTTGCCCTTCCAAAGTGGAGGTATTATCATTATTTAAAGCTTGTGGCTCTTCTGAATCAATATTTTTAATTTTATCTAAATTTTTCTTTGTCATACTTATCCTTTTAAGCAAACAATATTGCAAGATTTTATTGCAAGGTGATTATAGCACATCTTCACTTTTTAGACAACTTTTTTTGTGATAAAACGCGGTTAATTTGCCAAAACACTTGCCTTTTCCCTTATATTTATATATAATATATTATATATAATACATATAGGATATGGGAAGTTTTACGCTCATCCTATTTTTTAAGGAGAAGGTATGGACAAACAAGATTTAGATTTTGCTTCAGATGTTAAACAGGCTTCAAGCGAGCTTGAGAGTACTGATAGCGCCCTTTCAGCTGACAATGGTGAGAATAGCGCCGAGGCAAACGGAGAGACTAACGAAACTAAGCACCCTACTTTGACTGACGAGGAGCGCGAGCAACATTCTAAAGAAGCAGTGAACGAATATATTACCAAAGCCTCTTTAAACGGCGAAGATATAGAAAAGGACAGCAAGGAAATTGGCAAGAGTGAAAAGTATGACGCTGGTGACATCCAAGTTCTTGAAGGGCTTGAGCCTGTGCGTAAAAGACCAGGTATGTACATCGGCTCGACAGACGAGCACGGACTTCACCACCTTGTAACCGAGGTTGTAGACAACTCTATTGACGAGGCTCTTGCTGGATACTGCACCCAAATTGATGTTGTAATCAACTTTGATGGCTCTTGCTCGGTTATAGACAACGGGCGTGGTATACCTACTGGAATAATTCCAAAGGAAGGCAAAAGCGCTGTTGAGGTTGTGCTTACCAAGCTTCACGCTGGTGGTAAGTTTGGTGGCGAAGGTTACAAAATCTCTGGTGGATTGCACGGTGTGGGTGTATCCTGCGTAAACGCCCTTTCAAAATATATGAGAGCTGACGTATACCAAAACAATCAGCACTACAAAATTGAGTTCTCTCGCGGTAAGGTCATCACTCCGCTTGAGGTTGTAGGCGCAACGACAAGACGCGGTACTACTATCACCTTCTTGCCAGATGATGAGATATTTGAGACCACGGTTTTCAATTTTGATACAATGAAAAACCGCTTTAGAGAGATTGCCTTCCTTAATAAAGGGCTTGTAATCTCACTTGAGGACAAACGTGAAGGACAGGAGCGCAAAGAGGTTTTTGAATTTAAAGGCGGTATTGTTGAATTTGTTGACTACCTTAACAAAAACCGTGAAACTTTGCTTTCTGCGCCTGTTTACTTTAATAAATTCAATAGAAACGCAAAAGGCGAGCTTGACAATGAAGTTGAAGTTTGCTTTCAGTTTAATGAGGGCTATAGCGAGGTTATAAACGCCTACGCAAATAACATCAACACCGAGGAAGGTGGAACGCACCTTGATGGCTTTAAGAGCGGTCTTACAAAGGTCATCAATGACTATGCCCTTGCCAATAAAATCATCAAGGAAAATGAAAAGCTTTCTGGTGAGGACTGCCGAGAAGGTATAACCGCTGTTATTTCTGTTAAACTGCGCAATCCTCAGTTTGAAGGTCAGACTAAGACCAAACTTGGCAATAGCGAGATGAGAAATATCGTCTATAAGGCTATGATTGAAGAGTTTGGAGATTATCTTGACCGCCACCCAAATGAGGCTAAGAACCTTATTTTAAAGAGTATTACCGCCCAGCGCGCAAGAGAGGCGGCACGAAACGCCCGTGAGTTTACAAGACGTAAGAGCGTGCTTGAAAACACCACCCTTCCTGGCAAGCTTGCCGACTGTAGCGAGAAAAACCGCAAATTCTGCGAAATCTACATCGTCGAGGGTGATTCAGCCGGTGGTACTGCTAAAACTGGGCGTGATAGACGTTTCCAAGCAATACTTCCCCTTCGTGGTAAGATTTTGAATGTTGAAAAGGCTAGACTTAACAAAATACTTGAAAACAACGAAATAAAATCTATGATAACCGCCTTTGGATGTGGTATTGGTGATGAGTTTAATGAAGATAAACTCCGCTATGACAAAATCATCTGTATGACAGATGCCGATGTCGATGGTGCGCATATTAGAATACTACTTCTCACCTTCTTCTTCCGCTATATGCGCCCTCTTATTGAGCACGGACACGTATATGCCGCAAAGCCACCTCTATATAAGGTTACGCGAAATAAAGAAGATTACTACTTCTACTCTGATGAGGAGCTTGAAGAGTGGTACCAATCAAATAGCCGAAAAGGTTGTGCGCAACAACGTTATAAAGGTCTTGGTGAAATGAATGCAGAACAGCTTTGGGAGACTACTATGGACCCAGAGCGCCGTATTCTCATCCAGCTTACAATGGAAGACGCAATAGAGGCTGAAAAATACTTTAATGACCTTATGGGCGAAGATAGCGAGCTTAGGCGTAAGTTCATAGAAGAAAACGCAAACCTTGTAAATATGGAAGATATTGACGCTTAGAAGGATTAATTTATGGATAACCCTATTAAAGACAATGGCGAAGTATATGCAAAGCTAATTGAAGCTTTTGGAGAAGATAGGCAACTTATCGTTTGCATCGAAGAGATGAGCGAGCTTACCAAAGAGCTATGCAAATATCTTCGCTATAAAGACGGAATCTTGACAAAATAAAAGAGAACATAATTGAAGAGACGGCGGACGTGCTAATCCTAGCTGGGCAAATCCGCAATATGTTCGGCAAAGAGAAAGTTGACAAGATGATAGAAAAGAAAATTAAAAGAACGCTTGAAAGATGCGATGAGCAGATAAAAAACAAACAAGGAGCAAAAAATGGATAACAAAAAATCGCTTGATGAAATTTTCAAAGATGCGAAAATTGAAAAAGTCGACACCGTGGACAACCTTAAAAGATCGTTCATATCTTATGCTATGGCGGTAAATGTGTCAAGGGCAATCCCTGACGTAAGAGATGGGCTTAAGCCAGTGCATCGCCGTATCCTCTTCGATATGGGCGAAATGGGCAACTTCTACGACAAACCAACCAAAAAGTGCGCGAGAATTGTCGGTGACGTTATGGGTAAATATCACCCTCACGGCGATAGTTCTGTATACGACGCTATGGTAAGACTAGCACAAGACTTCTCTATTCGTTATCCGCTTATTGATGGTCAAGGTAACTTTGGCTCTGTCGATGGCGACCCTCCTGCTGCTATGCGTTATACCGAGGCGCGCCTTTCGAAGATTGCATCCCTTATGCTTGAGGATATAGATAAAAACACAGTTGACTTCTACCCTAACTTTGATAACACCTTGGAGCAACCTGCCGTGCTTCCTGCAAAGATACCAAACCTTCTTATAAACGGCTCTGACGGTATTGCTGTAGGTATGGCAACAAATATACCGCCTCACAACTTAACCGAGGTATTAAACGGCTTACAAGCCCTCATTGACAACCCTGAGATTGATATTGACGAGCTTATAAAGATTATTCCTGCGCCTGACTACCCTACTGGCGGTATCATTATGGGCAGAACGGCGGTTAAACACGCCTACAAGACTGGACGCGGGGGTATTGTGGTGCGGGGTCGCGCCGAAATTGAAGAGACTTCATCTGGGCGCAGTCGAATTATTATCACCGAGCTTCCTTACCAGGTCAACAAGGCACAACTTATCGTGCAGATTGCCGACCTTGTTAAAAATAAACGTCTTGACGGCATAAGTGATATTAAGGAAGAGTCTGACCGAAAAGGTATGAGAATTGTCATTGATATAAAGAAGGACTTTAACGCACAAGTGGTGCTTAACAGCCTTTATAAAATGACACAACTTCAAAAGAGTGGCGGTATCATCTTCCTTGCCCTTGTAAATGGCACGCCAAGAATACTCAACTTAAAGGAAATGCTTTACTACTACCTTGAGCATCAAAAGGAAGTGCTTACTCGCAAAACTCAATATGAGCTTGCAAAGGCAAAAGAGAGAGAACATATTGTAAAAGGGCTTGTTATAGCGCTTGCTAACATCGACGAGGTTATAGCAATCATCAAATCCTCTGAAGACAAGCAAGAGGCATCGGCAAGACTTACTCAAAACTTTGAGCTTGACGAAACGCAGGCAAACGCCATCCTTGAGATGAAGCTTTCAAGGCTCACATCGCTTGAAGTTGAAAAGCTTAATCAAGAATTGCGTGAGCTTGACGCTCTTATCATCGACCTTGAAGATATCCTTGCAACCCCTGCCCGCGTTATGAAGATACTTCGCGACAACTTTGAAGAGATTAAAAATCAGTTTGGAGATGCAAGAAAGACAGAAATCAGCCTTGACGGTGGCGGTATTGATATTGCCGACCTTATCGAGAAAGAGGATGTTGTTGTTTCGCTTACTCACCAAGGTTACATCAAGAGAATGTCTACAAGCGAGTACAAAGCTCAAAATCGTGGTGGTGTTGGCGTAACAGCACATAAGACAAAAGAAGAAGACTATGTTGAGACTATGTTTGTAACCTCAACTCACGATGATCTTCTCTTCTTCTCAAATCTCGGACGAGTTTACTGTATAAAAGCCTACGAAGTGCCAGAGGCGCAGAGAACAGCTAAGGGAAGAGCTATTATCAACCTTCTTATGCTTAGCGAAGGCGAGAAGATTACAACGGTCATTCCTAGATATGAAGGCGCAAGCGGTAACCTTATTATGGCAACCAAGAAAGGTCTTATCAAAAAGACCGCTCTTGACGAGTTTGCGTCAATTCGTAAAGCTGGCAAAATCGCCATCCACCTACTTGAAAATGACGAGCTTATCGGCGTTGAGCTTTCAAGTGGCAGTGATGACATCCTTATAGCCTCATATGAGGGCAAATGCATCCGCTTTAACGAAAGTGATGTGCGCAGTATGGGCAGAAGCAGTCAAGGCGTGCGCAGTATGAAACTTGGAGAAGACGATTATATCGTTGATATGACTATTATTAAGCCAAATACTCAGATTATCACAATTTCAGAAAACGGATATGGAAAACGTAGCAACGTCAGTGAATATAGGCTTCAATCACGTGGCGGAAAAGGTATTAAAGCTGGCGCATTCAACGAAAAAACTGGCAAACTCGTGGCGCTTAAGCAATCTATTGAGGACGATGACATCCTGCTTATTGCTGATAACGGGGTTGTAATCAGAACGCCAATAAGTCAAATCAGTTCGCTTTCACGCGTAAGCCAAGGCGTAAAAGTTATGAAACTTAAAGAGGAAAACAAGATTGTTGGGGTTGCTCTTGTTAAAAAAGAGGAAAAACTCGATGAAAACGGGGAAAATCTTTTGGAGAACGGAAATGCCGAAACTCAAGAAATAGACGCACTCTCCCCTCAAGAGATAATCGAAAACAACTCGCAAGAGACTGCAGAGGGCGAAAGTGCGACCGCTCAAAAAATTGAAGAAAGCGAAGAAAATGAGTAAACTCAAATTATAATAGCCATTAAAAGTTCGTGCATAATCGTATTTTGGGTAGTGCTTATTGCTGGTGTTGCTTTAGACATCACTCTTATATTGTATACTAATATGATAAACACAATAAAAATAAACATATAAAAACTCTTATGCAAGTATTCATAAGAGTTTTTTGTATTAATTCATATGCTATTTGTAGTGCATTTTCAGTATGATTTTATTATTGTTTATATTCTTTTAAAATTATCATAATTATCATAAAAAATTTTAAAATTATCATAAAAAGGTAGGTTGCCCTACCTACCAATTTTAAAAATTATGTCGTTAATTTTGTTATGCTACGCTAGGTGGTCAGTGTCACTAAATAAAATAGTAAATGAGACATCGACATTATCAACTGGTGCAAACCGTGAACTTAAAATCATATAAATTGATACACTTTTTGACTGATTTGGTGAAATCGAGACTTCTGTAGAACTTTTATAAGAACTATCAAATCCACCATATACGTTGGTTTCATTATTAGATGTTGTAGCCAATCCTGAAACTGATAAAATTGCATTTAAACCTCTATCTTCACGTCTATTTTGAATTGTAATCGTAAAAAGTATGCTACTTCCATTTTCATCAAAATTAAAATTTATATTTTGCCAAGACTCTGGCACTGTTACCTCTGTGTCTCCCTGCTCTATTGATATATCGTCAAGTGTTATTGGCGTGGCTGTGCCTGTAACTTCTGCGGTGATAAGTGCATCAATATTGCCGTTGATACCTTCAAAATTTATCGTTCCGCCAAACGAAAAAGCCAAATTTTGTGCTGCGAATACCCCAGTGACAAGTAGTGAAAGCACCAAGAAAAAGGCACTTATACTTGTTATTAGTTTTATTTTTAAACTCATATTTTTTCTCCTTTATTTTAAATTAACTTAAACTTATTCATTTTGGGCAAATAAATGAATAATATATTTTAAGTCAATTTATTGTACCCCCCCCGCAATTTTTGTCAAGCAAATTTAACAAATTTTTAAAAATTTTTAAAAAAATTTTTTGCCCTTTTTTTTAGTATTTTAGCGAGGTTCTCTATCATACGTTCGCAAATCTACTTATTTGCAAACGTGCGGTTATGAGATTTTTATGCTAGTATGAGTTTGTAATGCGTTAGTGTAAGGCTTTGGTGTGAGTGAGGCTCTAGATAAATTTTTTGCAATGAGTAAGGCTTTGGTGTGAGTGAGGCTACAAGGTTTTTCACGCTATGTGATGGGTATGCGTAAGCATACAAATTCGCCAGAATTTATAAAATTTTATGCAATAAAATTTTAGCATCACATAGCCCGTGCAATTGAAAGCCGAACTTATTTGCAAGTTTTACGCCAACCCCCTCTTCTTCCTTGACTTTTGTGATTAAATATGATAAAATATGCAATTAAAACATTTTTTAATGTTATTTTTTAGGGGGAAATATGGAGATAAACGAAAAAGAACATCTTGAAAAGACGATAGACATTGTCAACAAAAAGATAAAAGAGAACATTACAAAATTAGAGAATACGCAAGGAAAATTAAAACAAGGCATCAGTGAGCTTTCAGAAAACTTTTATGAAACTTCAAAAGAGGGAGGGCTTGGCAATGCATTTTCAAACTTATTAGGCATTGAGAACTTACAAAACGAGTTTTCAAAATCACTCAAAAGGTTGTCACTTCAAAAAAGCGCTCCATATTTTGCTAGGATTGATTTCAAATTAAAGGACAAGCAAAAGACGCAGAACATCTATATAGGTATCGGCACAATATCAGATGACCAAAAGTTATACGTGGCTGACTGGCGCGCCCCTATCTCGTCAATGTATTATGATTATAACTTAGGACCTGCCGAGTTTAATATTGACAGTGACGTCTACCAAGGTGACATCACGCTAAAGAGGCAGTATAAGATTGAAGATGGCAAACTGCTCTCCTACTTTGATACCGACCTTACCATCAATGACGAGATTTTGCAAGAGGTGCTTTCACATAACGCCTCAGTCAAGATGAAACAGATTGTTTCAACCATACAAAAAGAGCAAAATAAGATTGTCAGACAAGAAACGAATGACAACATACTTGTTCAAGGAATAGCAGGCTCTGGTAAGACCTCGATTGCCTTGCATAGAGCGGCATATCTACTATATAAGCACAGAGGGCAAATAAAAAGTAGTGATATTTTGATTATCTCGCCTAACAATGTCTTTTCAAGCTATATCTGCGAAGTTTTACCTCAACTTGGCGAGGACAACTTAATTGAAACCACCTTCGCTCAGATTGCAAGAGCGGAGCTTAAAAGCCCTATCCAGTCAAGAGAGAGTATGCTTGATGAGATTGCATCAAGCCCAAAACAAGAAGAGCTTAACGAGATATCCTACAAGTCCTCTTACGAATACCTTGACAGCCTGCTCCGTTTCTTAAAAGGACCTTTCCTTGAAACCTTCTCACCTCAAAACCTCTCTTATGTTGTCAGAGAGGACCTTGAAGGCAATGTTGACACCATTGACTTTCCAGCTGAGCAGACAAAAGAACTTTTCTTTAAAACCTTTAAAGGCTTAGATTTTTACGAGCGGATAAACAAAATTGCTTGGCAATATGCTATGGTCTTTACTGAGGAGCGCCATTACACAAAGGAGCAGAACAAGGGTTTGCGCGACAGATTTAAGAAAATTTTGTATAGATTTTTGCCTATTCGAGATATAGACAAGGTGTTCGAAATCTTTATGGCAAGAGAGAACTTAAAACTAAACAAGAGAACATCTATTGACTATATGGATAAAGGCACATATCTTGCCATCAAATATTTTCTATATGGCTTTGACCACGATTTTTCAGCCAAATACCTTATTGTTGACGAAATGCAAGACTTCACCCCTGTTGATATCTACCTCTTTAAAAAGTTATGGAACTGCCCTTGCATAGTAGTTGGCGACGTCAATCAATGCATTGAAAAGAATGTGTCAGACGAATACCTGCAAATCACAGCCGACTTTTTAGGTTGTAAGCTCATTGAGCTTAACAAGACCTACCGTTCGACAAAGCAAATTGCAAAATTTGCAAGTAGCCTCATAGGTCAAAGTAATATAGAATATGTAAACCGTAATGGTGACGAACCTTGTATCTACCTCGCTGTTAACCAAGAACAGACTATAAGCGAAATAATAGAAAATGAATGCAAAAAGTTTGACCACATTGCCATAATCTGCAAATGCAACAAAGAGGCTGAAGGCGTTTACAAGAAACTTTCAAAGCTTATAACCTGCACAATGCTTACCCAGCCAGAAGATTACAACAACAGAGTGCTTGTAACAACCTGCGCTACCGCCAAAGGTATCGAGTTTGACGCTGTAATCATTCCAAATGCAGATAGTGAAAACTACAAAAACACCATTGACAAAAATATTTTATATGTATCTTCAACTAGAGCCCTTCACAAACTATTTTTTACCTGCGAAAAAGAGCCTAGCCATATGTTAAAAAATATCGAAGTAGTAGAATAGACCTTAAAAAATTTACGGTTTTTTCAAGTTTTCCACACCTAGTGGTGGATAAATACAACAAAAATATTAATAAATATACAAATAGCGCTAAAAAATATATATGAATTTATAACTATATCGACAAAAAATTTCACAGCAAAAACCGCCCAGCAAAAATTGTCAAGTGAATTGATATATTTTTCAAAAAAAATTTAAAAAATTTTTAATCAAAAACACAAAAAACTGCCACAAAAACAAAATTTTAATGTGGAAATGTGGATAACTTGCCTGTATAACCCCAAAAATAACTGGTTTTGCATAAAAATTAATAGTTTTGCATAATTATTTGAGTGTGGAAATGTGGATAACTTTTGTGGTTATCTTTGCGTATTTTCTTTAAAATTACACTACCCGTTTGTGATAATGGCAAGCTAAATGTAAGCTACAAGATGTATAACTACAAATTTATCGAGATTGAAGCTTTTTAATATTTGGTCGTGTAAGGCAAGTGTTTTATCTATGCGACTTTAAAATCTACTTATAATCTCAAAGTCAATCATTTTGCAAATTTGTTTGTTATATTAACAAATTGTGATATAATCTTATCAGAAGTTAGGCGTGCGAGCTGTTGTAAGGATAGTCACTTGGCAGTTGAAATAGATGATAATGTTCCCCTCGCACTATATCTTATTAAATTATTAGGAGTTATTATGAATGAAAAAAAGTTGATTTGCCCGCGAAAATTGTCGGGCTTTATGGAGCTTTCACCAAGCAAGCAGATGCTTTTTGACGATATGGTTGAAAAAATTCGAAAGGTATATAAAAACTCTGCATTTATGCCACTTGACACCCCTGTGCTAGAATATAGCGAAATCTTGATGGCAAAGTCTGGCGGATCCATAGATAAAGAGGTTTATGCCTTCAAAAAAGGCGACACCGATATCTGTATGCGCTACGACCTCACTGTTCCACTTGCAAGATATGTTGCAATGAACGCAAATGACATTGCATTCCCTTTTAAACGCTATCAAATCGGCAAGGTATACCGCGGTGAAAAGGCTCAAAAAGGCAGATTTAGAGAGTTCTATCAGTGTGATGCCGATATTGTAGGGCTAGACAATCTTCCCGTCACAGCTGACGGCGAAATCTTGGAGATAGTTGACAAGGTCTTTAAGGCGCTCAACCTTAAAATCGTCAACCACATATCAAATAGAAACATCTTGTTTGGCTACATAGAAAGTTTAGGGCTAAGCCAAAGCGCCTCTGACATCCTTACAATACTTGATAAGATTGATAAAATCGGAAAAGAGAATGCACTTATCGAGCTTAGCGTTTTTATCCCTGACTCAAATCAGTGCCAAAAGCTTATAGATTTAACCTTAATGCGAGGCAGTTTTGATAGTGTGCTTGAAAAAATTAAAGGCATCTGCACTAACGAAACCTATGAAAAAGGTGTTAGAGAGCTTGAAGAAATTCACTCCTACCTTAAGGCAACAAATGTCAGTGAGAACAACTATATTCTCGACATTGGCGTTATTCGTGGGCAAAATTACTATACGGGTACGGTTTTTGAAGCGAAGATGCCAGAGCATCCTGAGTTTTCTACCGTCTGTGGTGGTGGCAGATATGACAATCTCGCCTCTTACTATACCGATAAGAAAATGCCAGGGGTTGGGCTCAGCATTGGGCTTACAAGGCTTTTTGACCTGCTTGATAGTAGTGGACTGCTTCCAGAAGTTAAGCCTACAAATGTGAAAGTTCAAATCTTGCCGATGGGAAATGACTATTTGATAACTGCCCTTAAGCTTAAAACCTACCTTGGCAACAGCATTATTAGTGAAGTCAACTATGAAGAGCGCAATTTTAAGTCAAAGATGAAAGAAGCAAACAGAAAACAAATACCTTATGTAATCATAATTGGCGAAGAGGAACAACAGACTGATAGGTACACTCTAAAAAATATGACTACAGGAGAGCAAGCTCTTCTTTCAAAAGAAGAGTGCAAATTTATTTTGCAAAAGTCAAAACGCATACAAAACAAAAGTTTTGATGAGTATTTAAAAGAATATAAAAGGTAATTTTGGTTAAAAATCAATATAAACTAATTATCTAGTTTAAACTCGCCTTGAAAATTATATGGCGCTGAGCATATTTAATCTTCTATGGTATACTATAATTTCTATTTTTTTGCAAAAAATGGGCTTTAAATTTATTTACATAGAATAATTAAAATAATATATCTTTATATACAAAAAAATGGCTTTTTTGAAACCTTCATTAAAGCCATTTTTTATTCAATTTCTTCTTCATCGTCACTTTGATTAATTTGGCTATCTGGCGTTTGCGAAACTACACTAGCATTGCCTATGTTTTGTATTTGCGGATTTTGAATATTGTCATCGTTTGCATTTTGTGTTTGTAAGTGCTGCGAATCTCCATCGTTTGCGTTTGGCATTTGAGAAGTGGTATTTGTGCTTGCCTCCCCTTCTGCTTGTCCCTCAAGGCTCTCTTCAAGTACGTCTATTGCCTCACGTGACAGGCGCTCAAAATCGTTTAGGTCTAAGGTCATTATCTTCTCAAGATGGTCCTTATCTTTTCCGTCATACAAATAAACTTTTATATCACAGTCAAATATATATCTTCCGTGCACAAGCGAGTTTCTTATACGCTTACATCGTCTTGCACTCTCCTGCTCACTCATATTTTGAAAATACTTTGCTAGTGGCTCGCGTGAGGCAAGTTTATATAACAGATGTCTACATTCAAGTTGGCTTAAAAGGTAACTTACGCAGGAAATCAGAGCGTTTGATGAGACCATCTTAGCAGAGCAGTCGTGAAGAGCGTATTTATATAGGTCGCTATTTGCATCCTTATAAATATCCCAATTTTTGTAAGTTAGATCACTTGGCATAAGTCGCGCAATAAACTCTGCACTTAGACGAAAAGCCTCTTTGTATGGAAGGTCCTTGTTTGAATTCAATACATAACTTAGCATCAATGTTTGCCTAAATTTTTCCATAATTTTCGCAGTTGAGCCAGGTAAAACCTTCATCAAAAGGAAATTTATGCTTATTTTTTCCACTTTATGCGCCAAAAATAATGTCGTCATACACTCACGTTGCCAATCGTCTAGTACTACCCGTTTTGTTTCTTTTGTGGTTTCATTTATGCTCTTAAAAACTGCTTTTCTAAAGAAAATATTAATAGTTTTTATATCAAAATATGGCCTTGCCTTTTCCATATTACACTTATATCCCCAATCAGTCTCTTGGCAACTATGAAAATATAAAAGCAAAAATGTTAACATTTGCGAGGCTTTCACCTCTAAATCATACCCTCGCTTTTGGCTTTGAGAATAATATCGAAGGTTGTAATGACCATAGCCATCAAGTTGTTCCTTTATTTGACGATGCGCAAACGCATTCCTTAGACTTTTAAAAATTTGACTTGGACTTTCGTTTTTCAGCTCTGGATAATCCTTAAAAATTTCGTTTAATACGTCATCATAATCATTTTTCTTGGTAAAATTATTGACAACAAGATTATTGTCAACAAACTCTTCCATAAAAACAAAAATCTCATTGATAAATTGACCGCTGGCATAGCCTAACACAAAGTTACTAAGCATTTCAAATTCTTTGTCATCTTTAAACTTAACCACCTTTTTAAAGGCAGATTTTAAACTTAAATCAGGATTTTTGTCAATCTCATCCATAACGAGTTTAAAGCAAAATAGTGGCTTATATCTGTTTACTATCTCATCTAATTCAAACATAATATAATTATAATACAAAACGCCTTGTTGTCAAGGTTTATTTGATATTTATAGCTGTTTTTTAATAAACTAGGAGTTTTAAACTTCAAAATTATATAAAAAACAAAAATAAAAACTTGTAATAAATAGTGCCTTTGTTTATAATATCTATATGAATGAGCAAATTAGAGAAAAACTTAAACTTTTAACTACCAAGCCTGGCGTCTATATAATGCGAGATAAAGATGGCAATGTCATTTACGTTGGCAAGGCTAAAAATCTTAAAAATAGGGTTAGTCAATATTTCAGAAATTCGCCAAAACCCTCTAAAGTGCAGGCAATGGTGGACAATGTTGACATCTTTGACTACTTTATAACTATGAGTGAGATGGATGCGCTTGCACTTGAGAGCAATCTTATCAAAAAATATCAACCTTTTTATAACATTCTTTTAAAGGATGGCAAGCAATTCCCTTACATCAAAATTGACTTAAAAGCCCCCTTTCCTAAGATTGAAATTGTGCGTAAGGTCAAAAAGGATGGTGCAAAATATTTTGGTCCTTACTTTGCTGGTATCGACGTGCGTGAGATTGCAAAGACCATCAATTCTGCCTTTAAACTGCGCACCTGCAACCTAAAAATCACAGAATCGTCAATGGCAAAGCGCGAATGCTTAAACTATAGTCTCGGACTTTGCAATGCGCCTTGCACGAAGAAGATAAATAGAGAGGATTACCTCAAGGAAATAGATAAAGTTATCAACTTTTTAAATGGAAATGACGATGAAATAGAAGAAATTTTAACAAAAAAGATGCT
Source organism: uncultured Clostridia bacterium (assembly GCA_944350015.1). Lineage (GTDB taxonomy): Bacteria > Bacillota > Clostridia > Christensenellales > UBA1242 > Caccovivens. Next base: position 173,966 of record CALVNW010000001.1, on the reverse strand, counting down.
TAATGCCTCTGAAAATGAAAATTATGAGAACGCCATACTCTATCGCGACCGACTCAAAATGGTTGAAAAGTTGAAACAGCGCGTAGTTGCTAACCTTCCAAAAGATGTAAGTAAGGACGTCTTTGCCTATTACACTGACGGCTTGAGCGGAGTTATCACATATATGGTTGTACGTGGCGGGAAGATACTTGGTATCATCTCCTACCCTTGTCTTGACGCCGAACTTGAAGAGAGTGAAACGCTGTTTAACTTTGTTGTGCAGTATTATCAAAATCTTCTTGTGCCAAATGAAATAATCCTATCACACGATATTGACGAAGATAACAAAAATCTGCTTTGGCAGGTGCTAGGCAAAAAGGTTAACATTATCACAAGCCCACACGGCATAAACAAAAACTTGCTTGATATGGCACTTGTCAATGCAAAAGAATACTTAAACAAATTTATCGAAAAAGAAAGGCTTAAATACAACAACACCCTTGGCGCTGTCAAGAGCTTGCAAGAAAAGCTTACTCTTAAAGAGGCGCCAATGCGTATGGAATGCTATGATATATCCAACATCAGCGGAACGAATAAGGTCTGCTCGATGGTGGTGTTCAAAAATGGCGAGGCGTCTAAAAAAGATTATCGCAAGTTTAAGATTAAGTCTGTCAAAGGCTCCAACGATTTTGCTTCACTTGCAGAAGCATTGTCGCGTAGACTAAAGCGTTTGAAAGAACAAAATGGCGAAAGTTTTAGTGAAAAACCAAACCTTATCATCATTGATGGTGGCAAAGGGCAGGTTTCAACTTGCTACGAGATACTAAAGGAGTTCGGCTTTGAAAATGATATTGAAATCATAGGGCTTGCAAAGCGAATTGAAGAGGTTTTCTTTCCGAACAATCCAAAGCCTGTGATTTTAAAGGCAGGAAGCGCCGAACTTAAGCTCCTTCAGCGCATAAGAGATGAGGCGCATAGGTTTGCAATCACCTACCACCGTTACATCAGAACGCAAAAGCAGATTAAAACAATGCTTGATGATATAAACGGCGTTGGACCAAAGAAACGCGATGCCCTACTAAAGGCTTTCGGCACAAGCGAAGAAATTGCAAAGGCTGACATTGATATGCTTGCATCTGTGCCAGGGATTTCGCCCGCCCTCGCCTCTACCATACATCAATATTTTAAAGATAATCCTATTGAATATAAGCCAGAAGAATAAGTGGACAAAATCAAAGGTTAAATAGCTAAAAGAGGTAAAAAATCGCATATTTGCCTCTTTTTTTGTAAATTAACAACTATTTTCCCAAAATTATCTTTGAAATAAGGTCACAATAATATCTTTATTAAAAAACAAATTTAAAAAATCTATACAAAAAATTTTGCAAATCATTTGTATAAATGCCTTGTTATTGGTATACTAATCTTGGAGGTTAGTATGAGAAAAATTACTATGGTTCAATATGGTTGTGGAAAAATGAGCAAGTTCACAATCAAATATGCGCTCGAAAAAGGTGTAAAAATTGTCGGTGCTTTCGATATTGATGAAAGCAAAATTGGCAAAGATATATCCTATCTTATAGACAGCGATAAAAAGCTTAACGTTAAAATTCAGGATGCAAAAGAGTTTGATGAGTTCCTCAAAACTCACGATGTAGATGTGGCTATCGTCACAACAACAAGCATCTTTGCTGAAAACTACCCTATCTATGAAATCTGTGCTAAGAATGGTGTAAACGCCATTTCAACTTGTGAAGAGGCATTTTATGCTCAAAATTCTTCACCAAAACTTGCAAAGAAACTCGATAAACTTGCAAAAGAAAATGGTTGTACAATTTGCGGAAGCGGTTATCAAGACGTGTTCTGGGGCAACCTTATAAGTGTCATTGGTGGTGCAACACACAAAATTGTTAAAATTAAAGGAAGGTCTAGCTATAATGTTGAAGATTATGGTGTTAGCCTTGCTAAAGTTCACGGGGCTGGTTTTACCAAGGCTCAGTTCCAAAGAGAAATTGTAGAAAAAGAAAAGATGAGCGATGAAGAGCTTAAAAAAGTTATAAATGCTGGGCAGTTTGCTCCTAGTTATATGTGGAATGTAAACGGCTGGCTTTGTTCTAAGCTTGGTCTTCACGTAACAAGACAGACTCAAAAATCTGTTCCTATTATTGCAGAAGAAGAAATTCACAGCGAAACTCTTGGTATGACTATTCCAAAAGGTCACTGCACAGGACTTAGCGCCGTTGTTACAACAGAGACAAAAGAAGGCACAGTCATTGAAAGCGAATGTATCGGTAAGGTTTATGGACCAAATGACTTTGACTGTAATGACTGGACTATCATTGGCGAGCCAACTACTCGCGTAGTTGTTGAAAGACCTTCGACAGCTGAGCTTACCTGTGCATCCGTAATCAACCGAATTGTTGAGGTGCTTTGCGCTGAACCTGGTTACACAACTACCGACCAAATGCCTGAAAACCTTTACAAAGCACACAACCTTGATAAGTACATTGAAATCGTTGATTTTGATGATGATTGTGGCTGTGGGCACGAACATTGTGGTCACCATAATGAAGATTAAGTAAATTATTATTTTTAAATTTTAACTAAAAACAAAAAACTCATAAATGCAAAAAACTTAAAATTTTAAAAATAGCTTTGTTAAAATTTTTAACAAAGCTTTTATTAGGAGTGCATATGAAAGGTTACTTTATCTCCTTTGAAGGCGGAGAAGGTTGCGGAAAGTCAACGCAAATCAAAAGACTTAAGGAATATGTTTCCTCTTTAAAGAATGCTGATAATTTTGTCTTTGCTCGAGAGCCTGGTGGCACGCCACTTACTGACGAGCTACGCAGACTTATACTTGACTATGAAGTTGATAGTCCCCTGCCAATGACAGAGCTTTTACTACTTTGCGCCTCAAGGGTTGAAAACGTCCAAAAGCGAATTTTGCCAGCACTTAGTCAAGGTAAAGTTGTGATTGCAGATAGATTTTACGACTCGACAATTGCCTACCAGTGTTCAGCGCGTAACATTATGCCTGTCGAAGATTTGCTTGCCCTTACCAAAAAAATTATTGGAGATGTCAAGCCAGACCTCACTTTTTATTTTAAGCTTTCACCCGAAGAGGCATTTGCACGAAAAAATAAGATGGAAGAAAAATTAGACAGAATTGAAAGTGAAGGACTTGAGTTTCATAAAAAAGTTCAGGCAGGCTATGACTATATTTCTAAAATTGAAAGTGATAGGTTTTATTGTATTGATGCTACAAAATCAATAGATGAAATATTTAATGAAATAATCAAGGTTTTAAATGAGAAAATACCGCAATTTTTAAATTAAAAATATATTTTATTGTTAATTTAATTTTAATTTATTAGATATTTTTATATTTTAATTTTAATTTAATTAATATTAAAATTAATTTAAACATTTTTAATTTTAATTTAGTTTTTAACATCAATTTGATGAAAATAATTGATATTCTTAAATTTTTTAATTATTTATCAAAAAAATCACATAAAATACTCAATTTATGTGATTTTTTATTGTAATTATCATATTTTTTTATCTTTCTTAATTTTTTATAAAATATTTTTTAATAATTAATTAGTTTTAAATTATTTATAAGCAATTTTTTTGAAAGTAATTTTTTTGCTGTAATTATTATAGTCAAAATCTTTATATTTTTCATCATTGCTTATAATTATAATTGTCGGCTTAACATTTTGAAGTTTTTCAAGTTCTTTCACTGCAGACTCAAATTTTACAGAGTTATAGGCGTTAATATAAAACTCATCTTCTTCTTTTATGGTGTTGCCTAGGAGATTGCCGTACCTTTCAACCTGCCTATAGTTTGCATCCACCCAGTCCCATATGGTTGAAACATCGAACTTAAAGCCCTCAAGTATTGTTTCTCGTGCCTTCTCAAAACGCTCCTCAGTAAACTCGCTTATGACATTGCTGATATATTCTGGAAATTCGTCTAACACCTTTTGAACATTATCTTGCTGGCATTGGATGAAAAAATCAAACATAATTTTGTTGTATGTTCTATATATTTGTGTGCCACATCCATAACATAACTCTTTAGTTGTTCTAAAATAATAGTTTGCATTATTTGAAAGCACTTTGGTCATTACGCGATGGAAGACACTTTCTTCTCTGTTATAGTAATCGCTATAGTCTTGATTTTCAAGTTGATAGCTAATATTGACTAGCGCCTTCCCCTCTTCGAGAGATTTTTCGTAGCAATACATTGGTTTATCGCTATAGCCAAGATTATCACCTCTCTTAAAGCCAATCTTGCCTGACTTATAAACCCTTTTTGCTATATACTTTGAAATAACGCGCTCTAGGTCTCTTTTGGTTGTAGCACCACTTGCATTTATCGTCATATTTTCTAAGTTGAAGTAGTCGTGAGAGTATTTTACTATATCCTCAAGCGTGATATTAGATAGACTCTCTTCACTTCCAACCAAACTATACTCAAGATTATTATCTCTTGGGTCTAGCGAAAGTTTATGCGCCCAAATATAAGACAAAAGAAATTTATTTTGCTTATTTCTTGTTTTGAGTTCATCGTAGATTATCTTGTACTCAGAGTCAAAATTCTCTTTATCAAATTTTATGCACTCAAAGCCTTCAGTCAAATAGTCAACTGCATCATCGAGTTTATTCAATGTGGTTCCCGTCCAAAAAACAACTTCATAATTTGAAGTGTAGGCATTAATGCTTCTAAACTTTCTTCTCCCTTCCACTCTTTCAGCTCTTGTATGCCTGTCGGTTGAAAACCCCATAATAGCGTGCTCGCAAAAATGAGCAAGCCCTGCCTTGCCTTTCGGGTCATTTAGCCCGCCTGCTTTAAAGTGAATTTCAAAGACTACTCCGTTTACATTTTTTACATGCTGATAGATTACCTCTATTCCTTCCTTAGTCGTAAATATTTCTTTCTCCATTTCAACCTCATATACACAAATTTATTCTTATTTTTCGTAAAATAATGCTTGTTTATGCGAAAATCTTTAATTTAAAAGTCTGTTTTTACTGTTAACTTTATTACGCAAAAAATCTGCTCAAATTTTGAGCATATTAAATCTGGTCAACTTATTTATTCGTCGTTATTTTTGAGTTTTAAGTTAGCTTTCTTTTGGAACTTGCCGTCCTTTTTGTAAACTACAAAGCTTGAGTCTTGACTTTTGCTTAGCTCTTGAACTCTCTCTAGTGCCTCTTCCTTGGTCTTCTTGCTGTCGATGACACGCTTTGCGCCGTCCTTCTTAATCTTCCAAAGCTTATCCTCTTTGTCAAAGATTACACGGTAAACGGCTTTCTTTTGTTTCTCTTCCACCTCTTCCCCCTTTTCTTCTTTTGCATTTGATTGATTAGTTTTCTCTGTTTTGGTCTTGTTTTGCATACTTTTACTTGAAGTTTTTGTTTCAGTCTTTTCTTGTTCCTCATCCTCTTTTGAAACTTTTTCTTCCTGAACTTCTTGACTGTTTGTCTCTACCTTCTTCTCTTTCTTTTTCTTACCGAAAAACCACATATTACACTCTCCTTTTGTGATATTATTATATCATTTATTTTATTATTATTCAAGGCTTTTTATATAATTATTTTTTATTATTTTACATAAAAACTATAAAAAAATTTTTAAATTATCACAATTTATGTTAATATATCTAAGTAAGGAGATAAAATGAAAAATATAGGTACAATTTCACTTGGCGTTAAAGCGCCTATTATTAGAAAAGGAGACAATCTTGTTGAGATAACCGTTGAAAGTGTTTTAAAGGCTGTCAAAGAGGCAAAGCTTACCTTAAACGACAGAGATATAGTCGCTGTGACTGAGGCGGTTGTTGCAAAAAGTCAAGGCAACTTTGCAAGCGTTGATGATATTGCAAAGGATGTGCGAAACAAGATGGGCGAAGGCACGATTGGTGTAATCTTTCCAATCTTATCACGCAATCGTTTTTCAAATATTTTAAAAGGCATTGCAAGAGGATGCGACAATATTGTCTTGCAACTTTCCTATCCTTTTGATGAGGTTGGCAACCCTCTTGTTTCTATTGATAAGTTATATGAGCTTGGCATCACAAATTTTAATAAAACTTTTTCAGAAGAAAAATTCTATAAAACAGTGGGCAAGATTGAGCACCCTTTCACTGGGCTTGACTATATTGATTTCTACAAGAAAATTTGTGGTGACAAATGCAAAATAATTCTTTCTAATGACCCTACCACTATTCTAAAATATACAAAGAAGGTGATCTCTGCCGACATCCACTCTCGCCAGCGAAACAAAGATTTACTTTTAAAGCGCGGGGCTAAAAAGGTTATCACTCTTGACGAGATTTTAAATAGCTCAGTTGATGGATGCGGATATAACGAAGAGTTTGGCGTACTTGGCTCCAACCTCTCCACTGATGAAGTTTTAAAGCTTTTCCCAAGAGATACCAAAACTTTTGTAACAAAACTTCAAAGTAGATTTAAAGAAGAATGTGGCAAAGATATTGAATGTATGGTCTATGGAGACGGCGCTTTTAAAGACCCTGTTGGCGGTATTTGGGAGCTTGCTGACCCTGTTGTTTCACCTGCATTTACTGATGGCCTCAAAGGCACACCAAATGAGATTAAACTTAAATACGTTGCAGATACTCAAATTGCAAACCTCAGTGGCAAAGAGGCAGAAAAGGCAATGAAAGAGATAATCAGCAAAAAGTCAAAGGACCTTAAAAATCAAAACATCTCGCTAGGCACAACTCCTAGAAGAATCACCGATTTGCTTGGCTCTCTAGCCGACCTTACAAGTGGTAGTGGCGATAAAGGCACACCAATTGTGCTTATAAAAGGCTATTTTAATAACTATGCTGATGAATAGAGTATAAAAATGATGAGTTTTAATTGATTAAAAATTTTTTGATATAATTATAAAATTATATTCATTCCTCTTAAAAAATGCTTTAAATGAGAAGTAAACTAAAATAAAATGAGGAATTTTAACATAATTATAAAATTTTATTCCATCCTAGAGACTTGTGCTGTTTGCAATCTTTGCAAACAGCGTTTTGTTTTTGTTTCAAAAACAAAACAATGGGACTTGCGAGGCAAGTCCCATACAAGTCTCCACTAGCTTATTCAAAATCGCTTTCCCTTAAAATATGTTCTTTTAACCTCTTAAATTCCTGTTCATCTATGACGCCATCTTGAAAAAGTTTTTTAGCGTCGGCAAGACGTCGTACTTGAGTTGATGGGTTGTCAACCTTATTGTAGTAAATAGCGCCATAATCTGAGCCAATACCAACAAAATATCCAACTATTGTGAGCGCAGAAAATATAAGCCCGCCAAACAAGAATTGAAGCACAATCATAACCGAAATGGAGACCACATTATCTATCAACTTTACCTTTGAATATTTTGAGTATGACTTTATCTTTGCGCCAACAATGATACTTATTATTGCAACGATTGGCACAATCACACAGCTTATAATGATTTTTGTACGCACGCTTTCAAAGTCGCCATCACCTACGATAAGCTCAGGGCGCACAGCAAATACAATGGCAATAATTGTTATCGTCAAAAAAGCAATCACACCAAACAAAATTGAAAGTATGCCAGATGCCGTGAACCACCTATTGTTAGTCTCGCCCTTTTTAAATTTTGCAAAGACCGAACTTGTGTATTTGTCAACTATGGCGTCGTCTATTTCCAAATCTTGTGGCGTAATATTGTAGGGAACGCTCTCGCGGAGCTCGTTTTTTAATTCCTCTTTTACGCTAAACTTTTCTTTATCCATAGTCATATTATAGCATATTTAAGAAATTTTGTAAAGATATTATTTATAAAGCCTCTTATTTGGCGATTTTATATAAAGTTTTAAAGACTTAATCTATTATCCTCTCACCTCGGAATCTACCAAGGTTCGTCAAAACCTCATATTCGGTGCTTTCAATAAGCGGTGCAAGTTCGCTCGCATTTCTCATAATGTCAACCCTGTCACCCTTCTTACAAGGCAAATTTGTGACATCAACCATAAAGGCATCCATACAGATATTGCCGACATTTACTGTCTCTTTGCCGTTTATTTTAACTCTTAATTTGTTTGACAGCTTCCTTGGCAAACCGTCTCCATAACCTAGTGGAACGGTCGCTATAACCATATCTTCTTTTGCAGTGTAACCGCAAAGGTAACCAATATGCTCATTAGCGCCAACTCTTTGCAAATCGACAATCTCACTTTCAACTCGAAGGACGGGTTTGACAAATTCATTACCATAACCGTAGACCTCAAGCCCTACTCTAAACATATCGGCATCAACCTGTTCGAAAATACTTCGTCCGCCACCCACGTGCAACAAAGGGTTCCAGTTTTTTGGTATAAGTTTTAGCATACTGCAAAACTTTTCTTTTTGTGAAGCTGTATACTCTCTATCTGTGGTCAGCGAAGAAAAATGAGTATAGACGCCTGCAAGTTCTATGCCCTTTTTAGTTAAAAATGAGATGATTTTTAATAGCTCCTTTTCGGTTTTTACGCCATACCTATTCATACCCGTATTGATACAAAGGTGCATCTTAGGTTTTAAATCACACTTTTGGGCAATTTTAACTATTTCTCTTGCGTCATCATAGGAAAATAGCGCAAAGGACACATTGTTTATTATGCATTGTTTGTAGTCCTCACAGGCGCCAAATACTATGACATCCTTTGTGGTATATTTTCTAGCGTAAAGCCCTTCGCTTTGATTTGAAACACCAAAAAAATCAATTCTATCATTTAAAATCGATAAGACCTCTTTTGTGCCGTGGCCGTATGCGTTTGCCTTTATCATTACACAGGTCTTTTTCTTGGATATCTCCTCTATTTTGTTGACATTATATAGTAGATTTTCTTTAGATAAAAAAATTTTCGAGAACATAGTAATTTATATTCTCGAAAATCTAAATATGTCAGTATTTTTTAGTTATACATAGTCTGCAGTAATATCTATCGTTCCATTTATACCATTTGTGTAGATTATTTCAAGTTCCCCTTGCTTTTTAAAGTATTTATTGGCGTTTTGTCTAAACCTATCAATCTCTTCTTCGGTCACGTTATCGCCAACAACGAAAACGTCGGTTATATTCATACTGTAGATATTGTCTGTAAACATACCGTTGAGGTGCGAGGCAAAGAAAGAGTTTTCTATCCCATCAGAGAATACAGAATAGCCAAATAGCAAACTCTTGTTGTAAGCTAACCCATACAAATCGCAAATGGTAGGCAAAATATCATAGGTGTTACAGAAAGTGTCTATTATCTGACCTTCACCTTGTGTAAGTGATGGGCTATATATCATAAAAGGAATGTTATAGGCAAAGGTTTCTTGGTAATCAATCTTGTCAATGCCCTTGAGCTTTAAACTGAGGTCGTGATAGTATACATTATGGTCTGCAAAAAGCACTATTGATGTATCGTCAGCTCTACCTCTCTTCTCAAGCTCTGAGATGATGTTTGCAACCGTTCTATCAAGGTCAATCGCAGCCGATTTGTAGTGACGGAAGAGCTCAAAATCGCCCTCGTCCTCTGGTATTATATACGGAGTATTTTCAGTAAACCAAGCCTCAAACTGCTCATAGTTTTCATCAAAAGTTTGATAGTACTCCTCATAATAAGGATTTGTATAGGTGTAAGGTCCGTGGGTTGCCATCGTAGCAATGAAGGTGAAGAACCTTTCGCTGTCTGGTATAACCTTATCCATCAAGTTACTTGTAAAGTCAACGTCTGTCATCCACTTGCCCCAGCCTTTATACTCTTGCTCGCCAGTGTAATCTTCTCTTGTGTACATATAGTCAAATCCAAGTCCGTCTACGTGCGTGACATCTCTGCCATAATATTCCCTTGTATTATTGTGGATATATGTGGCAACTGTCTCTTCATCGGTCGTCGCCTCAAACACCTTAGGAAGTGCGTAGTCAAAGTTGTAGCCATTATGGTAGGCTTCCTTTAAGGATATGTTCTTTGGCATACTTCCATTTAAGACAATGCCCTCACTGTTGTTTGTTCGGTTTCTTGCATAAAACTCTGTGAAAACAAGGCTGCTATTTCCACTTGCTATGCTATAAAGCGTTGGAGTATTAAACGGGTCAATTGCAAACCAGTCGGTACTTTCGCACAAAATTATAATCAAATTTTCGCCATACAATGGTGCCGTTTCATCCTCAGGTTGATAGCCACTATCGATATAGTTTGAATAATATTCTTGCTCGTCCTCTGTCGCCTTATGATTAAATATCAAATTTAGCACACTCTTTGTATAAAAGCCATAGTTGCCAAACTTCTTGAATGCCTCAAGCTTAAATTGGAAGTTATCCCAGAGATACTTGTCACTACTTTCAATCTCGGTCTCTCCAGGCGCTGACCCTGCCAAAGTTGATTGAGATATTGAGTAAAGTCCTAGCCCAGATGACTGAAAAAGTATAAATACAGCAAGTAGTATTACAGGAATAGAAAAGTTTTTGATGGAAATCGACCTTTTGTTGTATTTGAATAGCAAAACACCAACTACAACCATCGCGATATATATGCCAAGATTTAAAAATGACCCGCCCCAGTCTATGACGTCAGGAGTAATTGCGCTCGTAGCCTCGCCACCTAAGACAAAAAGGTCGAAGGAAAGAATGTCGCCAAATATGTTATACATTGTGGCGTTAGCAATGTTTAGGGCGCATTGCAAGCCAAGAAAAAATAAGAATAGTACAAGTACGGCAACTCTATTATGGACAACATAAATCAGTCCTGCAAGCATTAAAATAATGGCAAAATCAAACAAAAAATAAGATGGTAGCGCCATAACAGAGCCATCAGAATCCTTAAAACCTAAGTACAAAAAGTTGACCATTTCAAGAATAATTGCAAAAACAATAAAGAGAAGTGGAAATAAAAAATTGTTGACGAGGACCTTTTTCTCTTTTACCTTTGCAGTACTTTCACAAGCTTTCATAATATTAATATTCCTCTTTTTAAGACAAAATATATCTAATACATTAAAAAATGTGTTTAGGTAAATATATTATATAACAATTTTTTAATAATTGCAAGACGTTTGGACATTTTAACATTAATTCAAACAAAAAAGGTGCTTTATTTTAATAAAACACCAATTTTTACATAATAAAAAGCGTTTTTTAACGCCTTTTATTATATTACAAGTGGAACTATAATACCAGCAATCACGATAAGCAAGCAAATTACATAAAGAACTTTCCATACCATTTGCTTTGGTCTTACATAGCGCCAAGCAAGCACTGCAACGATTATAATCATAATAGCAGTTGCTACACCTTGAAGAGCACTAACAACCTTCATATTTATCCCACAAGCAGATAAAATAAGTGACAAAGCATACAAGAAAGTTACCGCTACAATTGTCCAAAATGAGATTTTGTTAAGTCCCCAAACTGTCTTTTTAGATGAACTTGAAGAAGAACTTGATTTTGTAGACTTTGATGAACTTGATGAAGTTTTCTTTGTTGCCATTTTTATTTCCTCCTATATTTTAAATTATACTACCCTTTTAAAATAATGTCAATATTTATGCAAAATTTAAATATTTTTTTTGATATTATCGCTCTTTTAGCTGTTTTAGCAAAACCAACTTTTTACAATGTCGCGACTTTTCATTCAGTGGCACAATTTTATAAACTAAAAATAAAATACTAGTTATAAGCCCTAAAGTTAGGTTTGAGGCGGCTCTTCTTGGATTTTGTCGCAGTACATCATAAGTAGCTCTGTATACTCTGCCCACCTATAACTTCGGATGGGCATAGGTCGATGGTCGTCAAAATACAGCACAAGCGCGGGGCGAATACCATTGTAATCATCAACAAATTTATAGCCGGTAAGCCTGCCCGATAATATCAACTTTTTTATTTGTGCGTGATAATTATAGTACATATTTACTTAAAGTTTGCTCCTTACAATTATTATCTTAAAATACTACAAAATTATTACAATGTATAATTTAATTTTTGATTTTCTTTATTTATTATTTGTTTTTGCTAATATTTTTTATTGCTATATAAAAATTTGCCTCAAAAACTAACCTAGCGCGACATCTAAAATCATCATTACAACAAAACCTACTATAAATCCCCACGAACCGATATTGCTTGGATAGCCATTTTTTGCCTCTGGCAAAAGCTCCTCGGCAACTACAAATAACATTGCACCTGCAGAAAACGCCAAAAACCAAGGCATTAAGTGGGCAAGTGAGGTTGAAAGCCATATGCCGATTAGCGCCATTATAGGCTCAACTACTCCGCTTAAAAATCCAAATAAAAAGGCTTTTTTACTTGAATGTAATTGCTCTTTCATCGGAAGAGATATTGCCGTGCCTTCTGGCAAGTTCTGCAGTCCTATGCCTATTGCAAGCCAGAGTGCCGAATAGAACGCCGACATTTCACTTGCGATGAAGGCATTGCCAAACGCTAGCCCTACTGCAAGCCCTTCTGGAATATTATGGAGCGTTACCGCTAGAAATAATTTGCTGGATTTGCTAAGCCCTCTCTTTTTGGGCAAATTCTCATCATTTTTACTCTTTCTATTTAAAAAGTAAGGGACAACCTTATCCATAAGCACCAAAAATAGACAACCTAAAATTATTCCACAAGAGGCAGGAATGAAACTAAATTTGCCAAGGTTTTCTGACTGCTCAATAGAGGGAATTATCAGCGACCAAACAGACGCCGCTATCATAAGCCCAGAGGCAAAACCCAGAAAAAGACTGTTAATTTTACTGCTCGTACCCTTTTTGAAACAAAACACAACCGCCGAGCCGATAGTTGTCATTAAAAAAATAAAAATTATTCCGATAGCGGTTATAGCAAGCCTGCTCACATTATCCTCCGTAATACGTTTAACCCCTTAATATCATTATAAAAAACATACGTGAAAATGTGAGAAAGAATAAATAATGTATGCAAAAACTGTTGAAATAGATTGATATGTGGTAAGCAAACATATCACGCGAACCCCGTCCGAATTTTAAGGCATAACAAATTTCCAGAATTTAAAAAATCTTTAACCGTAAAAAAATATTAAAATAGTTAGAAAAAATAAAAAAATACTCTAAATTTAAAAATTTTTCCAAATTTAGAGTAAATTTTCTATTTAATCTGCTTTTTCTTGAAGTTCTTTCTTAGAGGCGTTGATAGCTTTGACGATGTTTGATATAACCCTATTCTTGTTTAGCCACCAGTCACGGCTCCAAACCCTCATAATCTTCCAGCCACGTGAGCTTAAAAATTTATTTCTATAAACATCACGCTCAAGTATTGAGTCGCTACTTCTGTAGGCAGAATAGTCGCACTCTATGCCTAGTAGATAGCGGTCAAGAGTTTTATCATACACGGCAAGTGAAAGTTTATAATCGGTATTGCCAAGATTTGTCTCTACGCTATAGCCAAGTTTAGTAAGTTCATCCTTGATATACTTTTCAAGCTTGTTCTCGACAATTATGTCGTTTGTTTCAGGAAGAGCTGGTTTGAAACTGTCAAGCACAAATTGTGCCTCTTTGTATTTTTTATTTGATATAGCCCTAACATATTTGAGATAGCTTTTGAATATCTTTGGACCGGCGTTTTTAGTGCCTTCAACGGCAAGCTCCTCAGGCTCAATACTTGTCACCACATAAATCTTTTCTTTGGCACGTGTGATGGCAACGTTAAGTCTATTTTCGCCACCTTCAACAGAAAGTGTACCAAAATGAGCAACAACCTTGCCATATTCGTTCCTAGCGTAACCTATGCTGAAGATAATTATATCGCGCTCATCACCTTGGACATTTTCAAGGTTCTTGATGAAGATTGAGGTGTCCTCGCCGTTATCCTTCCTATTTTGCTCTCTAATATAGGCGTCACGGAAGGCGGTATCCTTTTGGCACTCCTTATCAATAGCGTCCTCAATGGCGTTCTCCTGCTCGGTATTAAAAGTAATTATACCGATTGAGCTTTTATTTCTTTTATTTTTGATAAGCTTTTTAAGTAGCGTTACAATGGCGTTTGCCTCTTCTTGATTGCGTCTCCCTATCCAAGTGCCGTTGACCTTTATTCTTTCAATAGGCTTACTGCCAACATTCTTTGAGATGTTTGGCGCAATTTGAAGTTTACCATCATAGAAGGCGTAGTTTGAAAAGTCTATAAGCTCTTCATTTTTGCTTCTATAATGGTAGGTAAGATTTGCGCTGGTGTAACGCGAAGTTGCAAGGTCAAGCAAACTTTCAACCTCAAGTGCCGCCTGCGTTGCAAGGTCAAGGTCCTCATCATCATTGCCTAGATACCTCTTCATAAAGGTCTGGGTTGGTCTAAGCTGTTTTGAGTCTCCGGCAACAACGATATATTTGCCTCTATAGATTGTTGGCAAGGTGTTTTCAATAAACACCTGACTTGCCTCGTCAAACAGAATGATATCAAACATATTTCGCTTTAATGGGAATATTGTTGACACGCTTTCTGGTGAAAGTAGCCAGCAAGGGAAGAGTTTTAATAGATAGTCGCTATAAAGGTCCATCATCTTCCTTATAGGCATTAGCGCTTGCTGTTTTGTGATTTGATAGAGATAGTTTTTGTTGTCAGGGTCGTTATTATAATGGTCAATATACTCCTGCTTAAACTTTTCTATACAAATCTCGTTTGCAATCTGCTTTTCGTCGTTCTTTAATGAAACTATCCTATTTCTGATATTCTCAAAGTCAATAATCTTTGAAAGTTTGTCCTTGTTAAGCTCTTCTTGTGTAACAGCCTCGTGATAAATTCTTATCTCAAGTAGTTTTGATATGACATCTTGGAATTGCCTCAAGTTTTTAGAGTTTGCATAGGCAAAATTTAATATCGTCTTTTCATCATCGGTCAACCCGCTGAGCGAAACGTTGACGTCACGTATCTCAACGTAATCTTCTAGGGCGCTTAGCAATAGCTTCAAAAAGATGGTGTTGCCATTGACGATATTGTCAATTGTCATGAGGTAACCTTTACGGTCAAGCACCTTTTCAAGCAAGCTATAATTACTAATATAGCTTTGTATGTCGGCAAGTGTGCTTTCGAACTGCTCTGAAATCTCTTTTTCAACGCCGTTTAGTTTGTGTTTTACAAATGGATAGGCTGGGAAAAACACTTTTGACCAGTTGAGCGCGGTGTGGAGTTTTGGATAGTCTATCTTTGAAATCATCTTGACAAGAGGTTTAATCTTCTTGTTGTCCTCTATATCATTTTCAAGCATATAGACCATAAGTTGTCTTGCGTGCGGATGTTTTGCCGTGTCAAAAGGTATGATTGTTTTCTGTATAAGTCCATTTAAGTAGGTTTTCATCTGATTGATGACGTGAATGTCTACGTCTGCTCTTATATGGTCAATGAGCGGATTATTTTTCTTAAGCTCTATATAGCGGTAATAAAGGTTGCTCTTATTTTTCTCCTTTATGACACGAAGAGTTTGGTAAAGACGCTTGTAGTCCATCTTCATAAGCTCGCGATTTTTAAGCATCTGTTTGTAGACAACATAGTCATTGCTAGTCTTTCCAATACGCGCTGAGTTTGCGTACATCTCTTGTAAAGTCAGCCCGAACGATGTTTTAGTAAAGAGGGTGTCTGAAATTATTTGAAGGTCACTAGTCTCTCTGTCTATACTCTCCTCCACCTGCTTAAACTCTTCATATTTTTCTTCGCTTGGCTTGTAACCATTGACTAGCGCTTGGTGCATTTTGTTGCATCTTTCATAAAATTCAACCTTATTTTTCTCGGCGTCGGTTATGAACATACATTTTGAGTTAAGGTTTTTAAGTCTGTTAAATACAACGTCAAGCGCCGCCTTCTTTTGCGATACCACAAGCACCTTTTTGTCTTTGCATAGTGCATCGGATATGATGTTGACAATGGTTTGTGACTTACCTGTTCCAGGCGGTCCGTAGATGACAAGGTTGCCAGACCCATTAAGCGCCGTGATTGCACTCTCTTGAGCATAGTCAAGATCGTTTATTGTGTATACGCTCTCGTCAACTTTTTTGATTTTCTTGCCACTTTTACCCTCTAAAAGCTGGTCTATCGCCTCGCTTGACAGGCGCTTTTTCTCAAGCAATGAATAATCGTTATATATCGCATTTGCAAGAGGAAATCTTCCAATAACACAAGCATTGACCACTTTAAGAGCATCATCCTTAAAAGACGGCTCGGCAATTTGGTCAAATTTGATAAGCCCTTTCTTATCGCCCTGCCACTCCAATTTAAAACCGTAGGCTGAAAGATAGTCGACAACGTCCTCTATGCTTTTAAGTTTATAATCTATGAGGTTGTCAAACTCCATAATAAGCCCGTCGTAATTGAGTTTATGCTCCTTAGCATAGGCAAGCACAAGCACCTTGTTAAATTGTATAAGTTCATCTTGCTTTGCCTCAATGCTCACTGTTTGGTCATCCTCTATATTTATGGTAACTGGGAAAAGAATTAGAGGTCCCTTTATCTGCATATCTTTATTAATATAACCTGTAACAAATGGATAGCCAATAAACATCTCATAACGGCCTGTTTCTTTGGCAAACTCCTCTATCTCTCTTTTTAGCGATTTAAGCTGGCTTACTTGAGATAGAAGTAGTTTCTTTGTCTCCTCCTTTTTGACGCGTTCCCTTCTCAAATTTTCGCTTCGTTTTTCTTCTGTTGACATATTTTTAGTGTCAATAAAAGATGCCTTAATCTTATTTTCAAGATTAAAGTTTTTGCTGAGCCTATCTTTTGCCTCTTTCTTTATAAGCGTGTAGCCACTGCGTTTGCCTTTCCACAAAAAAGTGAAAAACTCATCAAATTCTTTTTTATCATCGCCAATCACAGCGCCAATATCGTAGGCATATTTCTTGCTGATGTTTTTTGAATATAAACTTCGATTTTTACCGCTTATTTCTATTAATCTTTCTTTATAATATTTATAAATTGATTTCATTTATTTTATCCTTTTGTTTATATATATATTGTATCAAAAAAAATATTTTTTTCAATACAAACTTTACTTTTTTTAGTTTTTATTTATAAAATTTTTAATAAAACTTTCTCGGTGCAGTTCACATTTGCCATAAAGTTTCAGTTTTTCTATATGCTCCTTTGTGCCATAACCCTTATGCTTTGCAAAATTATATTGCGGATACTTTAAAGATAAATCTTTCATAAGCCTATCTCTATAAACCTTGGCAAGTATGGAGGCGCTTGCTATGTTATAGCTTTTCTCATCACCTTTGATAATATTCTCTTGTGGCAGAGCTGTGTCAATCTTGACAGCATCAATAAGCACAATATCTGGCGTTATCTCTAAGCTCTCAAGCGCCCTTTTCATTCCAAGTTTGGTGGCATTTAAGATATTTATTTGGTCTATAGTCTTCTGGTCGACAACAGTGATTGAATAGGAAAGCGCCTTCTCTATTATTCTGTCATACAGCTCCTCACGCCTTTTCTCGCTTAGCTTTTTGCTGTCATTTATCCCGTCGATAATATCTTCGCTCTTAAGCGACATTATTACGCAAGCACAAACAACAGGACCAGCAAGCGGACCTCTCCCCGCCTCGTCAATCCCTGCAATTACTTTTCCGCTATACCTGCCTTCATAATCTAACATAATTTGCTCCTTTTTTATTATAGCATCTATCTTTTAATAAACAAAATTAAAACAAAAAAATTAATCTATTAAAAATTATTGCAAAATTAAAAATAATATGATATAATATAGAGGTCAATAGGGTTAGAAAACAAAAATTATGCTAGTTAAAGCAAAAGTAGTAATTGCTCAACTGGATAGAGCGTTCGTCTACGGAACTTTTGCTCTGGCAAAAATTCATAGCCAAAAACCCTTGAAAAATAAAGCAATTCGGTGTATAATGGGTAATAAGAAATGCAAATTTGCACCCAATTTGCACCGAAGTTGTTAAAAATGCTAAAAATTGAGTTCGAAATCTCATTCAAAAGTCACGATATGCACCTGTGGTGAAATGGATATCACAACGGTCTACGGAACCGTCATTCCAGATTCGAATTCTGGCAGGTGCACCATATAATCCCCTTGAAAAATGCTTCAAGGGGATTTTTTTTGTGTGCCTGATAATTACTCAAATAGCGAGTCAATCACTTTGCTTGCGTGTTGGTCACTGCTCTTGATGAAGTGAGAGTAAATGTCGGTGGTCGTACTAGTACGTGAATGTCCTGCACGTGCTACAACAGTCCTAAGGTCAACACCTAAAGTCAGTTGCATAGTGATATTGGTATGTCTGAGAGAATGAAGCGTCACGGATTTCAAGTTTGCTCTTTGCAAAATCTTGCTGAGCCATTTTTTGTAGCAAGATGGTCGTAGCACGTGTCCGTCATCCGAAATCAATAATCGGTCAGTATGCTTCCAGTCGTCAATCAATATTTCCTTGTAAATTGCAACTTTCCAGCGAATGTTTGGCTCCTCGTCGAGTGCCTTTTTGAGTGCTTTTGCATCGGTATCATCTAAAACGCTAACTTCTTTCTTGGTTTTCTTCTCCGTTCAAAAAGTCGAGTAGTGACTCAACTTCAACAAGTGTTTTGTTACCTGACTGAATCTGAGAAATCTTTTCCTCAGACGCAAGTCGTCTCAATACATAATCTGACAAACACGTGTCAGGGTCAATCTTCTTCACTTCTTCAAGTGCTTTTGCAATAGTTCTAAACTTCGCCATAAACAAAGGGCGAAATAAATCGCCCATCGTTTGCAGATGCTGGAACAACACTTACTTCCAACACCATAAATATAAAATACGTTTAACATTAACTAATTTTTGTCAAACATTTCGTTAATCGCCTTATCTACTTCTACCTTCTCAAACTCGTCAATCTTCTTGCTTTGCTCGTCAATTTTGAGCTCCTGAGATAGAATAGTGCTGTGTTGAGACTGAACTTGCTGTCTCAACTCCTTAATGATTTCTGCATCACTCTTGACTGGCTTTGCATTCTCAGGGAAATCACTTTGACCATACCCAACGTTGTCCCTGAAATAAAAGTCGACGTGCCTGCCTAAATTCGCAGAGTTGGTGCTGATAATTCTTGCAAAACCTCGTTTCTCCCAATCTGGAAAATAATTCCTGTACTGAGGGAAACCGTTGCGAATCATAATATCTCTGAGGATAGTGTTTGAAATTGAAACAATCGTTCCTTCCTCCTTGATTTGAGCACGTCCATAAACAATTCCGTGATAATTCTCACCAGTAACTTGAGAATTGAGTTAGAGTTGCCACTAGGTTGTGTTCTGAGTTTATTTCGTTTAAGCATTTTAATACTTCGTTTTCGTCAATATTGTGTTTGTAATAGATATTGTATTGAACGGTTACGCCATAGTATTTGCTATCAGAAACATTTTTTAATACAAAAACTCCATTCTTATATTTACTCAACACTTGATTATCTTTTAACTCAAACGACATATCTGAGTATTAAGTAGATAGTTTAGTATATAGTTCTTTCATTTTTTCGTTGTTTGACATCCTTTGCTCCTTATTGAAATTTTGCTTTTGTAAGTTTAATGTATTGTTTTTTATTCATTGAATAGGTTTTCCCTTCGGCATCCAAACTTGCGAATTTATTGCTTGCAAGCCACTCCAAATGCTGACTTGCTACAGCGTATCCGACACTTAGTTTTCTTTGAATGCTTGAGATATACATATTCTCTTCACAAGCAATCTTTGCGATTTCAAGCAAAAATTCTTTTTTATATTTTCTTGTAGTTTGTATTTTTTTCTTAAAATACACATATTGCCCTCTTTTTAATAATTAAAATAGTGTTATACATAAATATACAATCTCTGGTATAGTTGCACATATCAAAGCCAACCCCTTACCACCTAAAAATAGATTGATTAAAACTGATAGGGAGACAACAGCAAACCAAGCCCACGCTAATTCAATAACTACCATTGCTTTAAAAATATACAAACATAGATAAATTATTCCAAGCAATGATGTCAATATTCCAATGTAATATTGAAAATAAAACCCAGTCCAATGAAAGCAATTAATACATACGAAAAAGTTATCATATATATATTTACTCCTTATACTTTCATTTCCCAAATAAACTCAATTTCCAAAATATAACCTTGCTTCATTGTTCCTTGTGGTGTAGCAGAATACAAACCAAGTGAAGTTTGCCACTTCTGAATTTTATTTTGATTGTCATATAGTATTTCAGTATCTTGTCTATAACTCGAGCCTATGCCACCACCAATGCTTGAAGGTATTTCAGCAAAATCTCTTGATTGAATAACCAATTCGCCTTTTGCGTTAGTATGGTATGTAAATATACTAGTAAATGGAGCAATTAGTGATTCGCTGGAATTTTGAAATTCGTTATTAAGTTCTTCCATTGTATCAATTAAATTTGGAAAACAAACCACATATTTTGCAACTAATTGTTAAAAAAGGTGTAAACTTATTTTCAACAATCATATTTTTTAAGTCAGTACCAATTAAGTAATCTGTTTTTGAAACTTGTTCTTCGCTTCCTTCAACATAGAATTTAGTTATGATATGGCATCCTGCATATCTAGCAAGCACAAAGTCAACTAGTGTTTGGTCTGGGGCTGGGTTAACTTCACTTGCTACCGATAATGCACTTACTGACATAACATTGCTACCCATATTATCAGACAAAATTTGTTTTGCTTTGTTCAGGTTGGATATTTTGTGTCGCAAAGGCTGTTAAATATCTGCCATTATATCCAAATTCACCAAATCTAACTGATACGGTTGAGTCTTTACTTCCACCACAACCACTTAAAAGAAATGCACAGCATAAAAATACTGAAATCATTATAGTCAACAACGTTTTTCTTTTTTTCATTTTTATTCTCCTTTTGTATGTACGCCAATTTATTCATTAGGTGGTTTTTTGACGTGAATCTTGGTAATACTTTTTGAAATTTTTCAAAAAGTATTGTATTTGTCCCTCTTTTCTGCTATAATGAATGTAAGAACTTAAAAATTCAGTCCACCAATTGAATAAATAGGTGGATTTTTTGTTTCATTTTTTGGCTGAATTTTGTGACTTTTGCAAGATGTCATTTATTATACTTTTTTGAGATTGTAAACTGAGATTTTAGCAAGGGCATTCATCATCTTGCGTTTAGTTTCAATCAAACTATGCCCATATTTTGTGAGTGTAATCATAGGGTTTTTATGTCCTAGTATCTTGCTTAGAGTTTTGACATCCATTCCATTTTCAAGAGCACGTGTCGCAAATGTGTGACGTAGTGAGTGAAAATTCTTTTTAGGTACATTTGCTTTGCGTGTTATCTTTTCAAACGTTCTTTGATACGAACGAGGACTTACTAGCGTATTATGGCAAGTATTGATAATGTGGTTGCTTGTGCTAGTCCTTTTTAGTTGTTTAAGTATTTTTAGTAGGAAAGGTGGTAATGGTATCACTCTACGAGAACTGAACGTTTTAGGGGTATCAATGTGCTGTATGTATTCGCCATTTTCATTTTTGATTACTGAATATGTGCGATTTACTTTTAACATTGAATGTTCAAAATCTATGTCATCCCAAGTGAGAGATAGTAGTTCACCCAATCGCAAACCTGTGTACAAGCAGATTATTATTCCAATGTGATTTTTTCTTCCATTGTTTTGTATGTAGTTTTCAATCTTTATTTGGTCTTGTGTCGTGAATGCGTCAACGTATCTTTCAACTGACTTAGGGTTTTTCATTCTTGCTATTTTATTATCTTCTAGTATTCCACAATCAACAGCGTAGTCAACGCTATTTTTGATTATACTTATCATTGTTTTTGCACTGCTGGTTGACATACCTTTACCATTGTTTAAGTTTCCTTTTTCCATTTGAGTATTTATGAAATCTTGTACCATTTGCAAACTGAGGTTTTTGATTTCAACATTACCCAAGTTTTCAAGTATGTGTAATTTTATCAGTTCGTTATATCTCAAAAATGTTCGGTATTTTATGTTGTTCTTCTTGCTTTCAAGCCATTCAATCAGCCAATCTTTGAATAGTATTTGCATATTTTCGCCTCCTTTTTGCAAACATTTTAAGTATAGTTCATTTTACGTATAAGTTTCTAGACGGCGACTAGTTTTTGAATATCTTTCAATACTTCGATTGTCACTTTGATTGCTTGCTCAATCTTCATACCTTCGTACGCAAGTGTTTCAAAAGATAGGTCTAGATATTCGCCAAACTTATCTTTTGAAAATTCTTTTGTGAATTTCTTTTCTTTTTCAATTATTATGTCTAGTTGGCGTTCCATTTCGCCAGTTCTTTCGGTTTCTTCTAACTTGTTCCATACAAGTTCAATTAGATTATCCATTTTTTACTCCTTTATTTTAATATGCCAAGAACGCCCACCCACCCCCATAGGAATTTTGATGGTTTGGCAAGTGTTTTTTATTTGGTAGTGATTTTACGCCTTTCGGCGAGGTTACTAGTTGAATCGTCAGCACTCTCAGGACACTCACTCATTAGATGTTCGTATTCTTCGTTGGTGATGCCAAGTTCATTTGCTATTTTCGTGTTTATTAGTTTATCGCCATTCAACATTGTATCTTCTATGTATGAAATTGCGTTGTGTAGCAAAGTTATTATTCGTTGATTATCGTCAAGGACGATGGGAGTCGAAGCCATACCTCGAATTTGTTCGGAATACGTCAGTACACCCTCGCCAGTATCAGAGACTATGTACAGGGTTTTATGGTAGTTGTCTATATCTTCTTCTATTTCAGGTGTCGTATTTGGTGGTACGTAGTTGTCATCTTTATCTAGTATTATTATTTGATTTATTGTACTACCTTTGAACTCTGTTTCAAACAGGTACGTATTTAGTAATACGTCCTTTACTACGTTCGGAGTTAGGTTTGTATTAGGTAGTTCTTGTAATGCTTCTTGCATTGTTGTTATTACTTTCATTTGTAGTTCTCCTTTGTTTTTAGATATGAAAAAAGCCAACCAATACGGTTGACTTTTTGTGTATTTATGTTGTATTGTTTAGGTGTGAAATGTGTAAAAACACAAGTCGTTTTGGGCGTTTTAGTTGTTTTTGGGTGTAAAAATTTACGCAGAACTTGAGATTTGCACCCAGAAAGCATAACGAAAGGTTGGGGATTCGAACTCCTCTGGGTGCACCATCCCCCCAATACTTATGGGCAATCTAGCGATTTTGACAGTCGCTAGATTTTTTGTTTTAATCACAAAATTAGCACGCCATTAGCAACAAGCAAACTTGCACAACTGTGCCTCAAATCGTGAAAGCGAATGGTGTTTGAGTTTATTCTTCTTTAAAATCTCACAAAA
Source organism: uncultured Clostridia bacterium (assembly GCA_944350015.1). Lineage (GTDB taxonomy): Bacteria > Bacillota > Clostridia > Christensenellales > UBA1242 > Caccovivens. Next base: position 150,660 of record CALVNW010000001.1, on the reverse strand, counting down.
TTTGTGAGCTACATAGTCAGGAAGAAGTAAATCACAATTTCATTCACAAAGACATAGTCAAGATATTTGGTGTTGTAGTATTTGCCATAGATAAGTTTGTTGTGCTCCGTTTGCTCTTTTTGACAAAGCAAAAGTTTTTCTATTTTTGGAAAAAGTGGCAAAGTTCGATGACTTGCAACAAAATATCCATTTTCGATTTTATCAAATTCCAAGTTTTCAAAAATGTATTTTGCTTGCGCTTCCATAATTTCTATGCCGAAATATTTATATTGATATTTTTTGTTAATCTAAATTCCGGCCTTCAAAACATTTGACTAAATTTTTGTATAGTTTATAATATATTATTAATAAGCATAAATCATTATCTTAATTAAAGAGATAAATTATTTAATGTGTTTTTATGTTATTTAATAAGGTGGGTATATATGGAATGGATTAAAGTTTATAAAGATGAAATTAATAAAAAAGGTGTAAAAAAATACATAGAAAATAAAGTTAAATATAAAAAAAATTATATCAAGATAATAGAAAAATATGCAAATAACAAGACAATCATTGAAACTGGTTGCGGAACAGGTATTATATCTTTATATCTAGCACAAATAGGTTATAAGGTAGTATCTATAGATAATGATGAAAAGATGATAAATCTAGCTAAACAAATTTCAAATATAGCTAAAGAGAATGAAAACATACCGGAATATTTAAAAGAGGATATAATAAATTGCAAATTTGATAGACAATTTGATGTTGCATTTTCAAATGGTGTTTACGAACATTTTAATGATAAAATGATAATAAAAGCAATCAAAAACATATTTAATTTTTGCCAATATAATATAATTAGCGTACCAACAAACTTTTTTAATAAAAAAGAGGCAACATATGGAAACGAAAGATTTATGTCCAAAAAAGACTGGCTGAAAATTCTAGATTCAGCTAACTTTCAAATCGTTGAAATTAAAAGATTTGACGATAGAAAGTTTGTAAAAAAAATTTTACAAGTTAAGAAATGGTTTAAAAATAAACCCTTTATTATTTTTGTTTTGAAAAAAAGTTGATTTTTTTACATTAATTATGTTATATTATTAAAAAGGAGTTTGTGATTATGGAAAAATGGGACTTATATAATAATGATAGGCAGTTAGTAGGCAAAACTATTGAGCGCGGAGAAAATTGTCCTTCTGATCTTTGTAGACTGGTTATACATATATGTATTTTTAATAAAAAAGGTGAAATGCTTATTCAACAGCGACAAAGCACCAAAAAATCGTGGCCCAATGCTTGGGACATCACATTAGGTGGATGTGTTCAAGCAGGAGAAAACTCAAGGCAAGCTGCAAGAAGAGAATTGAGCGAAGAACTTGGCTTAGATTATGATTTTTCGAATGAGCGACCATATATGACCATTAATTTTGACAATGGTTTTGATGATTTCTATTTAATTGAAAAAGATGTATCTTTAGATGAAGTTACTTTTAAAGATAATGAAGTTCAAGCCGTCAAATGGGCAACAAAGGAAGAAATTTTGAAAATGATAGAATCAAAAAATTTTATAGGTTACTACCCATCTTTCATTTCAGCACTTTTTGAAATGAGAAAGGCAAGAGGAGTCCACAAAAAATAAGGATATGTATTTCATATCTTTATTTTTCTGTATTGTATTTATTGTTAATCGTATTTTTTCTTAAAATAACTTTGCACAATGTTAGGCAAGGACCAAAAGAATGAATTAAAAAAAAGAGAAAATCAGTTAAAACTGATGTTAGCGAGTATTTTAATTTTGGTAAATATACTTTTAAAATTTTGTATGAGAGATAGTTAATAATTGTAATATAAATAAACATTTCGACAAATAAAATGATCGAAATATACCAGTAATTGAAGATAAATCCTAAAATAAAAATTATGAGTGAAAAAATTGGATAAAATAGCCAACTTACTGCAGCTTTAAAATTTAAACATGATAATAAAAAATTATGAAAATTTTTTTTATTCTTTTTAAAATAACTAAAAGCATACAATGGACCATTAAACCATGTCGATTGTTGTTTTATATAAACTGATACATTTTTAGCGAATCCAGCTTGTTCAAAAAAAGGAATGGAATATATTTTACCATTGTTTATTAAAATTCTATAGCCAAATTCATTGTCTTCATTAATTTCTGTATCGGACCAATAGCCATATTTATCTAAATCAGACTTATAAATAAAAAAACCGTGTCCGATACTATATGTAAAATTTAATTTTGCTTTACTAGTATATTTACCTAGTTCATAAACAACAGACCATCTATTTTGCCAATTTTGCGCACTGGACATTATGAATTTTTTATTATCGTTAAAATAGGATACCTGTTGCAAGGGGGATCCTTTTTTTATGTGATTTAATACATATAGAAATGTATCTGGTTTTGGAAAAGAGTCTACATTATATATCCCAATAATGCTGTCATTAGGCAATTTCTTCGCAATATAATTTAGTTGTGTAGCCATAGTTCCTGTAGTATTTGGGCAGTTATAAAGAAAAACATTCTTCGTTTTGTATTTATCTATCAAATAAAGAATCTTTTTATAAGTATCTTTACTTTTTTCTTTATTGGTTGTGACATAATATATATTACAATAATTATCTAACCTAGAAAAATAGCTTATGCTATTTTCAACTGTTTTAGTTTCATTGTAAACGGGGATAATTATATCAATTTTTTTATTATTACCCATCATTGAATTATCCAAAGAAACTTTGCTACTAAAAAGGAATTTTTTAACTCTTATTAGCCTATAAAGTGCTTTTAATATTGAAAACATTATAATTGAAACTGATAATATAAGGAATATCAACATTTTATCTCCCCCCTATAATTTTTTATAAATTCCATTATGTCTATTAAAAAAACAACATTATTTTTTTTGTTTAGATCAATTTGAAGTTCACAATTAAGCGAATTCTTTATAATGTTTATAACATCTTTTGTTTTAAAATGATAAATTAAAGGAATGTTCTTATAAATATCATATATTAATGCTGAAAAATTATTATTGTTTAAGCTTTTTGCAAAATACAATAGTGCTTTTAAAAAGTTCTCATCAACCTTTTCCCTTTTAATTATATATTTTTCGTAAAATTTATTCAAATTATATTCTGAATTAATTTTTGTTAAATTAATTGCTATAATATTATTTTGAGTTTGATTTAATTTTATATTTTTTACTTCTAAAATTTGCCTGTCATCATCATTATATACTATTCTATACTTATTGCTTAAATTTGAAAGAATTTTCAGTGTAAAGCAATAGTAATCATATGTAGCAAGTTCATTTTGAGTATGTTTTGTTTTGTATAAAATATTATGGTTATCTACTATTTTATTAAAAGGATAGAGGAAAATATAAACAATATCTGGGAAGAACAAATCTTTATTTAAAATAGCCTTTTCGATTTTATCTAATAAGAATTTCTTATCTTGTTTTGTTAACATTGTTGTATATTGAGTAAATATAATTGTTGATATTATTGATCTATCTAGTAAAATATTTTTGTCAAGGTTATTGGATTTTTTTGATATTTCTTCTTTTATATAATATTCTTGTTGCTCAAATTGGTTTGGCTTTTCAATGAAATGTATTTCGGGTATAAATGTAAAATCTTTATGTTTATGCAAAAATTGCTTTGTAAAATATGTTTTACCCGAATGTACATTCCCCTCAAACGCGATTACCATAAATTTAATGTCTCCTGCCCATGTGGTATCATAGAAAAAATATCAAAATCTAAAGTCAATAATTTTTTAAAGAAAAAAGTATAATTTATTTCGCTAGCAGAATACAAAAGTTTGATTTCGTTAATGTGATCTTCATTAATTTCGTCTTTTTCTATTATATCAATTATTATATCATAAAGTTTATTATTTACATCTATTTTTAAATTATAATAATCATTTAATTCCTTTTTATAACTATCATATTTATTGTATCTTATTAATAAACTTTCGGCAAGTGAAATTCCATTAAAAAATTGTTCAAAATTGCGAATGTTGATATTCTTAAACAAATGTGTAAGATTATTAAATATTTTTTCAACTTTTTCATCATCAAAATTATAATTATAAGCCATATCTATTTTATCTTTGTTTTCAGTAAGATAACAAGCATCTTTAGTGTGTGGTAAAATTCTTAGTTTTTCTATAATTATACCTAATCTGAAAAGTTTTCCTAATGTTCGTAAGTAATTTAGGTTGTCTAATAAAGAATTATAAGATACCTGTTTATAAAATAAAATAAATCCAATATGATAAGATATTTTGCAAGCATTCAATTTTTGTATCATTCTTTCTGTGTTCTGCGTTGACAAGAATTTCAAATAATGATTTGAGAAGTCGCTTGAAATATTCTCAACACCAAAAAAAACTCTTACAAGTCCAATATCTTTTAATTCTTTCAAGAGCTTATCAGGAATTAAAGGTGTTAATGAAAGATAAATGTAAAAACTAAAAACTAGTTTTCTTCGCTTTACCTCTTTGCAAAATTCAAGTATTTTTTCGTTATCTTGTTCTCCTGTCCAAAAAATGCAATCATTAAATATAAAAAATCTTTTATTACATTTAATAAGAGATTCTATTTCATTGACTAATTCGTATATATTTTTATCTATTTTTGTATGATTTAATAAATTAATATGACAAAATTCGCATTTTTTATTACAACTATTGGTTAATTCTATATTAATGTATTTGCTATGCTCGTTTAGCTCAATTTCTCTATCAACATTGCAAATTACAGTTTCTTTTTGAATTTTAGTAGCAACATAAGGAAATGTTAAATTTATATCCTCATCATTTAGAAGATTGAATATTTTAAGAAAACTATACTTTTCTTCAATTCTATTTTTATTTAAACATGCGAAAACACCCGTTAAAAATATTTTTTTATGATATTTTTCATATATCTTTTTAAAAAACTTGATACCAAATTCAAAATCTTTATAATTGCACTTATAAATTAAACAATCTAAATTTTCTACATTTTTTAAATTAAAAATATTATCATAAATATTGCTTTGATTTAGCAAAAATAAATTTACTTCATATCCATTGTTTAAAAGTTTATTCGACAATTTGCCAACCGAAAGGGAGGCCGCTGATTGTGTATATAATGTTCTAAAATAATAAATTCCTACTTTCATACTTACTCCTTAATATGTGCTAATTTACAATTACAACATAACTCTGGAGCAAGTAAATTTTTATCATACAATTGTTTTCTTAAAGAGTTATATTTTTCAGAATTCCAAATTTCAAGTATTGAATTTTTGTTCAAATTGCCCACAATATACCTATGTCTCCAATCTTGACAGCAAAAAATGACGTCTCCATTGGCAAGTATATGCATTCTTTTTAGTGGCCTTAATTGTTCACAAAAATTTACTTTATCATTATAAAAGTCATTTGATTGTCCTTTAACATTTTTTGCCCTATCAAGAAATCCCCATTTGTTAAACTCAAAATTCAAATTGGTCGCAAGATTTTTCATTTTTTGGATTTCGATTTCTTCTATTTGTCCATTATCAATCATAACTATTGAAATTTTTGTGTTAGCATTTTTAAAAATTTTGGATAATTTGTGTAGATTTTCAAATACAACATTTTTTGTTAAATTGGGCATCATTTTGTTATATGTCTTTTTATAATACCCAAATACACTTAATCTTAGTTCAGTAATATTTAATTTCAATAATTCAAACATTATATTTTCTGTCAATAATGAAGCATTTGTAGATATTTCTATTTCTACATTCGGACAATTCTCTCGTATTATTTTTACTTTATCTATATAATTTTTATCTATAAATGGTTCATTATTTAAATATGGTATAATTCTTTTTATGTTTAATGTTTTTAACTCATTGATAAATTTAAAAAACAAAGAGCTTGACATATACTCCGCCTTATATTTCATATCTTTGTAAGGACAAATCAAACAATTTGAGTTACATAAGTTGCAAAATTGAATCTCTATAATTTGTGGACATTCATATATTTCCATATTTATAATTCCCTTTCATCAAAATGTTCTCTTATATTTCGGTTTATCATTGCTTTTGATTGTTCAAAAACTTCATCTATACTTAATTTTGTTGTATTTATATACTCAAAATTCATATTTCTTGATTTTGCATATGACAAAGCCCTATCTACCCTAAGCCCTAATACTTTACTATCTATTTTCTTATCTCTATAAAGGAGTCTTTGCTTTCTTATGCCTGTATCAGCATCTAATAAAATACTTAAGTCAAATCCAATTCCATTTTCTATAAGTTTATCAAATATGTGATTTGTTTTTTCATTACCATTGTAAATATAACAAGATAATAATCCTCTATCTATTATATATAAATCATTTTTGTTTAATATATTCTTTAGGTAAACTAAAAATTTACAAACGAACCTTACTTTATCTTCATCAGTTAAGTTATCTGCTAAGTTATCTTGCATCGCTTTGTCTGCTAAAATTTTCCAGTTTTCCCCAAATTCTCTTTTATAATATGTATAAATTGGTTTTTCTATTAATGTACAATTATAATAAATTTTTAATTTCTGTGCTAAAGATGTTTTTCCAACTCCATCAGCTCCATCAATTGTTATTATCATTTTTAATCCTCCATATGGTTATTATAACAACATATAAGCTTTGTGTCAATACTAAAAATCCACATGCTTTCACAGAAAAATTAAATGTAACAAAAATGCTTAACAAAAAAGTAGCAATCAGAATTAAATTTTTTTAAGAGAAGCTCTCATGCTCGTGTCTACGAATTTGTGCTTGATTTTTGCAAAGTTTATGAAAAATGTGCCGTTTTATGATGTGTTTTTATGTTTTACTTTTGTTTAATGTTGTATGTTAAAGATAAAAGCTGATTTGTCATATTTTATATGGGGTTTAGGCTTTTCAGTATTTGATAAAATATGATGAAAAATGGTGCAAAAATTGCAAATTATAACATTTTTAGGTGCTTGCTACGGAACGAAAGGTTGGGGATTCGATCTCCTCTGGGTGCACCACAAGCCTTACGCTTGGCGATTGTCCGTCAAAATGATTTTTCAATTTATACCTCGTCTCCGCTCTAACAAGCCTTACGCTTGGCGATTGTCCGCCAAAGTAAATATTGAGTTTCTATTTCGTATCCGCTCTAACAAGCCAAATCCATTGGCTGTTTTTTTTATTAACAACCTCTTCCCCTAGACCTTCTGTTTGGGTCCCCTGAAAATCGTAAGATTTTTAGAAAAATTCATATGAGTTTTATTAATCCAAAGGTTGTTCTACTAATATTGTCTGCAATGTTTTTTGAAACTAGATATAATCCATTTTCTTTTCCTGCCTTTTCACTGCAAATAATAAGGGTTCTATTATTTAAAAATCCACTTTTTAAATCTTCTGCTGTTTTTGCTGTATCTATATACTTCTGTAATTCACAGTTTGGGTAATTTGATTTCAAATATTTCTCACATTGTTTTAGTGCTTGCGGGTGAGAAATAATAATTTTTGGATTTATAGCAGAACTTTCGTTAAATGCAAAAAGGCAATGGCTAATTTCCATTTCTATCGTATCCACTATTCTGAATAAGTTAGACCTTAAGATTTTACTACTTTCCTCCACTATTCCTGCAATATTATTTTTTAAAGCGATAACTCCAAAATCTATTTCTTTATTCAACAAAGATCTTGCAACGCATTCCGACGTTGTAAGTGGAAGTTTTTTTATATTAATTTTCAACCTTTTAATAAATTCGTCGGTAGCATAATCATTGTAGCTGTTTTTTATTCCTTGAAAACCAATAATCATTTTTTGTCCTATCACTTTAATTAAATTTTATTCTAATTCTTTTTGCAAATGTATAGCATATGACTGCTATATCCTTGATGATCAAGACGCTCGCAAGTGGCAAGATGTAGTTTGTAAAGCAGCTTAATATCCTCGTCTGACATTTTACCATCATCAATATAATCTCTCATCATAGGTGCAAGACCGTCGGTTGCCACATTTTTCAAAAATGTAGTATCCGTCTTTTCAAATTGTTTTGCAAAATCTTCAATAAAGTATGAACAAAATATTTCTTCTGGTATGTCTTTAATACTCCCATCTTTATTTAGTGCATAAGCCAAATTTTGTAATTTACCTTTTCTCACGCCATAAGTCCAAACGATAGAAGAATGTGTAAGATAGGCAAACATACATATACCTATTGGCTTGCACACCCTGATTGTTTCAGAGATTGCCCTGTCTTTATCCTTTTTGTTGAATAAATGATACATTGGACCAAAACAAAGTACTAGGTCAAAAGAATTATTTTCAAACTGCAAATTTAGCGCATCTCCTTGATAACTTTTAAGGTTTTCAAGCCCTTTTGCGTTTTCTCTTAATACTTTTAAATTATTTTCTACAAGTTCGACTGCAGTCACATCATAGCCCATTTTTGCAAGCGCGATTGAGTATCTTCCCGTTCCTGCACCAATTTCTAGAATCTTACTGCCCTTTTTAAGATATTTTTGTATATAGTGCATTGTAGTTTTAAACTCAAAAGACTGCGATTTTCTATTAAATCTCTCATCTTCTTGATAATTATTATATTTTTCTTCAATTATATCTTTATATTTGTTAGTGTAATTCATTTTTCTCTCCCATTAATTGCGTGCTTGTTTGATAGCTTGATATCTATTGCACCTATTTTTACTCGGCGACAGGCACTTTTGATTGAAGTTTAACGCCTTCTTCAAGGTAGTCGTAATCTTGAACAGAAAAGCTGCTGTTTGGATTATCGATAATTTTACCATCCTTATCTTTGGTTTTTGGGGATATAAATTTATAAAAATCAGTCACATTTTTATCTAAGATAAGTTTTGGAGATTTGAAAGACAAAATCTCTTCAAACTCTGGATAGCTTGCCATAGTATCAACAATGTACTGCGCCCTTTCAAACGCCTCTTGAGAGGTGACATCTTTGACGTATTTTTCAAAATCTATTGGGTCCTTACAAAAATACAGATGATTTTCATCTTTATTTGATAGATCGTACTGCCCTACTTTAACCTCAAGCTCTTGCGCCTCTTTTATAAGGCTATCGTAATCGATGTACCCGCTTAGTTGTTTTTTGAAAGTCTTTAACGCCTCATATTTCTCTGGCGATAATTTATTCTTGGCATCTTTAAGGTTTGTTGTCCGCAGTCGCTCCTCTACAAGTCTTGCACGCGACAAGGTTATATCGACAATATAAGGCATATGTCTATCATAAATATGACTATTGACAATCATATGTGAGAGCTTGCCTGGCTTTAAATTGCAAACTTGTGCAAGCATATAGACGAGCGCGGAGTACTGCACTACATTCCAGCTACCAGCAGCGAGCGTGTCATTAGAGCGCTGGTTTAAAAATAGATTAAGTTTGCCATCTGTAACATCAAATTGAGCGCCGTGCACGCAAGGATAAAGTCCCATTTCGTGCAAGTCCTTATGTACAAAGATTTCGGTTAAAATGCTTCTAAAAGCTGGTTGATTTTTAAGATACCATATAACTCTATCAATTTGGTCAAACTCACCCTCTTTATAGATGGACTTCTGCCCAATCTGCCAGCCATATGCCTTACCAATGCTACCCTTCTCGTCTGCCCACTGGTCCCAAATGTGACTGTTGAGGTCATTTACATTGTTGCTTTTTAACTGCCAAATCCACAAAATCTCATCTATTGACGCCTTCCAATTAGTGAAACGCAGGGTCACTATCGGGAACTCCTTTTCAAGGTCATACACATTGTTGATTGCAAACACCTTGGCAGTATGTGCGGGCGTCCCATCTGCCCACTTCGGTCTGACAACCTCTTTTGTATCCCAAACGCCCTCTTTTAAAATTTTATTTACCGTTTTTAAGTATGTCCAATCAGCTCTACTCATTTTCTCCCCCTATTTTTTAATTTTTAACATAAAATTATTGTTTATTTAAAATATTTTTTATCAATTATTTTATAAACCTTTTCATAAGTGCAATAGCCTCTTTTTTAACTGAAGGCACTGCGCTCTCCTTCTCTGTTACAATGCGGTAAATCATATTTGCTATTTCCTTCATCTCGCCCTCTTTCATACCAAGAGTGGTAACTGCTGGAGTGCCAAGCCTTATACCGCTTGTGACTGTCGGGCTAAGTTTCTCATTAGGTATCGAATTTTTATTTGTTGTGATATTTGCGCTGTTAAGTAACTCCGATATTTCCTTGCCTGTAGCATTAAATGGAGTCAAATCAACAAGTATCAAATGGTTATCACTGCCACCAGAAACCAGCCTAAAGCCATATTTTTCAAGCTCGGATGCAAGAACTTTGCAATTTTTCAACACTTGAATTTGATAATCTTTAAACTCAGGCTCAAGCGCCTCTTTTAGCATAACCGCTTTACCCGCAATGATATGCTCAAGTGGACCGCCTTGCGTGCCTGGAAAGACCGCACTATCGATTTTCTTTGCAAACTCGGCTCTGCATAATATCATACCACCTCTTGGTCCGCGCAAGGTCTTATGAGTGGTTGTCGTTACAACATCGGCAAACTCACAAGGATTTGGATGCAAGCCGGTGGCAACTAGCCCTGCAATGTGCGCCATATCAACCATAAGGTAGGCGCCAACGCTTTCAGCAATCTCCCTAAACCTTTTAAAATCAATAATTCTTGGGTAGGCACTCGCCCCTGCAACGATGACCTTTGGCTTATATTCTTTCGCAAGACGCTCAACCTCGTCATAGTCAATAAGTTCACTTTCAGAGTTAAGCCCATAAGAAATTGAATTAAAAATTTTGCCCGAGATATTCACCTTTGTGCCGTGAGTTAGGTGCCCGCCCGCTGGAAGAGACATTCCTAAGATTGTGTCACCACTCTTGCAAAGTGCAAGGTAGGCGGCAAGATTGGCGTTGGCGCCCGAGTGAGGTTGAACATTGGCGTGCTCGGCACCGAATAATTTTTTGGCGCGCTCTATGGCAAGACTTTCAATCTCGTCAACATACTCGCACCCACAATAATATCGCTTGCCAGGATAGCCCTCGGCATACTTATTGGTTAGCACGCTGGACATCGCCTCGCGAACGGCTAGGCTTGTAAAATTTTCACTGGCGATAAGCTCAATATGCTCTCGCTGTCTTTTCTCCTCACGCCTGATGGAATTGTAAACTTCCTTGTCAGTTTCTTTTAGTTGCTTATAATTCATTTTTCCCTCCTTATACATTGATTTTAATTTTGTTTAATACTCTTTAGACTTTTTGTTTTCAAAAATATTAAATGTGAATTTTAGCCCATTTTCTTCAAAAGTCTGTGATGTCTCTCTAAGGACAAAACCCTTTTTGATAGGGTCAATTATATATGTGTCGGCTGGAACTATTTTGTCAACTATGGTAACATAAGCAAGGTGGCAATACTCCATTAAAAGATTGTATACGCTTGCACCGCCACAGACAAATATATCGTCGTCATTATATTTTTTAAGCTGGCTAAAAAGCTCATCTAAATTATTGACAACAATCGCACCCTCTGGAGCAAAATTCTTATTATCACTAAGCACAATATTTATTCGATTTATAAGCGGTCTTTTTGGCAAAGATAGATAGGTTTTTTCTCCCATAACCACCACTTTATTTAAGGTTTTTTCTTTAAAATATTTCATATCGGATGGCAAAGAAAATAATAATTTATTATCTTTTCCTATTGCATAGTCTTTTGCGACTGCGACAATTAAATTCATTTTTTATCTCCTAAAACTATATTTATAAAAATATTTTTTAGCTTTTATTTATAAGGGTTATAGTAATTTGATTTTTACATTTTTTATAGTGCTTGTAAAATTTTTTATTGTTTTTATTTAAAATAAAATAATAATTTTATTTTTTGATTTTTTTTAACTTGTTTTTTAGTTTAATTTTAATATTTTTTATTATTTTTCAATTTTATTTTGATAATTTTATTTTTTGGTTTTTAAGGCAAGGTGCAAGGTGTTTTCCATAAGACAGGCGACTGTCAAAGGTCCTACTCCACCTGGCACTGGAGTGATATACGCGCATTTATTTTTCACATTTTCGTAGTCTACATCACCTTTTATTTTACCATCAATCCTATTGATACCAACATCTATAACGATTGCACCTTCCTTTACATAGTCGGCTGTGATAAAGAGTGGCTTTCCTATTGCAACAATCAAGATGTCGGCACTATTTGTAATCTCCTTTAGATTTTTTGTTTTGCTATGGCATAATGTAACCGTGGCGTTTTTATGCTCTAAAAGTGTGGCTACACTTTTGCCAACAAGCAAGCTTCGACCAATCACCACTGCGTTTTTGCCTTCAAGGTTTATGTTATATCTTTCAAGCAATTTTATTATTCCGCTTGCAGTGCAAGGCGCAAATGAAGACCCTGCAAACATTGCGCCAAGGTTCTCATTTGTGAGGCAGTCGACATCTTTATCTGGGCTTATTTTATTAATTGCGCTATTAGAGTCAAGATGTTTTGGCAGTGGCAATTGAAGCAAGATTGCATCAACCTTTTCGTCACTATTTAAGTTTTTGATAACCTCTTCTAGCTCTTCTTGCGAAGTATCGTGAGGAAGTCTACACACCATAGATTTAAGTCCGCACACCTCGCACGCCTTTTGCTTTGAGGCAACATAGGTCTCGCTTGCCTTATCACCTTCAACTATGATGCAAGCAAGAAGAGGGCTACCCTCTTTAAAATACCTTTCAACTTTTGCCTTTACTTCGGCCTTTATCTCATTTGAAAAACTTTTACCATCTAATATTTCCATAATTCTATTTTACAACAATTGCCTCTTTCTTCAAAAGAAAATGAGGTGTTTTATTAAAAATAATTGCTATAAAAAATCAGTACGAGAAAAGCGTACTGATTTTAATTTACTTAATTTACAAGCCAACAAGTGTTAGCGCTTTGAAAACAAGCACTGCTAGGACATAGCTTAAAAGTAGGCTTATTGCTATGAATTCAACCGAAACAACGATTTTAACCCAAGTTTTATCTAGACTTCTTATGACCATAATATTTGTAAAACCTAAAGCTCCGCCAACGGCACCACCTACCGCGCCAAAGAGGATGCAAGGGATAAATACCAAAATTGACAAGACAATTTCATACCAAGTGAGCTTGCGCGACACCCCGACATCTTTGCCAAGCATATTTATCGTAACGCCAACAAGTTGATTCCCCTTTATCTCAAAGTTTTCGGTTGTCTTTTCTGTTTTATACTCAAAAATGTTGCGTTTAACCTTGGTAAGTGGCGTTCCGTCATAAGAAATAGTGCGCTTACCCGTCCAGAAGCCCTCTTGGTAGATAAGTGTTTTGTTGTTTGTGTTTTCATTATTTATAACTACTTTCATTCCCTCTCTCCTTGTACGTCAAACCATAATAATGGAGCGTTTACTTCGTCTATAACCCAAACGGCATCAGGATTATTTGATAAATTCTCTTCTGAGACAAACTCGATAAAGCCTAAGCCTGATAGATAAGCTTTGCTTATAAGTTCGTTCCTTGTCTTACCGCTTGTATTAAAACTTTCCTCTCCATTGACGGTCAATTTCTGTTGAAGGTATCCCGAACAATTTTCCTTTGTAAAATCACCAACGCCGATTACCGATATGCCTAGATAATTACACTCTGAGGTAACTGAAATATTTGCAAAACTTATACAATTTTTGATTGTACTACCAGTGTGCCCGCTTGCAATACCGCTTGAATAACAATTTACATTGTCGTCACGCAAGTTGGTTGTACTAATTTCACCTAAGATGATTGTGTTTGTAATAGTGCCTCCATTATAACCTGCTATTCCACCGCCATATGCCATATAACTGGCTGTTATTGTCACGCTTACATCGGCATAGCAGTTTTTGATTGTTCCATAGTTGTACGCGCAAACTCCGCCAGTATAGCCTGCATCTAAACAATAGGCATTTACATTGCCATAAATCGCAACGTTAGATATAGCGCCAAAGTTGTTGCCAACAAGTGAGCCTGCATAGACATCATCTTCTGCCTCTACATTAACATTTACATTTGATAGCCTCAAGTTTTTAATAGTGCCATAATTTTCATTAAACAAGCTGAATATGTCTCTTCGTCCGCTTGTAATTGTGAGGTTTGATATAGTAAAACCATTACCGTCAAAGTTTGCGTAGTTATTAAGAATTATAATTTTCTGTCCTGATAAATCTATATTACAATTGAGTTTTACGTCTGCAAAAATTGTCTTGTTGTTAAGTGATAAAAAGTCATCTAGCGAATTGACTTCAAAAGTCTGCGAAGATTTGTCAAAAACAGGATAGCCGTCCTCATATTTCCAGCCCCCTACATTGTCAAAAAGATTTTCTTCAACCCAAGCTTGGTCTTTAAGGTTTGCGTCCTCTGTTACTGTCGCAGCTTGTTCTACTGTAAAAGGCTGACCATTTACTATAACATTAAAGGTTGAGCTGTCACTTACAAAATCTTTTTCCTGTCTAGTTTGATTGAAGACTGTGTAGTATAATCCATTAAAGTTGGATACTGGACAAGAGTCATACCATTCTTTTGTAAAGTTTTTAATATTTATATTCATTTCCACTTTTACAAAACAGTTGTTTAAATAAGTGGTACGCCCATCGCTGCCAGCACCTATAAAGCCACCTAAATATATTAATCCAATTCTTTCATCAGTTGAAGCAAGGTTTAACTCTGAAATGGCATAGCTGTAACTAATACTTCCATCCTGCATCGTTCCTGCAAAACCGCCAACCATAATGTAGTCATCTTGTATATCTAAAAATTCTATATAACTTGTCACATAACAATTATAGACATTGGCATCATTTCTACCAAGCAGTCCTCCAACAACTACCCTTTCACCATCGCTGTTAACTATGATATCTACATCTGCAAAACAATAACTTACACTATTATAATTGTATGCCACAAGACCGCCAATGAAAGACTCGTCACCACAAGATATTGTAATGCTGCCACTTGCCTTGCACCCTTCAACCTCTCCATTATTATCGCCTACTAGTAGAGCCGCTTTAAATGCGTTATCATCTATTGTCACATTGTTAAGAGTTAGGTTTCTTATGATGCCATCATTGACATTGAATAGTGCAACAGTTGTGCCGTCACCCTTCAAAGTGAAGTTGCTGATAGAATAATCATTGCCTTCAAAGATGCCGTTAAATGAGAATACCGACCATATTCTTGCGTTCTCTAAGTCTATGTTTGTTTCAAGCGAGAAATATTGCCCTTCTTCATAGCCTACATATCTTGAAAGTAAAGTAAAACTAATAAATTCATCCTTTGTAGAAATTGTATAAGGATTTTCTTCTGTGCCTTCACCGGACAAAGGTTTCGCCCAAACTGCAGTTAATGTTATCACTTCACCATTCGTTGAAGTGAGGTTGAGAACTGTGCCCTCATCTACAAACGACTTGTCATCATACTCCCAGTGAGCAAAAATATAGCCACTGCGAATAAAGGTGTTTGCTGGAAGAGTTATCTCGCTATCATACTTGCAAGTGATGTCAGACATTGTGCCACTATCCGCGCCGTTGCCATTAAAGGATATTGTGTACTCAATAGGCTTCCAAACAGATGATACTTTCAATATGCCTACAAAATATGGCCTTGGAATTTCATTTAAAACTGCATTTTCTGGCAAATAAACATATTCCTCAGCACTGGTATCATAAAACCTCCAGCCGTCAAAGATATAACCCTCTTTCGCTAGTCCAAAATCACCCTTGATTGTAACATAATCAAAATATTTATGATTTTCTTCCGCCAAAATTTCGTTATTAAAACCTAGGTAACATAAAGTATATTCATACTCTTCCCAAACTGCATATAAATCTACTACGGCATCCTGCTCGATGGCAAGGTTAGTGTAATACAAGTCTTCCAAAAGCTTACCTTCACTATCCTGCCAACCTTCAAAGCTATAACCTCTTTTCCCATAAGGACAATGCATTAGCTCGAATGTATCTCTATACAAATGCGCTTCCATTATCGGCTCAACACCATCAATTTGAGGATTGTATCTTATATAATATGTGTTTCTATCAAACTGTGCATAAAGTACAATTTCTGTTGGCTCACTTATAAGATTAATAACCTCTTGGCAGTCATAATAATGATTTCCCTCTTCATCATACCAGTAAGAAAAATGATGCCCTATATGTTCAAACTGGTTTGCTAGCAATGTCGCCGATTCGTCATATGTCATTTCTTGTGAATAGGTCTCTTCTAAAAAACTAAAGACTACTTTATATTTAACTGGCTGCCACTGAGCTATAAAGGTGATTGTAACCTCTTCGTCAGCAAGTGCTGATACCTCTTGCCCGTCTTGGTAGACTACGCCATTATATAGCCAGCCAGCAAAGGCATAGCCTTCTTTTGTAAAACTGTTTAATGGAAGGGCTTTGGTGTCAAAAAATCCAAGTTTGAAGTCTGCCATTTCTCCGCCATCGCCACCATTTATATCAAAGTGAATGGTTATAGATTCAACATCCCAAACAGCCTTTAAAATAACTTCGCCATTATTTTCGCTTGTAAGGTTCTTAACGGCTTGGTTTTGTGTGTACAACACCTCGCTACCATCTATGCTCCATCCAATAAAGTTGTAATGCTCGAAGGTAAATGCATTATTTGGAAGGGCAACCGCTTGGTCATACCTTGCCTTGATACTATCCATACTACCCCGTCCGCCGTTGCCGTCAAAGGAGATTGTGTAGGCATTTGCAACCCAGTGGGCATAGCAGGTATTGTTTTCGGTCACTGGCTGAGAAAAATCAAATCTTGTTTGGAAGGTCTCATCAGTGTACCAGCCATCAAACTGATAGCCGACTTTGCTAGGTTCTATCGGGCTTATTAAATCACCCGCAACATAACTTACAGTATTATAAATATCGCCATCACTATAATAGTAAAAGGTTCTCTCTTTTACCTGATCATAGTAATCGCTCATAGACACATTGATATCGCGTTTAACGCCATCAAGTTTGTTTATAGGTATCGCTAAATTCATATAGTCGACATTGCCGTCAGTGAGCATTCCTGTTGTAATACCTATAATCTGACCCCTTTCATTGATAAGCACGCCACCACTATTGCCGTGCGTCATATCTACAGTTGTTTGAATATATGAATTGCCTTCATATGTAAAGGAAACTTTTGAAATTATACCTTGTGTAAAAGTGCTAGAGGCGCTTCCAAGCTGAAATGACTCAGGATAGCCAATCGCGTAGACAATGTCACCAACCTCTATTTTGTCGCTATTGCCAAGTTTTACAGAGTTTGACTTTCCTATATCTATCTGCAGAATAGCAATATCACGATTTCGGTCACAGCCAACTACAAGCTCTATATCATATGTTTTACCATCGTTTAATTGCACTCTTCCGCTTGTGCAACCTTCAATTACGTGATAGTTTGTCACGGCAAGCCCGCTGTCATTTATAAAGAAACCAGAGCCCGCCCTTTGAACATCTGGACCTTGTGCGGTTATACAAAATACAGCAGGATCGACCATTTGATAAATCTTGCTACTCGAGTATTTTGTTGGTCTTACAAAAGCGCCAAGTACTAATGCAAGTATAACAATAGCAAGCCCAATCATCAAATACCACTCTTTATATTTTTTTAGGTTTTGCACAAACGCATTGCCCTTGGTTGAGCCTTGCGCGCCACCATTATTATTTTCTATATTAATATCATTATTTTTACTGTCAGTACTTTCTAAGTTTTTAGTAGCACTATCACCTTCATCAATATTTGCCATCTCAAAAAACTGGGCAATCGTTATACCAAACACATCAGCAAGCTTTTCAATGGTTTCAAGATTTGGCTCTGACTGATTGTTTTCCCATTTTGAAACAGCTTGAAAGGATACATTTAGCTTTTTGCCAAGTTGCTCTTGTGTAAGCCCCTTTTGTTTTCTTAGTTTTGAGATTACTTGTCCGTAATTTTTCACGTTCCCTCCGACAAATTTATTATAGCATAAAAAATCTAAAAAAGTTTAAAAATTATCTCTACTAAAAGTAGAATTACATTATTATTTGTTGAAAAGTTGAGTTTTATTTTTTTGTAAGATTAAATTTACAAAAAAAGATACCTTTAAAAGACATCTTATATTATTATAAATAGACTATATAATGTTAATTTTTTGTTGACATAGAATTTTGTAAATTCTATCGAATTTGTCCTGCAAGTCAAATTAAAACTAGTTATGTGTTTTAATTTTACTAAAATTTTACAACATCTTATTTAGTCTTTCTCTGTAGTCTTTTGCATAGATGGTTATTGCACCCTTAAACTCTTCTTTTGTTATCTTGCCAGACTTATATAGGTCAAGCTCAACCGCACCATACAAGCCGTTTTCTTTCTCATATTCTTTGATTAAAACAGAGCATTCAAGCAAACTATCAAAAGTGCCAGTATCAAGATAGGCGCATTCACTTGGCAGTGGACAGACCTTTGCAAGCCCTCGCTCTACCTGCCCTGCGATAACATCAGTAAACTCATACTCACCACGTGGTGATTTTTTGAGTGAGTCAATCTCCTTTAAAAGATTGTTTTTACATACATAAAGCCCTGTCGCCACGAAATTAGACTTTGGCTTTTGTGGTTTTTCTTCAATAGTAAGCACATTGTTATTCTTATCAAATTCAATAACGCCAAATCTTTCTGGGTCATTAACCTCTTTTGCAAATAAGGTTATACCTTCATTATTTTTTATTGCATCCTTTAGCAAGACGCTCATATTTTGATAGACAAATATATTGTCACCAAAGAGGAGAACAAAATCATCATCCCCGACAAAATCTTTTGCATACTTTATTGCGTTTGCAGTGCCGAGAGCCTCTTTCTGAATAAAAAACTTTAGCCTATCTTTATAAATCTTATCTTTGAAAAGCTCAAAAAAGAGCGGATAATCTCTTTCATTGCAAACAATGGCAATTTCATTTACTCCCGCACCAAAAAGTAGTGACAGCCCGTAAAAAATCATTGGTTTATTATACAGCGGAACTAGCACCTTGCCATAACAATTTGTGATTGGGCGAAGCCTTGTTGCACTGCCCGCTGTCAAAATAACACCTTTCATAAAATCTCCTTAAATAATTTTGATATATTAATTAATATTAATATTTAAGCTAAATATCAAGATATTGTTATAATTTTTATTAAATAACGAAAATTTAAACTAATTTTTATAACCACGCCTCTGGACAAGTACGCTTACTTTTGAACCATTCGGTGTCGAGAAGCCTTAAATTATTATTACTAAACATCAATTTAATTTGTCCGTCTGTAACCGTGAAAACAATATTGCCGTTCATTGACTTCACCGTTGTGCCACTTTCAAACTCGTCTTTTGGCGTATAATTGTCAACCATCGTCGTCACATAGACATTCTTTGTGTATGGTGCAACGTTGTCAATAAACTCCTGCGTTGGAAATTGATTGTTATTGTCATCGGTATACTCACTTGTTCCCGCGCAACAACATACTACTACATACTCTGGTGTTATCGCTTCCATAAGCTCTGGACAACTAGAGGTCTTTGAACCGTGATGCCCAGCCTTATATAATACGCAGTGTGGCAGTCCGCCGTGATTTTCTTCATAGTAAGTTACAAGGCATTTCTCGCCCGCTGTCTCAAGGTCGCCTGTGAAAAGATAGTGATTGTCACCTTGATTGATCATAAGACAAACTGAGTAGTTATTCTCAGAACTGCTAGTATTTTCATAATAATAATTATAAAGTATCTCCATATTGACATCTTTCGAAAGCTGTATAACTCTGCTTGCGCCATTTTCTTCGTTATAGCACTCAAGCGCAGTCCAGTGATTAGCGCCCTCGGCTATCTCGTTGTCACGGGCATTCCTGTACCTTCCAACAATTGTCCTTGATGAGCCTGAGCTGTTTGTAAGAGGAAAATCTATAATATTTTCAACCTTATAATGCTCAAATATTCCAGTGTATTCTTCTGTGCTAATAAAAGAGGCAATATGGTCGGTATGACCGTGCGTTGCTATAACATACTCAAGAGTGTTATCAGTCACATATTTATCAATGTAACTAATAAGCGTTGGCGCTGATGAATACTCTGAGCCAGCGTCAATCAAAATATCATTGTCACCGCACTGAATTAAGATGCTGTCGCCAGTGTAGATATTTCCAAGTTCCATAAAGTGTATGGAAAGGTCACCATTTTTAATAACTTCGTCATCTATGCCAGTTTCTCCGCTAGGCACTTCAGAGTCTTCTTTCAAGGTTTCACTGACAGGTGTGTCCTCTACAAATACATAATATACAAAACCAACACCAAAACCAATTGCAATTAAAAGTAAAGACAGCAATATTCCTAATAGACCTTTAATTATTTTCATCGCTCACCTCACCTTCGCTCGTAGCAATGACAATAACAATCCTATATCTCTCTATGTTTTTATATCTTATATCGTCAACGGTATACTTGATATAATAGCTACCCTCTTCCATATTATTAACATTACTTTCGGTAGTGATTTTACTAGATACATCCTTGCCAAAAGATATTGCCTTTGCACCTTGGTCCTCGTAAACTTGACCAACTTGAATTGTGACAGTCTTATCACCAATTATCTCAAAAGTGTCATTTCTTGTGATATGCTTTGCGGTAAAAAAGCCACCTACTATAGCTCCTGCAATAAGCACAAGCAAGATTATAAACTTTAGACTTTTCTTAGCTTTTCCTTTTGCCATAACTCTCCTTTTAAAAAGAATTAATTAAATTTGCCTTCTAATTTGTTTAATTTATATGTTTTTAGCCCAAACACCGTGAAGATTGCAAAGTGAATATACGCTGACAAGGCTTTCGTCAGTTAAAGTAAACTTTGCCTTAGGCTGGTCATTTGGTTGAAGTTCTTTTACATAATAGCCCTTATCTGTAAGCGCTATGATTTGACTGATATAGTGCTCCTCAGTCATAGGATGAGGCACCTCGCCGACAGTTACGGTGACCACCTTCTCATCAACTTTTACAACAGGCATATGTTTTTCTACTGCGCCATCGCTAGAAGCTGGAACAAGCTCTTCCATAAAAGTACCACAGCACATTAAAGGTACACCTTTGTCTACAAGTTTAATGACGATGTTTCCACATATTTTACATTTATATATTACAAGTTTTTTCATAAAGTCCCCCTAAACTCAAATTTATTGTATCACAAAACATCTTCTTTTCAAAATAAATTAAAAATTATTTAATCGCTTTTTCTTTGACAAAATTTTATGGTTTTGCTAATATATTGATATAAAAGAGGTAAATATGAAAGAAAATTTAAATAATGTTCCAAATGAAAATGAACAAAATAACACCCCTGTTGACACTAAAGTTAAAAAGCCTAAAATGTACCTTATCCTAAAGATAGTCGCAATCATTCTTTTACTCGGAGCAATAACTATGATAGTTTTATCTTTTACCCTAGGCGATGAAATGGATAGTAATTTTGGCTTAAGGATGGGCGGATTTTTATGCCTTCCTATATGCGTATTTTTGATGTTTATTGCCTTTCTGCCTAATATTCAAAGGGCTATGATTAAGACAAATAAATATATAATAGATAAAAACAAAGAGGACTTAAAGGACATCTCTCAGCAAAGCGGTGAAATATCAGCTCTTGGCGCAAAAGAAGTTGCAAAATCAGTTACTGAAGGTGTAATGGAAGAAGTTCAGCCTGATAACAATTTAGCAGATAAAGATGAAAAACAAATATTTTGCAAGCACTGCGGGCAAAAGATTGATGCCGATAGCAAATTTTGCTCTCATTGTGGAAAAGAACAATAAAAACTTTGTTTAATTTGTGATTTTTGTGATTATTTTATTTACTTTTGATAAATTAAGTTAATTAAATAACAATTTAACATTAAAAAAGAAGTTTAATAGCACTAATTTAAACTTCTTTTTTTATTGACTTATTATGTTATTAGTCTACATTTCATAAATTTTGTTTACATTTTCTTGGGATACCTTTGTCACCCTCTTTTTAGCTTTTAAAACAAACTGACAAGAGATGGTTTTTTGTCTTTTTATAACAAATTCTTCGCCATTAAGGTTATAAACTAAATTATTATTAAACTTGCACTTATCGCAACTGCTATTAAAGTGTTCGATAAATGGGCAGTGCCTAAAATACATATACTCTGGATAAAAACTTGCATATTCATATAGATTTACACCGCTATTTTTAATATTTGAATGCTCCTCAATAGACAAAATGATATTTTTGTAGCCTCTATCCGCATAATATTTTATGGCGTAAGAATTGAAGACGTTTAACGAGCTTCCTATGATTGTTTTGTCCCTATCTTTTAACTCAAGTGCCCAATAATTGTTTGCAACTACTCCCCAGTTTTGACAATACTGTAAAATATCCTTAATCTTTTCAATCTCACTCTCGCTTGCCATAATTGGAAGCAAGATAAAGATGTTTTGGTTCTTGTATTCTTGATATAAAGCCTTAATATTGTCGCCGTATAAACTTGGCGCGTAGATAAAAATTTTATCTTGAGAAAGCTCCACTTTATTAAAATCATCAAACACAATCATATCTTTTGCAAGTTGTTTTTTATCAATAATTTGCCATTTTTTATCAAAAAATTGCGATTTTTCTTGAATTTTGTTTGTTTTTTCGTAATTTTCGATAAGTTTTTCTTTTAAAAGCTCTATCCCATCACGTCTAAGTCCATTGAGTTGAGCCTTAGTTAAAAAGACATTGCCAATGTCTGCAATAAAATTTTTTAGCCTTAAATAATCGCCCATTTTGTTAAACTGACCCTTGCAATCTTCATAAGTTATCGGCAAGGTCTTTGCCTCTTCGGTTAAAAAAACGCTTGTAAAACTAACTTTAACATCTTTTGCCGACATTGTAACTCTTGCCCTTTCGCCCGCTCTCAGTGAAAGCGTCACATCGACATCTATATATCTTTTATTGTTTAGAAAGTCGCTCTCAAGGTGACTGTCGACTATTAAATTGGCTTGACAAGGGTAAGGCAATACCGAAGTTGTTGACAGTTTATAGATATCTTCTTCTTTTTTAATGTCAACCGCAGAGATTACTCCCACCTCTTTTTGATTTTTGATAAATTTTATCACATCACCCTTCTTTATATCGTAATTCGACTTTATTGTGATGATATTAAATTTTTTACCTTTTGAAAAGTCTATAACCTCGCCTATTTTTATACCCATATGATTTTGGATATATGGATATATAATCTTTTCGCTTGTAAAATAGCCTAAAGTAAAGTTGCCTCTATTGTAGACCTTTTTTAACTTTAAAATATCATCGTCGTTATACTTAAAACCATTGTCAAGCGCCTTTCTATATATGCCAGTAGCAACCGCGACGTATGCTGGTCTCCTTGCCCTGCCTTCAATCTTCAAACTTGTAACACCTGAGTCCAAAAGTTGTTTAAGCTTAGGTAGCAAGCAAAAGTCCTTTGTGCTTAAAAGGTAGCCTTGTCTATGTTCATCCCCAATACTAGCAGAAAAAGGAAGGCGACAAAATTGTTTGCACTTTCCGCGGTTGCCACTCGCACCAGTAAGAAGAGAGCATAGATAACAGTTACCAGAAAAGGATACACAAAGCGCTCCTTGAACAAAATATTCTATATCTACGCTCGAATTTTCTTTTATTCGCTTTATCTCAGATAGTGGCGTCTCTCTTGCAAGTACGACGCGTGAAAAGCCTAGGTCTTTCAAGGCATTTACACCCTCAAGGTTATTAAGTCCCATCTGTGTGCTTGCGTGAAGCTCAATGTTTGGAAAGTGCTGACGAAGATAATATATAAGCCCGATATCTTGAACAATAAAGGCATCCACCCTGCTTTTTAAAGCGTTTTTTACATAATCAATGACGCTCTCAAACTCCTCGTCTTTAACTAAAGTATTTAAAGTTAAATAAACTTTAACTCCAAACATATGGGCAAAAGTCGTGGCATCCTTAAGGTTGTCCATCGTAAAATTTTCAATATTGCCGCGCGCATTAAAGTTGTCAAGCCCTAAATATACAGCATCGGCACCATTATATACAGCACACTTTAGCCCTTCAAAACTGCCAACTGGCGACAAAAGTTCTGTCTTTTTAATCAAATTTTTGTCATTATTCATATATATATGATAATTCATAAATGATACTTTTGCAACAACTTTTGTAAACCTTTTGAAAAATGGTTGACTTTTTCTATTTATTGTTGTAAACTATAACTATCATAAAAGAGGTGAAAATATGAAAAAATCTTTAAAATTAATGGCACTTGGTCTTGCAATAATACCTAGTGCACTTGTACTTACTGCCTGTGGCGGTAGCGAAAATGAGGGAGTTGTCGACACATCTGGTGATTTTACAGCAGTCGAAACATCTGCCTATGAAAGCGTACTGACTGAACTTGACGGTCGTGGCTTTAATCTTGACAATATGCTTGGTGGACTTCAAGTTTCTCTAGGTCTTGACGCAAAAATGGATATAAATGGTCAAAGTT
This sequence comes from uncultured Clostridia bacterium, assembly GCA_944350015.1. GTDB lineage: Bacteria > Bacillota > Clostridia > Christensenellales > UBA1242 > Caccovivens. The sequence continues at coordinate 126,084 of CALVNW010000001.1, read as the reverse complement.
CTACTATCACAATTACTTCTGATAGTTATATGAAAAACAACTCTCAAGAAGGTACACTAGATATAAACGAAATAGATGTTTCAAGTTATGTCAATATGAATATGACATCGGTAAGTGCTGGCACAACTGCAACTTTGTCTGCAGTTTTAAATCAATACATTACAGACGGAAAACAATATGTTGATTTATCACAGGCGCAAGCAATAACTTCAATCATTAACTCATCAGTGGAAACTCCTATACCAGAAAAACTATACCAAAACCTTGCTACTGGAACTGAAAGTGATGTGGCAGTTATCCCCGACTATTCTCTTTTAACTTTACTTGAGATTGTTCCTGAAGGTTCTTGGGGAGAAGGCATCATACTTGAAAAATATGAAACAGAAACCGAATATAAAGTTAGAGCAACAGTTAAAGGCGAATATATCGTTAATTTAATTGAAACTCAAGCGCCAGCTGACTTCAAGGAAGCTTTTAAGATTAACTCTATGGATGATGTGGTAATTTATATAGTATATTCTAACAATACTTTTGTTGGAGCAACTTTGACAGCGTCTATTGACGCCAAAGTCACAATGCAGGTTGACGAATATACAACTATGCCAATTGCAATCTCTGGCTCAATTGAAGCTAACATTCTTCCTTTCGCTGGAGAAATTGAGTACCCTACCGACTTGAATGATTATGTGCTTTATGACACTAGTGTAGAAGTTACTCCTACCGTTTAATAAGACTATGTGATGTAAAAATTTAAACAAGTTAAATTTTAATTTTGCTAAACTCAAAAACACAATAAATTGTATCCATCACATTGTATGAAAAACCCTCAGCCTCACTTAAATACAACTAAAGTTGTACTTGGTTCGGCTTCCGATAATGTGGTCTAAAATGAAAAATTGAATAATTAAGATGTGACTAAGGTCGCATCTTTTTTTATAAATTTACTTAATACAACTTGTAATGGTTGCTTAAGATATAAAAAATCCTTAAAATAAATTTAATTTTTATAAACAATACCAAGGTATTAAAAAATTGAAAATGGGTAAACTCTATTTTGGAGGAAAAAATTATGAGTTATAATCCATTTTTAGCTAAACCAAAGAAAATTGAAAGTACTATAATGAGTTTTAAAATGCTTTCACCAAAGCCATATGACAAAAATGAAGTCGACCCTTACACCCGCGTGCGATGCATACTTATGAATGGAACTGAATATGAGGCAGTATGGTCAAAACATCATTTAAACAGACACTGCGGAGATAATGATATTCGAAGAGCGGTTGGATTTATTCGAAACTGCGAACAGCAACAGCAAAAGCTCATCTCTAACCTCAAGCCTGCCGATGAAAATATTTTACAAACAACCCTCGGTTATGAACAACTTGCTGTCGACCTAACTGCCATTCTTGCACAGAGGCAGACTAACAAGTTCGTTAAAGACGCACTTGACTTTGCACTATTAGAGGACTTTGACCACCTATATCGCTATGCAAACTTACTTGAAAGCGATATGGGCGAGCACGCAGAGAATTATATAGGCTCCTACACCGAAATAATGCCTGGCAGACCTACCGTTGCACATCATCGTCACCCTTATGACAATATCAAAAAACCTATTAGCAATATGTCCGCAGACCCAATTACCAAATGCGACGTCTCAATTATCACCACGGCGGAGCAACAGACAATGAATTATTATATGAATTTGGGTGCCTTCTATAAACACCAAAAGGGCAGAGAAATATATACCGAAATTGCTATGGTTGAAGAGGAACACGTGTCACAGTACGGCTCACTCATCGACCCTACTATGTCTATGCTTGACGACCTTTTGATGCACGAATATATTGAAAGCTATCTTTACTATTCAATGTATAACGATGAAACTGACAAACATATAAAACAAATCTGGGAGATGCTGTTTGAACAAGAGCTTTCTCACCTTCACGCAACTCTTGACCTTGTGCGTAAATATGAAAATAAAGATTGGTATGATGTTATCCCAGGCGGTGACTACCCCGAACTTATCTCGTTTGCACCACAAAAGGAATATATTAGGCAGATACTAGCAAACACAGTGTGCAATACCTCGCTATATGAAGACTATGTAAGTGTTACAAAGCTTCCTAGCAATGCAAACTTCTTTGACTATCAAAAGAGGACTATAAAAGATGTTGAAACTATGCCGTCACATATTGTCATTGAGGACCACATCAAAAACTTTAACAGTGACTACCGCCTTCAAGATAAGGAGCATCCCGTCAAAGCTTTACGTGACCGAAAATCAGACAATATAAATATTGGAAGGATGGGCTCTTGATAATTTCGACTATAGTTCGGCTTATGCTGAACTTTTTGTTTGGCATTATTTTCTAGTTGATATATCTTATACCATAAATCTGTCTAAAAATTATTGTCACAATATATAACAAATGCACCCTTAAGTATTTAAACTTTGGGTGCATTTATTAAGCTTTTACTTGCCTGCTCTTTTGAAAACATAATAACAAGGTTTCATTCCACCATAGGAATAATCCCCCGATTTGTGTTCCATAAACAGATATTTATCGCCATTTATCTCTTTGATGATATATTTTTGTGCAACTTCTTGTACTTCTAATATGATATAGTCTTTTGTCCAGCGTATATTATCTTTTAAAACACCGCCATCTGCAAGTGTGAACAACAACTTCCCGTTATCCATTATGGCAACATCCTTGTAATAGCCAAACTCTTCTTGCTCGTCACCTTTTATCTCGCCTTTAAAATCTCTTATCTCTTGTACGAATCCGCAAACACGCCAAACACCAATTAAATTTTCATCATTTTCAAATGGCATTGAAATGTCATCTTTAATCATCACTTCTTCTTTTTTATAAGCCTTATGGTCGATGTTTTTGTATACAGCATAAAATTCTACTTCACCATCAAACTTAAACTCAATTATGAGTTTATCATCCGCAAATTCATAATTGAGCGGACAATCTTTGAAAAAGATATGACCTTTTGTCCAAAAGGTAAACACCCAATATTTTTCACCGTTTGGCAAAAACACCAACTTTTTAAGGTTAAAATATTTATCAAGCTCAACTTTCCCAGTTAAAGCATCTTTCTTTTCTACGGCGGTTCCTAAAAGCTCCCATTTACCGACAAGCCTTTCATCATTAATAAAATTTTTCATAATCAACTCTCCTTTTTCATCTTTGTAGAGGTTGGAAAGATCGCTAAGGCTTTTTCTAATTTGTTTCAATTTTTGTCTCAACTCTTTTGATTTTTTAATGACTGCAGTATCATCAAAATCTCTAATTTCCGCTAGCTTGAAACCAAGACCTTTGAGATAAAGTATCTTTAAAAGTTGTTCGATGTTCTTTTGATTGTATTGCCTATACCCCGTCATTGTGTCAACTTGTGCTGGAATCAACAATCCTTCTTCTTCGTAGTAGCGTATAGTCTTTGCAGGAACACCTGTGAGTTTTGAAAAATCTCCAATCCTTAACATCTCCTTTTCTCCTCTCGCCCATATCTTATCATTACAGTAAACTGGAAAGTCAATACCTTTTTTCTAAATTTTTGTGCTTTTTCAAAAAAATAACAATTTTTTCTAAAATAATGCTGACAAAAGTCGCATAACTGCTTGTAATACCTTTGTTATCCACTTTTTCTTTTGGAAGTACTTTAAGCCTACTTCTTGAGAGCTTTCTATATCATTTTGAAAAATATTGCTATACTGCTCATTGAGTTCGTGCGAATATATTATAACTGTATTTTCAAAATTAAGTCCAAAAGAGCGGTTGTCTGTGTTGCAAGTTCCGATAGAAAGCTTATTGTCATCCACTACAATTGCCTTGCTATGCAAAAAGCCATTATAAAGATAGATTTTTATGCCAAGTTCGCTCATTTCCTTTAAGTAGGAGAGCGTTGCAAGATAGACAGTCTTCTTGTCGGGTATTTTAGGTACCATTATCCTAACATCTATACCACTTTTGATTGCTATTCGTAGAGCTGAGAAAAATACATCATCGGGTATGAAGTATGGCGTTTGAATGTACACTCTCTTCTTTGCATTCAATATCATCTTGACGAAGGTCTCTTTTATTCGCGGAACTTCGCTGTCTGGACCTGAAGTTATAACCTGGGTTGTTGCACTACCACATATTTTAGGACTTGGAAAATATCCATTTTCAAGATATAGTCTTGGCGGAGTGTTGTCATCTTTACAATATCTCCAATCATCTAGAAAGATATTTTGAAGAGCATAAACCCCCGCTCCCTCAATTCTAAGATGTGTATCACGCCAAGGTCTAAGCTTCCTGTCAAGCCCAATATGGTCATTGCGTATATTTATACCACCCGTGTAACCAATTTTGCCATCAATTACCACAACCTTTCTATGATTACGATAGTTTAGTTTTAAATTGATAAGCCTTATATGCATAAATGGTGGAAAAAATTCCCCTACCTGCCCGCCAGCTTTTTCAAGTCTTTTGAAAAATCTGCGTGGCGCTTTTCGTGAGCCAATAGAATCGTAAATTAACTTTACATCAAGCCCTTCTCTAGCCTTTTTACATAAGATGTCCATAACCTCCTTACCAGTTTTATCGTCGGCAAAGATATAATACTCCATATTGATAGACTTTTGAGCTTTCAAGAGGTCTTCTTTTAAAGCCTTCATCTTGTCCTGCCCGCTTGAGTAAATCTTTATATCATTGCCAGGCAAAGGGTATGAGCCGTAGCTGTAGCAAAGGGTCGCAAGTTCTTGGTCATCCTTTAAAATGCCATCGAGTTTGGCTTCTTCCAAGGTTTGTATACCTTTGATGTTTCTTATTATATCACGCTCTGATATAGCCTTTTTCTTAATCATTCGCCTAGTTCTAACGCTTAGCCCACTACCAAAAACTATGTATAGCAAAAAGCCTACAACTGGCAAAAATGTAAGGACTGTTATCCAGGCAATAATATTCTCAGGTTTTCGTTTTTCAAGAAAAACCATACTTATTAAAAGGAGGAAATTGAAACACACAACGATAGTAAATGCTATAGTAAACCAGTTCATTATTCCTCCTTCTAATTTATATGATTTTTAAATTTTATTAGTTATAGTCACGAGCCCAGCTTAGACTAAGTGTATCCATAACAATGAAAGTATCGTCTGTTGTATTAAAGGCTCTATCTGCGCCTGAAACTCTCATCCTTATTACAACATTGATATAGTCATATAATGTAAAGCCTGGCTGATAAGTAATAACACCTCTATCTGTAATAGTTGCATTACCTGATGCGTTAGGGTCACTAGTAGTATCAAGGGTAAAGGTTAAATAAGTCAGATAATTTGACTTGTTAGTAGAGCTATTTACAGCTTCTAGTTGGTCATTTGCAGTTGTCATTGTAAACGAGCCATACCACTGAGCAAAGCTTGAGGTGATTGTAGAGCCAGATTTTGTTGCATTTAATGTATTCATTACAGGGTCATCAGGTCTTGCTCTGTTGAGCGTATAGAAGTAGCCTGTGACATCGTAGTTCTTGGATACACGATAGCTGAATATTGTGCTAGTATTACCATCAAAGTCTATATTTACAACATAGTATTTTCTGACATTGTAATGGTAGCCTGACTCAAGAAGGGATGAATCTTCAACGTAAATAACGTCATCAGTTATTCGAGAAATAGTAAAACTACCCTCGCCTTCAAGCTTATTGTTTCTGCCATTGTTTGTTATATAGTAGAAGGTTGCGTTGTTATCAAGTGGTGTAATTTCAAGCCTGTCACCTGATTTGACATTAATGCCAAATTGTTGAGAGATTGAAATATACTCTGTTCTTGCAACGCTTCGACCAGTATTTGAGCGTGTTACAATTGTCGATTCCCCTATTTGAGAAGTACCTCTATAAAGAGCAAGTTCAAACGAGGTCTCACTTCTTGCATTTATAAGCACCTCTAAGGTGTCATTTATTATAGTGGTCTTATTCTTTACATCTGTACCACTGCTCATTATGGTAAATTCATTCTTAACATTGAATGACTGAGCATCTCTCACTGGGTCGGCAATTTCATTTTCCATAATTGAAAGCTCACGAGTGATGTTGACGCGCACAGAAAGGTCATAATACTCAGTAACTGAACCAGTTTGATATTTTAACTTAATTACCATCTGTACTTGCGCTGTGTTGCCGTCGCCGTAAATACTTGTATCTGTAATCTTTGGCACTTTAAGAGCATCTTGCGTTGTATACGGACTTCTATGATTATTGTAGCCATTATAAACAGCACCAATATTACCTGTTGTAGCAATTGTATAACTTCCCAAGTTAAGAACATTGCTTACGCTTTGATTTGTTTCAATATCATAGAAAGCAATCTCTGAAATTGTTACATTAGCTATAAGTGGCTTGTCAAAGTATCGGCTATCCTCTTGATAACTTGACCACGATGGTTGATAATCTTCATCAACTATATAGCCTCCGCCTGTTTTTTCACGTATTCCGCTATCCATCATACCCGTCGGGTCGGTCTGGAATAGGTAAGCTTCAATACCACCAATTTCAACTAAGGTAACCTTGCCCTCTTGCGCCTCTGGGTGAGTAGGTACTGAATTTATAAAGTACTGAACATTTGCATCCTCTCCTGTAGATGACAGTGTCAAAAGGTCAAATTGAGCGGTTATATCAAAGTAGCTATCTTCAATAAGTGAGATTGAACTTGCTTGAATGTATGGCTCGGTATAAGACGATTGCAGGCTAAAGTAAACTTGATACTTAAAGCCATAGGCGTCAACTGCATCTATAACGAAGTATTGCGTTCCAAATATAACTTGTTTAGCGTGTGTAAAAGTTGTGTTTCCACCTGAACGCAATGTATAAGTACCCGAACTTCTCGACCAATTTATAGTATTAGACAAGTCATCCGATAATTTTTGTTCAACGTTTGTTTGGTTGTTATATTGAACGCCGTCTATTGTTTCACCTGGATATCTTAATTTTATAGCGAAGTTTGAGGTTGCAAGTTCGGTGCTTGATGAGCTTGAGCCACTGCCAGTATTTGTATGTCTAACTGAAACATATCCTTCTACACCTTTATTGCTTGTAAGAGTGAAGGTATCATAGTAAACGGTACTACCATTAATTGTTGTCTCTGAGATATTGTAGATATTTGATATATTTGTGATAACATCACTTGAATAATCATTTTCTATAACCATTTCACCGTAGGACACTCGATAGTCTGGCAAAATTTGAACTACAACATAGAAATCTTTTTCATAGGAGCCAACTTCGTAGGTAACTTTAACAAGTGCGAGGTCGCCTTGGTTGTCGGCGCCCTGTGCCATCAATCGGTAGTCATATACATACTCGCCCACACTAGTTTTAGCTGAAACATATAGGTATACCCTTCTGTCAAAACCATTAGAACCGTCAGTCATAGATTTGAACTTAGTTTCATTAAAGGTTGTAAGGTAGCCATCTAACATAGAAATCATAGAACTGTCAAAACCACTACCAGCGCCACCTTTATTATAATTTACAATCTCGATATTTAAGTTGTTGTTATGACCAAAGTCGCTTTGGCTGAGGCTTAGTCCTGTTGAAGGATGGAATATGCCAAACTCTTCAACTACACTTTCATATTGTTTATTTACTGAGAGTGTAACGGCACCATATTCTGTTGTTGCCTCTTCTTTCACTGCAATGTCTATGCTTGGACGATAATAGTATTTTGTGCTAAGAGACACCGTAGCTTTATCTCCTGTGCTTCCATCGTTCTTTCTAAGTTCTCCAGTGAAGAATGCTGTCGAGGTAGGCTCGTCAATTTTTCCTGTCAAGGTGAAGTCTTTTATAACATCTTCATACCTTATATAATCAACCTCAACGCCATTTGTGCCACCATATACAATTTGCGCTCTGTTTGTTAGTTTTACACTTTGGAAGATTGCATTGTTTGAGTCAAGGTTTGTACCTAAATCGGCTTGAATGGTTACAGGCGATGAAGAATTGCCTCCCACATAGTTTATTATACCATTTGCGCCTACTGAAAGGTTGTTTGTCTCAAAACTCTCTGCAAGATAGGTACCAACATAGGTGTAACTTCTTCCACCAGATGCCATAGAGTAACCTAAATCTAATGTAAGCGTTCTACCTTGGTCATCTTGAGATATATATTGAGGATATGATGCGAAGAAGTTTGTGCCATTTGTAAATACAAGATAGTATGCCCCTGCACTTGGAAGAGAACTGCTGTATACTACATTTGCCATTCTGCTTTGACTAAATAGGTCATTTATGTTAGTTTGGTCGATGTAGATATTTTCATAATTTACTATTTCTCCGCCAACATTACCACTTGAAACGTTTTTGCTTGCATAATTTGTTGTAACTGAGATTGAATTTGCAAGAAGATATATTTGATAATCTATTGACACATTTTGATAGGTAAATCTTAAGATAATATAGGATTCTGAGCCGTTGTCTACAATTGTTACTCCACCACTTCCCGTTGTCCAATTGCCGATTGTGAATATAACATTTTCGTTATAAGGAATTGTCTCGCTTTGAGGGAAATTCTCGTTAAGGTCGGGCTTATTATCGCCGTCATCATTACTATAAACGCTAGCGTTTTGTGTGGTTATAACTGTAATTGAACCGCCATTTTCTCCACTGAATGTGCTTTCGATATCACCGTAATCAAGTACGTCATTATACTGAACTTCTCCGTCTACAATTTCACCACTTTGCATCACTATACGTGTGGTAGCATCAGACTCAGTAAATATAGGTGTGTGCAAGAAGAAGTTTCGCAAGATGTTATTAAAATTCACACCACTATCAATATACTCTCTTGTCAACTGACTGCCTGCAGGAGAAGGATAGTTGTCCTCAAGTTTAACGCTAGGCTCAACATCAAGAGAATAGTTTACTGTAAACACTTGATATGGCGCACTTGTAATGTTGCCATTAAATTGACCGTTATAATTAAAGTAAACGCGAACGCTCAACCTTACATCAAGAGGTGTTGAAACTGATACGTAGTTTGTAAGGATATTGTATTTTCCGCCTATTACTTGTATACCTCTAAAAGCTTCACCTGAAGATGACTCTTCATAAACTATGTTTGTATTAGACAATGTAATAGTGTTAAATATAGAGTTATTTGATATCTCGCTTGCCTCACCTGCTATAACAACACCGCCATCCACGCTATTATTGTATGAAATGTTCGCTTTTAATAATAGGTTTGCCGTGAATGTAAAGGTTTTGTTGTTGTAACTTGAGTCGATGTCCCTATTAAAGGTTAAAGTAAATGCGCAAGTAATATTATAATCTCTATTTAAGTTTGCAACTACGAAGGAGCCACCATTGTTTTTATCAAAGTAAACAAAATCTTTTCCGCTAAAGCCATTTGTGTCTTTATCGGTACTTGTGATTACTGCACTTACGGTGTAATTATCTTCAGTTAGCTGGGTTTGACCTAATGAGAAGTTGAAAAGACCATTGCTACCTATGAGGTTTGTAGTAGAACCCCCTTTTAAGGTGGTTGAAAGGGTCTCAACTCTTGCCGTTGCCTTTACCTTGACAATCAAGGTCGCAAGATAGCCTTGCTGAGTATAAAGAGTGAACTCAATCTCTCTATCACTTGTGATATATTCGTTAAATCTAATGTCAAATTTGCCGTTATTCTCTCTTGAAGAGTCATAAACAAAGCCATCACTAAATAGAGCAGATTCTTCAAATTCTTCACTTGCAGTTTCATCTGTCATTTGAATTTGAAGAATATTCCATACCTCTGTGTAGCCTGTAGATGAACCAGCTTGAGAGCCTTCAAGCAAATGAATTTTCATCGAAGCTTGGTTATAACTAACGCCATCTTCACTTACTTCTGTGATGTCGCTATCCTCTATCTCCCAAACAAAAGTTTGGTTTTCCCTATCTGTAGTAAAGGTTGTGTCATCATTCGCAAAGCGAACGGAATAGTTATAGGATGTAGTGTTGACAACAATTTTATATAGCTGGTCGCCACCAACAACACCAAGCTCATCATCAACACTTCCACCTAAATAACGGTGTCTGATATTGATGGTAACCTGCTCATTTACAGATGATGCAAGACTATATTGCATTAATGAATAATCATCAGAGAATGTTATTGTAATAAATCTACTCCAGTCGCTCTGTGAGGTGTATTGATCCTCACCGATGTATACACTTTCAATCTCGTTTACGTATTTAAGCGACGAGAATACTTTAGTGCCATTATATAAGATACTGCCCTGTCCTGTCACAATTGAAATTGACACAATGTCATTGCTTGTTAAATTTGATAGATAATCTGTCAAATCAAGTGTGCTTTGTCCTGCATCTATCTCTATAAACTCTTCCTCAAGTTTTGCCTCATAATTTGAAGAATTGCCGACAGAAAGCCAGATTTGCATATCTGTTTGAGCGTCAAACTCAATGGTTGAAAGTACCTCGTTTGCTTGCAGTTCTTCGTTATACTGCTCAGTTACTGTGATGAGTTTTGTTATATTAAATCTCTTCTTATTTTCATTTAATGTTGTTCCACCAAACACCGAATCAAGATTTACTGTATTTGTACCTTGAGTGCTTGTCAAATATTCGGTATTGCCATTATATGCATACACAGAGTCATTAACTACTACATCAGGAACAACCTTAAGAACATAATAGAAGTCGCGACTTTCACTTGTGCTTGAAATAGTGTATTTAAGTGCTAAGTAGAAGTTTTGATATACTACTGACAGATGATTTAAAGTAAGTTCGCCGAAAATTATGCCCTCATTGTCTCCTAAGTTGATAAGCTTTATTATATCTTGTGAGGTTTGAAGGCTAGATGAAGTTGTAAGAGGATAGTAGGCAACATCTGCCACTAGGTTTTCACCTGCAAGGAGATAAAGTCCGCCTTGAGTAATCTCGGTTGAAGCAAACTCGTATTGAGCTAAAATTTGCGAAAGTTGACCTGCTGAAATAGTGTCATAAGGTCCAGTATAGACGCCATCTTCTATCAAGGAATTTGGATCGGTCATAGTGAGGGCAAGTGTATCTCTATCTTCGTAACCAAAATTTTCAAGGTTGTCATATTCAACATAGTTATAGCCCACTGAAGTGATTATAAGAGGTACATACATAACTGCGGTATTACCTGGGAAAGATGGTTGTTCTATGCTTGATGATGAGGAGCTGAAGTATAGAACAAGGTAAAGCGTTCTATCATTCAAGCCTTGGAAGATGTTGTCGTTAGGGTTTCTAAAGGTGATTGTCGTACCAGAAAGCGTTACTTGGTCTTCGCCCTCTCCTACCGTCTTTTCTGCACCTGAGATGGTAGTGTAATAATAGCTGAAAGACTGCTCGCCGTCACGAGAGTTTGCATAGATATAGAAGTCTACTGAATTGGTGTTTGCAAATACTCTATTTAAGAACCAAGTGCCTTGCTGTACTACAAGATAATCTACATCATCTATAGTTTGTAGCTGTGCCTTCTGCTGATAGTTTGCGTCATATGAGAATAGGTCTTGAGCTAAATGCTCATATACATTTCCTCTATATGTAGAGTTAAGCTCAATAGGGATTTCAATCTCCCCTAGTAATATGCGGTTTATAACCTCACCATTTACATTTCTTTGTACATAGTAAATGCTAAGCGTTGTTGAAAGTGATGTTTGATTATAGCCAAATAAGAATGGGTCATCATCTATCTTGACTATTGAGTCTTGAGCGCCTTCGACATTAAAGTAGTTTGAGAAGGTATAACTTGCCTCAAACACTGGCGCAGTGTCGTCTATGATTGAGACAGGATCACCCGTAGACACCCTGTTTGTACTTATAAAGTCACTTATACTATAGCTTATTCCTTCATTGAGAATATAATAAACTGCATCATTATTCTTTTCAATGACAAGGTCGCGCAAGATATGAAAACTGATAGGTTGACTGAGAGTAAAGTAATTATTCTCTGGCGTAAAGGTTATTATGTAATCGTTATATTCAACATTCCAGAAGTCCTTAAACCTAACTACTCCTTGGGAGAAAGTACCAACTGAGTTTGCTGTATCAGTCCTAGAAAGAGTATAACTAACGCCACTTCCTATTATATAATAAGTGTTATTATCATATAGTGAAGCGAATGACTTGTCATAATTTGTGTTGTTTATTGACTCTAAATAATAGTTTGTTAAAGAGTTTGCAAGGGTTATATCTTGAGTTGCATAGATTGGAGTGCCATCGGTTGGATAATTCTCTCTTGATAGCGAAACACTTGCCATCAAGGTCAAACTTAAAGTTGAATTGATAGCGCCATTAGGACCTGTATCAGTTATAGAAAATCTAATGATATGGTCAAGTGCAAAATTCTTATTTATAACTATCCTTGAAAGAATTTGCCCGCTGAGTGCCTGGCGAATGTTGGCACCTGTTCCATCTAAGCCATCAACCAAATTGCCATTTCCATCGTATAGAGATATCATCCCACCAGTGCCGTACAAGCTAGCCATCATCTCGTCTGTGATAGTGCTGTCATTTAGATATTGTTGGCTAAGCTGGAACCTAAGGTTGTTGTACTCCTCTCCTGTAACATTATCTCCGCCTATATAGAACTTAACGAGTTGTTGCAAGGTTATGCCTTGAGCTGACTGAGCGCCATACTTATTCACTAAGAGGTTTGAGATATTTGCCTCTTGATATTCTTCGGCTCTAGTATAAGGATCGGTTGTAGACGCCTCTTCTGCAAAGGTTATACCTTCAGAAGATATCTCCATCCTTATAAACTGACCGTTATCTTGACTTGTAGCATTGCCATCAAGGCTTACAAGAGCAAGTGTAACTGATGCACCATCCGCTTGTCTGAAGGTGAAGGTTTGTCCGTTTAGGTTAAGTGCCGTTATGTCACCCTCAACAACTACAAATTGCCAAGATTCTGAAAGAGTATCTATTCTGCCCTTTTGGTCGGTCACTATAACAAGACTATTGTTTGCGCCAAGAAGTGAAGTGAGAAGGTCGGTCACGCTTGCGAAAGGTCTCCCGCCTACATCAATAGAGGTATCAAAGTCGCCCTGAGGTGTAAGTGATTGGTTTACATTAATAACTTGATTACCGTTGATAAAATCTGAGAATTGATAATTTTCGTCGGTATTGACTACAAGACTAATCGCTTTGGGGCTGTAAACACTGATTTCTTCGCTAGCACTGTTATACCACTCGATAGGCTCATCCTCTCCGTTGTCATAGATTAGTACGGCTTGTGAAATATAGATGCCATTTACTGCGCTAATGTTAATTCCTGGGTTAATTGCAAGTTCATATTTAAGTATTGTATCACCGCTTTCATCATCTGTTGTAAAGGTTGGTTGCCCAACAATATTGAAGTATGTTGTTACATCATTGTTTTGAAGGTCTCTCATCTCAAGGCTAATGAAGCCATTGCTATACTCATCTGCAAACACTGAGGTGCTTTCTGCGTTTATTCTAAATGAAACGTCAAGAGTTTGGTCTGTCCCTTGGTTTATGGCAATCTCCCCACTTTCAAGAGCAGTAAATCTATCGGTGTTGATGCCGTTGCCTGAAACAGAATCTTGGTAAAGTGCCTTTTCGCAAACTACGGTTATATAGTTGATGCTCATACGAACAATATTATATGTTTTATTGCCATAGGCATCTTCATCATATACTGGAGCGCCATTGTTTTCAACAACTGTTGCAAAATATATCCTAAATGTTCCTGTATCTTGAAGGGTTATAGTATTGCCTTGAAGTGCAAATAAAAGCAAGTTATCAGAGCTTGTCGCATAAGTTCCCGAAAGGTCATAGTTATATCCATTTGCTCCTATTACCTTGTTTACTTCGGCGCTAACCTCTGCCTTATCACCTTCACCGAACCATACAAAGAATTGATAATCTCTAAATATATTAGCCTCTGGAAGTTGAACGAGAGCATCTAAGTCTTCAATAGTGTATGGGTAAATATTACCATTTTCATCATAGCCTAGCATTACTTCTATAGTGCTATCATCTGACCACTCAACATCCTCGTCTGGAATTTGACTGATAGATAGGCTAGCCGAATATACACAATTTTCCTCGTTAAATATTTCCCATCCATTTTCTCCCTCTTCAAGAAGGACAACACTCATTGTAATTTGTGCCGTTCTTGTTGAGCGAAGAGACCAGTAACTATTGTTATAATCTGTAACATTTGTGTTTGGTCTATAATATCTTGTACCATTTACTTCGATGTAGTCGCCACCACTAACCTGCAAGAAAGCATTGTCGTCAATAGTTGGGTCACTTCCCTGGTATGAGAAGGCAATACCAACGTTCCTTATCAAACTATAAAGTTGTGGACCTGATGTCGAAGTGATTTGTACACCTAAATAGCTTGAATTTCGCTCATATATATATCTATTAGCATAGATGGTAAAGGTTTTGTTTGGGTACATCGTAAAATCTTGATTTAAAATGCTAAAGTTTCCTACGATAGCCTGACCAATCTCTATTTCATATACTGCGGTTTCCTTTTTTGCATCACCAGTGTCTAACACATTTAGCATTTGATTATAGAAAATTTCATTGGTAATGTCAGTCTCACTAAGAAAAGCCTCTTCATTTTCTATTTGCTCTCTTGCGTCATAAAATACATAGCCTATCAGGGTTAGACTCCCTGACATTTCGCTACCTACAGTAAATCTAGCACTATATAAACTTTCATAAGTCACATTTAATGGTGAGCTAGGTTGATAATAAACGTGTTTAGTACGTTTTTCTCCTGCGCTTATTGCAGAATTTTCATCGTCACTATAGATATATTGGCTTTGAGATGGAATAAAGTTTGCGCTAAGGTAGAAGCTGTCACCTGCAAGTATTTGTTCAAGTCTTTCACCTCTTTCGTTTACGGCGTCAAGCTCAATAGAATATACTGGCACATCAACCGCAATTTGAAGTGAGATAGGATTTATCAAATTATACTCTGAGGTTGCCACAAGGTTTGAGATGCCTCCTACTATCCAGCTTTCATTGATAGGATTACCCTCACCATCTACAAGATAATTTTGCTTTATTAGTGAAACGGTAAACTCCTCCCCTATTACTACGGTTTGAGGAACTCTTATTACACCGTCATCTATGTAAAGTTCGCCACCTATAAGGTATGGGTTTGAATTGTGATTTTTAAATGAAAGTGTCACTTCGTTTGCTGTGATATACTGCTCAGTTGCCACAATCCTTAAAGTAAAGTCCCCAGTCACCTCAAGTTGCTCAAGGTCAGCATTATAAAGCGATAGGTACTCATCGTCCTGTTCAAAACTGATACCGCCTTCTGGATTTATAACATTCTCTTCAAATCCACCAGCAAGATAAACGCCGAGCACTGTAATGCCCGATATCGCGCCTATTCCAAGTATAATTAAGATAACAGTAAGCCAGACAGGCCACTTTCTACGTCTAGCCTCTTTTTTCTTTTTATCTTTCTTTACTTTTTTCATTTAAGACACCTCATTTTAACCAATTTACAATATTACAAGTATATTATAAAATTTTAATGCGAAAAAGGCAAATAATTTTCGCTTTTTGTTGCTTTTTATCAATATATATTTATTATAATTATAATAAGGAAAAATATTAGGTTAAATTTTATTTATTTTAAATAACATTTTTTTATTTTTTACAACATTTTTATTAAAAAAATATTATTTATTAGTTTTTGTTTAAAAATATCCATTTCTTAATAAAATTAATTTCTTATGACACCTTTTCTACAATAGTTTTTTATTGACAATTTATTTTTTATTAGGTATAATATTCAAGACAAACTGATTTTTGAAGGAGTTTATATGATACAGGTAAGCAATGTCTCTCTTGCCTTTGGCGGAAGAGTGCTATATAAAGATGTCAACTTAAAATTCACAAAAGGTAACTGCTACGGCATAATTGGTGCAAACGGCGCAGGAAAGTCCACCTTTTTAAAGATACTCACTGGCGAGATTGAGCCAAACACCGGTGAAATTTTTATCACATCTGGTGAGCGTATGAGCGTGCTTGCACAAAATCAAAATGCCTATGATAATGAAACCGTGCTTGATACCGTGCTTTTAGGTCATAAACGCTTGATGGAAGTACAAAAAGAAAAGGACGCCCTCTATGCAAAGCCAGATTTCTCTGAAGAAGATGGTATCCGCGCTGGTGAACTTGAAACCGAGTTTGCGGAGCTTGGTGGCTGGGAGGCTGAGAGCGAGGCTAAAACCCTCCTTCAAAACCTTGGCATTGGCGAAGAACTTTTCTATAGCCTTATGGGCGATGTAGACCCAAAAGAGAAGGTTAAAATTTTGCTTGCTCAGGCGCTATTTGGCAATCCTGATATTTTGGTGCTTGACGAACCTACCAACAACCTCGACTTTAAAACTGTTAGATGGCTTGAGGACTTTTTGCTTGACTTTGAAAACTGCGTAATCATTGTATCTCACAACCGCCACTTTTTAAATAAGGTTTGCACTCATATTTGCGACGTTGACTACGGCAAAATCAATATGTATATTGGTAACTATGACTTTTGGTATGAGTCTAGCCAGCTTATCTTAAGACAGATGAAAGACCAAAATAAGAAAGCCGAGCAACGCGCCAAGGAGCTTAAAGAATTCATCGCCCGCTTCTCTGCTAACGCTTCTAAGTCAAAGCAGGCAACAAGCAGAAAGCGTGAACTTGAAAAACTTACCATTGAGGACATAAAGCCTTCGTCAAGAAAATACCCATACATCAACTTTGAATACACTCAAGAAATCGGTAAAGAGATACTTAAAGTTGAAGGTTTAAGCAAGGCTGGAATGTTCAAAAAATTAAATTTTAATATTGAAAAAGGACAAAAAGTGGCATTTTTTGCAAAAAATAGTCAAGTTTTAACCACTTTATTCAATATTATCTTAGGAATTGAAAAACAAGATAGCGGGAATGTCTTTGTTGGAAAAACCATAAAAATAACAAATCTACCTCAAAACAACAATGAATATTTTGAAGGCAACACAAACTCAATTGTCGACTGGCTAAGACAGTTTTCAAAGGACCAAAATGAAACATATATTCGAAGCTGGCTTGGGCGAATGCTGTTTACTGGTGAAGAGAATTTAAAGCCTGCGAATGTGCTATCTGGTGGTGAGAGAGTACGTTGTATGCTTGCCAAAATGATGCTTGAGCAAGGCAATCTCCTTATTTTTGATGAGCCTACCAACCACCTTGACCTTGAAAGCATCACTGCTCTAAATAAAGGTATGCAAAACTTTAGAGGCAACATTCTCTTCGCAACTCATGATCAAGAGATTATCGAGACCGTTGCAAATAGAATAATTGATATCATAGATGAAGACCATTACAATGACTTTACTGGCACATATGAAGAATATCTTGAATATCTTGAAAAAAATAATAAAAATAAATAAATTTTAGTAAAAAATCAAAAAAATAATAAAAAAACACATTTTTTATTGATTTTACACAAAAAATCACTTAATTATTAAACAAAAAAATACAGAGTTTAGTCACTTACTTTTGAAACTAGCAGAATATTAAAGAGAAACATAGACAAAAAATCGTCTATGTTTCTCTTTTTATACCTAACTCTCTTAATTGCAAAAAAAACGAATACTTCTGTCGTTGTCATAGGTTGTCGTGAGAAACACAACATCTACAAATCTTTTGACATGCACTTTAACCTTGACAACAAAGAATATTCGCTTACACTAGAAAATAGAGAGAAGAAAACAAAAAAGCAAAAGAGCGGATTGCGTTACGCCCTGCCAGCAACCGCTCTTTTTGCAACACAATTAGATTATTTGCGTGTGCTTGTCTGCTGGAGCGAAGCGACAGCACTTGTATCAAGACAAGCACACGTCTAACTGCCAAATTGTTTAATTGTTTATTTGATATTTTCATAAGTATATATGATTTCCAAATATTCATTTGTCTTATGATAGTTACATAACTTTTTTAATATTTTTATTAAACCATTTTTTAATTCTTCCGAAATTGTCTTGTTTTCATTTGAGAGTGCTAAAAGTTTTGTATTGTGATAATGTGATATTATATATTGAGGTAGAAATTTTAAAAGCTTTGTTCTTATTTCATTATTTATATCAAAATCTTACCCGTGGATTTTTATTCTTTTGTTTCTTTTTGATTTCTTTCTTCAATTTTTACTTGCTCTTTTTTCTTCAACTTAACTTTTAAATATTTAAACAATTTTACAATCGACCAATCGGTTTTTGGAAGAGTACACATCTCATAAACTTGCAAAATAATCGTATAAAGAAGTAAAAACAAAATTCCAACAACATACCAAGTTAAATTTGTTCCTGAGAGTAAAGGTGCGTTTAGATACATATTATTTGATTGGCCTAAAACAGAATTGCCAAAAACGGCAAAAACTACCATAAACGATAGCCCTATCAATAAAGATGACCAGTTTTTGAATGTAGGAACAAAATAGCCTGAGATTATGCAAAGCAAAAATTGAAAAAACATTAGTGTATGATAAAGCAATCCAGTAAAAGGATGAATATTAAAAATATTATCAAAATAAACCAAGAAATCAGGATATATAAAAGTTAATAATCCGCCAATCATTCCAGCAAACATAGCATATTGAAATATTTTTGTGCTAGGTTTAAAAATCAAAATTGTTAAAGGCAAAATAAATCCCATCATACTGCAAAAAGTGTCTGGAATAAAATCTATAAAAGTTCCAGACCTAGATTTTGATACCACAATTCTATATATTATAATCAAAATTAATTCAATTCCCGCAAAAATTTTAATTGGCAATACCATTTTATTTTTAGGCACAAATTTTTTTAAAACGATTATTGCTATTGTCATAACAACAATCATTACAACCATATAGATTATATGTTCAATTCCAAATACTTGCATATAAAATCTCCTTTAATAAATTTTAACATAAATAAAAAATAAAACAAATTTATAATTTAAATAAAATTATTTAGTAATAAAAACAAGATGTGATAAAATGAAAGAATATAAAGAATTAGAAAATAAAAAAGATATACCGGCGCTTAATAGAGAAATAGATAAAGATGAAGAAGATTATGAAACTGATGAAGAAATAGAATTGTTAGAAAAATTACTTGCACAAAAGAAAGCAAGGAAAAGAGATAAAGATTTTGAAATGTAATAAAAAGTCGAACAGTTTTTAGTCTATTATTTTTAAAACTAGTCTAAAACAAGAATTTATATTTTTGAAATTAATATAAAAGTAACTTACCACTTTTTAAGTTACTTTATGTTTTATTTTGCTAGTTTCAAAACTCATTAATTTTGGGCTATAAATTTTCAAACTAATTAAAAAGAGTTTTACCCCTAAAAGTAGAACTCTTTTTTTTTGTGCTAGTTTCAAAATGATTCAACTTTCTTCTGTATTTTTATGAATTTGCTATTATTTATTAAGTTGAGCTACAAAATATATTTAAAGGGAAGATATTTTTATTTTTTATATAATTATTTCCTTTATTCTCTTTCACTATCTATCACGCTAATGCCGAGTTGCTTTACAATATCTTTGCCGTTTGGCGCGAATCTTATAAGAATTTCCAGTTGCAAGAAATTGTCTCTATCAAGCTTCTGAGCTATATTATTTATACTTTCACCTCTGTCTAATGACTCTAACACCTGCAAACTTGCTAATAGCGTTTTCGGGTCTCTATTTATGTATATATTACAATATCTCTCCCACAAACCGTGAAGATATGGTGGTATAACTTTCTCTCCTCGCACTACAATGCTTTCATAATCAAGAGAACCATTTTCTTTCAATTTTATTCGCTCCTTAGCCTCTTTTATAGACTTAAGCTCGTCATAATACTGCTTGTCCTCTTTCGACATACCAAAAACCTTGGCGTAGGTTGTCTCTTCGCTGTCAAGCCCGCCATAGACTAAAGCGCCATTAAAGTTATATGCTCTTAGTTTTCTGTATCTTTGCTGTTTATCGTAATTTATATGTTTTATTAATCTTTCGAAATCACCGTCACAAGCCACAGGCAGTGCGTTTACTATTGCTTGAGCATATTTTAGGCATCTTACAACCCTTCTATCTCTACTTACTTTATTTAAGTTTTCAATTTGATAGACCGCCTTGTCTGCAAAGCCATAGCTTTCCTTCTGTAATTCTTTTGGAAGTTGATTGTAATAGGCGTGGATGGCATCAACCTCCCACTTGCCATTACACAGAAGGCATAAAATCCTCATCAAGCATCTTTTCAAGTTTTGAAATAAGCTCGTCATCTTTTATCTCCATCCAAGTTGGTTCATCTCCCAATAATGAGACTAAATCTTTTTTCCAATCTTCATATTCTGCAAAAGCAACATATTTAATTAATTTATTTTCCATTTTTTACCTCAATAAAATTATATAACAATTTTAACTTTTAGTCAATATTGATTTGTTAAATATTTTGGTTTTTATATATTTTATAGTAAAATATTAAAAAACAATTGACTTTTTTTATTATTTAATTATAATTAAACTAGCAATGAAGGAATTGGCAACTCCTGAGCGAGCGCGTGTCGGCGTAAAGACAATAAATAAGGTGCTAAAAACAGTCATAGGCTTATAAAGAGAAAATATGAACTGCAAATAAAGCACGAATTAGGGTGGAACAGCGAAAAAACAACTCGCCCCTATGCATATATTTGTGCATAGGGCTTTTTAATTTTTTATAGTGTTTTCGTTATTAATTCAATCTATTAAAAATAGATAATTACAATAAAATCTTATTAAAAATTATAAAAATCAACTGTTTTTTAGCGTTTTTGCCTGTTTTTAACAATAAAAGGAGTAAATTATGGAAAAATTGACTATGGATAAAATTGTAAACCTTTGCAAAAGTCGCGGATTTGTTTTCCCTGGAAGTGAAATCTATGGCGGGTTTGCCAACACTTGGGATTTTGGCCCTGTTGGTGTTGAACTGAAAAACAATGTAAAGAGGGCTTGGTGGAAGAGGTTTGTTCAAGAAGACCCTAACACCTACGGCATAGACGCGTCTATACTTATGAACCCTAGAGTGTGGGAGGCAAGCGGACACGTGGCAAGTTTTGGCGACCCTAAGATGGACTGCAAGAAATGTAAGCAACGTTTTAGAGCTGACACCATCGTTGAAAATCATAGTAAAGGCGCAGTGTCTGCCGAGGCAATGACCAATGAGGAACTTGAGGCATACATTGCCGAGCATCACATTTGCTGCCCACATTGTGGCGGTTTTGACTGGACACCTATACGTAAATTCAACCCTATGTTTGTAACCTCTCGCGGAACGCTTGAGGCAGATGCAGACAAGGTTTATCTTCGTCCTGAGACTTGCCAAGGCGAATATGTAAACTTTTTGAATGTACAACGCACATCAAGGGCCAAAGTGCCTTTTGCTATCGCTCAAATTGGAAAGAGCTTTAGAAATGAAATCACACCCGGCAACTTCTTGTTTAGAACAATTGAGTTTGAACAAATGGAGCTTCAAATGTTCTGCAAAGAGGATGACTCTATGGATATTTACAATAACTACAAGGCAAGGGCGCTTGAATTTGTTGAAAATTTGGGACTTAAGAGCGAAAATCTGCGCTATCACGACCACGACAAGCTCGCCCACTATGCAAAAGCCGCCTGTGACATTCAATACAACTTTCCTATCGGCTGGCAAGAGCTTAACGGCATTCACCACCGTGGTGTATGGGATTTATCAAGACATCAAGAGTATTCTGGTAAGAGTATGCTCTATACCGACCCATTCACAAACGAAAAATATATTCCAAATGTAATCGAATATTCAATTGGCGCTGACAGATTGACTCTCGCTCTTCTTTGCGGAGCATATGATGAAGAGACTCTTGAAAATGGAGAAACGCGAGTTGTTATGCACTTCCATCCATTTATTGCTCCTTATAAGGTTGCAATCTTGCCTCTTCAAAAGAATTTATCTGAGAAGGCAAAAGAGGTCTACAGCAAGCTTAGTAAAGAATTTATGTGTGACTATGACGAGGCTGGTTCTATTGGCAAACGCTATCGTAGACAAGACGAAATTGGCACGCCTTTTGCAGTTACTATCGACTTTGAAACTCTTGAAAACAACACCGTCACCCTTCGCGACCGTGACACAATGGAGCAAATCCGCCTCAACATAGACGAACTTATTCCATATATTTCAGAAAGGGTTAAGTTTAATTAAGATTTTAATACTTATAAAAAATAGCAGACAATAACAAATGTGTCTGCTGTTTTTATTCTTCACCTTTATTCTACATCTTTAATATATTATTCTTAATTTCATCATATTCCTGTTGCGTTATCGCTCCGTTATCTAAAAGTTCTTTGTAGGTTTTTATTACTTCAACAGAATTTTTCACTTCATAAAGTTTGTCTTGTTTTAAATATTCCTTATTCTGAGTTCCTTTATTATCTGTTACTTCAACATTGTCAACCGTTTGTTTTTTTGAGGTCTCACTTCTCTGCTCGTTTTTAGAACTCAAAACTTTATTAATTAGAAAATAAATTACAAAAATAACCACAACTAAAATAAAAGGAATATATGACAATGTATAGACAGAAACATACACTTTATCTATGTCTAAGTATCCGTAGTCATCTAGCCATAGTCCATTTTTATTTGATAAATATACTGCATTTAATATAATACCCATAACTCCATAAACAAGACATAATAAAATGCATACATAAAGTGAATTTTTTACAATCTTTTCAAACTTGTTTGAGAAAAGATTTGCAATTGCAAACCCTATAACACCAATTGATAGCAATAATTGCATTATGCATATTATGGCAACTATTATTGTTAACCACTCCAATTCTTCTGGCCTTGCTATGCTATTAAAATCAAACAAGTCAAAACCATTCTCTTGATATTTATACATACCCCAATATTTATCTCCGCCCTTCTGCAATGGAAAACATAAAGCAAGTAAGCTTATTAAGCCCATAACTAAAGCGCACGCAGAATCAAGCCATTTTCTTACAGATATTTCTTTTAAATTCATAAGCACCCCTTTTATATCTATTCTAAACTTATCTTAAACATATTTTAAAAATAAGTTCATAAACATTATACTAGATATTTTGTCTAGTGTCAAGATATTTTGTCTAGTTTTGGGTAAAATTTTTATATGGACAAATTATTTTGTGAAAACTTAAAATATTTTAGAAAAGATGTAGGGCTGACACAAAAACAGGTCGCCGAGAAGCTTGGCGTTGTTGAAAGTTGTTATGCAAACTGGGAACAAGGCAGAACCGAGCCACCTATCGCAATGCTTAGAAAATTATCTAAAATTTTTAAGGTCAGTATTGATGAGCTTATAAACAATTCTTTTTGATTTTAAAGATGAATAAAATAAAAAATATCCTTCAATTTTTTACGACATTTAAAAAATGTATCTAACTATTGTTCTTATTATGACGAAGTGTCATTTAAGACTAGTTAGATACATTTTTTATGTCTATAATTTTTATCAGTCTATAATAATATTTCCTTTTTATTAATCTCTTCTCCACATAAGAAGCAGGAATAAAAACCTTAAAAAGTATGCAAGAGAGACCATAAGTGAGGCAACATAGGTTAGAGCTGCCGCATTTAAAACCTTGTCGGTTGCCTCCACTTCCTCGTTACTGCCACAACCTATTCTGACAAGCATATCTTTTGCCCTAGTGGAGGCATTTATCTCAACAGGAAGAGTGACTAGGTTTGCCACAACTGCAACGGCATAGATTGCAACTGAAACATAGATGATTATGCTTCCAGCGATGCCATAGAGGAAAAGTTGTAAAAGTATTCCAACAATCAATAGTGGCATAAGCATACGAGACACAAGATTGCTTACCTTTACAACCACCTGCCTTGTCTTATACGGCGCATAGCCTTCGGCATCTTGAAGTGCGTGACCAAGTTCGTGCGCAACTATTGCCTGTGAGGCGATTGATTTATTGTTAAAATTGCTTTGAGAAATATTTATACTTTTATCTCTTGGGTCATAGTGGTCGGTCAAGACTCCCCCACACTGATTTATTATTAGCGCAAGATTGTTATCCTGCGAAAGCTTTTCGGCTAGCTCCGCCCCTGTCATATCAAGCGAAGATGGTACATCCTTATATTCATTAAATGCACTATTGACCTTTGACTGCGCAACGAGTGCAATTATCACTGATACAAGTATGGCTACACCCGACACAATATACCCTATTATATATCCCATTTTTACTCCTTTTATTTTAATAAATATTTTTTGTTAAAAAATTTAGCAAAATACTATAAAATTCTTATAAAAAACATTATTATTTTAATTAAAAACACAATTTGTTATATATTTTGTTAAAGAAAATTAAATTATACTTAGCTTGAATTTTGTCGCCAAAATGTGTTTACTAAAATAATTTTCCTCTTTTAGACATTCCTGTCCAGCCTAGGACAATCCGCAAGAAATCTGCCCAATACGTGAGGCGGGCGTCCTTTAAAAAGCGTTTTGCTCTTTTTAACTCTTCTTCTGAAAGATAATCTTCTAAAAATACTATTGCCTTTTTAGAGGCGTCCTTCTCAATAGCTATTGTAAAAAGTTTGTTTATCAAGGCAAGCAAAAATATTCCCGCGCCAGAGCATAATAATATTATAGCATAAGTGAAAAGATTTTCAAAAAATAATAGCACAACACCCGCAATTAAGCATAGTGGCAACAACATCCCCAACATTCTGCCAAGTATTCTTAAAAATTTTAGCACTTTAAGCTTTTTACCCTCGCTATCCTGTTTTGCGTGACCAAGCTCGTGGGCGATTATTGTGATTGAGGCAACCGAATTGTTGTTGAGCGTTCTTGTAGAGAGGTAGAGTTTACCACCGCTATAGGCGTCGCCAGCAAGCTGAGAAATTTGAATGATTTTAAGTTTGTTTTTAAAAACCTCATAATTGATGGCGCCTATAAAGTCCTTGGTAGTTAGCCCTGACGCAACAGGTACTTTATCAAGTTCCTTATATCTTTGCAAAAATCTGTCATATGCGTTGTTGGCAATCGCGAGCATAAAACAAATTAAAACCGCAAAGGCAACAACTGCAATTATTACAATCCAAGTTGTACTCATAGTTATATTTTATATTTTTTTATAAATTTTATCAAGTAAATAGATAAAAATTACTTTTTTACACCCCTTTAATGTGAATTTTGTTTGATTTTTCATAATTTTTATCGTTAGGTAATCAAAACAACATAGGTTCCCTCTGCAAGCATCGACCCAGCAGGCGGAAGCTGTGCCAAGACAAACTCACCCTCGCCGTCAAGTTCATAGCATAAGTTTAGCGCTTTAAGTTTTGAACCTGCGTCTGCAAGGCTATCTCCAACAAGGCTAGGCATCTCAACATAATTTATAGTCACACTTTCGTCTTGTTTTTTCTCGCCAAGGTATTCAAATAGATTAGAAAATACAATTTTCCCATAAGGCGCGGCAACAATGCTACCATAATAGGCGCCAGCGCTTGGCTCATCCACCATAATAAAGACCAAATACTGCGGGTCGTCAGCTGGATAGGTGCCTATAAAACTTGAGATATACTTGCCTTGCGCGATGCCACCACTTTCGCTATACTTTTGCGCTGTACCTGTTTTGCCTCCGACATTATACCCTTCAACAAAGGTGTAATTTCCTGTTTTGTTCTCAGCCTTCTCAAGTAAAAGGTTTACTTGTGCTGAGGTCTGCGCGCTTATTATACCCTTTTCTTTGACTTTACCTTGTACCTCTGTTCTCTCGCCACTGCTTGCTATGACCTCGCCAAGCACTCTTGGCACATTGTAGGTTCCGCCATTGACAATTGAAGCAACTGCCGACAAAAGTTGCATAGGAGTAAGCGCGACCGCGTGACCAAAGCCAATACGTGCAAGGTCAACAGTCCTTACCTGTGATTTTGCCATCAAGATTCCGCTTCCTTCGCCTGCTATGTCAACTCCAGTTTTACTACCAAGTCCAAACTTTTGCATATACTCATAGAATTTATCTACGCCAAGTCTGAGTGCCAAATCCATAAAACAGCAGTTGCAAGAATTTGAAAATGCCTCAACCAGTGTTTGTTGTCCGTGCCCGATAGTTTTCCAGCATTTTATCCTCTCGCCGTCAATAATTCGATATCCAGGGCAATAAAAGGTGTCATCAAGCGAGGTTAAGCCTTCTTCAAGCGCTCCCGCTACTGTTAAAATCTTGAAGGTTGAACCTGGTTCGTAAACATCTGTTACAATCTTGACTTTGCTGTTGTCAAAGAGCGCTGTCAAGTCATCACGCGGAACATCATTAAGGTCAAAGCTTGGCTTGTTTGAAAGCGCCAAGATTTCGCCAGTCTTTGCATTCATAATCATACCTGCGGTTGCTTTGGCCTTTTGTTCGGTCATAATCTGTTCAAGCGCCTGCTCTAAAATAAGTTGCATTTTACTATCTAGCGTCAAAACCAAATCACTTCCAACCTCAGCTGGAATATAGTAGCGAAGGCTTCCGCCAATTTCCTTGCCTTGCAGGTCACTTTGGACATAGCTATAGCCGTCCTTGCCCTTAAGGTAGTCATTGTAATATGCCTCGATACCGGTCTGTCCTACATTATCAATGCTTATAAAGCCTAAAACCTGCGTCATAAGGTTGCCGTTTGGATAGTATCTATCACTATTTTCGGCAAGGTAGACGCCATCTAGTCTATGATTGTAGATGTTCTCGGCTTGCTCGCCGTCAACTTGCATCTTAATTAGCACTTCACTGACCTTTCTGTTGGTTATTTTTTCGTATACCGATGAAAAATCAAGCTCAAGTTCGCTTGAAAGCACGGAGGCAACCTTTGAGGGAGATGTGACCTCTCTTGCTCTGACGTATACATTATAGGTTGTATAGCTTACGGCAAGTGACGAGCCAGTCCTATCATAGATTGTGCCTCTTGGCGCGATGATAGAAAGGTCCCTTGTCCACTGGTCAGTGGCGCGAAGTTGCAGTGAGCCACCATTTATAATCTGTATAACAAATAGTCGTACAACTAGCGAACAAAAAATAAAGGATATTACCAGAAGCACTGCTAATATCCTTTTCTTTAATGAAAATAATGTAAATGATTTTTGCAAGACTATCCTCCAAATAGTCCTGATATGAAATTACAGAAGCGGTCAAACCAATTGGACTGCTCACCTATCGAAGTGGCAGGCAAGTCCTCTTTTGGTATGGTCTCAAATAAGTTTTGCATATTCTCTGAATTTGTAATGTCAAGGTTGTGAAGATTGTTAAGGTATTGAAGCAAATTCATATTGTATTCATAAGATATATCGCTTATTTGAGAGGAAATGTTGTCAAGAGTTGCAATATTGACTATCCCCCAAACTCCAAATATGGCAAAAAGTATTGAAAACATTATTATTTTAAATTTGTTTGTTTTGGGTTTAGCCTTCACCTCTTCCTTCTCTTCTTCAATCTTAAATATCTTCTCTCTCTGTTCTGGAGATAGGGTTTCTATAAGATCATAATTTGGACTTTCAATAACTGAAGAACTTTTTGCTGACAGCTCCTCTTGTACTGGCTGAGGTTTTGTCTCAACTTGGCTATCCTTAAATGCCGAGGATGAAAAAGGGTTGATTGTGTATTCTTTAGACTTTTTTATCTCTTGGAATTGCTTTTTAGGGCTTTCTTTGCTTATATTTTTGTTTTTATGCTCTAAAAAACTTTCTTCAATCTTCTTTTTTTGCTCTTCATCTATTTCAGCAAGCAAAGTCTTCTCTTTCATATTATATTTACCCCCTTCCCTTTATATTACCTTAACAGGTTAAAGCTTTTCTATAATTCTAAGTTTAGCGCTACTTGAGCGTGGATTCAAGCTAAGCTCACTCTCACTTGCAGTGATTGGCTTTTTATTGACAAGATTTATCGTCTTTTTATGCCCGCATATGCAAACTGGTGTTTTAGGTGGGCAGATGCAATCGGTCGCCTCACGCTTAAAGACATTTTTTACAATCCTATCCTCTAAACTATGAAAGGTGATTATTGCCATTCTTCCGCCCGGTTTTAACATCTTTATATATTTCTCTATCGCCTCTTCAAGTCCGATAAGCTCACCATTGACCTCTATTCTTATCGCCTGAAAGGTCTTTTTTGAAACTCCGCCCTTGCCATATATGACCTTTTTAGGAAAACTTGCTTCTATTATATCTTTAAGTTCTATGGTGGTCTCTATTGGTTTTATTTCTCTTTGTTTTATGATATTGTCAACAATTCTCTTGGCGTTTGCCTCTTCGCCATATTTATATAATATCTCAAGCAATTTTTCTCTTGGATAATTGTTGACAACAAAGTAGGCATCTATCCCTTGGCTTTTGTCCATTCGCATATCAAGATGACCTTCTCGCAAGAAACTAAACCCTCGCCCTGCTGTGTCAAGTTGATAGGAGCTTACGCCAAGGTCTATCAAAAGCCCGTCAAAGCTCTCTACGCCCTTTTCAAGCAATATCTCGTGAGCATCCTTATAATCTGAATGAATTAATATAAGATTTTTATAGCCCTTAAGCCTCTCCTTGCAAGCAAGCAGAGCATCTTCATCCTTATCAATGCCATAAAGATGCCCTTTGCTTGACAGCCTTTTGAGAATTTGCTCGGAGTGTCCACCGCCACCTATTGTACAGTCAATATAGATGCCATCTTTTTTTATCTTTAGCCCGTCTATCACTTCATTTAATAGCACGGGTATATGTTTAAATTCTTCCATATTAGCCTATACTTTCCTCTAAACTTGAAAGAAGCTCAAATACTTGAACAAAGTCAATATTTGGATAATTATCTTCGCTTAACATCTCTTGAAGAGTGGTAGACTGCTCTATCTCGCTTTGATATGCGCTCTTTAAGCTGTTAACAAGATTTACAAACACGCCATTAAACACGCCTTCTTCGGTCTTGCCAAATAATGTCGTTCTGTATGCGTTTTCTTGAACACTTGTAAAGAAGGATGCAAGATTGTCTTTATTTAGATCGCG
This sequence comes from uncultured Clostridia bacterium, assembly GCA_944350015.1. Taxonomy (GTDB): domain Bacteria; phylum Bacillota; class Clostridia; order Christensenellales; family UBA1242; genus Caccovivens. Next base: position 97,059 of record CALVNW010000001.1, on the reverse strand, counting down.
CAAACTCATACCAGAGCTAAACTCATCGTTGATAGATAAGAAACTTGCAAATATATCGCAAATCTCTTGTGCTTGGTCCTCGCTTGAGCCTTCCACCAAAGTAACATTTGTCAAATCAATGGTGTTTAACGAAGAAGTCAAGCTGTCGGCAACATCGGTAAGAACAGCAAAGATATCATCTCGTAGGCCTTGTGTTGATTTTGCGTAGAGAACAGGAAGAAGAATGCTTTCAAGTTCGCTATCCGTGACATCGCTAAGAATGCTATCAAGGTCACCATTAATTGCATATTCTAGGTAAGTTGTATCGCCAATCAAATTGCTATTCATAGTGATTAAAAGTTCGGAAACATAGGTAAGGTCGCTTTGCCAATCTTCAAAACTGTTAAGGCTTGCAAAGTTTACAAAGTTGTTATCTATTGTCTTTATTAAATCTTCAACAACAAAGGTCTTGGTTGGCTCTACTTGAGAAAGAGGTAGTACTATATCAAGCAAGATGTCCTCCTTGCCCTCTTGTGATAGTATATCTGCAAGACTTGTCATAAGCACTGTTGCATCAGCTGTGTCATTTAAAATACTATAAAGGTCATTTTCTTGTATTGTTACAAGAGCTGGCGTTACAAATTCAAGAAGTTGACTGTAATTTGTTATGCTAGTTTCTTGAACAAGACCAGAGCCGTCAATATATTTTACATTTTCGTCTGGAAGAGCAATACCGTTCTCTGATAAGAAGCTATCAAGGATTGATGTGCCATCTAAAGTTTGAAGAAGTTTTACCCCTCTTGCCTCATCGACCAAGTTGCCAAGAAGTGACGTAATTTTTGCTATATCATAGCTAGTATCTTGAACAAGAATTTCTGGGGTCTCTACAACCTCTTCAATATCTATTATGTCGCTAAGTTCTATGTAGTCATTAGCTATGTTTATAATAGACGAGGCGAGGTCATCCCAATCTTGCTCTCCCCAAGTGCTACTATCTGCGCCAACTTGGTCTAAATCAGTTGATATCTGCTCTACTGCCATATTAGCAAGTGGCACTATAGCGTCACGGACAGAGTTCATATCAAGTAGGTAATTTAAGGCAAGTTCGGTGTCTGCAATTTTATCTTCTGTAAATAAAACATTTATCACACTCTCTGCATCGGTCTTGCTAATAGCTTCATCAAGTGTTCCGTTTGAGCCTAGAACTTTTACAGTGTTAAAAATATTTTTTATATCATTTGTAAAGTATCTTTCAAGCATAGCGCTACTTTGACTATACTCGGCAAGCGTTGCTTGAATTTCTTTTATTATGTCCTCGTATTCTCCTAAATCTTGACTTTCGCCTATAAAAGGATACTCTTGATAATTTAAAACTAGGTCACTTGCAAAATTGACAAATATACTCTTGTAAAGTCCGCCCTCAACGAACTTATCAAGCACCTTTTCAAACTCGTCATAATTTATGTCAACAAAATCAATACTTACATTCTCGCTATTTGCAAGTTGGTAACTAAAGTTTGCAAGAGGATAGATGTTTACAACCTCTTGTCTGATATAGACATTTTCGCCTTCAACATCAACCTTTGAAAGGTAGTCAAACGTGGCGTTATCTAAGCCGAACACCCCACACATCCAAACAAGAGCATTATCTTGAAGTCCAGTCATAATCTCGTCAATCTCCTCTGGCACCTTGTCAAGTAATGAGGCATTACTTTCAATCTGCGCCGTTGGAAGAAGATAGTTTGCTTGCGAATTTTTCAAAGTATCATAAGTGCCAATAAGTCCAGCAAGTGGCATAAAGGCAAAAAGAGTCAAAATGAAACCTTTTGCAAGTCCTACAGCGCCACCCCAAACTCTATGTTTGCTAGCGCCTAGCGGTGTTTTGAAGGTAAAGCAAGCAACTATTCTATATATGATATAGATGACAAGTTCAATTGCAAGCGTCACAAGCAAAAATATGACAGTACTTACAAGGGCATTAGGCAAACCTTCGATCAAGGTTGCTAAATTTGGATTTCTGTCCATTATAACAGATATATCCTCATTTTCTGTCAAGGAATTTATTATATAATCGCTCAGCGTTAGGTTTTCACCATCCAAGTTTACCCGAATGCCAAGCACTGCTCCTGCAATTGACGGCGTCACAAAAAATGCAACTAGCGCGCCTATCACAGAAAATACAAGGTTTGCTGTTGACCTTCGCAAGCCTCGCCAAAAGCCTACAAAAAAGCATATTATAAGTACAAATATGAAAAATATCGATACTAGCCAGCCTACTGTTGAAGCGCTCATAATTATCTCCTTTTATCTTTAATATTTTTAACAAATTTGCAAGTTTTTATTATTTTTTTAAGTTTTTTATTTATTTTCAACCAATTTATTGTTTATTTTTATTGATTAATGCAAGCTTTTCAAGTTCTGCCTTAATGTCAAGACGAGGGAAAAGGATGTCGACACTTTCTAAAATTCTTCCTTCTTCTAGTCCGTCAAAATTATCAAGGTTTGCAAACTTTCCACTTTCTACGCCAAGAGCGGTCAAAACTTTCTTAGGTGCGTTTGGTGCAAAAGGTTCAAAAAGCAGACTACCTATCCTTATTGTCTCAAGCAAAACCCTTAAAATTGTGCAAAGTCTTTCGCTATCACCCTCTTTAGCTACAGCCCAAGGCTGAACCTTTTGAATATATGTGTTCGCCTCAGTGAAAATATTGAAAATTGAAGTTGTCGCACGCGTAACATCATATTTTGCCATATGGTCAAAAGCATTTTTAACTTCATTATCTACAGTAGCCTTTAAGTTCTTGTCATCTTCGGTAAGCTCATAGAGATGTGGAATTGCAGAGTTAAAATATTTTTTAACCATACTAAAGGTTCTTGACACTAAATTGCCATAATTATTTGATAAATCTGCATTAAAGCGTGTCAAAAATGATTCAGTTGAATAATTCCCATCACTTCCAAAAGGTATTTCGCGATATAGATAATATCTTACAGCGTCAGCAGAATATGCAGGAACTAGTACTCTTGGGTCAACACATTCAGAGGAGCCTGTCTCTTTGCTCTTAGAAAGTTTATCTCCGCCAAAGAGTAGCCAGCCGTGACCAAACACTGTTTTTGGAAGCTCAAGTCCAAGCGCCATCAAGATGGCAGGCCAGATGATAGAGTGAAATCTTACAATCTCTTTTCCTATCATATGAACGTCTGCTGGCCAAAACTTTTTAAATAGGCTGTCATCCTCACTGCCATAGCCGAGCGCGGTTATGTAGTTTGGTAGAGCGTCAATCCATACGTAGATGGTATGTTTTGGGTCAAACTCAACAGGCACCCCCCACTTTACAGATGTTCTTGAAACACAAAGGTCGCTAAGCCCTGGCTTAATAAAGTTGTTTACCATCTCGTTAACTCTTGACTTTGGTTGCAAAAATTCAGGGTGAGTCTCATATAATTTCAACAATTTGTCGCCAAACTGTGAAAGTTTAAAAAAGTATGCCTCTTCCTCTTGAAACTTAACCTCTCTCCCGCAGTCTGGACACTTGCCATCTTTAAGCTGACTCTCTGTCCAAAAAGACTCGCAAGGTGTGCAGTACCAACCTTTATAACTACCCTTATAGATATATCCTTTATTATATAGGTCTGTGAAAATCTTTTGCACGGCTTTTTCGTGATATGGGTCGGTCGTTCTTATAAACTTATCATAACTTATATCAAGAAGTTCCCATAAACTCTTGGTGTCCTCAATCATCTTGTCAAGGTATTCTTTTTCGCTCTTCCCTACCGCTTGAGCTGACTGGCTGATTTTTTGCCCGTGTTCATCGGTTCCAGTAAGATAAAAAACATCTTTACCTTGTGCTCTATTCCATCTAGCAATTGCATCGCAAATTATATTGGTATAGGCATTACCTATTGTCAATTTGTTGCTTGGATAATAAATTGGTGTTGTGATATAAAATTTCTCTTTCATTAAAATGCCTCCATTATTACAAAGTAATATACCACAATTTGCAATTTAAGTCAACAAAACAAAAAGAATGCAGTCTTTATCTTTAATTTTTGCTTATAAATAAGTGTTTCTATATTTAGCTACTTGTAATACAACAAAATATACAAAAATATAACAAAATATAAAAAAAATATATTTTGTTTGTCAAAATTAAAATGATAAAATTTATTTTATGAAAAATAATATCATCTTTGCCGTTTGCCTAATCATATTTGCACTGCTGATTTGGCTTGCCACTTCACTTGCAATTGAATGTAGTGGCGAGATAGAAAGCGGGCAAATCCATATAGAGCGAGAGATTTCGCCCTCTTTTGTTGATGATATTTTTAGCATTTAAAAATTAGTTTTTATATTATTTATTTTTGATAATTTTGATTGAATTTTAAAAAATAACCTATTTTTTAATGAATTTTTATCAAATTAATTTCATTTTATAAATTGTTTGACCTTAAAATTAAATTATGTTAAAATTGCTACAAAGGAGAATAAAATGAATGTAATGTTTAATATTTCTTATGGCTTATACATATTAACAGCAAAAACAGATAAATTAAATGGTTGCGTAATAAATGCTCTATCTCAAGTGACTTCATCTCCAAATAGAATTATGGTGGCAGTCAACAAAAACAACTTTACAGCAAAGCAAATTTTAAAAACTAAAAAATTTAACGTTTCAATTTTAAATGAAGATACAACCTTTGATTTAATTAAGAGATTTGGCTTTGCAAGCGGAGAAAATACTGATAAATTTGAAGACTTTTCAGATTATAAGTTTGCCGAGAACGGCTTGCCATACATCACAAAGGGAGTGAACTCATATCTTTCGGCAGAGGTCGTTGATGTTCGAGACCTAGGCACCCATTATGAATTTTTAGCCGATGTCACAGTGGAAGTTGCTTTAAATGACACCCCTTCCATCACATATTCATACTATCAAGAAAACATCAAACCTAAAACCACTATAACAAATAAGAAAGTAGTATATATTTGCTCTATTTGCGGATATGTCTACGAAAACGACCCATTGCCAGAAGATTTTATTTGCCCTCTATGTCACCACGATGCAAGTTTTTTTGTTAAAAGTGAGATTTAATTTAAGTTAAAGTCAAAAAGAGGTCTTTTCTAAACTAACAAATTTATAATTACTTGCAAATTTGCGAAATTTGTTATATAATACTTTCGCTATGAGAATTATAAATCTATCTTCTGGAAGTGACGGGAATTTGACCTTTATTCAGTCTGACAATGTTAAGCTTTTGTTAGACGATGGTTTGTCGTGTCAAGAAACCGTTAAAAGGCTTGATGTGATAGGCGTTAAACCTAGCGAGATTGATGGTATAATTGTATCTCACGAACACTCCGACCATATAAAAGGTATAGATTTATTCTCATCAAAATTTGATGTGCCTGTTTATGCCCACCAAGATGTATGGAGCGGGCTTGACGATAAATTAAAGAGGGTTTCAGTCAAATGCAGAAAAATATTTGATGGCAGATTTGATTTTAAAGATATTTTGATTACCCCAGTAGAAGTGCCTCACGATGTCAAGTGCTACGGCTTCAGTTTTAGCCAAAATGACAGAAAAATTAGTGTGGTAACCGACCTTGGACATATGACCGACAAGATTATAGACTCAATCTCAAAAAGCCAGCTTGTATATTTAGAGGCAAACTACGATAGAGATATGCTCTTTAGAGGGACAAAATATCCGCTTTCTCTAAAACGCAGAATTGATGGTCCAAACGGACACCTTTCAAATAGCAATAGCGCCGAGGCTATAGAGAAACTTGTTGCAAGTGGCACAAGACAGATAGTTTTATCTCACTTAAGTAAAGAAAATAACACCCCTGCTCTCGCCTTTAACTATATAACACAAACGATTGAACGTGACGGTATAAAAGAAGGCGAAGATGTCAGAATTGACGTTGCAACAACTAGTATCGGCTCATTTTTTAGGTTAAAATAGCTGTTTTGGTGCTTTAAAAGCATAAAAAACATCATCTTTATAAGCAAAATTGCTTGTACAAGCAATACTCTTAATAAACTTTGATTTATATACAAACATTGCCAAGTTACAAACAACTTTCATCAGCTTAACATCAAAGCAATAGCTTTGAATAGCGGAGGGACTCCCCCTCTTTTTTGTATATATTAACGATAATCATACTAAAAAGACGTCAAAATAGATAATAAAGTGCGCGATTTTTAATATTTTTTACAATAAGGTATTGAAAATCACTTATTTTTGTGATAGAATATAGATAACTAAGATAGATTTTAGTATGGAGGGATATTATGTCTAAATTAATTAAAGCTATGATTAAAGAGTTATTGTCAAATAAAGGCAAAGAAATTGACAGAACGATTATGAGCAATATTGAAACATCTTATAGATTTAATCCAAGACTTGTTCAACCTAATTGCCTTACCTCTCTTTTTATGCTTAACGTAAAAAGAAGTCCAAAACTAGCTTTCTTAAAAGACCTTAATGAACAAGAGGGCTATGATAACGCTCAAACTCGCAAAGCTATGCTTGCTGATGCAAGGGCGCTAAGTGACGGTTTTGGGGACAAGGAATTTCAAAAGGCTCACAAAAAGAGTACTACTATTGAAAGCTTCATCGACGCAATAAATGATGACAAAGGCGATTTCAAACAAAAGTATGGCAACGAACTTTTTATTAAAGCGCTAAATGATGTTAAAACTAAGATGCCTAATGAAAATTTCACCGTACAACTTTTATGTGCGCTTTCTCAAGCCAAAATGGAAGCAACATCACAAAATGATATGCTTAAACTCGTTGACATTGAAGCGTCTTGCAAACCTTTTGTCTATGCTGACCTTTCACATACTAGCGAATTTAAAACTCAGCAAGAATTGCAAGATAGGGTGCTAGGCTATTTTGGCAAGAGAAATCTTAAGGCTCTTGACTACTTCAGATTGTTAAGTATTGCAAACATCATCAAAACAAAGCTTGCTAATGAAGTTTATTTCAATACAAATGTAAATGAAGTTGATAGCGACAATTCTCTCCTCTTTATCGATGCGTTCGGCGCTCAAAGATATTTAATTAACGGCAATGATAATGAGCCAGCCGTTAATGAGCAAACAAAAATAACAGATATTGTTAAAAATTGTTATTTATATGGTGCGAATGGTGCAAGTCACAACTCAAAATACATTCAAAAAGCACTTTTGAGAATTAATGACGAGGTAAACGCGCTAAACGGCACAGAAAAATCAATTCAAGATAAAGACAACTTCTTGCAAACAGCCATCGCATTTATGCTTTTGTTTGATGCTGAAAATGTTCAAGACCCATATGATTTCATCGGTGTAAGTCTTGCTAACCCTGTCAGTGACATTATTGAAATTATGAATGAAAATCACACTGACCTTGAACAGATTGTTAAAAATGCTTTCAATGTTGCAAATAATATCTATAGAAAGGAGCGTGGAAAAGCACTCAGCGATACAAGTCAAGGCAAGCAAGCTCAACCAAAGCAACAAACAACTGAACAACCAGAGCAACAAACAACTGAGCAACCAGTGATGCCAGAGAAAGTAAAAAAGAGTGAAGATAAAAACAAAGATAAGAGCAAAAAAGGTAAATCAGCTGGAAAACCACCTATTCTCACTACGCCATCCACACCTGACAATACTCAAAGGAATATAGGGTTCTATCAAAATATTACAAAGGCACTTATAAAAGCTCTTATTAAAGATTTGAATAAGATGATTGCTTTAAGCGAAAAGATAACCGCAACGAGCAAACTTACAAAGAAACAGCGAGAAGAATACGATAGGCTTTGCGAAGTTTACACCTCACCTTCTCATATTAGAGAGATGATTGACGACGTTAAAGTTATGCACTCAGATATGGAATTTTTATCAAGCAAGATGGTAACCGCCATCAAAAAAGGTCAAGAGTTGGAACTCAATGACAATGATAGAAGTGATATATTTTTGTCAGAAGAACAAGACGCAAAGAATGCTGAAAGGCTTGAGCAATATAACGCTTACTTTCAATTTGTAAAGGGCTTCGATAATTCTAGACGTTTGACTATGGTAGATATTGACCGATTTAAAAATGACCCAGATAGTCCTCTTAATAAAATGAAAATACTTGAATATCTTCCTGTTTCTGAACAAAACCAACAAACCACTGAGCAGACTACAGATGTTGAAATAGAAAATAGTTAATATATTCAAACAAAAAAGATTGCTTTATTTTTAAGGCAATCTTTTTTGTTAAAATAGGTTTTATGATATTTATGGTGGTGTAAAGAAAAAGTTTAATAAAATATAACAATATTACTTTTCACAATCAAATTAATCAAAATAATCAATTAATTTGATATTTTTTCATAAAAAAGTCATATTTTTCGTAAATTTACAGGTAATTTTAATTATTCAACATCTTTTTGAGGTATTTGCCAGTATATGATTTTTCTACTTTAGCAACCTCTTCTGGTGTGCCTTGAGCGACAATTTTACCGCCACCCGAGCCACCTTCTGGACCTAAATCTATTATATAGTCTGCCGACTTAATAACGTCAAGATTATGCTCTATGACTACAACCGTGTTGCCAGCCTCTACCAGTCTATTAAGAATTGCGATGAGCTTTTTGATATCATACATATGAAGCCCTGTTGTCGGTTCGTCTAAAAGGTATATTGTTTTACCTGTAGATTTTTTAGAAAGCTCAGCTGCAAGTTTGACACGTTGCGCTTCACCGCCTGACAGCGTTGTGGCAGGCTGACCAAGTTTAATATAGTCAAGTCCAACATCGTGAAGCGCCTGCACCTTATTCTTTATTGAAGGGATATTCTCGAAAAATTTTAGTGCCTCTTCAACCGTCATATCAAGTACATCTGAGATGCTTTTACCTTTATATCTCACTTCTAGCGTTTCTCTATTGTATCTATGCCCTTTACATACTTCGCAAGGCACTATGATATCTGGCAAGAAATACATTTCAATCTCTTTCACGCCAGCACCTTCGCAGGCATCACATCGTCCGCCTTTAACATTGAAGGAAAATCTTCCCGGTCCATAGCCCTTCGCCTTGGCGTCCGGAGTGCTTGCAAATAAATCTCTAATATACGAGAACATTCCAACATAAGTTGCAGGGTTTGAACGCGGAGTTCTGCCAATAGGCGACTGGTCAATATCTATAACCTTATCAAGAAGCTCGACATTTTCAATCTTATCAAATTTACCAAGCTCAAGTCTGCTATTATTGAGGGTGTTAGACAGATATGGATAGACCACCTCATTTAGTAGTGAAGATTTACCGCTACCCGACACACCCGTGATACAAGTGAATACACCAAGTGGTATATCAACATTCAAACTCTTTAAGTTGTTCTCTTTAGCACCTCTGACCTTAAGAAAATTGCTTGGCACTCGGCGTGATAGAGGCACTTCAATCTTTTCTTGTCCTGTTAAAAACCTTGCTGTAACCGAATTTGGAGATTTTATTATATCTTCATATTTTCCGTTACCAACAATCTCTCCGCCGTGCACGCCAGCATAAGGTCCAACGTCAACTATCCAATCGGCAGACCTGATTGTATCTTCATCGTGCTCTACAACAATCAAGGTGTTGCCAAGGTCACGCAAGTTTTTAAGTGTGGCGATGAGCCTATCATTGTCGCGTTGATGAAGCCCAATTGATGGCTCGTCAAGGATGTAAAGCACGCCAGAAAGTCCGCTACCTATCTGAGTTGCAAGGCGAATACGTTGCGCCTCTCCGCCCGACAAGGTCTCGGCAGAACGGGACAGCGTCAAATACTCAAGTCCTACGTCAGAGAGAAAGTTTAGCCTTGCCTTTATCTCTTTTAAAATGCTCTTCGCAATCTCGGCTTTTTCTTTTGATAGATTTAAGTCATCAAAATAGTGTACAAGCTCACCAACCGACATATCACATATTTCTGCTATGTTTTTGCCCTTTATTTTAACCGACAATGCACTTTCATTAAGTCTTTTGCCCTTACAAGTAGGACAGGTTATTTCTCTTACAAATTTGCCTATCTCAAACCTTACAAAGTCGCTCTTACTTTCTGCAAGTCGCCTCTTTAAATTATTGATTATACCCTCAAATGCCAATGCCTTTTTGCCATTAAAATGCTCAAAAGTCTTATTCCTTGACTCATTTTCGTATAAATCTAGTTTTTCGCCATCATTGCCATATAGTAATAATTCTATATGTTTACGAGGCAATTTTTCAACTGGACAATCAAGGTCTATATCATATTTTTTAGCTAGCGCTCTAATATATCTTTCGGCTAAACCACCGCTATCCATTCGCCAGCCAGTCGCATTAAATGCACCTTGATTGACAGAAAGATGCCCGTCTTTTAGTATAATATCCTCTGACACGTCAGAGTAAACACCAAGTCCTGAGCAAGTTGGACAAGCACCATATGGCGCATTAAAAGAAAATAGTCTTGGCGTGATTTCCTCAAGTGTCCATCCGCAGTATGGGCAAGAATAATTTGTGCTGAAAAGTTGCTCGCCGTCATCGGTTTCAACTATTACAAGCCCCTCTGCGAGTTTGACTGCCGTTTCTATGCTGTCTGTCAATCTGGAGTTTATGCCATCCTTTAGCACAAGTCTGTCTACTACCACGCGAATGTTGTGCTTGATGTTTTTATCAAGGGTTATCTCCTCATCAAGCAAATATATACTTCCATCGACCTGAACACGAGTATAGCCCGATTTTTTCAAACTTTCAAATTGTTTTGCAAAACTTCCCTTTTGACCTCGTACAATTGGTGCAAGTATGGTGAGTTTGCTACCTGGTTTGTACCCTAGCACTGCATCTACAATCTGGTCAACAGTCTGCTGAGAAATCGGCTTTTTACAATGTGGGCAATAAGGCACTCCAACACGTGCAAAAAGTAATCTAAGATAATCATAGATTTCTGTCACTGTACCAACAGTAGAACGCGGATTGTGGTTTGTTGTCTTTTGGTCTATTGAAATTGCGGGACTCAAGCCTTCTATAGACTCTACGTCTGGCTTCTGTGCTTGTCCTAAAAATTGACGAGCATATGACGACAAACTCTCAATATAGCGCCTCTGTCCCTCGGCAAAAATGGTGCCAAAAGCAAGGCTGGACTTGCCCGACCCACTGACACCTGTAAAAACAATCAATTTATTTTTTGGAATTTCAAGTGAGATATCCTTTAAGTTATTTTCTCTCGCACCTTTTATAATAATCGTATCTTTCATATGGTTATTATACCACTTTTAAGTTAAACTAACAATAGAAATTAATATTTTACAAGCACATTTTAAACGCCTAGCTTATAAATAAGTTAGTTATAATCTGCATAAAAAGTAGCATATCATCATTTTAAATGAAAATATGCTACAAAATTTAAGTTTTTTAATAAAATTATCGTAATTTTTTTTAATTTCCTTTTTTCTTATTAAAACTATCAAGCTGTTTGCGGAGCTTTTGTATTTGGTTTCGTAGCTCTATCGCCCTTTCAAAGTCAAGTGCACCAGAGGCGACCTTCATCATAGCCGTCAACTTCTCGATTTCAGCAGGTATCTCCTCTTTCTTGAGTTTGCCGTCGCTAACCTTCTTAGATATCTCTAGCGTGTTTTTAATCTCTTTTATAATAGTTTTTGGCGTTATATTATGCTCTTTATTAAATTTTTCTTGAAGAGCTCTACGCTTGTTTGTAGTCTCTATAGCTCTCTTCATTGAGTCGGTCATAGTGTCCGCATACATCACAACTCGCCCATTTGCATTTCGTGCCGCCCTGCCTATTGTCTGTATCAAAGCCCCCTCGCTACGCAAAAAGCCCTCTTTGTCAGCGTCGAGTATTGCAACAAGCTCGACCTCTGGCATATCAAGCCCCTCTCTTAAAAGGTTTATTCCAACAAGCACATCAAACTCGCCTGAACGCAAGCCATTTACTATCTCAACACGCTCCATCGTGTCAATCTCTGAGTGCATATATTTGGTTTTGAAGTTGTGCTCTTGCAAGAAACTTGTCAAGCTCTCTGCCATCTTTTTGGTAAGAGTGGTTACAAGCACTCTTGCATTGTGTGAAATCACCTTTTTTATCTCAAGCATCAAATCTTCAATCTGATTTTTAATTGGCTTAACCTCAATAAGCGGGTCAAGCAGACCAGTCGGCCTTATCACCTGTTCAACAACCTGTCCTGCACGCGAAAGCTCATACTGCGCTGGTGTTGCCGACACATACATCACCTGCCCAATCTTACTTTCAAACTCGTTGAAGGTAAGTGGTCTATTGTCTTTTGCCGCTTCAAGGCGAAACCCGTATTCTACAAGCGACTGTTTCCTTGCCTTGTCACCATTGTACATTGCTCTAATCTGTGGCAAGGTCATATGACTTTCATCAATGATAGTTAAAAAGTCTTTTGGAAAATAATCTATAAGAGTATATGGTGGCTCGCCTGGTGCCCTACCATCAAAATAGCGTGAATAATTTTCTATGCCACTGCAATAGCCAACCTCTCGCATCATTTCAATGTCATACGAAACGCGCTGACCTATCCTTTCAGCCTCTATAAGTTTGCCCTGCTTTGTAAAATTTTCAACTGCAAGCTCTCTATCTCTCTCAATCTGTTCAAGCGCCTGCTCCATTCTGCTATGACCAACAGCATAATGCGTTGCTGGGTAAATTGAAACCTGCTTAAGCTCGTTTATAAGATTGCCTGAAACTGGCTCAAAATCATATATCTTTTCAATCTCATCACCAAAAAATCTAATCTTAATTGCAAGTTCTGATTGGCTGGACGGGAAAATATCAAGAGTGTCACCCTTGACTCTAAAGGTCGAACGTTTAAAATCAATGTCACTACGCGTATACTGAATATCTATCAATAGCGAAATTACTTCGTCTCTGTCGACAAGGTCGCCTTCCCGTAGCGTCATATGAAGATTGTAGTACTCGTTTGGATTGCCTAAGCCATAGATGCAAGATACCGATGCAACTATGATTACATCGTCTCGCTCGAGTATGGACGAGGTTGCAGAGGAGCGAAGCTTGTCAATCTCGTCATTTATGGACATATCCTTTTCAATATAGGTGTCAGTTGAAACAATATAGGCTTCAGGCTGATAATAATCATAGTATGATACAAAATACTCAACACGGTTGTGCGGGAAAAACTCTCTAAACTCATTGCATAGCTGTGCCGCAAGCGTCTTGTTGTGCGCAATAACAAGTGTAGGCTTTTTCATCTTTTGTATAAGGTTTGCCATAGTAAAAGTTTTGCCACTGCCAGTAACACCTAAAAGCACCTGTTCCTTTAAACCATCTTGAAAACCCTCCACAAGTTTATCAATTGCTTGTGGCTGGTCGCCTGCTGGGCTATATTTTGACTCTAACTTAAATTCCATAGAACCATCCTTCTTTACAATTATATATCAAAAAACAACTAAATTAAAAATGTTTTAATGATATATTTTTGATTTGAATATATTTTAAATAAATTCAACATATTTAAATCATTTTAAAATAAAAATTTAATTCCCGTTGATTTATTTAAAAATAAAATATGAAAATTAAAAATTTATTTAAAAATTAAATAAAATAAATAATAATTTATTTAAAATTAAATGCAAAAAATAGTTTAATTATTGAAGCTATTTTTTCTAATTTTTATATTATTTTTTATTTATTAATTAAACAAATAATTAATTTGATTTTAAAATATTGATTTTTAACTTAGCTTTTAAAAATTGCCTTTAAAATAAGACCAAATACAAAGCTGACTGTAGCTAAGAAAATACTTCGAAGTACCAGCATTAACATAGCCTTTTTTTGACGTTTTGCATCTGCCAAATATGTCTGTCCCTTTTTCTTTAATTTTACACAATAAAAATAGCCATTTTTACTGTCTGAAACTACAAAGTCAATATAATTTTGTAGTGACAGGCTTGTCATAATCTCGTCTATTTCATTGACAGACAGCACCATTTTACCACAAGTCGCTTTTGCTATGTCGTGCGGAGAAATAAGGTAGGTTTTCTTTCCCGAACATACCTTGCAAAGATATTTTAAAACTAACTTTTCTTTACTGTCTGGCATAAAATACAATTTCCCTAAGATATTTTCTCTCAAATAGACAAAAATATTACAACAAAAAAATAGACTTTGCCATAACCATATAAAGCCTATCTTTTTTTAATAATAGTGACTGTTGCAGTAACGAGAGTGCTATCGGAAATCTCTGATGGCTTAACTGTGCCTTGTGGTATTTGCTCTAAGATTGCGCCGTCTGTTCCTAAAATGGACACATCGACGGTTGTTCCGCTTGGCGCCGTTGGCTGGTCCACGGTGTAGGCAAACGTTTCACTTGTTGTTTCATCCATTGTATTGATTATGTCAAAATACAATGCGAAAGAGCCGTAACTATTTGTAAAATCACCTAAATCCATATCAAAATTGCCGTTGATAAAACCTGGCATAAACCTGCCTTGGTCTTTTAGGCTGTATGGCACGGAGTTGTTATCCTCTTGCATACGCACATCTTGAACATATAGGCTTTTATCTGCAATCTCAAAGTTGACACTACCGTTCATCGTAATCGTCTGCGTCTCGCCAACTGCCCATACACCGATTATAAGCATTGATAGTGCTATCACAAACATTGATAGGCTAGAAAACAATTTAAACTTTAAACTTTTCATAAATACCTCCTTTACAAAAATAGGGTATCCAAAATTTATTTTGGATACCCTATTTTACCCCCCCCGCATTTTTTGTCAAGCAAATTGACATACTTCGTTTAATTTCTATCACAAAAAATGCGGGGATGCTATCTGTGTCCCAAAAAAGAGGGATATTTTAATGCTTGGGCGGACCAAATAATAGTAAAAATATAGATACAATAAACGACAATGGTCCGACCTAAGTTTGGTGCTACTACCCTGTATCTCTCCGCAAAAACTGACAATGTGGATGATTAAAAGGCATAAATATTTGCTTATTGCAAAAACTATCTATATGCTTGACATAAAGTCAAAACTTGTCTTGAAAATTTTGATAAAAGAATGCCCTTATGGCTCCTATAATATCATAGAGTCAAAGGACATAATTTCTGCAATGCCTAGTAAATACAAGATTGATGTTGAAGGGCTTGAAAATATACTGATTTATCTTGAAAGGCAAGAGTATATCTCTATAAAATATGACGATGATGGCGTATACTGCCTTTGCGTGCTTCCTTTTGGTAATGAATTACTTGAGCAAGATGACAACAAAAAACGAGAAGAAAAACCTTCTCGTCTTTGGATTTTTATTGTTGTCAACTTTTTTGTTACCCTTCTTGCGAGTCTTCTAGGAGTAATGATTGCAAATATTCTAAACCTTCACTAAATACGCGAATGATAGATTTGCGCTCCATACTATAAATACCATCTTTACCTATAACAAAAGAGTCGGCGAGTCTGCACCCTGTGAAAGTGAAAATGCCTTTCATTCTGTCATATGACATCTTGTCTTGTTCAGATGGTGTACTTGAGCCTCCTGGATGATTATGCACTAAATACGCCTTTTTTACTTTTGCGGTTGAAACGTACAATGCGATATCACGCATATTAACTCCAACAAGTGTATTATTGCCCTTTGCAAGGCATCTACCCTGTTCAACCTCGCCAGAAATATTGACACCAAAAACGTGGAGCTCCTCTTCGGCGCGGTAACGCAAAAGTTGCTCAACATAATCAAGAAAATCACCAAGGGTTTTGAGTGGTTGATAATTTAATTTTTCGGCTGTGTAATAGTAGAAAACTTCAAGTAGCGAGTGGATTTTTTGCCCTGCCATTTCACCAATTCCTTTTACTTCCATCAAATCTTCAACAGAAGCTTCAAGCACGGTATGAACATTCTCAAAGCGGTCAAGGAGACGGTGGGCGAGAGGATTTACATCCCCTCGCGGAAATATGAAGAAAAGGATATACTCAAGGACTTGAATGTTACTTAAACCATCCAGACCGACACGGTTGACTGTTTCAGTCAACCTTTTTCTATGTCCGTCGTGGATACACTTGCCCTTTTCATCTTTATCACTATCTTTCATAATTTTCTCCTTTTGTTATAAATTAATTTTGTCCCTCGGTGGGATTAGCCTCCTCTAATAAGGCAGCATAGTTAGAGCCATCCCATCGAGCTCCATCTTCTTCAGTTGGGTATTTGGTTTCTGAATCATCATAGCCTTCTGCCGATAAATTTAAAATCTTGTCACATAAATCCGCTAGATTGTATGCTTTATCATTTTCACCATCAAAACGCCAAGGTTTTTCTGAACCACCATTCAAGATATTTTTGAATTGGTTGTTGTAACTTTCCTTTTCTGCATAATACTCGTTAAACGGCAAATTCGCCGCAACGTTTGCGCGATTCGCACAAAGTGCTCTCACAAATACATATTCATTATCTACAACTCTTATGCCACCAACACCATATCTTCCCCTTGCCCCTGAAAGGCCTGAAATGCCATTATAAGATTTTAAGTTGTTCGCTCCTTTATATAAGCTTTCGCTGTTTATCATAATAGTACCAGCACTGCCTCCGTCACCAGCTTTACCTACAGTACCTCCACTATAGGTTTCTCTTCTGGTAGTACCATAAGAGATGTTTTCTGTTTTAAAAGGCTCATCTTTTCCTCGACCACTGCTACCGCCAGCACCGCCATTTCCGCCGTTTCCAGCTTTCATAATACCTTTATTTGTTATTGATGAGGTGGAGGCATTATTAGATTCGGTAAGTATAATGTTAAACCCGTTTTCTCCACCGCTTCCCTCGCCACCAGCTAATTGGTAATCAGTAGAGCCCGCATTGCGACCATTAGTTCCATCCCTTCCGTTAGATGCCGAGATAAAACCATAGTTTGTAATATTGACAGATAAAGCGCAATTAAAGAGAGTTAAGTCATTAACAGTATCGGACAAATCGTCATCTTCAGCTCCTACATTTTTCCTTCCAATATTGTTTAACTTACCATTAATACTAGCGAAGGATATAATGTTTGCTGTTCCGCTATAATTAAAACTTCCAGCAGTATAATTGATTATTGCACCGCCTGTTCCAGTATGCTCTACCTTTGCGCCATAAAGCTCTATATTATTAAGTGCAACATTATAGCTATCTCCCGTGAATATTAGAGCATCTTCTCCGCTTTCCGCAAGAAGTTTCACATCTTTTATAAGTGACCCTCCACCTCTAAATTCCTTAAACAAAGATGTTCCGAAATAAGAGATATAATAGTCATTACCTATAATATCTATTCCACTGCTTATTACAAATCCTCCTCCTATGTTGTTAAAGGAAATATCAGAAAATAGTATTATTGATTGTGCTTGAAGGGCTGTCACATTGGCGTTTACAGCTGAGCTACCAGACTTCGTACCCGAACCAGTTATCTTAACGTTGAGATACCCAACACTAGAATCATCATCATTTAAAAGCAAGTCAAAAATTGCGTAACCTGCGTTATTCTCAGTTAAGTTATAATTTTTACCTTCTTCTAAATAAACGACTTCCCCATCTTCAGTAAAACTAAAATCAAAATTATCTTTCTGTGAATACAGTATATCCAAAGTACTTGAAGTACCTTCCATCTCTGGTAATTTTTGGCTACTTGTCCACTGATAATCATAAGCTGTAATCGTAGATGTTATTCCATTTAATTCGTCGACTAGAGGGTAATCACCTCTTATATATATATAACCATTATTTGTAACGCCCAATATATCGGTATCTGTAATATAAGGTTTATACCCATTAGCAGAAGGTAGCATCTGCGCTAACCTTATTGACTGCCCTCTTGTTGATGTATAGATTAATGGATTTGAACTAGAATTTATATTTATTAAACCATTTTCATTTAGCTCTCCGTTGCTATCATAAAAAGCATAATAGCCTGAATCTATTGAACCTTCGTCAGATGTAATTTTTTTACTAGTATACATTAATATAGCATTCCCATTGCTATCATAAATAGTAAAGCTACCATCATCAAATACTTGCAATGAAACGAGTATGTTTGAATTTTTAGTATAGTATTTTATAAGATTACTTTGAATGCTGGTATTATCATCATTTAGTGTGCCACTAGCAATAAAGTATTCGGGGTCTGTAGTAGGTGAATTTGTTCTCTCAAGAACAATGTTAATTGTCTTAGTATCATCTGGTTGTAACTTATAGGCTGGGCATATACTAGCTTTAAAATTCACTATTCCTTCGCCTATCCTGTCTGCAGAGACGCCATCATCATTTGTAGCTTCAAACGCACCGCTAGTAGAACCTCCATTTGTTACACCCTCAGAGAATATATAGTCGCCTATTTTGAACTCATATGCAATACTTGCGAATTCTCCTATGCCATCATTAATAACTATCTTATACTCTGTTATGTTCTTTTGATATTTTTGAACAAATTTAATATCGTTAATTTTTCCTACATAAACAGTAACTCCATTTAACGTAATACCACCTCCGAGTCCGTAACTTGCATAGTCATCGCCTTTAAAGTTAATCTCTCCAGTGGTCCTATTAGATTCAAGGTAAGAGTACTGCTCTAAATCAACCTCATACCACTTATCAACCGAGTATTTCATAGTTAATGTTCCGCTCACACCACTAAAACTTGATGATACCTCTCCCCCTACAATGTTTGCAAAGGAATCATTTATCTTTACACCATTAGAGCCGTTTGTTCTAGCTTCAAGATCTCCCATATAACTCCTTAAAGTGTTTGTGTAATTCCCGTTTGAGCTATCTGTTATAGTAAAAGTCAGTTTATATCCATCTAAGCTTACATCAAAGGTGTGCCCGCTTATTGTAACTTGCTTGAAATTACTCGATATTCCCCAGCCTCCACCATCTTTATCATAACTCAATAATGCTTTGTCAGACAAATTGCAAACTATGGTGTCTGAAGATAAGTCTTTTAGAGTAAATTTAAATGTGAATGTTTTGGTTTCTACTACCTCATCATAATCCGATTTGATCTCGATGTAATTTGAAGCCGAACCTTCTTGAACGGTAAACAAGCCTTCAACTTTTTTGCGTAAATTGTTAGTTCCGTCCAAATCTAAGTTTATACCATTCATTTTTAGAGAAATTCCACTGTTTGACACATTAATGGAATAGCTATAACCGTCTATATAACCGCCTATCGGTTTCCCATCCCAACTAAAAACACTACCTGTGTACTGTGCAACTTCTTTTCCATTAAACAGCACGGTATAAGATGTCCCTGACGTAGCTTTATTTGAGACATTTACATTTATGTAACTAGCATAACTAGCAACAACATTATCTGAAGTTTCTGGTGAAGAATTGTACCAAGCACCTACATCAATACCATAAACTAAATCAACGGTGCCCTCTTTGCTGTCCGATATTATGATATTGCCACTTGCTTCTCCGTAAACATTGCCAAAATACTTCCCTATTTCTTTTTCTCTTTCTTCGCTCGACATTGTTGAAAATACGTAACTTTGACCTGCAAAACGTTCTTCGACAATCTTATTTAAGTTTTCTTCAAAGTTGTCCTCAAAATTGCCATTTTCAAACTCTTCTTTGTTTACGTTGTACCTAAGCTCATCATCTATATAAAGTTCCGCATTAGGAATATAAACTAGCATTCCATTTTCAACTGCGAAGAACAGATACTTTTCTTCACATTCTTCTTGTCCGAGTTCGTTTATATTAAGCACAGGAATATTTTGTGATGAGTCTTCTGAATCGCCGACGCAATAACCTATAGCTACATTGTTGTATTTTTCCCCGTTAGGCGCTATAATAGAATACTCAGGAATTGCGTTAATACTATTAATTCCGTTGACAAATATTCCGAACGAATAATTGTCAATGTAGTAATATTTTAAATCTGTTAAATTAAATGAAAGTTGAGTATTATAATTAAAATTAATAGAATAAGTTATATTCCCGCTCAATTTTTCATTGCTGAAGACAGTAAAATACACATTATCTTCTGTAACTTTTGTTACGCTTGCTGATATGCCTGAACTAGAAACTCCTGAGCATCTTAAGTTAGATATACTATAATATTTAGTATTATTAACATAAGGTATGCCATTCAAAGGTGCCTCTACTTCATATTGATATGTTCCTGCATTAAATATTGCATTAATATTATTGGCGTTTGCTTGATAATAACTCTGCCCTGCTATTGTAGTACTTAAATTTGTAATATCGGCACTTTCGGCACTTCTTGTATTGTATTTTATCTCTTCTCCATTCAATCCGCCTCCGCTAACACTGGTTGCGCCAACCATTCCAATATAACTATCACTATAGGCTGAGATATAATTATCATATGAAGTTGAATAATCAAATGCAGAATATTCTTTATTTGATACCCTATGTTCTGCTTTATATTTCCACTCAGAACTACCTGATGAAGGGACATCTGGTGGCTTACCGTTTTGCAACCCACCTTCAATTATACCATCATAACTTTTAGCTTCATGATCTGAAAATTTTATATTCGTTGATATTTGAATAGGCACAACAAAACTGCTTGGCAAACCAAAACTGTTATAAGCATTTACATAGATATTAGCATCATCACCATTTGCAGTATCTTGAACCTCTGGGATATCTATGTAAGTGTTAATATTTATTTTAATGGCGTAGAGATTCTGATATAAAGATTTAAATATCAACCAACCTTGCCAATCTGACCAAGTAGCACCACCTGTATAAATTTTATTGTTTATAGTTGTAATATCAATCTTCGCTGAGATATCTTCCCATTCCCAAGACTGCAGTTCTATCGGATTGCCATTTTTTAACCCAAGCATTGTTCCATTCATATAAATGGTCTCTTGATTTGGGTTGTTAGCCGAACAATTATTTATCGTACCTTCCTTTAAATATCCCATTGCATAAGCCCAAACATTCCTTTGGCTTGTTTGATATAATACAAGCTTAAGTTTTCGCTTAAGAATAATATCCTGCCGATACTCATATTTCCAAACAAATTTAGTCTCTGGACTGGTGCCGAGGGATTCGACAGTGCCTTCGTTGTAACACTCGGTTATGTTAGCACTTGATGCATAGGCTATTATTCCACCACCATACGAAACGCCCTTTGTGCTAGTGCCACTTGTCGCTCCATTAGATTTGTTGCCTGACTTGATGGTTCCAGAGTTGTAACTGCCTGTGATATCAATACCATCACTATACCCAACAAGTCCGCCAACATAATACTCTCCTACTACTGTTGAAAGGCTAGTTGAGGTTGCATAGCCTGCCATTACTGAAGTTGCGTTATAACTGTAATTAATTTCAGTTCCACTAAAAGTCGCTCCAGCCAATCCCCCAACACAGTATCGATAAACCTTCTTATCTTCGTTTATTGCGACATTGATTGGCCCATAGTTTGAACAGTAATTAAATTTGGTGTCCGCTACAAGACCAACTATTCCTCCAACTGCAACAGCGTCAGCAGTATCATCAACACTGTTTTCTACATCTATCTTTATTAAGTTTGTAATAGTAGATATTGTAGAAGTATACGCCCAATTAGTTAGACCGCCTAAGAAAGCATGTAGAAGAAGAACTTCCATAGTACTTTCTTTAGTATCTACAAAGCCAGATATAGTCATATTTGAAACATTTGTATTTCCAATCTTCTGAGCAAGAGCGCCACCGCCTTTTAATTTAAGTTCTGTCAAGCGTAGGTTCATAATATTTGTTCGATTATTTGCATCAACCCCTTGAATTGAATCAAATAGTGAGGTTTTAAGTCCCTTGATTGTATGTTCTTGTCCGTCAAAGTCGATAAGAGCATCTTGAACGGTCACGTTATCATTTCCGTTTGTAACTGTTTTTGTACCAAAGGCAATGCTAATCCATTGACCTTCCTTATATTGAGTTTGCTCTATGTCGATATCATACATAAGTACAAAGCGCCTTATGTCATAGGCACTACCAGTGCTTCCGCTCTCTCCAGTACCGTCATCACCAGTACCGTCATCGTCAGTACCGTCATCGCCAGCACTTCCTATAGTTTGATATTTTATATTTAGTTCACTTATTCGTGCTAGATATCCTGCGCTTGTAATCAAGAAATATAGATTATCTTTATTCTCATAACTTGCAAATGAGGTGTTATTTGGCAAGCGTTGATACTCTCTTTCAATCACATAATCATCGTACGTAGTGCCTTCGTTTGTATCCTCATTTGCAATAGTTGCAAATGACGAGAGTTTCATAAAGCCATATTTATGTGTAGGATAGCCGTAGTTGAACTCAAGCGTACCCTTATCATAGTCCATAGAGTCAAATATTTCTGGAGCTGAGCCATCAACGCCAACAAAAGTATCTGTTAGACGTCGCAAATCGTAATTGCTATTACCTACAAGTTCCTCTTCAGTAACATCATAATTGACACTGTTATAGTCATAGTATGAATTGCTAATAACTGCAGAGGCTGGGATTCCACTATTCCCCCCAAGACCAAAAATCGATACCACTCCTGTTGGGTTGCCTGATATTGTATAGTCATTTTGGTTGAGTTTTGCTATGGTATATGTGTTAATAAGTTTGGTGTAACTTATTATATCTGTAATAGCATAGATGTTAGCAGAGATATATGAATCTATACTTCCTGTTGAATAGCTATTTATGATAAGTTTATTCTGTACGCTACCATTATTCTGAACGCCTGCTATACCATAAACATTACCGCTTCTACCACCGCGATAGGTTATATCAACTGCTGTAGAACTATCGAGTATCTTTCCTGAGTACATATTGGCAACAATTCCGCCAACATTAAGTGCGCTTGAGTCGCCTACATTTATTGTACCCTTAATTTGTACGGCATAAACCATGGCATTGTCATACATTGAGTTTGCAAGTCCCGCAAAATTTGAGGTGTCACCCTCTATACTATCAATATTAACATCTGAATTTACAACAAGACCAGATACATATGAGAACCCTGATAAAGTTTCTATCATAGCACGTGGGTTGTCGACAGTTTTGTCGAGATAGTAACTAATCTCGCGCGAATTGCCTATAATTGCTATGTTTTCAAGCTCTGAAACAGTTGACGTGCTTATAACTTCGCCCTTATCATTGTATGCCTTTGGCACCTGCGCAGTTAGATTAGTAGAAAGAGTGGCGTTTGCATCAAAGTAGAAGTAAGTCATACCATTAAGCTTGTAAGTTGCATCCAAAACAGTCTCTGTGCTGTTAATCACAATTGGGTTTAACTTATGTCCCTCTGTCAAGCCTTCTCCTACATATATTTGTATAGTACTACTATTGAAAGCGGATATCATATTTAATGCTGTTCCGCCACCAAGGCTACTCTTGCTTGTTGTTGAACCATTATATCCCGCACCATCGCTTGGATAATTTACGGTATAACCAATATCTGTACCAAGTTCATCGTGACATAATGAAACTGCATAAGTATAGTAGTTGTCTAAAAGGCTTGAATTCTCTGGCGTTACGCCACTACCAAAAAGAGCATTATTTGTTATGGTCTTGACATCACCGCCTGCTATTGAATTCATTCCTTCTTCATATCTTGTATTATGACTTGAAACAAGTGAATAGTTATTGTTTGCAGACAATCTATAAGAGCTTTCTATCATACCTGTCAAACCACCAAAGGTGTAAGAACCAAGCTCTTTAAGACTTGCGTTCGTGTCATATTCTACAAACACATCACCATAGTTATAGTTGTTTACAAGATTTAAGTTATATCCAGTCGTCACATTGGCAGTTCCGCTAGCATTTCCTATCGAACCACCAAACACAACTTCTCCGCCATTACTCTTTTCGCCAAACACCTTAAGAGCACCGCCATAAGCTGTGTTTGTTAAAGTTACAATATCATTAGGACTGTCAAAAGCAACATTGCCGACAATTCCGCCAAAGTTAATCGTTTCGGCACTTAAGAAGGTTGCACCAATATAATTTATTGATGCGTTTGAACTGCCGATAGCAACTCTTGAGTTGTTATCATTGTCGCCCGCCGTATCGCCACCACTAATATAGCCTATTATACCGCCAATTCCAACAGTTGCAGGATTATCATCTTGAACAACAACAAAACTAGCGTTAGAGACTATGTTGTTATAAATGTTGACTGAAAGGTCATTTGTATTTGCAACGGTAGAATTTACATAACCTATGACTGAACCTACGTAAAGGTTACCAGAGCCAGTAAGTCTTATTGCCTCACCATTTTCGTTTATTTTTGTAAACGCCGAAGAGCCTCCAGTAAAGGTAAATCTTGTATTAATTTTACCTACTATTCCTCCTACATAGGCGTTTCCATCCATATTTACCGTGTAAGCATTATAACTACTACTGTCAAAGCTATCTTTAGATAGGTTATCTACAGCGCTATCTTCAAGGATGTCAATATCAGCAACTTGATAGTTTATAGAAGTGATATTGCCAATTGACATAACACTGTTAATTTCACCTGCAAATCCACCTGCATACACATTTTCTATAGTAACTGTGTCCGATAAGAATAAGCCACCCTCGAAATTTGAGTTGTATAAGTTTACATTATCTAAAGCCGAACTGCTACCAATTGCACCGAAAAGCAAGCCCGTATAGAGATTTTCAAAAACACTTGAAGAGTTTGAAGATATTACTATATCAATATTAGTTTGGAAGTTGCCATCTTGGAAAGTACCAAGATAGTTCAAGCCATTATTATAACCAACATAACCTCCAACATAGGCTTCTGTAACATTGCCAACATCCACAACATTTAATTGAGGGTTTCCATCGGTTGTCAAACTATCACGAGTAATACTTGAGATATTCATTCTCACCTCAAGTGCTTCTTCCGTTCTTTCAATCTTGCCAAAATAGCCACCAGTGTATATTGCTGAATAGTCTTTATTATTACCATCAATAGTTAAATAATTTGAATCTGTAACAATATTGATACCATCAAGCTGTAGTATAGAGAATGTGCTTGACTGCATCGCCTGGCCTGCAATTATACCCGCGGTTATAATTTCAGTGTTATTGTTGGTATTATTCTTATTAATGTCTAATGTCACCAACGAGTCGGTAGAGCTAAAGCCTTCAGCCTTAATATCTACATTTGACATTGAAGAGCTTTCAATGCTTGGAGCAAGTAATCCAAAAATCAATTCGTTACTGCTTACTTGAGGGCTGTTTGTTACCGTTATTGGAGAAGAAACGGTCATATCAAGAGATATAATCGTCGCCTCATTTAAAGCGCTCATAGAGAACAAACCTGCTGTATTTTGGGTGTTTGTTGTGAGTTTAATGCCACCATTATCCACATATTCAACTACTACGTTATTTAAGTAGAAGCCAGCGCCAGTTGACGCTATGAAACTTTGGCTTGAAATAATTTTTACTCTATGGTTGCGTCCGCCTTCACCGTCAGTTGTAATATATTCATTGCTACCAATTAATGAGCCTTGGAAGCCTCTAATCATTAAGTCTACGTCAACTACATCTCTATAATCTTCAAGATTAATATCTGAATATGAGTCTTCAATATCAGGACTTGTTCTTCCTCTTACTACTATCGTGTAGTCACTATTAGCTGATTGCATCAACTGAAAAACATACTCAACGCTTTCGGTGTAGTCATCGAGATAGATATAACTTGATGTCCTTTGATATCTGATTGTTGGGAGCAAGTCATCACCAGGATGTACCCAGTTTGATATCACCCAAACGCCAGAGTTTAAGAATGCTTGTTGAGTTGATTGATGTCCAACTGAGGCGCTACTATAGTTTGAAGGAGCGCTAATTGCATATACATAGTCATTATTATATAAGGTATTATCCTCATTACCTACCTGACCTGTAATATTGCCTATGATATTTAAGTAAGTCTTATTTCCATTATATCCATAGTACTCATAATATGCAACAGACGGAAGGTCACCTTCGGCTTCTGGTGCAGAACCACCCATTGTGCCAGACGGTCTAATAAAATTGAAGTAATTTTCATAATGACCATCGTCAGATATGTCGTCCACCAAGACGATTTGCTCTGTAGAGTCCTTATCCTTATATACTGCACCTAAAATAAGATTGGTTTTTATTGTATACGAGATATTCAAACCATCATAAACTTCAATATATGAATCAGTTGCATAATCGTAATTTAAAATTTGGTTTACTGCATTTACAGCAAGCAATGTAATGCTATTGCCAAGACCATAAGATACACCTATGATACCACCTGCGGTCATTACACTTGGGTCACCATCCTGTTTTGCCCTAACATCACCAGAGGCATAAACTTCATTAATAAAGTATTTAGTGTAAACACCATCGTTTCCAGAAAGAAGTTCGCTCTCCGCCTGATATGTAGACACTTCAGTCAAATCAAGTGCGCCAACAATTCCGCCAGCAAAAGACGCGCTTAAGCTTACAACATTAAGTTTAGAATAAGAAACTTCAATCTTTCCACTTCCGACATAACCTACAAGTCCACCTATATACATCTGAGAATAACCATATACATTATTTTCAAGATAGAATATATCTGTTGCCCCTCTCTCTGCTGATTCATTCCCATTAAAGATAGCCGTATAGTTATTTTCTATTAAATCTTGAGTAGAAGAGTCATATTGCGAGTAAATTCTGCTAAGTCCGCCAAAGGACTGTCCTATTACACCGCCTGCAAAGTATTTTGTAGCTATGATGTGTGATTGATTTGAGGTCATTGAGGCTGTTATGTCAACTCCAGCGTCTCTTACGTGAGTTTGATAGCCTGTCAAGCCGATTGCACCGCCTGCAACTTGACCTTGAACATAAACAATACCACTAACTCTAATGTTGTTTATTGAGTAATCTGAAGCTTGAGCTACATTAAAGCCCCTTAAAGATGATACGAAGTGGTCAGCAAAACCAACTACTGAACCAGCATAAGAATACCTTTGCATTTGGGTCATAAGGGTGGAGCCTATCGACGTCGATATGCTTAGGTTATTGCTTATGTTATTCCTCATAGTTACAAGTGAAGATGCTGTCAAATATTCTTCGTTACTATCTATATTAAATCTATCAGCCACAACATTTGGATTTGTTACTACGATATTTTTAATCGTGCTATCTCCAAAAGAAAGTCCAGTAAGACCACCTACAAAGTTAAGACCAGTTACAGTCGCATCTTCATTAAATATAATTTCTACGCTTACAATAATTGAGTCTTTTATATAACCCGCAATAGAGCCGACCATAGACACGTCGCCCGCCATAACTTGGTCGACCTCTAGAATGAGGTTACTGATAAGTGGCGAAGAGCTTGAAGCGTTGCGCTTTTCCATTGAGGCGAACAGTCCGTATGCGACACCGCTTCTCTCTGAGGCGATTGAAAGATTTGATATTGTAAAGCCATTGCCATAGAGAGTGCCTGAGAATGCCTTAGTTACTGACGGCAAGCTTATAGATTCGCTTATTGACGAAAGGTCTATATCACTTACAAGTCTATATGTACCCCAAATTGAGTAGTCGCTGAAATATTTGTTTATATTAACTGAAGTTGAAGTTCCAGTAACCTCAATGAAATCTTGAGCATCAGCAATAAGAATAGGATTGTTAGCCGAACCAAGAGCTGTGTTTATCTCTCTGCTCGAGTCTGTGAATTGAAGGGTTGCATAAGGAAGAATGTACTCACCTATATCATTTTGCGCTGTTGTACCTGTATAATCAGAGCCTTCATCTATATATTGAATATATCTATGAGAATATGACCTGATATTTGGCTCTATTAATTTAATTCCATCCTCTTCGTTGATTGACCAAATGCCGTCAGTTGTTCCATTTGCTATTGCAAAACCATAGAAATAGGTTGAAAGTTCTGGATTTGGAATAAGCACAGCACCAGTCGCATAGAGCGATTCAGTTGTGTTGTCTGAGTTGTCCTCACTGCCATAGTAAAGCTTATTGAAGAAGTAGCAATTGATATAGTTGCCATAAGCAAGAGGTTCACCGTCCGCAGTTATACCCGAGAAGTTCATCTGGTTTGACCTAGAGTTTTGTATCTGTGATGCCGAGTAACAAGTTTCTATTGTTCCAGAGTTTTCATAGACAAAACCTGATGCAAGATATACCCTTGATTCTATTGATGAATTTGAAATCAAGATATTTGAATAACTATCTTTAATATTGCCTGTATTGTTGTTAACAAAACCAGCAATAATACCAAGATTAGACTTTAATGACGAGCCTTCATATGCGTATTTCGAATAATCAGGGTTATCCTCGTAACTCTCTGGATTTTTTACACCTTCAACATAGCTTGTTATGACACTTCCACTATTCGAATTGACAAATCCAGAGGTGTCATAACTTGTAGTATTTGATTGATTTTCCATATCCAGTTGTTTTACAAAACTTGAGGCAATTGAGCCTGTGTTTGAAAGCACAAAGCCTGCCATATCACCTTGACCTATTATATAGAAAGTGCCAAGTTCAAGTTCTGATGCATAGGTGTAACCAGAGTTATAGCTATTGCCTTGAGCGTCAGTTGCAAGTCTCTCGGCGCCAAGAATGGTAATACTATCACCACCTACCCTTGAATTTGTGATGCTTCCACTATTATTAAGTACAAAGCCTGCAACAGAAGGTATCCAAGTTGAGTTTGGATTGACATATTGATTTTCTGTTGTACCGCTACCTCTAATAAATTTAATATTAAAGCCAGAAGGATTGCTGTGTCTTGTGGTTGCTGGTACATTAACATTTGCTACCGTTCCTATCGCTGACTGTTGGGTATAGAAGGATACCACCTCACTATTTGTAATAGTACCAGAGTTTGTAATGGCAAGACCTGCTATGTTTATCTGCACATTATTTGCAAGCTGAGCAAGGTCTAGCGTCAATTGTCCACCATTATAGATATTAACTCTCACATTCTTTAAGGTAGTACTCTCAAGCACCTCATTAAAGAGTGATATATTGAGCGTGCTTGACGAAGTTGTTGTTGCAAAGCTCTTGATATAGATTGTATAACCATTACCATCAAGACTCCTTATAAGCGAAGTGTTGAAAGCTTGGTGGTTTTCAAGAACGATGTCATTTGCTAGTATATAATCGTTTTGAGTGATTTCAGAGTATCCGCTTGGATTTAAGTTCTCAAATTCAGAGGCACTTGATATTGTAAGAGGGATGTCTGGGTCTGAGTATGCCTCCACAGTCACAGTAAAGTATGTGCTGTAGGTTGTAGGCTCACTGCCGTCACCAAGAGCTATGTAGGTTTCAAGTTTAAATTGTACGCTTTCGCCAAGTCTTGCTCCTATAATCATTGCATCTTGTGAGCCATCATCATTATCTATAAAATTAAATCTTGCACCAGCTGTACTTGCATAAGCGTCGGTAACTGGTATTTCACTGCCATCAACCACATAGAATAATCTCTTTGACAGAGGTATCGGAGTGTTATTTGCAATATCATAGTTGATTGCATACTGAATACTTGTAAAGCCATCTACAGTCTTTGTAGAAACATAGTATTGTTTGATTGAAAAGTCTGCTCTTGCCTGCAGTAACTCTTGAACCCGCTCTACGCTTGTTTCATCATTTTGGTCATAGTTGTAAGTTTCTGGCAAAAGCCCATATTCTACATCAAACTGCTTACTTACTCCAGCCCAAACTTGCAACTGTCCATTGTTTGCATCTTGAATTTTTATGCTTGACTGGTCAAGTTTAAAGTCTACAAGAATGACGCTGGCAAGCGCGGTTCTCTGCTCTTGCACACCATTGAGCGTTCTAGAAACCCTTGCAAGCACGGTAAAGCTATTGTTTGGAGCGCCAACGCTTGCATTTACTGTTGCATTAAGAGTTGCTGTATATGATTTGATGCGAGTTACAGGGTCTATAGTAGGTTCGCTAAGCGATGATATAGTAATTCCTTGCAAGGTGTCGCCGTCAAGCACGAGGCTATCAACAACTTGGTCCTCTTGAACTTGAACAACTACTTCGACCGATGAGCCTACTGCAAGATATGCAGTTGACAAGCCGTCAATAGTAACTGTTGGCTCTGCAAGATAGCTTATTGTCAAGTAGTAGTGAGCGCTGGTAATCAAATTGCCTTCGCTTTCATAGAAGGAAGCGGTGAACTGTAAAATAGTGTCAACATTGACTGTTGAGTTTACTGCCACCCTAAAGTAAATTATGCCATTTGCCTTTTCAAGTGAAGTATCGGATGGAGTAAATCTAATTGTGTTCGCCCTTGCCTCTACATCAGCTCTTGTGTTTCTTACGAATTTTTTCCCGTCAATAGAAGATAACAATTCAAAATTCACAGCGCTAGAAACAGTTGAACCGCTATAAGAAAGTTCCATATAGTCATAGTGGGCAAACGATGGGTTTGCTGTAATCTGCATAATTGAACTGCTACCTGGTGAAACAACACCAACTTGAGCGCCTCTTGTATGAGTTGTTGTATAACTACCATTAACAAGTTCCCATACTGACCTTTCTACTTTAAAGTTGGTCATATCAACGCTTGTAAAGTTTTGTTTGGTTAGCGTCAGGGTCAATGAACCTGTTGTGTCAAGGCTATCACTTTCGCTGTCACTGACAAATGAAACATTAAAGGTCATATCTCTGTCAATCTGCATACGATAGCCTGTAAATACAGAGAAGGATACCTCAAATATGAAACTATAAATGCCTGTCGATGAGTTGTAACTTTCATCAACGAGTGTTACCGTTGCCGATAAAATGTAATTGTCTGGGTCTTGTGAATAGTCGCTCGCAAGAGTATAGCGATAGATTGTCACATCGCCACTTGAAAGCTTGTCTATTCTTGTTCTAATAAGAGCATCGTTGTTGTAAGAGATTTCTGGTCTTAAGTTCTCTCTGTCACCTTGAGCTGTGGTTTGCACTTCAACTCTTACCGCACCATTTGTAGATGGCGTTAGTGGTATGCTTTCGCCAGAATAATAGAAGGATATAACTCCGTCAACTGGATTTACTGTGAATGACTTTGAAAACTCGCTGTTGATTGCATCTTGATATGCTTGCTGGCTATCATCTGTCACTACAACAGGGTTAAAGGTTAATTGTGACGAAACGCTATCTTTGTTTGCAGTAATCTTATAGATGGAATTACTAATCTTTTCATAGCTTACCGCATTACCCTCACCGCTTACAGTAATATCTAAAGTTAAGTTGATATTGTTTTGTGCAAGAGTGTATCTATTTGCTTGAGAGCCAAGGTATACGCCTGTAACCTCATAGCCAAAGGTGAAATCTCTTGACTTTGTTTTTTGAAGATGGGTTACAGAACCTTCTTCAATGTTGTAGGTGTATCCTGAATTGTCGGTATATGAGATAATCATCTGCGACATTGCAGGCATAACCTTTATAGCAATATTCTTTTGATTGCTTACATCGTGTTTTGATGAAATTGTAAGAGTTACATCACCACTCTTAAGCATACTAATAGAATTTCCAATTATTTTTATAATTGAAGTGTCGGAAGATGTAATGATTAAATTGTCTGAGCCTTGACTACCTACTATCTGCGAAAGGTTTATGGTGTTAAGTTCGTTTAAATCATTTTGTTCACTTGACGAAAGGTCTCCTACGCTTTCCTCTATTTGATAGATAAACAAAATTGCCTTTGTGCTGTCTACTGCAAGTGATTTGTATAGGTCGCCATCTTTAGTCGTTTGAATTTGATTTGAAGTTACGTCTGTAACCTTTTCATCTTGATATAAATCTCTAAAATGCCTATATCCGTTATTTACATAGCTGTGGAAGTTTTCTCCAGATGCTATAAGGTTTGCACTATTTTGATTAGAGAACTGACTTATATATTCGCCATTTGAATAATAGCTCCAATAGAAGTCTGAATCTATGCTAGTGCTACCTAAAGTTGGGCCTTGACCAAAGGTGCCTGCATAGTTTGATATACCATCAATTACTGCAAATGAGTAGTAAATAGTAGACTCGCCAACAAGTTGTCCTACGATTGCTCCTACAGTTGTACCAAGTAGCACTGTAGCATTAGTTGTAGTAAAGGTGTCAATATTATAGTTATAAGCATAGGTACGCTCTATAACTGAGCCATCGTTTGCCTGACCTACGATACCACCGACAACGCCACCCACGAAAGAGTTTTGTAATGTTCCTTCAGCGTCATTCTTGTCTGCAAGATTGTAAAATTCTACCCTTGAACTTTCAATTCTGCCGTTGTTTTGACCAGCAACACCACCTACCGTGCCATTGCTTGCACTTATTGTTGCACCAAGGACTGATGAGGCTATAATTGTGCCATTATTTACGCCAACAAGTCCGCCGACAAAGCCAGTACCTTGATAAGAAACTGTGCTTGAATAGGTTTGATTTACATCAAGCGAAACATTATTTATAGTACCATTATTGACATTTGCAATAAAGCCTTGTCCAGTAACATCACCGCTAAAGGTAATATTTCTAATCTCTGCAGTTTGCCCAATTTCGCCTGCAAAGTTATTGCCATTCAAGTTTACTGTGATGCTATCGTCATAACCTTGAAGTCCGCCATTGAATACAGGTATTTGAAGGCGTGAGCTTGATATATTAAGGCTGTTCATAACTGTGTAGTAAAGCTCTGGATTGATGCCGTTAAAGCCAGCCTCGTCATAAATTCTGTATGCATATTCAAAGCTTGTACCATCTGCAACTGTAACCTTAATCTTTATAAGAATGTCCGCAAAGTATACAGTCTCTGCCTCGCCAGTTAAAGATGTATTTGATAGGAAGAAGGCATTTTCTGTCAAATAGTCAAACCAAGTTTGATTGTTATCTCTTATAGAGCCAAGCGCTCTTACGCTTATTTGTCCCTGTTTAGCTGTACCGTCTGTGTCAATATAATTATAGATAATGCTTTGATTATAAACTGCATCTTCTGGCAATAGATAAACATAACCGCTTGTACCTTGCACTATTGCATCGCTAAGAGATAAGCCCACCATTGAAGAAGAAACTTCATTATCTACGCTTATAAAACTGTCATTATCAAGCACTGTACCATTTTCATCTGTCACCAAATATGTAACATTGTTGTTTCTCGCCGTTGTTGGTGAGGATGAAAGAACGATATAGTAAGGGTCTCTATCACCTATTTCAAAGTATATGCCATCATCGTCATTATTTTCCCAATTAAGACTTGTGACGCGCTGAGCATTTCTTATTGTAATGTTGATTGTTGTCCAAATAACATCTAAAACTTCGGTTTCGCCATCTTCGCCATCCAAAAGCAATTGATAATGCACTTCAAGTTCGTCAAAGAAAGAGAAGGAACCAAAGTTTGAATTTGTCACAATATCAAAGCGGATAAATGAGTCAGTTATTGTGATTTTATCTATTGAATATCTGCCGTTTTCCCAAGAAACAGAGTTTTCTGTTTCATATTTGTTTGTCATTATAGGATTGCCACTTGAATCCTTTACAGTTGAAACAAACTCAAAGTTTTCTATATCCTTATAGGTTATGCCTGAATTTGCAAAGTTGATGGTGATTGTCTTTTTAGTTAAAGCCTCATCTCTAGTTGCAACTGTATCTGAAGCATAGAGGTTAACTTGACTGTCGCTCAGTGGCGTTACATTCATACGAGATGGTGACACGTAACTTTCAATTAAAATAATCTTAATTATAGTTACATTGCCATTAGCATCGGCATCCTCTAGCGCACCTTTGCCTGTGAAGGTTACAACGGCATACGTAAAACCAACACCTTTTGTTATGATACTGTTATTATCTGGAGCAAAGTAGGCAATATCGCTTGACTTTTCTGTATTTGCTCTTGCGCCATTTATAATTTCCATTATACCAGCTTGAGATGATATAAGGGCTTTGAAGGTTGCAAGGTCCATCGTGTCACTTTCTACAAAGTCATAGTAAGAAACATCAATGTTTGCTTGCGCTTGATAAATACCTGATTTATTGAAAGAATAAAGCACTGGTGTTGTTGAACCATTTTTAATCATAATGCTAGAAAGTCCATATAATGAGCCGTTTATAACATTACCTTCGCTGTCATATAAATAATTATTTGTCTTATAATCAGTCACCGAGTCGCTGATATCGCTTACGTCATATAATACCGTCGCGTCTTTTAGTGGCAAGAATATATCTATATCAAAAAGTTCACTTTGCAAGCCATTTCTATGACAAATTTGATAGCTGTCAAGGCTTGTTATCCCATAACTTTCCCTTCTAAGCGTCAAAGTGATTGAGAAAGTTACCGAGTCACTTGTTGATGTGATATAGGCAGGGTCACTTATCAAAACATTGTCACTATTGTTTACTATGTAAAGTCCTTCAACTGAAGTTTGACCTTGAAGAACGAAGGTCTTTGTAATATTGACGTCTGTTATAGATGCGCTTGAGTCTACCCTAAAGTCGGCATCCTCAAAAGTGAAATCTTCATACGATACACTCTTTACAAGTTGAGCGTAAAAAGTGTTTGTAACCTCTGGGTTATCCTCGCTTCTAAAAGTAATCTCAATACCTTCAAAGTTCTGTGTGTTCAAGCTTGAGGAGGCTTTCATAAATATTCTGCTAACTGATACTGTATTGTTTGAGCGAGTTGTATAAATACCTTGTGCAGAATCATATTCGAGTGGAATTTGTGTCCAAATATTGTTGTTGTTTACATCTTGATACCAAAACTCTACAGGACATCCATTTGCAAGACCACCCGTTGGAATATTAGGGTTTGTTATTCTCAAACTAATAGAATATCTGCTAGTTGCACCAATTACCGTTGTTGGCGTAACTTGAACTAAATATTCTTGACCATATGAGTTGCTGTATTCCGAGTACAAAACTTGTGTTGTACCCTTGATATCATCGGCATCCTCATTTGAAATTACGATGCCGTTAACCTTTTCTCTGACATTTACGTGAATAGGGTTTGTCTCTAGTGTTGAAAGGCTGTAATCAAATTCACTATAACCAACCTCAAAGTAAACAGTAAAGTCGCGGTTGAGGTTTACGCTTGAATTGTCAAGCGCCTTATTTGAATAGATTGAGAAGATTTTGTTTCCGTCATTATCTTCGCCATCCGCCTCTACAACTAGGTCACTTGTTTGACTGCCATTAAGAAGGGCATAGCCTCTTACGTCAAGCTCTTGATTAAATTGTAGTTTTACGTAACCTATATAATTTAAGTCGCTCGCAATATTTGGTACGATTGTAAAGGTGTTATTGTCGCTACTTATTAGCTCATAGCCCTGTGTGTCTCTACTGTATGACCAAGAGAGAGCAAGCTCCTGTTCAATCTTGTCTACTACAGGAAGTTCAACCTCTGCACTTACTCCAAGTTCTGTTGTTGCAATTAAAGTGATAGAGGCAAGGTCGGAATTGTATGAAGAGTCTATTGTCAAGATGTTGCCTTCAATCGTCGCGCCACTTGTACCCTCGGCAAGAGTCCAAGTGATTGTGCGTCTGCTATTTTGTGAAGGATAGAATGTAAGAAGATTGTTTTCGATAAGTTCAATGCTGTCTCCCCTTATGGCGTAGTTATTCTTCTTTGTGGTCTCTTCCTCTTTCTGCTCCATAGAGCTTACCTGGCTATAAACATCAACATATATCACTTTAGTCACGTTGCCTTGAAGAGTTCTAACCTGAACCTCGGCATAGCCGTCAGTAGTTTCCTCTTTGCCAGTGATATAAATGATCGTTCTGCCATTTGCCACACTTTCCTGTCTGACATCTATCTTATCCTCGTAACCTCTCGCGTCAGCTCGAATGCTAGTGTCATCGACGCCAGACACTGTTACAGTTACGGTCTGCTCGCTAGTGGAGCCTTCCACAAGCTGAATAGAAACAAATTCGGTCGATAAAGACAGCTCGACATTATTGCCACCGCAAGCCGTAAGCAAAACCGCACCGAACATACAAAACAAACTTAAGAACCCGACAAAAAACTTTTTCATAAAACCTCCTCGCATCATCTTTTGACTAAAGATAATCTTTACACGCGACTATTTTTGCTCGTATAGAAAGATTATACATTTTTATAGTGTTTTTTGTCAAATAAAAAAGAATAATTAATAATATATTAATTATCTTTTATCTTTCGTAATTAAATTAGTTTCTTTTAAAATAAATGTTTTTATTCACAAAATAATTTTTAATTTTAAAAATCTGTTTTTTATTTGTTTTTTAATGCTTTTTTGCTATAATTTTATAAGAATTTCTTAATTTAGGAGATTTTATGCAAAATTTACAAAAAATTTTAGGTAAACTACGCAAGGCGTGCGAGCAATACAACCTCATAAAAGATGGCGACGTAATAGCTGTTGGCATATCTGGTGGTAAAGACAGTCTCGCGCTTTTAACAGCACTTAAAAGATATCAAAGTTTTTGCGATAAAAAGTTTGACCTTGTTGCCATTGCCATTGATTTAAGTGGCGGAAAGAATGACTATTCTAGCATTTCAGACTACTGCAAAAGTTTGGATGTCACACTAAATATCATTCCGTCAAACGTATTTGAAATTGTTTTTGATATAAGAAAAGAGAAAAATCCCTGCTCACTATGTGCAAATCTTAGGCGAGGACTGCTAAACAGCAATGCAAAGAAACTTGGATGCAATAAAGTTGCCTTAGGACATCACAAGGATGACTTAATAGAAACCTTCTTGCTTTCACTCTTTTTTGAAGGCAGACTTTCCACCTTTAAACCAAAATCATATCTATCAAGAGTTGACATAACTGTAATAAGACCACTTATTTTTTGTGATGAACAAGATATAATTAATATAAGTTCAAGCTTGCCAGTTCTTATAAACAACTGCCCTGCCGACAAACATACTGAAAGGGAAAATGTCAAGAAATTACTTGAAAAATTAAATGAAAAATTCCCTGACTGCAAAGAAAAAATATTTAATGCAATAATTCATACTGAGCGCTATAACTTATTTGATAAAATATGAAAATTAACGAAAAATTAGTAAAAAATCAAAAAAAATGCTGTTTTTTATTGATTTTTCGCTATAAAAACAATAATTTATTAATTTTTGCTTATTTTTTTAAATATTTTTTAAGTCAAAAAATAGAAAAAATAACAAAAAAATGAAAATTATTTTTTATTTATAAAATAAGTTGACAAATAAATTAAATATTTTTAAAATACAATTTTAAGGAGAAAATATAATGGTTACATTGATTATTCTTGACGGTTTTGGTCTGAGAAAAGAAAAGTTCGGAAATGCCATCGCCTCTGCAGGAACACCTAACCTTGACAAGCTTATAAAGCTCTATCCATCAACCTCGCTTCGCGCTAGTGGTAATGCCGTCGGCTTGCCTGAAGGACAGATGGGTAACAGCGAAGTTGGACATCTATCTTTAGGCGCTGGGCGCGTCATACTTCAAGACCTTATGAAAATAGATGACGAGATTAAAAATGGCAACTTTTTTAAAAACAAAAGATTGTTAAAAGCCATCAACTTTGCAAAAGACAATAATTCTTCCCTTCATATTATGGGGCTATTATCTGACGGCGGTGTGCATTCTCATATCAATCACCTATTTGCCCTAATTGATATGGCTAAAGAACACAAACTTAAAAAAGTTTACATTCACGCCTTTTTAGATGGACGCGACACCCCACCAAATAGCGCTACCAAATATATCAATATGCTTGAAGATAAATTAAGCAAAACAAACTATAAAATTGCCTCTATTTCAGGCAGAGTTTACGCTATGGATAGAGAAGAGCGCTATGAAAGGTTGCAAAAAGCGTATAACACATTAGTTTTTGGTGAAAATTACAAAGACCTTTCACCTATCAAGGCTGTTGAAGAAAGTTATAAACAAGGAGTATACGATGAATTTATAGAGCCTGTGCTTTTAGAAAAGGATGGCACTATTCAAGATAATGACAGCGTAATCTTCTTTAATTACCGCTCTGATAGAGCAAGAGAGCTCACCTTTGCCTTAACAGACAAAAATTACAAGCATTTTGAGGTGAAAAAGTTTAAAAATCTGTTATTTTCACCAATGGAAGAATATTCTGCCGAGTTTAAAAAACTCAATGTGATATATCCCCCTGAGACTACAGAAGATAACCTTTCGGCAATACTTGCTCAAAACCATTTAAAACAATTCCATATTGCTGAGACCACAAAATACGCTCACGTCACCTTTTTCTTTAATGGCGGAATTGAAAAGCCTTACGAAGGTGAGGAGCGAAAGTTGATTGATAGTATCGACACTCAAGATTTTTCTTACTACCCTAAAATGAGAGCAATCGAAATCACTGAAGAAACGCTTGACGCAATTGCATCGGGAAAATATGATTTTATCCTTGTAAATTACTCTAATCCAGATATGATTGGTCATACTGGCAACTTTGAGGCAACAAAAGAGGCTATAAAATGTGTAGAAAAACAGGCATATGCGCTTGCTCTTGCAACCTTGATGGCTGGTGGAGATTGTATCATAACCGCAGACCACGGCAATGCTGAATATATGATTGATAAAGATGGTAACAAGGTTACCTCTCACACTTGCAACCCAGTGCCTGTTATACTTGTTAGCGAAAGATACAAGAAATTCCGTCTTAAAAAGAATAAATCTATAGCAAACATCGCTCCAACTGTTCTAAAACTTTTAAATATCACTCCACCACCTACTATGGAAGAGGCGCTATTTTAAACTTTTACTATAGATATTTTTAAGGAGCTATCAGAAATATTAAATTTTAATAAAACTATCATAATATTATTTGAAAACCCACTTTTTGCTTTAAAAAACGCATTTTTTGATAAAAAATGCGTTTAGTGTGTCGATAAATTAACAGACTGTAGAGAAACAAGCGAGGCAAGGCTCGAAAAATGCTCAAAGCCAGGAGTTTAGTATACCTAAATGACTGGTTTTGGGCGTTTTTCAGTTAACGAAGCAAGAAAAATTACGTGTAATTTTTCGGTCGCGAAGTTTGTCTACAGTCTGAACGCATTTTTTTGATAAAAAATGCGTTTTATGTTTATTTTTAATAAAATTAATTAATACTAAATAAAAACTTAAATTTAATCTATATCTATTCTATAATTTATGCTCTTGTCCAAATTAGCTATAAATTCTCTTTCGTTTGTCTTGTTCCCTACTATTGCATTATAGTGAGTTGGAACAACAAGCTTAGGTTTTATAATATTTGTAAGCTCAGCACCTTCTTTGCCGTTCATCGTAAATGTTCCGCCTATTGGCACCAAAAGGCAATCGCACTTTAGCTTTTTGTTATCGTCGTTGGCATCACAGTCGCCTAGTACACAATAGTTTATGCCTTTATGTTCAATTAAATAGCCAAGCCAACCGTACTCCTTTTTATGAAAATTTTTGTTGACATTGTAACTTGGAAAAGCTTTTACTTTTATGTCATTAAATTCCAGCTCTTGAAAAGGCAACATCTCATAAACAGTGTTTGTATATACCTTCTTTAGTGACAATGAAACATCTTTTGGTGCTATAAATATCGTGTCCTTGCAAACTAACTTATTTATATCTTCAACCGAATAGTGGTCGTAATGGCTATGCGTGATAAATATATATTTGGCTTTTGCATTTTCTTTAATCTTAAAAGGGTCAACAAAGACATCCTCACCTATTCTTATTGAACTATGATACAAAACCTTAACATCAAAATTTAACATAATTCCTCCTAATTCAATATATATTTTATCAAAATTAAAACAAAAACTCAATTTTTTTGTTAAAATATATGATATTTTAATGAATTTGTATTTGACTACTATCCTTTCATTTTGAAGTTATATAATATTAAAATTTAAACCTATCTAACAAAAATTGCAATCAAAAAGAGAAACAAAACATTATATGGTTGTTACTTCTAACTTATATATCGACTTAGTTAAAAACAAATCACTTTTTAAACTAGGTAATACTACGACCGGGACGTCCCAGGGCTAAAGATCGCGGAGCAATCGCTTGGACATCGTCCAAGCAAATCCCAGGGCAACAAAAAAATGCCCTTACGGGCAATTTTTTGGTGGCCTACCCGGGATTCGAACCCGGGACCCCTTGATTAAAAGGCTGACCCATCAACTACTATTGACCATATAAATAAAGGGCTAGAGCGATTTTTGACCATTTTTTTATACCCCAATCATTTTTTAAATTTGTATACTCTTCTTTATAGCCAGGCGACAGAAATGTCGCCTTTTTTAATATGAGCTGGGCTTAATCGGAGAGACTAGGTTTAAGCTGTAGATACTTTCACCTTCACAGCGCGACGATAGTCGCTTTTAAAATAAATCCGCATTTGCGCAAACATTATTTTAAATACATATATTATATTATATATAGTATATTAAACTAGTATTTTTCTCTAGAATATAAAAAGTATATACTTTAGATATAAATATGAGGATAATTTCTTTTGCTTCTTTTCTTTAGGTCTATTAAAATTCTAATAGACCTCTATTAGAATTTTGATAAGGATATATAAAATAAAAAAAGGCATAACCTTGAGTATGCCTCAAAATTCGCCTTTTTGATATAAATTTTTAATGAATTATGAGAAAATAGTGTATTTTTTTAGATATTTACATCGCATCACCCCCTGCTATCTTGTTTTTAAGATAGTCAAAATCTTCATAGCGATAGATTTTGGTGCGTCTTGTTCGCCCGGTGATAAGCTCTGAACCTGTGGTTATAACCGCAAATGGTGGCGCACGTCTGACTATCTCTTTAAACTCAGCTAAAGGGATATCTATACCTTTTTGTCTCAAAATAACCCTATCTACTGATGATATGCTAAAGTATTTGTTATTATCTACTTGATTCCACACACTAAGTCCCATTTTCGCCTCCTATAATACTTCCCCATTGATTAACCATAGCATAACCTACTTCAATTGGTGTGATACAGCGTCTATAATCGCCATACCTCATCTTTGATATAAATTTGCCATATTTTTTGTAGTTGCATTGCACCGGTATTAATGGCGGTAACCCATCTAACCATAAATCTGTAAGCTTTTTAAAGTCTGCAAATTCGCAGTAATCGATACGACAGTTGTGTCTTTGCCAAAGTTTATTTAAAGCGCTACCAGCAGGATTTTCGAAGCATTTTTTCTTTATTGGAAGATTCCA
Source organism: uncultured Clostridia bacterium (assembly GCA_944350015.1). GTDB lineage: Bacteria > Bacillota > Clostridia > Christensenellales > UBA1242 > Caccovivens. Next base: position 55,970 of record CALVNW010000001.1, on the reverse strand, counting down.
AAGCTTTTTGACCATCTCTAAATCGCGCAGTTGCAATTCTTTGCGGCCAGGCTGAGACTGTAAATAATGTAATCCCGCTTTAGAAAAATATGTGCAAGGTGGGAACGCTATTAGAAAAGAATATTGACTATAATCTAAATTTAAATCATTTAGATTACGTATATCGTACTGAATATGATGCTCATTATCAACTCTGTGCGGCAATATATCTATAGTGGTGACTTCAAACCCAGCCTCTCTAAAGGGAATACTTACGGCTCCAGATGTTTCAAATAATACTAATATTTTTTTCATAGGTCTACCTTCCTTTTTCAAAAATCAATTACAGCGCATTTTAGACAGCAAGTTCCTGGTAAATTTGTTCAAGTTTTTGGAAATGCTTAAGCTTTGGCTGTGCCGAGGCAAGCCAGCGCGTAATTTGCGCCGGCGACACTCCGATTCTCTCGGCTAGTTCCTGCTGGCTTATCTGTCCTTTATTAAGGATTTCTATTACCATTTCTTTAGGCGTCTTGTTCATTTTCTCCTCGATTTTGATTTTTAAAATTTAAATTGATTTTAAAAAAATTTTGAAAAAATTTAAAAAAATTAAAATTAATGTCAAAATTGCGTATACGCAAACACAAAATTCTGACGAATTTTGTATAAAGTGGATTTATTTATAAATAAACTGTACCAATATCATCTGCTGTGATTTTGAATTATCAAAATTATTTAGCAAATGTCGCAAACGCCCGCTCTCGCTTTCGGCGTTATGCTTTCTCATTTGCTTGCATAATTTTTTTGATAATTTCAAAAATCTAGCACAGCAGATTCATTATCTTCGTTTACCACTTCGATAGGTTTGTGCTCAGCTTCGCTTAGCACTACAGCTTCGCTGGCTGGAGAAGAGACACTCTCTGTCTGGTCGGACTTCTGTGGCTGAGTCATAAGCTCGCGTATCTTTGCTTGCAATCGCTCGTTTTCTAGCCTTTGCTCAAGAACCTTCTTCTCTTGACGTTCGGCTAGATAGTCTCTAAATTTTGAGAATATACCTTGTTTTCGGCGCCACTTCCTGGACATTTTGTCAATATACTCATACTTCTTCTTAAAACTCTTTGTAAGCGTCAAAAGTATCTCTCCAAAGCAATCTTCAACTTCTTGACTTGCTCCGCTAAAGTTGCTAGCTATCTCTGATATCGTAGAATATGCATTCACATAATCATCTACCGTGCGTAGTTCTTCATATTCACGCAGACTCTTTTCTGTTTCCATTTTTCTCCTGTTTATTTAGCTTGTCCTCTTTAATTTTTTCTTCTTGTTTTTCTTCTTTTTTAGGCTTTTCTTCTTTTTTAGGTTTTTCTTTCGGCTTTTTACCTCTAAAAGTTTCTGGAATGTCAATCACACGGTTTTTGAAGTATTCTTTAAAATATTCAACAGAAAACTGTGTCCTAGTGGTTTTCTCGAGTACTAGCCCCTCGTTTTCCTTTCCACGTACGAACATTGGGATAAAGTAGTTACTGTCATAACAGTTAAAGATATTACCTTTGTATTTAAATACTACAGTTTTATCAATTAAATTTGGGTCCTTATTTGAAAGATAGGTCTCTAGTACCGCATTGTCATAAATGATGTTACATATCCAGTAAGTAGCAAGAAGTGTGTTATATTTGTTATATACGTTACGTAGCTCTACAACTTCAATAAATATAGCCAAATCTCTGATATCTATATGAAGGCGTTTTGGACGCTGGGCTATAAAGCATAAAAATAGCTTATACTGTCCTGAAAGTTCTATCGCTTTGGTTATAAAGGTTGGTAAAGCTCCTAGGTGTGAGTCAAACAAATCTTGTGTCTCATCAAGAAAATATCGTCCACAAGGGCAAAGTAATGAAGTGGTATGTATTTCGTTTGGGAGACCAAAACCTACGCCGTTAAACTTGTATGCAGAGTTATTCTTTCGCATAAAGCCTTTAGTTTCGAAGTAGGTATCACAAAAGACAGTATGGTCGCTTGGCGGTCTTATGACGTAGCCGGCTTCGTTGAGCTTGTCACAAATACTTCTAGATGTATCTACGTCACGTCTAGCTATGTCTGGGCGCATAAACTCTGACATAAATTTACCAGCAAGAGAGCTTTTTCCTGTTCTACGTTTACCCCAAATTACTACGACTTCTGTCGGTGAAAATATACCATCTTCAAACATATCCTCGATTTTGTCATAGACAGGCAAACGCCGGCCTTTGTAGTTTAAAAATTCTTTTTTATGCTTTTTAAATAACATTTTTACCTTTTTTTCTAAATTTTTGTTGCATTTTTAAATTTTTGTGATATAATATTAGTGAATCAACTTGATTGATTTTTGATTATAAGTCGCTCTTATAGTCAACTTGGCTGAAATGCCTTGAGGCTGGATGAGGACGCTCATTACAGGATGTTGAACTCGGGTAACTGAGTTCTTTTTTTATTTTCTATTTTTTAATTTATGTAAAATTTGTTTATTATCATTTCTTAATCGTGACGATGTCTCTTTGCTTTTAAGTGCATATTTTTTCATTTCTGTAACATCTTCTTTGCTAATATCTCTTTTGCTAGAATTTTCAACGAACCTAACTCCATCGATTTTTATCCTATTTCCGTTATTATCCTCAATTTCAATATATGCGTTATATTTACTTTTTCCGGTCAAATATTTTTTTAATGAATGGCGTCCTTTGGTCCCTAATTTTATTATTGCAAGTTCATTTTGGATATTGCTATCAATAACTGTAACTCTTCTATATAGGTCATTTGGGTTTGGATGCTCTGGTTTAATGTTTTTTTTACCTTTTCCACTACCCAGATACTCGTCTCTAGTTTGTAAGGTTCTGCCGTTTGGAACTTTTTTTGAAATATTCTTTGTCTTGGACATTGCATTCTCCTACAAATCATAGTAAAGAGTAATCGCTTTTACTTTTCGCTTGCTTGCTGGGGCTTTTTTCGCGTTTGTAGTCTTTTTAGTTTGACTTTTCGAAAAATTGCCCTTGTCATTTGACTTGTGGGCGGTTTTAGCCTTTGGTGTCGACTTATTAGTCGACTTGGCCTTTACGGCCGTTCTAGGGCTATTTACGCCCGATTTTTCAATTGATTTAGTTGTTTTGGTTGTTTTTTGTGCTTTTTTCATACTTTTCCCTCACTTTTTTATTAATTATTGATTTTTAATAAATATTTTTAAATTTCAATGTATCCCACAAAACTATATTCTTGCGAAAACGCTCCTCGAAGGTCTAAGTCTGCAAAGTATAGTGCAACATTCGTTAGATATTCGTTTCCGCTTGAATAAAGTTTATTAAAAGCTGTTAAATTGATATATCTCTCGCTATAACAAAACTCGGTTAAATGTGTTAGCTCGTGAGCAAGGCAAAAGGCAAAGTATTCGTAGCTTAAGTTATTATCAAGTATTATATTTCTCTTAAACATCTCACACTTGCCTTTCACGGTGCCTTCAAGGTCCTTTATCTCTAGAGTATAACTAGGACTATCAAATAGTTTGTCTACTTCATCTTTTAAAGAAGTAAAACTAATATTTGATGGCCTAGTTATGTCATAATCTATGCTTTGAAATAATGGAGCCTTGTAAGGCAGGTTATGAGCTGTTAATTTTTCTTCAATGCATATAAATCCTAAAACTATTGATAAAGCTGTTAGAAACATAATCACAGCCAAACTCTTTAAAAAATATAGTTTTTTCATTATATTTCTACTTCATCTCCAATGCTTGTTCTGGTATTGCTTGTATAATATTTGCATAATTGCTCCAGCCGTCAGCAGTCTTATATGTATCCACCGCACTTTCTGGTACGTAAATCGCTTCAATTGTTGATGAAAAAGGTGATAGGACACCTAAAGTAGCCGGTGTAGCCGATTTTAATGTGATTGACTTAATAGACGTGAAACAATTTAATCCTATACTTGTTACACTTGCTGGCAAAATTATCGTTTCTAGAGAAGAACAATTTCCAAAAACATTATTGCCTATACTTGAAAGATTTTTCAACAAGGCTAAATCTATTGTTTTTAAGTTAGTACAATCTGAAAATACAGCCGTGTCAAAACTTTCTAGCAAACTATTTTTTTCAAAAGCTACAGTTTCTAAGCTCGTACAATTATTAAAAGCTTGAAAGTCTAAATAGGTGACACTAGCAGGTATTTCAATGCTTGTTAAATTAGTACAAAACGCAAAAGCTAGACCTGGGATGGTCTCAAGGTTTATACCGCTTTCGAAATATATGTTTTCTAACTTGCCACATTGATAAAATGCTAGAGTTTGAATTTCAGTAACTGTATTTGGTATGGTATAGGTCCCACCTTTACCCGCTGGGAAGTACTCTAATTTAGTCTTGTCTTTGTTAAATAACACGCCATCTTCGCTTAAATAATTTTCATTATTCTCATCTACATTTATAGCAACTAGGTTTCCACAGCTAACGAAAGTTTGGCTACCTATCTTTGTAACTGTTTCAGAAAGTTGAACTTCCTTTAATGTGTCACAACTACGAAAAGATGCATCAACTTCAGTTATCCCATTTGGTACTATCACATATTCAACAGAGCTATCACTCAAAATATCCCTATCAATTTTTGTAATCTGATAATCGTTGCCTTCAGTATAAATAGTTTTTTCTGTAGTGTAAGTTACTGGATAAAGCATCTCTTCATTTTCGATTATTTCAAATTCACTGAAAAATTCATAATCTTGGCTTTCACTGTCAGTAACTGTAATAGGATAGTTTATAGTGTCGTGATTTAACATTATATAGTCTGTTAAATCAAATTGGGTTTCAAAAGATAATTTAACTTCTTCTGTTCCTGAAATAGAATATGAAGTAGGTATTTTTATATACTTATCCGCGCCGGTATAAGCTGTAATAGTATCCCCTTTAATCTCGTAATCAACTATGTTTGTTACATATTCTGATTCATCAGGCTTCTTCTCTGGCTCTTCATCTTCTCCTGGTTCTTCTGGTTCCTCTGGAGTATCTGGTTCTTCTGTATCAGAAGTTTCTTTCTCTATGCCTATCCAGGACAAAGCCAGGTCCTTATCAATGGCGTATGTAATACCAAATGCTGTGCCTAAAAGTAGGATTGAAATACCTAAAATAATAGCAACGGCTTTTAATATTGATTTAAATTTTTTCATATTTACTCCTTTTTATCCATAAAAAGCATACAAAGTAAACGTATTTGTAATTTCATTGAAATTGTCCACGTACACATAGTTATACCCTGTCCATTTTAAAGGCAGGCTAATCCAACTTGTTAACATCTCTAAGTTCGAATCAAAATACTTTGTACCTGAATGAGTTTGCACTGTATATAACCCTTCAATGCCAGTTAGTAGTGTTAACTGCTCAGCGGTCAAATGTTCTTTTAAATTGAAAGTACTTCCATATGTAAATGTAAAATCATCTACTAAAAATGTTGATTGAAAGCTATAATATATTTCAAGCTTATATTCTACAGGTTTAACAGTAACATAAATATTAGCATCTGCAGTAAGTCCTTCTATTACAATATCTCCGCCATAAGCAAATCCCGTACTCATTAAATCAGTAGAATAGGTACTTCTTTTATTTACTTGTATATTCCCATCACTTAAGGTTTCTACTTGCACCTGCCAATCAAAATTTTCAAAAGCGCTGGCGACTTTGAAATCAACTATAACTTCTTTGTCACTTTGTCCTTCAATAGTCAAATGGTTAGTTCCGTTACCTTTCGTATCAATATACATTGTATCAGTTACATAAAAATTCCCAGCGTCTATTATTCCATCTGCAGTCCCATCTGTTGACAAATATATATCCACTGTATGTCTCTCATTGGTTATTAGCACGGCCTCAAAGACATAGTTGTCGTTACATATAAAATTAGTGAAATCAACACGTTCTCCGTTGCAGGTCCAGTAATCTAGATGATATGTAGGGTCAATATATTGTGGGTCAACTATTTTATCTCCAAGTTCATAAACATAGGTCCTATAAAGCTGTTCATTAACATAAAACTTTGCTGTTCTAAAGTTTGATATGTCACCTTCACCGTATATAGTGTCTGAATTTAATTCTTCTTGCTCTTTTATTTCAACAACAAAGTTGTTTTTATTGAAGTAGTTATTCCAGTATCTAACAGCTTCTGCGCCACCACTTGTAGAGAGCGTCAAGCTCATATATGTTTTATTAAACGCTAAACTTAAAGTTAAAGTGTCACTTTTTAATAATTTATTTGCGTTATCATAAAAATTATAAGTATATTTTCCCGTGATGTAGTCAACAGAGTAAACAATATCATTGCAAGTTATATCGTTTACATATAACCCATAATCACTATTAGGCGTCAAATCTAATGATACATTGGCTGTCATATTGGCCGAATACTTATCTCCAGATTCTTGGGTTAAAACAATATTCTTTAAATTAAAACTGAACTCACTTACCTGTTCGATTTCATTTGGCTTATCATTATCAATATTTCCATATTGATTGCCAGATGTAGTGTAATATCCAATTAATTGAACTACACAACATCCCGTAAGAGCTACCACCAACACAAAAAATATCCAGTAAACATAAATTCTTGATTGTTTATATTTACAGAAGATATAAATCAACGCAACTATAAATATAAGTGTAATGACATCATACCAAAATGAAGTATCAAATAATAAACCTATCATCAATCTACCTCCTCAAACGGATATAGAGCTGAATTTATAATATTAAAATCTTCTAGCCCACAATCACCGCAATAGCCCGCAAATCTTACATCTCTGCTAAAAAAATCTTGAGATGTTAAATTTATTCTTATGTAAATATAATCTTTCAATGGGAGATATCTTGCTATAAAATCCTCTTTCAATTTAAGCGCTACATAGTTATCGGTTATGGCAACAAATTGAAAATTTTCAATATTGCAATCTATAACAGGTCTACCATAAAAATAATCACTTGAATCTATATCGTTTCTTATACTGAAATTGGTACTATTAAACATTTTCCCGAACAGGCTATCACCGTAATATTGAGCTCCATCCGCTGACTTAGTCACTTTAATTGAATAATAATTTTTTATATCACGAGTAATTTTGGCATATTCTTGCCTATCAGTAATTTCGTGATATGAGCTGTCTTCTTCGTTATAACTTGAATAATCAAACCATTCATCACTAAACGGTATTATTATTTCTTCTTGTGTGCCATTTGGTAATGATTGTATGGCATTGAAGAGTTCATAAGCCATAGTGTAGTAGTTATAATCACGATAATATCTGTGCCTTGTTACAGAACTGCCATCATAAGCTATGTAGCTCATATCATCAGCTATTTCTGCTTCTGAAATGTAATTGTTTCCTCTTAGCTCAATTAAATAATCATCTTCACCAATATTTACTAGCATTGACGGATTTTCTTCTAGTGGATAAGTAGTTGACTCGACAGAAGTAACAAAATTATCAGTAGATGCATAGTTATAGCTAACCATATATTTATCGTTTATTTGAGGCGTGATATAACTTGCATAATATTTTGTTTGCCAAAAGAGTGCTCCTGTCTTCTTTTTTAAGTATGTAGTAACTCCATTTTGATAAACTTCTGCAAGTGACGTATCTCCAGTATCAGCTGAGGTATAGTCCTCAAATGTAGTAGCAAAATCTTCATAATCCCACCAGGTTAATGAAGAACTAACTTCTTTTGCTAAAAACTGTAAACCTTGAGAGTAAATTTCTTCTTTATTCCTGTCTAACATAGAAGTAAACTTTACCTCAAACATTTCATAACCATTATTATTATCGTTAGTGTAATATTTAACTTCTATGACGTTGTACTTGTCTCCTTCTATAGTTTCAATCTGTCCTATCTCAAAAACATCTAAAATTCTTTTGTCATCTGCAAATATCGAAAAATACAAGTAATAGACATCAAAACAAACGCATAGCACTAATAGTACTATCGATGCAATAAAAATACCTCTGTTTAATTTTTTAGATTTTGCCATAAGTTCTCCTAAAATATTAAAGCAATAATTAGTGAGATGAGTCCAGGACACAAAATTGCTATTAAAATTATAAAAACAACAAGTTTTTTCATACTACGCAACTATCTCAATGTCTGAGTAGTTTTCAACGTTATTTGTGTTTAATTCTGTCTCTGAGTTTTCTTCATCTTCTACTTCTTGAGTTTCCTCAGCTGTCCAGGACTTCCACTCGTCAGTAAGTGTGTTGCCGTGTTCAGTTGCAAGCGAAAGTGAAGTAATCATAAAGCCAACTGCTACTACTGCTATAAAAATTAAAATTGTAGCTATTATTGTCTTAACTTTCATTGTTCCCCCCATTTGTTTTTTATCTAGTACTAGCGACTTTTTTCAAGTAATCTGGTCAGTGGCTACAGGACTTCCACACTGTAGATGAATTAGCCCGGCGTCTAACTAATTCGGTCGAAAAGGAGGTGAGAAAAATGTCTTTTACGCCTACCGTGTCTTTAACGATGATTTCACCACCGCTGACCTTGCTTTATATCTTTTCTCTAAAATTTCATAATCAATTATCATATCTTTGAAGATGGATAACTGCAGTACTTTCACAAGTCTAAGCCTTCAATATCCTGGAATAAAGAGTTGAGCTGCTCGTTTGAATAACTACGTTCTTGAAAGTTAGGCTTTACCTCTATGTTTTCAAGATATCTTTTATAATTACCGTTGCATATCTCTTGCGCGTGCTCGAGTAGCCATTTAAGCGAGAGGTTATCATTTAAAAGCAAGAAGGAGCTTTCGCGTATGGCATTAAGTAACTTTCTCAAGTCAATATTTGGATAGCAAGTAAGTTGAGCATCCATAGCCTTTCCAGGACACAGTTTGTGAAAAGCTGATAGAAAGTCGATTTGTTCTAGGCTTAAGCAAAATTGAGTGTTATTGTCTTGAACGTTCTCAAGATAATCTGTCTCAAGCAGTTTTTGAACCAAAACCTCAAAAGGAACGTTACCAAATATGATTGCCTGCTTAAAAGATTCTTTTAAATTGGTCATACTTGCATCCATCTCTTCATTTGTTGGTAATGGCTCTTCGAGTCCTGGAACGTGTAAGTAAATACGCCTTTCATTTTTGTGCGGATTTGGAGTAACGTTTGCAAATCGTTTTTTAGTGAGCTTTGAAATTCTTTGCGAAACGGTTGACTCTGATATGTTCATCTTCCTGGCAAGCTCAGAGTTAGAATCAGTGCAATATCTTTTAGCTTCCTGCTTATTGATAATCGTTGATATGATAAAATAGAATACCTTCTCGTCATTAGTTAACCTTTTTGTTCTTAATATAGCGCTTGGCACTGCTGTCCAATATCCCATTTTCACCTCTTTCTAATAACTCATTAAACATCGACTTTTTGACATATAAATTATTGTAAGTATGACCAGCACTATCTGCATATCTTTTATGAAAGTCTCTAACAAACGATATTTGCTTGTAGTAAATCTGTTTACCTTTTTTTGTGTATTCACCTTCTAAAGGAAACCATTTTGCATAATCTACAACGAAAGGCACTTTTATAAAATAATTCCAGTCATTAACAAAATAAACTACATCTCCTACTCTAATGTTTTTAAAAGTCTCAAATGTTAAGTGCACTAAGTCATCTTGTTCTTCTTGTGACGTTCCGAGTTCTTTCATAAACTCTTCTTTGCCTATTAAAAGCATTTTTTCACCTCCTAATACTTGACACCTGGCTTCCAATTTTTATTCGTATAAACCAAAATCGACTTTTTCTTGAAGAGCGTCAAATAGTTCATCAACTATACACTCCATATCCCATATCAAATCTCCGCTATCTCGCTCATCACACTCGACAGTATTTTCATCTTCATCAATTCTTTCAATCGCACATTGAAACAGTTCAGCAAGCACATCTATAGGCAGTTCAATAAAGCTAATCTGCTTTTTAGAAATTTGCTCTTGCAAGTTTCTAACTTTATCTTTGTTTGCAAATTTAAATGTCATAACACTTACCTCCTAATACTTGACACCTGGCTTCCGAAAGCCGGGAAATAAATTAGCTGAATGTGTTTTGTCTTGGCTTTTAGGTAAACGTTCATCGCGTTTACAAAATTTCTTGTAAATACTGATTGCGTTTGACCGTTAGCGCGCCAGCGCACACAATAAAAGCCAAGAGAAGATGACGCTGTCATCCTAACAATCCTCTTGGCTTAAAGTTTCTGTAAATGTCATAGGCAAGTATAGCCTTCCCGTCACTCGGTTTATAGCCGTTATCCTTGCACCATTGTGTGTATTTTTTAATACTATTCATTTTTAACCTCCATTGGCGTATAGCCGACACCTTAAAGTGTTTCGTCTTAATTTACAAAGACTCATCAGGGCTATTTTGCAAATATTGTCGAAAATATGAAAAAACCCAAATTTTATGTTATACTAATTTGATAGCCAAACAGTATGTCGATTACTTTATGCTATCAAAAATTTACAAAGGAGAGAAATATGGGATTTATAAAAAACTTTATTGCAGACAGAAATGCGGGGAAACTGAATGTTGAGAGGCAAAGAGTTGAAGATATTAAAAATGAAGTTAAACGTCCTAAAAAGGAACAAGCAGAACTAGAAAAACACTTAAAGAGTGTTGGAATTAGAGAAAATAGGCAAAAACGTTATAATACATCTATGAAACCAACTGTCGATAACTCCACAAGATACAACACCGTTAATGTAGGCTCTGGCAACACTAAGAAAACTGGATTGAATGACAGTCAAGTTGCTATTGCAAATAGGCAAGCATCCAGCAAATCTCAAAAAACTACAAAATCTAAACCCAAAAAGAAAAAGTAGTTTTTAATCACCCTTCGGGGTGATTTTTTTTATTCACCAACAACATCGCGAATGTTTATATTGATTTTGCCTCTTCTTAATGCCCTCTTATGCTCTCCATAGTATCCAACCATATAGCTTAAATACATCCCTAGTGTTACATTCTCGATGCCATCAAGCAATTCCCAAACCCTCTTAACACCCGGCAATTTAACACTTCCATCCCGACTGATTGGAATTTGTTCTGCAATTTCGAGTACTGTTCTGTAATTTGACATATTTACCTCCCTGTTAAGCCAAGTTTTTTGGCTTATATTTGATATATAGCACATATTTTTTGGCATTGTCAAGTATTTTTGCCAAGTTTTTTGTTTTTTTATAAAAAATATTAAAATAAAATTAGGAGGTAGAGATGTTAAATCTAAAAACTTTAAGAAAAGAAAATAAAGCCAAACAAAGTGATATCGCTAACAAATTATCAATAGCTCGTTCAACTTACCAAAGTTACGAATATGGTGTGGCGGAACCTGATATTAAAACATTAATCGCACTCGCTGATTACTTTGACGTATCCCTTGATTACCTATGCGGCCGGCAAAACAAAAACCTAATTTTTGCTGACAGTTTGTCAGAGAAAAAGAAGGAACTTATCAATTTGATTAAAGACTTGGATGATGATTCTACGTTAATTGCTTTAGGCTTTGTAGCCAAGCTTGCAAACAAGCCTATTGATGAAGTATTACAAAAAATTAAATAAAAGGAATTTTAAAAATGGAAAATATAAAAAACTTTGGATGAGCTGTTAACACTTACTACAATCACGGCTGATAATGCACAGCTTGCAAGGAAAAAGCTTTTAGTGCTTATCGGCTATTCCGAGGCTGAAGAAGAAATATATAAATTTAAACGCAACAATTTCGTAGTAATTAATGGCAAAAATCTCTCTTCCCCTGAACAAGGAGGAGAAAAGATGAAAGGAATTAGAAAAAGAAAAGACGGTCGCTGGGAAGGCCGTCTTAGTTTAAACGGACAGAGATATTCTGTCTATGGAAAAACGCAAAAAGAGTGTTATGAAAAAGTTAAAAATCTTAAACAGTCTTTTAAAAATGCAAAAATTGAAGAGCGCCACGCAATAGTCAACTTTTTTGGATTTGCGCAGTTGTGGCTAGAAAAATACAAGAAACCCGAAGTAAGTGAGGATACTTTTAAGGTGTACAGCAACATTGTCAATCATCATCTTGTAAATATAAAAGGCAAATTAGTAGAGATAACCACAACTAAACTTCAAGAGTACCTAAACAGTGAAGGCAAGACAAGAACCAAAGAGCTTGCATACCAAACTTTAAAGCAAATATTTAGAAAGGCTCTAGAACTTGACCTGGTCAAAAAAGATGTTAGCCAATTTTTAGTGAAAGGCAAAGTGGAACGAAAAAAACGTGTTGGCTTTACTATCGAGGAGCAAAAGCTCATCCTCAGCAACTTAAGCAACAATACAGTTTCTAAATACATTTTGGCATACCTTATGCTTGGCGCAAGGTTATCCGAACTAAAGAGCATCAAAAAATCAAATATCAAAAATAATTATGTGCTAATAGAGGGAACTAAAACAAGCAATGCTATTAGATGGGTAAAAATATCAGACAAATATCAACAAATATTACTAAGCTACCAGGAGCCAATCTTTAACTGTCAAGCCGACACAATCAAAGCTAAGATGAGAGAGTTTTTTCAAAAAATAGGCATAAAAGGCTCTACACATATGTTGAGGCACACCTTCGCTACCAACCTCTACTACTTAGGCGTCGATGATAACGCTCGAAAGCAATATCTAGGGCACAGCTCAATTGTGGTTACAAATGACATCTACACGCACCTGGACCCAACCATCACAAAGCAAGATATATTAAACTTATATGGCGATTTGTACCCCATTTTTTAAGGAAATGACCCCACATTTTTAGCAAAATTTTATTAACAAAAAACACCACCTGCATATTTAGTGATGATATCTACCGTAACACACAATATAAAGTATCTTGCTTGGAAGAAAGACGAATGGCCAAACTCCTAAATTTTTTTTATTTTTTGTAAACTAAGCGGAGTTTCGACCGGGACGTCCCAGGGCTAAAGATTGCGGAGCAATCGCTTGGACAGAGTCCAAGCAAATCCCAGGGCAACAAAAAAATGCCCTTACGGGCAATTTTTTGGTGGCCTACCCGGGATTCGAACCCGGGACCCCTTGATTAAAAGTCAAGTGCTCTACCGACTGAGCTAGTAGACCGAGATTTTATCATTTTTAACTTGCATTAACCTAATTTATCGATATTATCGCCAAAATTCACTTATATAATCGTTTTATAAGCATTTTTTAGTCATATATCTAAATTAATAGTGCATTTAAAAATATTGTTTTAAGTTTTCACATTTGGCGAAAACTTTTGGCTGGGGTGGCAGGATTTGAACCTACGAATGCAAGAATCAAAATCTTGTGCCTTACCACTTGGCGACACCCCAATAATTGTGTCATTATAGTAAACATTCCTTAACATTATGGCTGGGGTGGTAGGACTCGAACCTACGCAGTGTTGGAGTCAGAATCCAATGCCTTACCACTTGGCGACACCCCAATGTAAATAATTATGGGGTGGTCTAAGGGAGTCGAACCCTTGACCTCCAGAGCCACAATCTGGCGTTCTGCCAACTGAACTAAGACCACCATAATATTGGTGCTCCCAGAAGGATTCGAACCTTCGACCTCTGCCTTAGAAGGGCATTGCTCTATCCAGCTGAGCTATGGAAGCAAAGTGGAGCAGGTGAAGGGAATCGGACCCTCGCAACCAGCTTGGAAGGCTAGTGTTCTACCACTGAACTACACCTGCAGATGTTGACTATAAAAGCATAGCATAATAGCAAATAAAAGTCAAGAATTTTATACAAAATAATAAAAATTTTTACTACAAAGTGGAGCTAAGCCATTAAGAACAATAGCCTTATAAAAAAATTCTCCTATCTCCCCTATTATTTCAGGTTATATATTTTTCAGGTAATCTAATGATTACTTTTTATAACAATATTTTGTGTTTTGTTTATAATTAGAAGTTTATCTATAAAAAAATTACTAAAAATTCGCAAAAAATCTATTTTTATGATGATTTTACATAAAAACCAAACAATTTTAAAGATGTCTTTAAAGATTTATTTAAAGACATCTTGTCCTATTTTAATTTTTTGTTTAAAAATTTGCCATCCTCATTTCTTAATATTATTTCAAACCCATTGTCTTTGTATGCAAGTGCAAATGAGTTATCACATTTTTTTATATATGCTATTGCAAGTGAGGCAAATTTGCGAGCATACTCAAGTTCAATAAGTGTTGGCTTGCTACCGCGTTGAAGATACCCAACAGTAACACTCTTCACTTCAATATCAGGTTCTAGCTTGTTTAAATTTCTGATGATTGTATTAGGCTTGATTATATTTTCTTTAAGGACGACAACGCAAGATTGCCATTTTGAGTGCTTTTCCTTTAAAATCTTAGCCATTTCTTTGTATTTTATATCTTTTTTATCGGTTATCAGATAATCGCATTGATAGCTACGGTTGACGCTCTTAGCAATTCTCGGACAGAACCTACCCATCACCTCAAAAATACAACTTCGATTTAGTGCCTCCATTGATGGCATAACGTTTTTAATAGTATTTATGCAGGCTTGCACTGCCGTATGGTAACCCAAACTATAGTCACTGCACATCACGTCATTATCAATTGTAGCAGGTATAAACACCGTTCTAACGCCGTTCTGGGCAAGTTCACAGCATCCCTTATATGAACCATTGCCACCAAGCACAATTACAACGTCATATTTTTTTGCGTTTTCAAGCGCTTTAGAAAACCCTTCTGGTGATTTAAATTCAGGGCATCTTGACGACTTTATTACGCTTCCCGCCTTTCTTGCCTGTTTCAAAACGTCAAACTCAGACATTGGAAGAATATCTCCATTGATAAGTCCTCTAAATCCAGCGCGACAGGCAAACAAGTTCTTTCTGTATTTTTTATATAGTGTGGCAAGCGCCATATTCATTCCTGGGGCATCTCCGCCACTTGTTAAAACTAAAACCCTCATATTTTCTCCTACTTTATTATAACATTTTCTTCGCCAAGAAGGCCAATAAGTTCATTTTTTAAATAGTTGTTTATATCAACCTTAGTGTTAAATGAAAATGCCTTATTTGATGACGAACACTTTACTATCACCTGTGCTTGCCCAGGATAACTTGCGGTTATTTTTCTTACATTGTTGTAAACCTCTTCATTTTGAGTGTTAAATCTAAGGTAGAGTTTCTGATTTTCACGTTTTGGCTCCTCTTCTTCCTTCTTCTCCCAAGGAATAATAGCCTCAGCAATGACAACTGGCGACTTACCATCTCTTATTGACAGTTTGCCTCTAATGGTTACAAGATTATCTTCTATAAGATAATCACGATATTTTGTATATCCCCTATTAAATATCATTACATCAAAGGTACCATTGATGTCCTCTATCGTAAGAATTGCCATATTGCCAGATTTTGTGTTCATCTTTTTGACGCCCACGATTATACCACCACAAGTTACTTGCTGACCATCTTTGACTTGACTCTCCTTTTCTTCCTCTTCAAAGTCCCCATTATATCCGCCCTCTTCATAGTCATCATTCTGCATTTCAGATGGGTCAACCTTCATATCTGCAATCATATCTGAAGTAAAATTAAAGCTGTCATACTTCTTTAGATAATCGTCGAGCGGATGACCTGAAAGGTAAATTCCGACGAACGCCTTTTCATATTTTAAAAGCGCGTCTTTGTTATACTCTCTAATATTAGGCAAGGTTATATTGTTAACCTTTTGAGTGACTTCCTCGAAGGTATCAAACATAGAAAATTGCCCTTGTGCTTTTGACTTTCTATCGTTTGCCACCATCTCTAAATATGTAGGATATACATCCATAAGCTGAGAGCGGTAAATGCCAAAACTAGTAAATGCACCGCTTAAAATTAAACTTTCAAGCGATTTTTTATTAAGAGTATTCGAGTTTACCCTTCTTACAAAGTCTTCAAAACTCTTAAATGGACCATTAGCAGAGCGCTCTTCAACTATCTTATCTATAAGTCCAGTACCTACATTTCTTAGCGCACCAAGTCCAAAACGAATATTTCCATCTTCTACCTTAAATAGAGTGACCGATTTATTAATATCAGGCGGAAGAATTTTGAAGCCTTCTTTTCTTGCGTAGTTTGTGTATTTTTTTACTGCATCAATATTGGTTATTCGATTATTTAGCACGGCTGTCAAATATTCAACCTCATAATGAGCCTTTAAGTACCCTGTCTGATAGGAAACATAAGCATAGGCAGCAGCGTGAGATTTATTGAAAGCGTAACCTGCAAATTTTGCCATTTGGTCGAAAACTTTTTCAGCCACCTTTTCATCGTGCCCAAGAGCTAATGCACCTGGAATATCTTTCTTTTGTCCAAGGGGGTCTTTCCAGCCATAAATAAACTTTTTCTTTTCTGGTGGAAGCTTTTCTGGTTTCTTCTTAGACATAATTCTTCGCACATTGTCAGCACCACCAAGGCTAAAGCCTGCCATAACCTGAAATATCTTCATAACCTGCTCTTGGTAGATAATACAACCATAGGTCGTACTTAAAATAGGTATAAGGCAAGGGTCTTCATACTCAATCTTGTCAGGCTCACGCTTGCCTTTAATAAACTTTGGAATAAAGTCCATAGGTCCCGGGCGGTATAGCGAAATACCTGCTATGATGTCTTCTAGTGAGGTTGGCTGAAGGTCCATCATAAACTTCTTCATACCACCGCTTTCTAGCTGGAAAACCGCCTCAGTATTGCCTGAGCTTATAAGTTCAAACACGGCAGGGTCATCATAGCTCATCTTGGTAAAGTCTATCTCCACCCCGTGATTTTCTTTTATGTATTTGATTGCCTCGTGAATATCTGTTAAAGTTCTAAGCCCCAAAAAGTCGAATTTTAATAGGCCTAAATGCTCAAGCTCATTCATATCAAATTGGGTAATCTCGTCATCGCCACTCTTTGCCATTGGTACGTGGTCAAAAACAGGGTCTGGAGCAATTAGTACACCCGCTGCGTGCATTGAAACATTTCTCGGCACGCCCTCAAGCTTAACAGCCATATCAATGACACGCTTAACCTCAATGTCCTCGTCGTACATTGCCCTAAGCTCTGGTATCATATAGGTTTTATCTTCGTCCTTACTTGTAAGTCCAAAATAATACTTTAGCACTGGCGGTTTCTTGACAGGTTTATTAGGTATCTCCTTTGTTATCTTATCCACTTCTGAATAAGGATAGCGTAGCACCCTTGCAACGTCTTTGATGGCGTTTTTTGCCTGCATATTACCAAAGGTTACGATATTTGACACGTGGTCTGAGCCGTATCTGCGTTTTGCATACTCTATAACTTCTCTACGTCTATCCATACAAAAGTCAACGTCGAAGTCGGGCATTGACACACGCTCTGGGTTGATAAATCTATCAAAGAATAAGTCATACTTCATTGGGTCGACTTGGGTAATGCCTGAGCAGTAAGCAACTAAACTACCTGCGCCCGAACCTCTTCCTGGTCCAACTGGTATATCATTCTGCCTTGCAAAATTTATGTAGTCCCAAACTATAAGGAAGTACTCAACATAGCCAAGTTTATGAATGGTGTCAAGCTCCATTTGAAGCCTGTCCTTATACTCCTGCGGTATAACTTTATAGTTCCGCTCAAGCCCCTCCCAAGCAAGTCTTGACAAAAACTCAAAGGAGCTTTCTCCTGTGTCTGGGATGTATTTTGGAATAAAGTTTTCTGTGGCACCAAGCTGGTCCTCTTTAGGAACGTTTGCATTGCCACCCTCTGCTATCTCTCTAAGCGACTTAGTTTTGATAAAAACATTGCATTTGTCTGCAATTTCTAGCGTTCTGTCAAGCGCCTCCTCATAGCCCGGGAGCGCCTCTTGCATCTCTTCATAAGTCTTAAGATAAAACTCTTGCGTTTCAAACTTCATTCTGTCAGGGTCATCATAGGTCTTGCCAAGCTGAACGCACATAAGCACATCTTGAAGCTCATAGTCCTCTTTATATAAATAGTGTACATCATTGGTTGCAACTAAAGGTATATCAAGCCTTTTGCTCATTTCGGTCAGTTTCAAAAGCACTTCTTTTTCTTCTGGTATGTTGTGATTTTGTATCTCAAGATAAAAGTCGTCGCCAAACACCCGCTTATACCAGAGTGCGTGCTTATCAGCCTCGTCATACTGCCTTTTTAAAATACATTGTGGAATATGTCCAGCAAGGCAGGCAGATAGACAGATTATACCTTCGCTGTACTTTTCTAAAAGTTCGTAGTCTATTCTTGGCTTGTAATACATACCCTCTAAAAAGGCAAAGGATGAAAGTTTTAAAAGGTTTTGATAGCCCGTGTTATTCTTGGCAAGAAGAATTAAATGCCCTATATCCTCTCTGTTTGCCCTTGAATGCCTGTCGTGACAGATATAAAACTCCTCTCCTATTATCGGTTTAATACCATTGGAAACGCAAGCTTCAAAGAATTTTATTACACCATACATATTGCCGTGGTCTGTGATTGCTACAGACTTCCAGCCTCGCTCTTTAATGATGTCGACAAGTTTATCTATTCTAGCAAGTCCGTCAAGCAAGCTAAATTCAGTGTGCAAGTGTAGGTGTACAAATTCTTTCATTCTTTTCTCCTTTTAGTAAAATTATTTTGATTAAAGTTGTAAATTTTTGCTATTTTTTTACATTTTTTGGCGTTTTTATTAAATTTTAGCCACCTTTTAATATGTCGGCAATCTTTAATATTCTTCTAAATCTATGGTTTAGTCCGCTTTTGGTAAGTTTGATTGTTGAAAGTTTTAAAAGTTCATCCATACTCTCCTGCGGGTTTGCAAGCCTAAGCACCGCCACCTCTTGCAAGTCCTCAGGGAGACTGTCAAGACCAATCTTCTTGTTGATAAAGTTGATGGCTTGTATCTGTTTCAAACTTGCCTCTATTGTTTTATTGATGTTGGCATTGATACAATTGACCTGCCTATTAACAGTATTGCGTAAATCTCTCTTTGCCATCTCGTCAGACAGGTCAAGCACACTTTGCTCGGCACCTACAAGAGCTAGCAAATCTTTAATAGCCTCGCTATCCTTAAGATAAAGCACAAATATTTTTTTGCGCGATGAAAGTTTGGAGGTAATTTCAAAGTGCATTAAAATTTTCTGCAGTCCCTCCAAAAACTCTCTTTTATGCGAGGCAAACTCGACGTGATAGCCAGTTGTTGGCGACTGAGAGCCAAGCTCAGATAGTCTTATACTTGATGTTGCACATCCGATATACGTCCCTTTTACAAAAGCCTTCTTGGTCTCATCGTCTGCTATGAGGTTTTCATCTATATTTGATAGGAATATAAGCTCCTCGCTAGGCGGTATAATTGAACAATCCTTTAATATGTCAAGCGAGATGTCTACAGGAAATTTAATTCGGTAGTAAGTCGTCTTATTTATTATATAGTCATCTGAAATCTCAAGGCTAAGCTCTCTTCCATATAGCCTTGAAACAAGTTTGTTAAGGTAAGGAAATATCTCCTTAAAGTCAGTGACCACATCAACCCTCATCCCTTCACTGTTTTTAGTGATTGTCCCGCTTGCGTGCAAAAGTCCAGACAAAAAAGCTTGAGCACAATCTGCGTCCTCAATATCTTTTTCGATTATCTGTAATTTACTATCTTTCGCGAAACTCATACTCTACCTTTTTGGTGCAAATTTTGGTAATTTATCTATATTTACCACTTGAGACAGTGGTATGCCCAGTCTAAAAATTATGTTTAGCGCATTATTGCACTCACCAACGCGTTCAGGGCTATGCGCGTCAGAATTGACTATAAACTTAACGCCTTCGCTTGCCATAATTTCAAGTTCTTGGTCGGTAAAATTTATTCGCTTGCCATTAAGTTCGACAAGGGTGCCTTTCTCCTTCGCCATACGTGCAACAGCAAGTGTGTCGGTAGGAAAGCCATAATTTAAGTGCGTTATAATATCAATAGGATATTTGTCAAGTGCCTTCAAAAATGCCGTGGTGTTTCTATTTAGTCTCTCCTTGCTTGGTGCATATGGCGAGCCTAGGTTGTTTGCAAGTAAAAGGTCAAAATAGTCACGCTTATTTGTCATTTTCACAAGTTTATGATAGCCCATTAAAAGAATGTCTAAAAATTCAAAGTCTTGTTCAACCACATCGACATCGCCGTCAGATGAAATTAGATTTGCCTCAACACCAAGCAAGATGTCTACGCCCGTAACCTCTTTGGCGTTTAATATATCTTCTTTCACTGAAGGAATGTCCTTGCGTCTAACCCCATAACACATATGATTAAAGCCGTGGTCTGTGATTGCAATCTGCTTAAGCCCCTTATTTAAGGCAACAGACGCATTTTCAAGCACACTGCCCTTGCCGTGATTGTGACGAGAATATTTTGTATGTGTATGATAGTCTCCAAAAAGAATCATTCTTCCCCCTAAACAAAAAATATAATCAATAGTATAGGTTTGTCGCCAAGTCAACCTCAACAAAACCTATACTAAAGATTATATAACATTTTATCAAAAAGTCAAATGAAAAACCATTAAAAATAATGAAAAAAAAGTTAAATGATTTGACTAAAAATTTTAAGCCCCCCAATAGAATGTTATCACGATATCAGATGTTAGTGTTATTTCACCAGAACTAACACTGCTTTGTGTTGTCACTTCGTATTTCTCTCCAGTATTAAATTCCATAATAATGTAATCACCAGTTGCTACTGGCACCTTGCAATCTTCATTTCCAGTCAATTCAATTGTTTTAACATCTTCTATTATAATATCGTTGCCACTCCTTATGTCAAAAAGAGTGCCGTATAGACTACCATTAATGTATAGCCCGTGATAATCAAGACTTTCAGCCCAGCTAAACGGCTCAATTGTCACCGTATAGCCAGTATTCTCTTCAATATCAATGACAATGCCATCTAATGATACCACACCTGCCGATTGTACAGTCACAGTCATTACTATTGTGCCTGAAATAGGAGTGCTATTGGTAATCTCAGACGGTGCAACTCCATCGCCCGCGATTGTTCCACTCACTGATAGAGTCGCATTAGGAATTGTTAAAACTGTACTTGCTCTATAATCAGTTGTTGTTGTATTGATTACATCAAATAGAAGAGTAAAACTTGTATCTGCAGTTCGCTCCCCTAAATCTAAATCAATATCTCCGTTTACAAAACCTGGCAAGAAATTGTCAATTGTTGTACCTTGCCCTGTCAAATCTTCAGCCTCACGGACACGAATATCTTTTATATAAAGGGTGTTATCCGAGATAGTAAAGTTAACGTTACCACTTAAATTAATGTGCTTTGCTTCACCTACTGCCCATACACCAACTATCAGCAATGACAAGGCTAGTATAAACGCCGACACTATTGATACTAATTTGACTTTTAAACTTTTCATACCTTTCTCCTTTTAAAACCCCTCTCGTAGCAAGAGGCGCCTTTCGCCTTTTTAATATTACCTTGTGTAAAATCATCTAGTATTATACAAAAATTGTCGATTTTTGCATTATCCACCCCTATTTTAATCTTTATTCCCCTCACTGTCACAGGCGTGTCGTCACAAGTGTGTCAAATTTAATAACAAATTTTAAAAATTTTTTAGATTTGTTATTTTAAGGGGAAAATAAAGTAAAATATATGAAAAATATAAAGTTAAAACTTGTTAAAACATATACTAGGGGTATTACCTTTATCGACCCCTCTCGCCCTACGTCATAAAAGTGTAGCCGGTAAGGCTCCGCTTTACGACGAAAATTCCAGAGGAATTTTCTAGGGGGTGGAAAGGGAGGTGGGAGGAAAACCAAAAGCATTTGAGGAATCTATATTCCGATAAATGCGCAAGCTAGCGGTTAGCCTTACTTGTAAGGCGTACCCGCGTTTGCTTTTTGGTGTTACCCCAATAGGCGATAACCTATTTTACCCCCCCGCATTTTTTGTCAAGCAAATTGACGTACTTCGAAAAAGTTTTTCAGACAAAAAATGTGGGGTCTTTCTAAGCTTTAGGGTTTCTAAGGGGTATTTTGGTTGCCGAAGGCAACTAAAATACGCGCCTTTCGGCGATTAAAGGTGCTATCAGCATCTTTTTAGGTTACTCCGACGGACCAAGGTAAAATCAAATATCAGATACAACAAACGATAATGATGCAAACTAAGTTTGCCGATACTGGTCCAAGCTAAGGTTGGTGTGGCACGCTAACTGCGACCTGCAAATGAGGATGATTTTTAATATTTTTGTAGGCTAAGGTATGTTATTTCAAAAGCCTTGTTATTTTATCTTATTTTTATAAGTCCTATCTTCTATTAATATAAGAGAAAGGTTATGGTACTACCTTCTACTCGCTTGTTCGGAGAGATAGCGGAGCGACGTGCGTCAGCACGAGCGGAAGAGCGAATGAAGTTTAGGATAAAGCAAGACAAACTAAACAAAATAAAGATAGTGCTATGAAAAGCATTATAATTAAAACAAACTAAACGAAAATAGAGCTAAATCACCAATCAAAAATAAACTTTTTGTTAATTAAAATGACAAAATTTTGTTGCTTTTGAAATTTACAAAATATCAACATACAAATATATAGACCCTAAAAAAATCAAATAAGCAGACAAAAAAAGAGATAAGCGTTTTATCACTTATCTCCTTTAATAAAATCTCAACTTATTAAGCTTCAACTTGAATAGCTTCAAGCATATCAGTGAAGTCAATTGTGTAAGCTACGGTTTCAGCACCTTCTGCAGGAGAAGTAACCTCAATTCTCCAAACTGGAGCGTCAGTATGGTCAATGTTTGAACCACTTATACCAAGAACATACTCTTTAACGCCTTCAGTACCTGCATATGTCTTTGTTGGATGTTCAGCATCAAATGCTACGTTTTTATCTTCAACAGTAACCCAGCCAGTCTTTAATGAAGACTCAAGGTCCATCTTTACACTTACTATTACATAGTAAGAACCTTCAGTTGTTCCCCAAGCTGTTGCTTGAATTGCGCTCATTTGCCCAGGTGTTCCTGTAGCCTTAAAATCATTTCCTTCAATTAATGCCAAAGCGAAGTCATCAGTATTTTCCCACATAACATCAACTTCGGTAGGCTCTTCATCGCCTTCACCTTCAATTTTTTGAGTTCCGAATGGAATAGCTTTGTCAGTAGCATAGATATTATAAGTAGGTGTAGTTTCCCTATCACCACAAGCTGTTAAGACAAACCCAGCAAGTAATATTAGTGCAACACATACAGCAATTGTCATTACACTTTTTAATGTTTTACTTTTCATTTTCTTCCTCCTTTGATATTTTAAGAATATCATTTTAAATAGTATTTGTCATATAAAAACAATTGTTTTTACAAAATTTTTAAGAAAGTTTATTTTCTTTTATATATGACGAATTTAACAATCCCCCAAAAGATGTCATTAAACTTTCTCTCTCTTTTAGTATATTCATATTTAGTTTAATTATTCATTTTAAAAATCTTCATCTTTAAGAATGATACTATTTCTTCTTTCAATATCATAAAATACATTCTTAGTGTCAAGTTTACGTGACAGGGCAACAGGCTCTTTTGCAGGAGATTTTTCCATACATTTTGTTGCAAAGAAAGGTGTCATTGTATCCATCATAATTTCCTTTCTAAAGATTTTTGCAACAACTGTCCATTGAGCAAGCTGACGAAGTTTTTGTTTGTCAAGCAATGGTTTTCTTGTACGCTGAACCGATTCTGTTATATTTTGTCCAGACTCGGTATCCTTAGTGTTTCTTGAAACATTTTCCTCTTTGTGGAATACGGTCACCTCACCGCACGCCTCTGAGAATGCCTGAATGGTGGACGGGTCCTCAGAGCCTAAGAATACCTCCATTTGGAAGTTACCTCTAATATTTTGCGCCTCATCAGCACCATATTTTAGGTCAAGTTGCTTGTAGGATTGCAAAACTATTTCAAAGAAGATACCTCTTGAACGCGAAACTGTTACAAGTGTACCAAATTTTGGTACGGCAGGCATATTACCAAACTCATCAAGAATGAAATAAACCGGTCTTTTTAGCTTGCCTGTTTTTCCGCTCTTAGGGTCTACCGTTCTGTTTGCCACATCGACAAGCACCTTATAAAGCTGACTTATACAAAGCACGCCTAATGGGTGACGCTCTGTCTTATGGTCTGGTATTCTGATAAAGAAGGCTGTAGGACGCTCTGGGATGTCCTCAAAGTCAATATCAGTGCCACTTGTCATATAAAATATACCATCATCGCCTAGGATGTTTCCAATTGAAGAACCAAGCGTTGATATGAATGACCTCTGTGTTACAGGGCTTGCAAGACATACTGTAGACATAAGGTCGTGAACATTGCTCACAACAGGGTCACGCCCTTCACTATATTTTGTAAGTGTTTTTAATGCGTTCTCCCTGTCGCCAGCTGGGTCTCTCTTCATACAAATCTTGTAAAGGTTAAATAGGTTGAATTTTTCAAGCGTCATACCAAGCCTTGGGTCTCTGCTATCTTCAAGCATAGCCTCCATAATACCTAAAACAAGGTCACGGCAACCATCTGGCCACATCTTATCTCTTGCATTAGGGTCATCAGGTATGAGTGAAAGCGCAATGTTTTTAAGTGACGCAAATGCCTCACTTTCAAGTTGTCTTTGCTTTGCATCAAGTTCTATTTTTAGTATCGTCTCATTTGGAAACGCCTTACCCTCAAAACCATACCAAACATCACCATATGTGGCGCCTTGAACGTCCTCTGGCTTAAAGGTTTTATAACCAAGATCCTGTGGTTTTGCGTGGCTCACCTTCTTAACCTCTTTGCCGAGATTGCCTGCCCTTTCGTAGGTCTTGTACGCAATCTCCATTGGGTTCCAAAGTGATGACGCGTAAGGATTTTCAAGGTTTAATACAACTATGTTGTACCCTTCTTTTTTTAATATGTTTGCATTGTCAGCATAAAGCTCGCCCTTTGGGTCTGTCATAACAAGACTAGGCTTTTGACCTGTGTGCGCAAGAATTCTTATGGTCGGATTTGCAAATATTTGTGTTTTACCAGTACCAGTAGTACCTAAAACAAGTGCGTGCGTTTCAGGCTTCATATTTACTTCATAATGCCCACCCACATCTTTGTTTCTAAATACAAAACCCGTTTTTTTGAGGTTTGGCAAGTTATTCCAAGTACAATAGATTAAATCTGGGTCGGACTTCAATCTTTCTTCTGTGATAAATTTTGAGTCAAAGTTAATATCAGTATCTTCGCCTTCGGCAGTTTTACCAACATTTGAGCCTATTGTATCTTTTTTCTTCCTCGTGAAAGCCCCCATACCAAAGCCAAGCACAGCGCCAACCGCCAGCAATATGAAGGCTATTGACTGCGTAAGTGCATCAACAAACTCAATATCCTCCTCAGCGGTAAAGTAAGCAATGACTACGCCAATGGCATACCCTAAAACACCCAGAAGCAACATAAGTATTAAAGCAGTTTTTAATTTCTTTTTCATCTCTCCCCCTAATTATTTTGTTTTTGTGAGGTCAAAATATTCATAAGCTAAGAAAATTCCCAGACTTTCACCCCAAACTTAACGCCTAGCCTCAAAAAACAATCTCTCCTTATATAAATAAAATATCACTTTTAACAAATATTGTCAAATAAATATATTTAAAAAATTAAATTGTGCCCTTTGAATTAAAAGACACAATTTAATTTCATATTTTTATCTAATATTAACTATACTTTTAGATTAAAAAATCATAAAAAACTGTTAAAAACTGCAAGAAAACAAACCGTCTTATCTTTTTATCAACCCTCATCTACCGAAAATTTGAAAGCAGCACGGGCGGTGAGATCGTTGTCGCTGTAGACACTGTAACCGGTGAGATAGCCGTCACCACGAGCATTACTCGCATAAGTAGCATTAGACGAGTACGGAGAGCGGAGCCAATACCAGTCTCCCCATGATCTATCCGCTGAAGATGAGCCCATTTTTTGACTACTGTCTCCTAATAGGTTGTATGCCTCGTATTGTGATAATAACCAAAATTTATCACTATCTGTTTTTTGATATCGATAACCTTCCTCTGCTCCTGTTAAATCTGGGAAATCTACATTGTTAAATGTTGGAGATGATGAACTTCCTTCCCAGCCCATTTTTGTATATAAATCTCCTAGCGTTCTACCTATTATCCTTTCATATACTATATCATTATCTGGGTCTATGTGTAAGTCGGTAAACATATTTGATTGTGTCCCGCTTGGTGTTATTGTTGTATTCCAAGAACCTGAATAGCTCTTTCTTACAAGTTCTTCGCTGTTTATATATTGTCTAATATTGCTTGTTGAATAGTCATTGGCATCTATATTTGTCCAACCATTATTATTGTGTGTTGCATCAGTGCTACTTCTATAAGTATAATCATTATTCCAAGAGCAATATAAGCCTCCTACATCTGTGCTTTCATAACCAGAATAATAACTTTCTAAAATAAAGTATCCTTCACCTGCTGGACGGGTGTTTCTGCCAAACTCATAGTGTGAGGTGGTATTTGAGAAATATCTCCAGCGCAGATATTCACTTTCTCTTTTGCCTTCACTATTGTCTGTGGTAGTTGAGAATGTCCCCATCTCAACATACCAATAACCTTCTTTAGTATAAGTGCTTGTTTCGCCTTCGTCTGTCACTTGAAGTAAATTCTCTCCCATATCCTCAAACTCTACTTCTAAGCCTGAGATTGTTGTTGCTGAACCTGTGTTGTTTACTGTGATTATAAGGTTTTTGCTTTCGCCGTCTGTAAGTTTCCCGCTTGGGTTCTTTGGTAGATATAGACTTGTTGAACTGATTGTAACACCACTTGTATTCATCCACGATACCTTATTCTTGATATAATTTGCATTAAGTGAGGTCATAGATACTACAAGAGTTGTTTCCCCTGGCTCAAAAGTGATGTTTGATAAATCTATGGTATCTGACAAAAACTTCCCCCCATTAAACTCAGCGGTGGTATCAGGGGTTGTGTCATTTATTTGTACATTGGTTACTTGAAGGGCAGGCGCTACATACTCTTCAATATTTATTACTACACCGTCGAGTGATACTAGCCCAGCACTAGAAACTATAACCGTAAGTACTATTGTACCAGATGGTTCGGTGGATGAAGATATTGCGCTTGGCTCTATCCCATCACCATTTATTATTCCGCTTACTGATAAACTTGCATTTAGAATTTTTGAATCTGTACTTGCTTGATATGTAGTTTCTGTGGTGTTGATTACGTCAAATAGAAGAGTAAAACTTGTATCGGCAGTTCGCTCCCCTAAATCTAAATCAAAGTCTCCATTTACAAACCCTGGGATAAAGTTTTCTATTGTACTACCTTGTCCCGTTAAGTCATTGGCATCTCTAATACGAATATCCTTTATGTAAAGAGTATCATTAGAGATTGTAAAATTGACGCTACCACTTAAATTAATGTGTTGCGCCTCACCTACCGCCCATACACCGATTATGAGTAGTGACAAGGCTAGTATAAACGCCGACACTACTGACACTAATTTGACTTTTAAACTTTTCATACCTTTCTCCTTTTAAAAACCCTCTCATTATAAGAGGCGCCTTTCGGCTTTTTAATATTACCTTGTGTAAAATAATCTAGTTTATACCCCTATTTTAACCTTTAATTTACCCTTTGTCACAAACGCGCCGTCACAATTGCGTCAAATTTAATAACAAATTTTAAAATATTTTTAATTTGTTATTTTAAGGGGAAAATAAAGTAAAACATATTAAAAATATAAAATAGGTTAGCAAAAATTTATTTTTGCTAACCTATTTTATCCCCCCCCGCATTTTTTGTCAAGCAAATTGACGTACTTCGCTCAAATTTATCACCAAAAAATGCTACTTTACTGTATCTCTCCGCAAAAACTGCCAATGAGGATAATTAAAATCGCCGAGCGTAAGGCTCGAAAAAATGTGGGGTCTTTCTAAGCTTTAGGGTTTCTAAGGGGTATTTTGGTTGCCTTCGGCAACTAAAATACGCGCCTTTCGGCGATTAAAGGTGCTGTCAGCATCTTTTTAGGTTACTCCGACGGACCAAGGTACAGTCAATTAACAGACACAACAAACGATAATCGCCCAGCGTAAGGCTGGTGCAAGCTAAGTTTGCCGATAATGATCCAACCTAAGGTTGGTGCGATACGCTATCTGCGACCTGCAAATGAGGATGATTTTTAATATTTTTGTAGGCTAAGGTATGTTATTTCAAAAGCCTTGCTCTTTTTATCACTATTTCTATAAGTCCTATCTTCTATTAATATAAGAGAAAGGTTATGGTACTACTTTCTACTCGCCCGTTCGGAGAGATGGCGGAGCGACGTGCCTCGCGGGGTCTATGGTCCCGCGGGCGCGAGCGAAGCGGAGCGAGTGCATTAGCGCGAGCGTGTGTGCGAGTGCGTCAGCGCGAGCGGAGCCAAAAGTGAAGGTCAATAGCACCTTTTTCTTACGTCAACTCCGACGGACCGACAATTTTACGAAGTATTATTCCTTTAAAAAGCTGACACAATAGGGCTTTTCTTTGATTGAGTTTAATGTTATGCCATTTGATACGCATTTGCCGTTATGATTAAAAAGGCAGTTTGCTTTGCACTTTATATCAAGCGTCTTGCTATCTCTCTGCGGTGCAAAGTCGGGTTCTCGTTCAAAAAGATGCTTAGTGACATCTTGCACGCTTTCCTCCCCCTTTTCATACGTCGAGCATACCACTTTATTATCGACAAGAATATCCTTTGCCTTGCAAGTATACCTATCATTATATTTACAAATGGTTTTTCTGCATCTAATATCCATAAAACAACCCCCCTTTATTAAAAATGCAATCAGAAAATAGCCAAAACATTCTTCTCTAGCGCTTTTATTACATTATTAACAAACGATTGACATTTTAAACAAAATATAATAAACTTTAAAAAAGGAGTTTATTATGAAAGTTTTATTACTTGCAGATGTTAAAGGTACTGGCAAAAAAGGAGACATCAAAGAAGTAGCCGATGGCTACGCAAAAAACTTTTTACTAAAAACTGGCAAGGCAAAAATAGCTGACAATAGTGCAATAAATGAAAATAATAGAAAAATTGAGGCAAACAGTTACCATAGAGAAATGGAAAAACAAACCGCTCAAAAACTCGCAAACGAGCTTAAGAATACAAAGGTTGTAGTTGAAATAAAATGCGGTGAAAATGGGAAGACTTTTGGCTCTGTAACCTCAAAAGAAATAAGTGAAGCACTAAAAGCAAAAGGTTATGATATCGACAAACGCAAGATTGAGCTTAAGGAGCCCTTAAAAACCATAGGCGTTTACACGATAGATATTAAGCTTCACAGCCAGGTATGTACAAAAATAGAGCTTGAAATTGTTGCAAAGTAATAGGTTTAATCATATATTAGTTCTTCATTGTTATAAATCCATATTAAACAAGATTTTTCAATGCAAACTTACAATAATTCTGATTATCCTGCAAATTTTAAGTTTATGCTTGTTCTTGCAATTTTTTCAAATAAGTATAACTAAAAAAGATAATGCTTGTGTTCGCATTATCTTTTTTGCGTTAATCTAAAAAACTTTAATTTAAAGCAATTTATCTTTTAATTTAGCTATTTTTAAGCGTTTGCATCGCTGTTTGTGTCACCTTCTGAGTTGATGTTTGAAAGCTCTTTAATTAAGTCCTCAATCCTCTTGTTTATCTTTGATAATTCCTCGGACTGACCGCTAGATTTAGCTTTGTCCGCCTGTTCTTTGAGTGACTCAACGGCATTCATTATATCATCTTTTTCTTGATTGATATAATTTTGCTCTTTTGGTTCGAGCGCCTCATCGATTTCATTATTAAAGAAAGCTTTGATATTTTGAAGTTTACTCTCTTCTTTATTAATAAGCTCGTTAATCTTTGTAAGCAAATCGCCATCAAGTTCTTCTGTCCTAGGAAGTACTCGTCTTACTGATGATGGTTTATTCTCCTCAGTGCTAGCCGACGTTGCTTTTCTAGGGCGACCACGTTTTGCAGTCGACGTCTTCGCTGTCTGAGATGTTGATTTTGGTTTTGCCGTTGTCTTTGGCTTTGCTGTTGATTTTGTTTTTGTGGTTGAGCTTGCCTTTGTGCTTTTTGCCTTTGACGTAGTCTTTGGCTTAGTTGCGCTTGCTGGTTTTGACTTTGATGTGGCGGTTTTCTTTGTTGAAGTCTTCTTTGACGGACTTCGCTTTGGAGCCGTCTTGGTGGTGACATTTTCTTCTATAGCCACATTTTCGGTTTTTCTAGGACGCCCACGCTTTCTTGCTGGAGCGCTTGAAACAGACTCTTCAGCTACAGTTTTTCTAGGGCGACCTCGCTTCTTGGCTGGCTCATTTACACTCTCCTGCGATTCAGTCTTTCTAGGACGTCCGCGTTTCTTCTTTGGTTCCTCTTCTACCGTCTCCTCTGGGGTCTCACTTTCTGGAACTTCTATTACTGCGTTCTCTTCCTCGGCTGGAGCCTCTTCGGTTTCTACCGTCTCTTCAACTGGAGCCTCTTCTATAGGCTCTTCAACTGAAACTTCTTCTGTAGGCTCTTCTGTAGCTTCTGTATGTTCTTCACTCTCGGCACCCTCTTCGCTTGTAGGTTCACTTTCGTAGGATTCAGTTAATTGTTCCTCTTGAGGTTGTTCTTCTGCTTCTTGGCTATCATATTGTTCTTCAGGCTCTTCGGTCGCTTGTTGCTCTTCATACTGAGCTTCTTCTTGTCCGTCTGTTGCTTTTTCTCCATCCTCTACATAGCTACCAAAGTTTTGAATTTGCTGATTTTTGATTTCCTCTTGGTCGAGAACAGCTTGCTCTTCTGGAGATACGTCATAGGACACAAGTTCGCCATTCATATTGTAGACCTTGCCATCAACATCGTGGAAAAGTCCGTTTGTATCGTGGTAAGAACCATCATTATATATGTAGTTGCCTTGTTCGTCATAGTGACCTTGCTCATCTTGAGGTTGGTTTTCTTTGTAATTTTCATCAAACTTAGATAGTCTATCTCTAAGCGTGTCATTTTCGTCTTTTAAGCGTTTAATTTGTGTTTGAACGATAACAAGTTCCTGTTCATTTTTATCTCTTTCGGTTGTAAGATCGTGCTTTTCATCTTTAACTTTTTGGTCTGCTATAGCATATGCACTCTTCATAACCTTTTCAAAGAAGGTTTGATACTCGCTACCCATAGCTTTCTGAACTTCGTCTAGGTTTTCGTCAAGTTGTTTCTTTAACTCATCCACGTCAGCCTCAAGCTCTCCCTTAGATTGAAGATAACGTTGTTCTTCTTGGTCATAGTCCTTTTGAAGTTGCGCACGCTTGTTAACTTCTTTTTGTTGTTGATTTTTCAAAAGACCTATTTCTATACGGCTTGTGGTTGTTGCCTGTTGCTCAATGAGCTTTTCAATATTTTCTTTGGAGGCTTGAATTTTTCTCTGCAAGTCCATCTGCACATTTTCATAGTTACGTTTTAAAGCGTCCTTTTGAGACTCAATTTGAGCAATTTGTGACAAAATTGAATTTTTCTTTCCAATATAGATTTCGCTTTCTTTCATCGCACGGTCAAGAAGAAGGGCGCCATCTACACCAACATTTTCAAATTGATAACTTTGAAGTGGCACATCATTTTGTTGTGCTTTTTCAAATTCTTCTTTAGTCTTTCTTGCTCTAGCTTCATAGTACTCTCGAAGTTGAGGGTTACCATTTTCAATTTCTTTCTCGGTAAATAGAAGATTGAAATCAATATAAGGTGTAAGGTCGGCAGTTGCGCTTGACATAAACCTTACAAAGAAATGATGGATATGGTAAATATCATCAAGGTTCATAACACGTCTGCCCTTTAACAGAATAATACCAATGATACCTAAAAGCGCTGTAAGACAAGGCAAAACAAGAGCAACACATATCGACTCAAAGCCAAAAGTCTGCACTGTTTGAGAGGCAATGCCCAAGATTAAAGCCACCACTGACCAAACTGCGGTGACAAGCCCTAAATTTCTTATATTGCTTTGCCAACTGCTTGTTTTCAAAGGTTTGTTTATAATATTTTCTTCGGTTAGATAAGCAGAAGGTCCCCCCTCTCTATACAAAATAAATTGTTGCCAATAATAGACCAAACGTTTTGGACCTTTTTTAATGGTCTTATTAAAGTCTTTGATATTGCCCATATCAATTTTTTTGTTTTTAAAAAGCCATTTATTACAACGGTCTAAACTTCTTTTAAGTCTTGCCTCATATGAAAAAGCTGTGGCAATGATGAAGAGTATAATAAAAAATGCCTCTACCCCGAGTACAAGCCCGAGATATCCACTATAGCCTAGCGCATCGGTAAGCTGGTTAAAAAAAGTTTTAAGTGTGCCATCAACACTATTTAATAACGATAACATACTCAGTCTCCTTTTGATTAGTTTTAGTATAACACATACTTTCATTTTTTACTAACAAAATTATTAATTTTTCGCACTTTTTTTATTTTTTATTTATTTTTTTAATTTATTGGCATTTTTTGCCAATTATTTTACATATTTTTATTTTTTATAAAATTAAGATAAAAATACAGAAAAATTACTGATTTTTCAAAAAAATGTTAAATTATTGAGAAATTTATTTTGAAAAGACAAAATAAAGACAAAATTATAATGATATATAATAATTATATATTATTCTGTTATTTAATAATATCAATATAAAATCCTTTAAATATACACTCAAAATGGTTTTACTTTTGAAAATTTTATGATATACTAAATCTAATCTAACCGTGGAGGAAGGTATGGCTAAATTTGATGAAAATTATTTTAATGCAGCAGAAGAGCCCTTTACTCTAGAAAGTTTGTTTACAGATGGCGAGCAACTTTTATGGAAAGGAAAACCTAAAAAAAGTGCTTACATATTAAATTCTATTTTAAGAATGCTACCAATTGCATTGATTTGGCTTCTTATTGACGGCGCAATGATTGGCTGTATGATTGGTTTTGGAATTTTTAAAGAACTTCCGCCTTGGGCAGTAGTTATTATAGTCATATTTTTATTATTTCACCTTTTCCCCGTTTGGCTATGGATAAACAATATTGTCACTGCCAACAGACAGCATAAACACCTAGAATATATTTTCACAAATCAGCGAATAATAATCAAAAGCGGTATAATCGGCATCAATATAAACAACATCTACTATTCCGACATTGAAAATATTAATTTAAGAATTGGTATAATAGACAAAATGCTAAAGGTAGGCGACATTTATATAACTAGCAAAAATAAAGCACAGGTGTTATGGGATATAGAAGACAGCATCAATATCACGAATAAATTGCAAAAAATAATTAGTGATATAAAAGCCGACATAGCATATCCTAACGCCCTTCGCCCTAACGAAAACAGCGGGTATAACACAAAATACACGCAAGGAGATACAAATGAGTAGTCTTAAAGAAACTGTAGACAAACTTGGAAGCGATATAGATGACGGCTTAAGCGAAGAAGAATGTAAAGCCCGCCTTGAAAAATATGGGCAAAATAAACTTAAAGAAAAAAAGCGGAAGGGCTTATTTATTAAGTTTTTAGAGCAATTTAAAGATGTGATGATTATCATCTTGTTAGTTGCGTCTGTAATTTCCTTTGTTGTAGCAATAATCGAAAAGGACGCTAATGAATTTATCGAGCCTGCCCTTATTTTATTAATCGTTATCCTCAATGCAATACTTGGTGTATTCCAAGAGAACAAGGCAGAGAAAGCTCTTAAAGCACTTGCAAATATGTCTGCGCCAAGTGCGAGAGTGGTGCGCGGTGGTAAGGAGATGATTATCCCTTCAAGCGAAGTTGTGCCAGGAGACATAATCAAATTGGAAGCTGGTGATTTCGTGCCAGCAGACGCAATGCTCATTGAAAGCGTCAATCTAAAGAGTGAAGAGTCGGCGCTAACTGGAGAGTCGGTGCCAGTAGAGAAGGATGCAAACGCTATAGCTAACGAAAATGCGCCGATTGCAGAGCGGGTCAATATGGTTTTCTCTGGATGTTCCATCACCTATGGCAATGCAAAGGCTATCGTGGTAAACACTGGAATGAACACCGAAATGGGCAAGATTGCCAGCCTTCTTGAAGGTGAAAAACAAGGCAAAACTCCCCTTCAACAAAAGCTCGCGCAACTTGGAAAATATCTTGGCATCATCGCGCTTGTTGCCTGCGCTATAATTTTTGTTGTCGGCGTGCTTAACGACCTTAAAATAATTGACGTGTTTATGACTGCGGTCTCTCTTGCCGTTTCTGCCATACCTGAAGGTCTGCCAGCGATAGTGACAATCGTGCTGTCAATAGGCGTGCAACGAATGGTAAAAAAGAACGCCATTATTAGAAGACTGCCCGCTGTTGAGACCTTGGGTAGCGCATCAATAATCTGCTCTGATAAAACTGGTACGCTCACACAAAATCGAATGACACTTGTAAAGACTTATACTGATGCCATCAAAGACTTTACTTTAAAAAGCGATGAGAATGTAACAAGATTATTAAATTATGCAACGCTTTGCAGTGACGGTAACATCCTTGTAGAAGGACAGGACATCAAGCATATAGGTGACCCGACAGAAACTGCAATCATACTAGGCTCATATAAATTAGGTTACAGTAAAGAGCAGTTAAACGAGCTTTATCCACGCCTTGGAGAACTGCCCTTTGACTCAGAGCGAAAACTTATGAGCACTATCAACAAAATTGATGGCAAAAACATAGTCATTGTCAAAGGCGCTTTTGATGAACTTGCTGGAAGATGTGACAACATTGACCTTAAGCAGGCAGAGAAGGCAAATTTTGAAATGAGCCAAAATGCACTGCGTGTTATTGCTGTTGCCTATAAAGAAATCAGCGATATTCCACAGCATCTATCAAGCGAGGAGATTGAAAATCATTTAACCTTTCTCGGACTTATTGGTATGATTGACCCGCCAAGACCAGAAGCTAAAGAAGCTGTAAAAGTTTGTCTTGAGGCAGGGATTAAACCTATTATGATTACTGGCGACCATATAGTGACCGCCTCTGCAATAGCAAAAGAGCTTGGTATATTGCAAGAAGGTGATAGAGCAATAACCGGAAAAGAGCTTGACGCATTAAGCGAAGAAGAGCTTGATAAAGTTGTAGGAAAAATATCGGTCTACGCCAGAGTTTCGCCTGAAAATAAAATAAGAATTGTCAAGGCTTGGCAAAAGAAAGGCAAAGTTGTTGCTATGACAGGTGACGGCGTCAATGACGCACCTGCTCTAAAAGCAGCCGACATTGGTTGCGCTATGGGAATAACAGGCACCGACGTTGCAAAGAGCTCAGCCGATATGACACTGACCGATGACAACTTCTCAACAATCGTTGAAGCAGTCAAAGAGGGGCGCGGAATTTATGCCAATATCAAAAAAGTTGTTGGCTTCTTGCTCGGAACAAATATTGGCGAAATAGTGCTAGTTTTTCTTGCAATGATAATCTGGCACCAATCACCACTACTTTCTATGCAACTACTTTGGATAAATCTTATCACCGACTCACTACCTGCAATAGCGCTTGGTATGGAAGCGGTCGAAAAAGATGTGATGTCGCACAAACCTAAGCCAAAAAATGAAAGCCTTTTTGCAAATGGTTATGGTATAAGGATAATACTTCAAGGTCTTATGTTTGGTGGACTTGCATTAGCCGGCTTTGTAATAGGCCGAAATATCACAGGCACAGTTGACGGCGGAAGAACGCTCGCGTTTATGACCCTTGCCCTATCACAAACCTTGCACGCCTACAATATGCGCTCTGAACATTCGCTTTTTAAAATTGGCTTTTTCACAAACAAAAAATTAAACTATGTTATTTTAATATCACTTGCTTTGATTGCTTTCGTAATGTTTGTGCCAGGTGTTATAACCGCGTTTGGAATGGTTTATCTGCCTTACTATGGCTACCTGATAGGTATAGCACTTGCAATTGTTCCATTCTTTGTGATGGAAATAAGCAAAGCAATAGGTCTTATAAAACATAAGCCATAATGAGTAATTTTAAAAAATTATTATTTTAAAATTATAATTAAAAATCAAAAAGCAGGCAATACAAAAAGGCATTTGTAATTTACAAATGCCTTTTTTGTTATAATTTATAAAAAATATTGACTTTTTGGCTACTTTTACTATATTTTTTATTAATTTTTAAAATTTCTTTATTATTTGATAGCGATTTTTCATCATTTTTATTTTTGCTCTTTTTAGGTTTTTGTCTATGGAATATGCTAAGAATTTTGCCTATTATCAAAATAATTTTGTCACTATGATCCATTGAATAGCGTTTCATAAGGGCTTTGCCAAAAATCAAGAGAGAGGCTATAACCGCCGACACCAATGATGCAACTACAACGCCTATGAAGTCACTCATTGCCGATGTAATAAGTCTTGTTGTAACTGCAGCACCAGCAGCACCACTTAGAATACTACAGATATCACCTAAAATATCGGCAAAAATACTTGAAACCATATCGGCGTGCTTATAAAGCATAATCGCCTCTTTTGCACCTCTTACCTTTCTTGATGCCATAGCACGAAAGTTTTTTATATCACAAGATGCAATAGCAACACCAATCATATCGGTAATTATTGCAATTATCAAAAAGACTACAATAACTATGACTGAGATGGCTATACCTGCTCCATTTAATGCAACCTCGTTTAAAACACCAAATGCCATTGAAAGCGAAAACGATAGTACAAGTACAATTAACGGCCACCTAAAATATTTTTTGAATTTTGATTGGTTTTTCTTGGGGTTATCCATATATTCTCCTATATATATTTTAATTAAATTAAAAACCTTGTCAAGAATTTTATTATTTTTAATAAAATATAATTGTTTTTGTGTTAATTTTTATAAAAAATAACTATTTTTAAGTTATTTTTAATGATTTTTATTATTTTTTATAATAATTTATTTAAATTTTTTATTTTAATAAATTTAATTCATATAAATTTATCTTTTTTATATAAATTTAAAAGCTAACAAAATATTTTATTTTTTATTAAATGGTATTTTTTTATTTTAAATTAAGATTTTTTATATTTACATTTTTTATAATTAGACAAAAAAATAGAGCCTCAAGGGCTCTAGAAAGACAACAAAAATAGTAAACCTTGTGTCATAGGTTCGGTCGGATTTCCCAGCCCTGCACTTGTCGTCGCCGAACAAGCAGTTTCCTCTTAGGCAAGGCTACACACCGAATCGCCACTCAGAACACACTATAATCCTATCTTTGCTTGCAACGCAACAGTCTAGAAGTTTTCCTTAACAGACAAAACTATAATTCTCTTGTTTTGCAAATGTAATTTCATAGGCAGATACCTGCAAGGTCGGCCGGCCAAAGCAGGTATGTTTAACACCTAATCCCAAAGCATTCACTCAAAGTAGGCTACACTGCACACGGCTTTTACCGCAATGCAGGTTCATATCTCAGAGAGTGGAATAGCCACCCTGTTGAGTCTCCGCGATAATTGGGTCGACAGCTATATGCCGTTACAGCCTGCCCAAGAATCTTAACTTCCAGCACGCACCCCGGTTTGGGCAACCAAAGAACGCACCAGAAACTTCATCGTTGTGCCCTTCGGCGCTATTAGTTTCGCCGTCCTTATAGCTCAGCCTGACTAGAATACTGCGTCTTACAATAATATTATAGCATATTCTAAAAAATTATGCAAATCGGATATTTCAGCTTTCAATATGCTTTCAATTATTTTTAATCTGGTATCGAGGCTAAATTAAATACTGTATCAGAGGTAATTTCATACCAGCCTAAAAACTCGCCGTTTTCCACACCATAAGGCCCAGAATATAAACTATCATTTACCCCACTATCACTTGTAACAGTAAGTGTATATGCCGGCTGTATTCTTGTTATCGAATAATACCCTACCCCAAAAGCAATACGTTTTACGTTGTAGAATCTATAATACCAAGAAAAACTACTCCCACTAGATGATGAATCCAGTTCTTCGCTCCCTTCTATCTCTCCTCCTCTTGGAGACAAAAACTCTTGCATATCATTTATCGCGACGGATGCAATAGACTCACAACCTGCATCAAAGTATACTGTCACCGTATAGCCAGTATTCTCTTCAATATCTATGACTATGCCGTCAAGCGAAACTGTACCTGCCGATTGTACTGTCACAGTCATTACTATTGTACCTGAGATAGGCGTGCTATTTGTAATCTCAGACGGTGCAACTCCGTCGCCTGCTATTATTCCGCTTACCGATAAAGTCGCATTTGGAATAGTCGAAGCCGTGCTTACTTTGTATTCGGTTGTTGTGGTATTGATTACATCAAATAGAAGAGTAAAACTTGTATCAGCAGTTCGCTCCCCCAAATCTAAATCAATATCTCCGTTTACAAAACCTGGCAAGAAATTGTCAATTGTTGTACCTTGTCCTGTCAAATCTTCAGCCTCACGGACACGAATATCCTTTATATAAAGGGTGTTATCTGAGATAGTAAAGTTAACGTTACCACTTAAATTAATGTGTTTCGCCTCACCCACTGCCCATACACCAACTATGAGCAATGACAAGGCTAGTATAAACGCCGACACTATTGATACTAATTTGACTTTTAAACTTTTCATACCTTTCTCCTTTTAAAACCCCTCTCATTATAAGAGACGCCTTTCGGCATTTATTTTTAATATTACTTTGCGTAAAATCATCTAGTATTATGCAAAAATTGTCGATTTTTGCATTATTCCCCCTATTTTAACCTTTAATTTACCCTTTGTCACAAGTGCGCCGTCGCAATTGCGTCAAATTTAATAACAAATTTTAAAATATTTTTAAATTTAATAAGTTTAAGGGAAATTAGGGGTAAAATATAGAATAGGGTATCCAAAATTTATTTTGGATACCCTATTTTACCCCCCCGCATTTCTTGTCAAGCAAATTTACGTACTTCGCTCGAGATTTTCACCAAAAAATGCTACTTTACTGTATCTCTCCGTAAAAACTGCTAATGAGGATAATTAAAAACACCCAGCGTAAGGCTGGTCCAACCTAAGGTTGGGTGTCAATGACACCTCTTCCCTTTGATATACTCAGGCGGACCAAGGCAAAATCAAATATCAATACAACAAACGATACTGATGCAAACTAAGTTGGCCGATACTGGTCCAACCTAAGGTTGGTGTGGCACGCTATCTTGCAATAGATGAACCACAAACACAAGCGTTAACCTATGCCCTAAATGAGCAGACTGAAAATGGCAATAGAGATTTGCTGTATCTTCGGCTGTTTGTGAAATTGTTTTGCCATCATTATATTGAATATAGTTTACAATAATAGTTTTCGCTTCGCTTAAGCTAATTGTTGTCGTTATTGGGTTATCTCCTTTATTGGTTATGCAAACACTATGGGACAATCGTATATTGCTCTATTAGATGCTTTATTTACAGATAAATCATTTGATATGGTTTATCAAGATGTAGTCCCAAGAGAATCAACTGAAAATGGTTATAACTTAACATTAAAACTAGATATAAAAGGTTATACAAGATTACAAACAATTAATTCAATGACCGATGATGAGTTTGCTCAATACTGGACACAATACGAACAACTTATTAATAATATGCCACAAGACTTAAAAAATTACACAGATATATCTGTTGTTGCTTTTGACCAAAATGATGATATAATAAGCGTTGATATGAACTCAAAAATCGGCTCTATGACTTCAATAAATGAAAATGTATCTTACTATAAACAAAATGCAATTTTAAAAATAGCAAAGTTTGATGGCGAAATCACAGAACCACAATGGGTAACTGATTATTTAGCAGAACAACAATAAATAATATTTGACCGCAAATAAGCGGTCTTTTTTATTATACATAACGTATTCATTTGACTTTTTAACCTTTTTCAAATAGTTT
The DNA here is from genome assembly GCA_944350015.1 of uncultured Clostridia bacterium. Classification (GTDB taxonomy): domain Bacteria; phylum Bacillota; class Clostridia; order Christensenellales; family UBA1242; genus Caccovivens. Next base: position 16,045 of record CALVNW010000001.1, on the reverse strand, counting down.
TAAATATGCGATTTACCCTATCTCCCAACTGCTATCCAATATTTGATACATTAAATAATTAAAGCCCGAATAAACCCGTATTTTGCGGGGATTAGTCTATGAATATTGAGAGAACGACCATTTTTAAGGTCGTTTTTTTGTATAAGAAAACCACAGTGCTTGTGGTTTTCTTATACCAAAAAAAATCTTGCAAATTTCTTTTATATGCAAGATTTATTTTGATTCCTTAGCAATCTGTTCAAATTTTACTCGAATAACTTTACATTTCTTTATCAAAGTAATGATAAACGTCAGTAGATTTACTATCTTCAAAAATTTCTTCAGTAAAAGAAGAATACCCTCTTAAAAGATTTTTTAAAAATTCATTTCTTAATTGTGCTTTTAAATTTCTTTTTTGTGCTTCTGTAATAACTGTAGAATAAATACTATTTAAAGCTTTCTGAACATTTTCATCATTTATCATAATCTGCCACATATAAAGCACGTTCCCTTCTATCTTACAATCAGATAAGCTTGTATCCGAATATGAATTAGAAATCTCAAATAAAAAGTCTCCTAAATTAATCATGCGAGTCATATCAATATTTTTAACATCTAAATCAATTCGCGAAGGTTTATCATTTGATTCTCTAATTTCAAACTCATTAAAACTAACAAAATGATTGCCACAATATACATATTGAGGTGTTTATGAAGGATATTAAATATGTTAGGCTTAATGATCTTTATTTATACATAGGTGAAACACATTTTCTCTGTATTTAGGAATAAGTCAATATCAAATATAACAAAAGTAATATAAGAGATGCAGATAAGATTACCTGCATCTCAGACTTTGGCTCCCCAGGTACGAACTTGATAACATATACGAAAAATATATTATTATTGGAATTTTGCACAAAAATTTATTAAAAAAGACAGTTTAACACTGTCTTTTGTTGTGTGACTAATAATTTATAATTGAATTTTTATATTTGTCTTTTGCATCTGGATGTTTTTTTAAATACTCTATTATTATCAGTTTTTTCGTTTTCAAAATAGTAGGTTTTAAAAGTGTTTCTAGTGTGCGAAGTGTTGGATGATTTCATTTATTCACCTCATCATATAATTTTTTGATTTTTCTTAAATTTTCGATTTTTGGTATCGCACCGCTAAGCCAACGTGTAACCTGTGCTTTGTTAACATCTAAACTTTCAGCCAATTGCTCTTGGTTATAACCCTTTTTCTCCATAATCTTTTGGAGCATATCTTTGTATGTTACCATCTTCCCTCCTATTCTACTTTTAACTTATTTAATCTTTCTTTTTTCCACCTATAAACAAAGTTAAGTATTTTATCATCTGCAGACACATTATGTAGCCCACGACACTGAACTATTTTTAAATTTTTTGGGTCTATTTCAAGTGTAAAGTATGACTCCATTAAGTTCTCTTGCTTGCGAACAAAAAATATCATACTTTCATTCTTGGCAACCCGTTTAATATAAGAGCCAACACAATGATGCAAATTATTCCCTTCGTTTATCAAATCAAAGGCTTCTTTTGGAACTACCATAGCTAAAGTTTTATCTGCAAATTCAAGTTTTTGTAATTTCTTAAAAACTTTATTAGCTTTTTCATATATATCTTTATTTGATAAGTATTGAACTCTTTTATAAGCTTCATCGTGGGCTTTTATGAAATCTTTAGGCTTAATCACTGCTGTATCTTCTAGGTTATATTTTAACTCCACGCAATTGCGTAGATAATCAAAATAATCATTTATGTCACATCTAGACTCTTTTAAATATTTTGATATTGCATTAAACCCAAGTTTGAGAAATATAAATATATTCTCTTTGTTGTACATTAAATTTTCTAATTGTAATGAAAGTCGCAAATTTGCTCGAGTTGCTGGTATTTTATAAGCTTGAAGAAACTTAATCCCCCTTAATGTCTCATAGTCTAATGTTTTGTATAATTTTAGAGCAAATCTATAATAATCACCATTCAAGCCTAAAATCTCTTGCACTTTATTTCTAGAAAAATGTAACTGATATGAGCCATATATCATTATACTTTCAATAAATTTAAACATTTTAAGTTTTGCAAAATATTCTAATTGTGGAAAAGTTTTGTATCTATCTAAATAACTATAAACCTCAATAGGTATTTCCTTAGAAACTTGTTTTAAGCAAGAATATTTAAAATCGTCATAGAGTAAACAATCTAAATTTTTGTAATAAGTCCAAACAATATTAGGAAGTGTATAAGACATATTTTTATAATATCCAAAGGTCCATTCACCATTATACAATCTATACCAGAACTTAATTCTAAAACTGTCTTGAACATTATATGTAAAATAACATCTTTCCATTTCATAATCTGAATATTCAGTATTTAAATAATTATTATGTTTCAGCACTAAGAATTTCCTTAAAACAAAAGTGTCTTTAGAATCCGCAGACTGTATAATGGCTATATAATTTTTATTGTAAAAACTTTTTGAATACTTTTCATTTCTAAATCGAACTTTCTTGTGACAGATAGGGCATATTCCATAATTACCATTTTTTATAGACTTAAGACTGATACCTTCGGTCTTGCAATGTTGGCAAGCACCAATATACTTTTTATTTTTCCCTTTTCCTTCTATTCTAAAGAACATATAAAAATAGTCTTTAAAAGGGTATTTGTTAAGCCAATCAGCAAAGTCATTAGGCAAAGGTTGTTCATCTACATATTTCATTAGATTATTTTTAAATTTAACTTCTTCTACCTTATGATACATATTTCACCTACTAAATAAAATCTTCTAAATTAACAAAAGATTTAGTTTGAGTTTTTAGCCCTAAATAATCAACAATAAATGATTTGGTTTTATCTGGAGTAAAGCAATAACTATTGTTTTTTGCATTTACTCTAGCATATTCTTCCATTTTTTTGTAACACTCTTCAACTGTCTTAGTAGAGTCTATTTCAGTTTGAGATGGGTATTCTTTCAATACTTCTTCAAAACATAGTAGTAATTGATTTAAAGTTTCATCATTTTTAGTGGTCAAATCTTGTTTCATTGTTTTTAAAAATTCGTCTTTTAACATAACTCTTCCACCACCTTTCTTAAAGCATTCTTGCAGCCTTTTTGTTTGTCTTCTGGGAGACTAGGCAAAATATTATTTATTTTAAATATCAGTTCTTGCAGATTATTAAAAAGCAATTTAAACTCAACAAGCTCGCTTGAGTTTGAAATCTCTAATTGCTTTGAGAGTGAGTCATTTGTGAACTGCAATGCATTTACTTCTTCGTTTTTCTTTTTAAGTTTATCTTTTGCATCGGACAACTTTTGCTTTAATTCTTCAAGTTCATTCTCATACTTGGCCGAGTTATCTTTTTCAACCTCAACTGTTACAGTTTCAGGTTCTCTTGTTTCCAATTCAGAGATTTTATCTCTTAAAGACTCAACTTCTGCTTCTAACTCAATTTTTTCATTTAACAGCTTGTCCTTAGCTTTATTTTCAGATTTTAACTTTTCTATTTCTTCCTTGAGCTTGCTTACAGAAGTATTTTCAACGTCTACATTTTCAATTATTTTTTCTTTATCTTCTTCAGGGAGCCCAGCAAGCAAGGATAATTTAGTTATTCCAATTTTTGCATTCGAATGCAAAAATGAATTATCAAAACTATCTAATATTTTTATGTAATTATATGCTTGTCTTTGTTTTATTCCACAAGCAAGTTCAGCATAATTTTCAAAAGATAAATACCCAGCTTCTAAATACAATTTTTCATCTTTCATCTTCTTAAGATTTTGGGCAAGGTCTATTAATCCATTGCTGATAAGAACGCCAGCAGAGATTATATTACTATGTAATTTTAAAAATGCTTGTTGCTTTTCTGTAAGCTCACTTTCATTTTTTACTATTAATTCATTTATGCTCATTTTTCTCTCCTTTTAACTACAATGTCCTTATTGGCAAAACTATACATTCTACTTTGCCTTGCTCTAAAATATCATTTTTAATAAGAATAGGTTTTGTACGATTGTTTGTAAACTCGATACTTATAACCTTATTTTTCGTATTCCTTAGCGACGTTAAAGTTTTAAGCAAAAGATTATTATCAAAAGTGATTTTAGTCCGCTCTTCTTCATTGAAAAGATTATCTATATTAATAAATTGTTGTTTTAAATTAGCAATTTTTTTAATCATTTCGTTATTTTCCGAATCTTTATATGTAAAAGTAATATAATCATTAGTGTACTTGATTTTGATTTTATTTAATCCGCGCTTATCTTCATCAATTTTGAAAGGATGAAAAGTAAAAGCAAAAGGTTCGATTTCTTCGTTTGTGTAGTTTAAATTTATTTTTGATGCGATAACCCCATTAACCGCCGTGAATGTTATTCTATCCTTTTCGACCTGGCAATAAATTTGTTTTAAAATAGGTCGACTATCATCTGTTATTCTAAAATTTTTCAATTTGTTTACAACCATATTGAATGTTGTGCTTGATATTTCAATTTCTTTCATATTTACTCCTTCTTTAATTGCGCAACCAAAATTTTGCTCACGCAAAATTTTTATATAATCTAAATTTAGATTTTTATTTTAAAAATTAAATTTTGTTTGATTTTTAACCTTTTTTCATTAGGATTTATTTAAAATATTTTTATTAAAAATCAAACAATATTTAATTTAAATAAATTTTTTAATATATATTTTTTTAAACCAAATAACGCACTCGCAAAATTCGGACAAATACACTCGCTTTGCGAGCATATTTGTTTAACCGAATTTTGCGAACACATTTATCTTTTATCATCCCTTTTCTTTTCTTCATCTTTAATCTTCGGATAACTCGACCGTAAAAACGCTTCAGCTTCTTTCTCGGACAAATCCATACTATTAAAGACCTGCATCACTATAGGCAACTTCCTAGCCTTATATGCCCAACGAAACGCACGAGTATCATATTTAAATTCGCCACAACAAGGCAAATAAAGAACTGCTCCACCTTTTTCGTCAGTCAAACAGGCAACGCCAGCACCTTCAAAGCTTGTAAAATCCTTATATCGAAGTTTATAGAACCCCACGCTATCAATAAACCTCTTAAATCGTTGCATAAACTGCCCCCAGACTTTAGCCTTATGTATGTTCATACCTTTTCTAAAATACGGGTACAGAAAATGCCTTTTCATTTTTTCAAATATCCAATTTAAAAAATTCGGTTTGAAAATACTTTCTATTGAAAGGTATTCACGATTTCGTGCTACTACCCTTCGTATATTTTTATAAATATTACTCGCCTCTTGCTCTGTACCAATAAATCTAAATTCTGCAAACTGACGCGAAAACCTCGCCATATCAGCCATCTCAAGCGATTTCATTTTATCTGCTGCATCGTTTGAAAGCTCAGGATTAAACACAGTACCTATCTCATCATACCAACCAACAAGTCTATATGGCGCTCTTCTCTCTTGTTTTAAATATGAGGGTCCGAGCTTGTATGAAAATCGCCTATAGGTTTTAGAATAAAACCCTACATTGGTGGCAAGACAAGGCACGCCTTCGTGATTGATAAAATATTGATATGCCTCGTAGATTTCCTTGTCATCTTCTGACATTTGATAATTTTTCTTTTGCATTTTACCCATTAAGCAAAAATATTCAAATTGAAGCTTGTCCCAAGAGCCTTTTTGCATCCAGTTTACCACGTGTCCCGCCGAAAGTGACTTCCCTGTTCCAGGTGGTCCTGAGTAAATAGTGGCGTGGTCAGGATTATACATCATTGACATTCCCCAAGCCTTATATTTTTTTAAATCCCTTAGAAACAACAACGCACGAATAATTATGTAAATCAACAAAATTTCAAGTGGAGCCAAATACAAGAACCATTGCCAATGAAAATCGTTTACTGCAAGAAAAGTTATAACTGGTACAAACACCACAATTGCTAAAAGGAGATATTTAAAAGTGTTATAGTGGAGTGCTATTCTATCAATCAAAGGAAGTTTATATGTCTTTATTATCTTAGCTTCAATTTCTGATTTTTCCATAGGCTACTCCAAAATATTAACTATCGTTTCCTGTTTTCGCACTAATACTTTTTTAAGTTCAAACACATATATCGAATCAAATTCTTCTGGCATATACTGATTTAATGTATCTAAACTCTTGTACATTCTTGGATGTTCTTTACTATCTAAACAAAAGCACTCCTTTGTTTGCAACGGCTTTGTTCTTAATCTGATTGTCCTTGCTGGAATAAAAATTTTTTCTACTGCTTTCATTTTTTCTCCTTTAAAATCTTTGTTTCTCGATAACTTGTCCCATCTAATTTCATCACTGCATTTGACATCTCTGCTATTCTATCGGCTGTTCGTATTTCAAGCCCTCGTTCATCTATTAATTGTTGAATTGAATAGTTACTCGTAAAGACTGTCGGCATCTTGTTTATGTATCTTCTGTTGATGATGTCATATATTTTTTCTTGCATAAATGACTCTCTTTGTTTGTTTTTTAAGATTTCACTACCAATATCGTCAAGTATTAATAAGTCTATTTTTGCAAGCTTATCTATTATTTGGTTTTCTGTTTCAGTTTCGAGATTATATGAGTCTCTTAATTTTTTTGAAACTTCCAAAAAATTGGTTATTATCACTGGAACAAGATTTTGAATAAGCTCATTACATATGCAAGCTACAAGTTCTGTTTTGCCAGTGCCGACGGGTCCAAATATGTAGATTCCATACCCTTGACTTTTTACAATCTTCCAATTATCGCAATACGCCCTACTTCGTCTAACTGCTTTTGTAAACGCTTGTGGACGATTTAAATCAAGATTATCAAAAGTTGAATTTTCATACCTTCGTCCAAGTAGGGAGAATTCTTTAAGAGACTTCATCTTTTCAAGGCGAATCATATCTTGCCTTTGTTTTTCTAACTCTTGTTGTTTTTCTTGTTGGCATCTGCATAAACAACGAACCTTAAACTCTCCGTCTTCGCTTATCCACTCACGAGAAGTATTGCAATTTTTGCAATAGACTCGGCTATCTTCCCCCAAATACTCGTCAGACTGCAAAACTATTTCTTGATTAAAATAATTCACTTCTCACCTCTCGCCCGAATAAAAAGAACTCTCACTCTTTCTTTCTTGTTTAGTTCTTTCTTTGTTTGTTGTATATATTTGCGTTTGATTTGTATTAGATAAATTTATATTATTAATATTATCTATACATTTCACATTTTTGCTATTTCCATTTTGCAAATTTGTATTTTCCATTTTACAATTTTGTAAAATGCATTTTGCAAAATCGGTTAATGCATACCACGTTGTTCTATCCATTTTTGAATGATTAAAATTATCGGTTAAAATCAAATTTTCTTTCTTTAGTTTACTCAAATTATAATCAATTGTTCGCTCACTCATATACGGAAATAGTCGCGCAAATGCTTTTTTGGTATTATATACCCAGTATCTGCCATTGTGTAGGTGTTTGTTGTTTGCCTCATTCTTTAGGCACCAATAATTGATTTGATTGAGTAGCACCGCGCACTCTATTCCATATTTGGTGGCAATATCGACGTCAAAACTATGTATCATAATCACCACCTTTTATAGTTTGTAGCCAAGAAGAGTATAATCACTCTTCTTTTCTACAATCCAATATTATGCGAAAATGCTTAAACATCTCACATTTTCGCCTTTTAGTTGAGCTTATCAAGCGAATAGATAATATCAGCATATTGAGCCCACGTTGTACTGTATGTTTCTACTGCGCTTGTTGGCACATAGATTTTTAGGTTTGTCATATTATCAAAAAGAGTACTTGCAATTGTTGGCGGAGTAGTCGAATTAAACACCATTGTTTCAATGTTTGTTGTTTTATCAAATGCGGTATCGGCTATTTTAGTAAGAGCTGTGCCAAAAGTTATACTTTTAAGCTCAGTACAATCTTGAAATGCTCGTGCGCCTATTTCGGTTACTCCGTCAGGAATTACTATAGATGTAATCTTGGAACCGTAAAAGGCATATTCTCCCAAAGTTGTAAGCCCTTCTGGCAAGTTAATCTCTTTTAATGAATAACAACGGTTGAAAGCAGATTTATCAAGTGTAGTGACTGCAACAGGAAGTGTTACTTTTTCAAGCGCGTCACAAAAATCAAATGCATATTTCCCAATCACTTCGAGATTGTCTGGCAAACTCAAATCTTTTAGGCTATGGCAAAAGTAAAAAGTATAATCAGGTATAGTTGTTATCCCTTGACCTATAGTAGCCTTCGTAAGAGAAGCATCGGCATAGAATATGTAAGTCCCCAATGTAGTTACATTGTCTGGTATGTCAATTTCTTCCAAATTAACGCACATTCTAAACGCATTGTCTCCTATTTTAGTTAGAGTTTCAGGCAAGTCTATAGTTATTAAATTTGCACAAAGGTTAAATGCGTCATTTTCTATTAATTCAAGAGTGGATGGCAATGTAACCTCTTCAAGGTTTGTGCAAAAATAAAATGCACGAGAGTCAATCGTTGTAACACCTTCTGGAAGTACAATTTTAGTCAAATATGGTTTATGCTCAAATGCGCTATCTCCAATTGTTGTTATAGATACTTCCTCACCATCTTCATTCGTGTAAGACTTTGGCACTACTACAACTGTATCATTGCCATAGTACTTTGTTATTGTTCCACCTTCAAGTTCGAATTTTTCTATATCTGTGTCGCTATAGTCCTCGTCTGGCTCTTCAATGTCAACTCCTGGCTGGTCTGGTGTAGGCTCGTCAGGTCCGATTTGGATTCCTGAGCTATCGTCTTCTATATGTATTCCAATTTTATCTAGCCAAGACGTGGCTAGGTCTTTATCTACTGCGTAAGTGATTCCTAAAGTACCACCCGCAATAAGCACTACCAAAAATATGGCTATGCCTAATATCATAAAAAATTTTTTCATTTTCTCCCCCTTTTATAAGTTAATAAACAAAATATATTTGAATAGGTAATAGTATGTCGTCATTTATTTTCTCTGTACGATAATAATTCAAATAAACATAATTATTTGTAGTTGATGCTCCGCTTTCATTTTCTATTTGAAATGTGTTTAAGTTTGTCCCCTCTACATATCTGAAATGAACTATAAAATCTTCGTTTAATTTTACTGAATAGTTATTTACTGTTATGTCGGTTAAAGTATGCAAATCATCAGCAATATAATAACCGTGATATGTATCAGTACTTGAATCAGTCGTTATTGATGAAATCATATAAATTGACTCATCATAATTTTCAATAATAGCTTTAATTTCACTCTTCTGATTGTCAATATTGGTGACTGCAGAGATTAAGTCATTGCTATTTTGAAAGTTTAAAAAATTGGTTGGCGATGGATGGGAACCCGAATAATAATCACTATCTATCGTATACAATAAGGTAAAATTAGAAAGTGCCTCTTCGAGCGTATCGCAAAAATGCGCATACAAATTTGTATCAGTTGTAATTTTAAATGGCTCAATCTCATTTCCGTTTATATCTTGCCAGTATGCAAATATTAGTCCGTCTTTTTCAGCTGTCGGAGGAAACTCAGTAACTTGAGAGCCTATTGTGTAAACATAGCTATAAACCACTTCCTCGTCAATATAATAGTTAAGCGTGACATAATCATCTATCTGTCCGTTTACTGATAATTCGTCATCTTTCACATAACTAATAGGCTTAACTTCTACTATTAGGTTATTTCTTGAGAAATATGTATTCCAGTAATTTACTGCCTCTTGTCCACCATAAGTAGTAAGTGTAAAAGTGGAACCGTTTGTATAAAAAGCAAAGTTAAATTGAAGGGTATCTTGACATAATATTTCAAGGTTATTATCTAAAAACGCGTAGTGATATTCAGCTCGAACATAATTCGTTGAATAATCAATTTGAGTACAAGGCTCATTGTTTACATAAACGCCATAACTCTTGCCTGTCTCAAGTCTTATTTTATCGTTTGAATAAATGACGGCGGAATAAGTGCCATCGGCATTTTTAGTCAGCACTATATTTTCAAGTGAAAAGCTTGCAGTGTCTGACTCTACAGTAGTAGTAACTTTATTGCCTTCGATAAGCCCGGTTATGTACCCCCAAACTCCGCCTTCTGCTGTGTAGTAATAATTGAGCTGTATACCACAGTATGCGGTTATTCCTACAAATATAATGCCTAAGAATGAAAACACATAAACTCTTGAATTTGGATATTTGAAGCATAAGAATATGATAAATCCAATTAGTGCTATGAATACTAGGTCATACCAAAAACCCGAGTCAAATAATAGACTTAACATTATGCCACCTCCTGACTTGAGTTTATCTCTTCTACTTCAAGAACTTCAAAATAACTTAAACCACTATCTTCAAGCAGTCCAGAGTATTTGTAACCAGCATTTTCTATGATAGAAACATCAATAGTGATTGATAGATATATATTTTTTGAATATGGCAGGTATTCGTCTATAAAGCTTTGTTTTAATCTAAGCCCATAGTAGTCATCTGTCAGCAATACTAGCTCAAAATCATAAACGTCAAGGTTTATAACAGCTTTACCTTGAAAGTAGTCACCCGCAGATGAACTAGACCCATCTAGCGTAAAAGTTGGACTGCCGTGCAATATCCCAAAGCTTGAGTCTTTGCTGTTTCTGGCGCCATCAGCTGAGATTTTAACATAGATAGTGTAATAGGACTTGATTTCATTTGTAACTTTGTCTGTGTCTTCTTTGTTGATTTCGTTGCCTTCTTCGGCTCCTTCAAAGTAATTAAATATATCACCATATTCAAAGACGTATGCACCTTGTGTGCCGACTGGCAGTTCTTGTATAGCTTGATAAATAGTATAAGCTAAATAGTCAACATTGTAGTTATAGTAATAGTTGGTGTCATCTGAATAAGCTATCCTTGACTTGTCGCTTTTAAACTCGTCTTTACTTGTCCACTTAATATAGTTATCACCTTTAAACTTCATTCTGATAAATTCATCACTATTATCACCTACTTGCAAGAGGAATGAAGAATCGGCACTTATTGGATTGGTTGAACCAGTAAAATGATTGTCATCTAGCGCCTCATATTCATATCTTGAAGTAAGCGTTGCGTCTGCAAATACATTATAGTAGCTAGCTTTGTAGTCAGTGCCAAAAACCCACCATCCGGTATTTTTTAATGTATAAGTTGTAGTTTTAAAATTCTTGCTTATATATTCTGAAAATTCATCTAAGTCTACTGAGTCTTTGTCTTTTAGATAATCTTTTACTACATTATTTAAATAATCTGAGTAGTCTTCATAGTCAACCCACTCAATCTTATCTTCTGGATTGTTGGCGACATACTGAATGCCTTGTGTGTAGGTGTGTTCTCTGCTTGAATCGGTAAAGTAGTTTAACTTGAGGTCAAATAGCTCAAGTCCATTCCCGTTTTGGTTAGACTTATAGTCGACTTCTATTACGTACTTACTTGACCCGTCTTGAGTTTGAAGTACTCCAGGATTCATTACAGTTGAAGTCAACTTCTCCGCACCATACTCAAGTATATACACGTACCAACAACATACGGCTAGGCACAGTATAAAGACAAGCACCCCTATAGATATTCCTATTTTCTTCCCTGTAGACATTTTAATATCTCCTATTTTTTTCGACTTTTAACTTTAAAGACCGCAACATCACTAATATTCGTGAAGTCTGATATATTTCATAATTACAGCCCTCCATTTCTTCGTTTTTTTGCAAGCAAATGCTTTTGCTGTTCTTGTAACACAGCATAGTCAATGATTTTGTCCTTAAATATCGAAAGTTGCAACACCTTAGATTTCATCATAAAAACCTCGCTATGATTTAATAATTCCAAGTTTACGATAAGTGGCTGTATCAAGGATTTTTATAAATTTAACTGTTTGGCTGTCTTTATGTGTCTCAACCGCATTAACTTCTACATCAATGCCAGTAGCTACTGATATTTGCAGTACGTTGAATACTGTAGTCCTATCAATATTGTCAACAATATCAATCAGCTTGTCAGGGCTTGTTTTTGCAACGATTTGAAACTTAAGCATTACGCACCACCTTACTCGGCATTATAGTTAGAATGCACGAAACACCATTACTTGAAAGTTCGGCAAAACGATTGATAAGTTGTTGCTCGTTGCTGAACTTATAAATTCTCTCTTTTGTAATAATTGTTAAATCTTTCATAATAAAACTCCTTTTTGTTGATTTTCTTTAAAATTTGTGTTATCATTTGTGTAGGCTTGAAAAAGGTCTGGCTCAGTCATTTTGAGATAATCAATAAAGGCTAGTCTTTCCCTTTCAAGACTTTCGGACGAAGATAGTGGTTGGTTTGGCGACTGTGCACTATCTTCGTTTTCTATTTCATACAATATCTTCTGCACGGCTTGGTGAAAATTCATTCCACCACCTAGCAATATTGGCAATAATTTTTCTATTACCTGCCCTTCGAAATCTTCATCTTCAGGCAATATTAGATTGGTTTTGAATTCTTTTACTTTTGGCATATTTGCTCCTTTAATTGTTGCTTATATTTTTCAAGCATTTTGTTTTCATTTAAATTAGCAACGTGGCAAATTTTTAAAAATAAATCTATCTCAAGTTCCTTCCTTAAAATTTCGGAAAATCTTGAATTACTGAGATGTAATTTTTGAGCCACAAAGGTTTGTTTTATTCCATTCGCCTTTAATTCTGCTTTAACAAGCTCTCCTGTAGTCATAATTTCCTCCATATTTGTTCGGTTTTACGAACTTTATATCTATAATATAATTCGTAATACCGAAAAAGTCAACTAAATTTCAAATATTTTTTAATTTTTACGAAAAAATTTTTTGTTTATATTGAATTTTGTTCGATTTTATGTTAAAATACACATAAAGGAGTTGATATGACAAACGAACAAAAAGTTTTACTCGGTAAAAATATAAAACAATATCGAACAAAATTAGGCTTATCAGCAACCGAACTTGCAAATAGGGCGAAAGTGGCAAAAAGTTCCCTATCAGATTGGGAGCACGGAAGGACTCAACCATCTACTGACGCATTGTTTAGATTATGCAACGTTCTAAATTGCAATATTGCAGACCTATTAAGCGAAGAAGTAATAGGCGATTTAAAAGCATTAAACATATCAAACGAATTTACACCTATTACAAAAGTCAAAGTTCCCATCTTAGGAACTGTAGCCTGTGGACAACCTATTTTTGCTGAAGAGCATTTAGAATGTTATGTAGACGCAATAGGCAGTACTCATCCTGACTTTGCTCTGTGGGCAAAAGGCGATTCTATGATAGAAGCCAGGATATTTGATGGTGACTTAATATTTGTCAAAAAGCAAGATATGGTAGAAAATGGAGAAATCGCTGTAGTATTAATTGATGACGAAGTTACTCTTAAAAAAGTACTATATGAGCCCGAAAAAAGCAGGCTTATGCTATTGCCTGCTAACAAGAATTATCTCCCCTTAATTTATGAGGGCGAAGATTTAAACAAAATTCGAATTTTAGGAAAAGCTGTTGCTTTCCAAAGTAATTTATGAGGTTAGATATGTGGAAAACTAAATTTTTTCAAAAAGCACTAATTTTAATCTTGATTTGTTGTTCATTGTTTATGGTTGCTTGCGACAATACAAATAGCTCAATACTAACAAAGAATGAAATAATTAACAAGACAAATCAATACTTATTAGAAAAATACAATGTCACAAATATTTATTATGATATGAACTTAATCAATAGTTACTCCATAAACAACAGATATACTGTAGATATTTTTTGGACTTCTTCTAACGAGAGCCTGATTAATAGTCAATCAGGAACCATCAATCGGTCATCAGAAGAGCAACATTGTAGTTTAACTGCTACTTTTGTTTATTCTAATATAGAAGACTCTATTACATTTAATTATACTTTGCCAGGGAATATATATAAAAATTTATCTCCATCTTTTAACTCTTCAGGAAGAGGTATACAAATTGAGCCAGCATCAATCGTTTATAACTCTGATGGTTCGTTAAACATTGAGCTTTATGTTTTTAACAACCTAACAAGCAAGCAAACCTTACGAGCGATACACGAAGCTAACATTACAATTTATAAAGCAGGCTTAAGTCAATGCTTAGTTAAAAATTATAGTTACACAAATTCTACATTATATCAATTTTCTTGTAAATACCACGATTATGTTACAATTACCTTAACCAATATACCAGCATACAAAGAATTAGATTTGGCAAGAGGCACATACAAAGCAATATTTTCAGGAATAATAACTTATTCATAAAGGAGTGACAATGAAAGGCGCAATTTACACGAGGTATTCTACAAGCAATCAAACTAAAAACTCGACCGAAACACAAGTTAATGCTTGTATAGAATATTGCAAAAGAAACAATATTGAAGTTGAGTTTATTTTTAGCGATGAAGAAACGACTGGAACAAATACTCAACGTCAACAATATCAAAATTTATTAAAAGTTGCAGAGAATAAACTCATCGATTGTGTAGTGCTTTATGATGTAACTCGTGGAAGTCGTGACGTTGTCGATTGGTTTAATTTTAGAAAAGAGATGAAGGCACTTGACATTCAAGTGCTTTCTGTTACTGAACAAATAGGTGACATATTAAATCCGGACAACTTTTTAACTGAGCTTATTCATATAGGAATAGGGCAACACACAGTTTTACAAAGTAGACAAAAATCTATTGACGCTAAATACAATAAAGCAAAATACGGCGCTTTTCTGGGCGGCTTTGCACCACTAGGCTATGATATAGTTAACCAACAATACGTCATCAACGAAAAAGAGGCTGAAGTTGTTAAAAGAATATTTGAATTATACAATTTAGGATATACTTATGACCAGATTCTAACCGATATTCAAAAATATGGCGTACTTGGCAAACGAGGCAAACCGATATCTAAGTCAACACTAAACGGCTTACTTCAAAATCAAAGATATATAGGAAGGTATGCGTGGATGGAAAATATAAATAGAGAGATGCACCGATGGGTTGGGAAAAAGAATGATAATGCGGTTGTTATTGAAGATGCTATCCCTGCCATAATTGATAAAGAAACATTTTATAAAGCCCAGGAACGTATTAAAAATAGACAAGTGAGAGCTTCACACAATGCCAAACGTGAATATCTTTTATCAAACAAACTTTTTTGTGGTGAATGCGGTCAACTTATGCGAGGCTCTACAGTTAAAAATGGCAAAGGGCAAGGCTTCACTATAAGTTACATATGTAAGGGCAAAAGAGACCTCAAAAACTGCGATATGCATAATATTTCTGCATATGCCGTTGAGGATACTGTTAAAGAGACAGTTAAAGGTTGGATAATGAAAATCAATACAAACAAAATCTTAGAAAAAATTACCAATGAAGCACAAAAAACTGTCAAAATAGATACAGCACCTTTGGAAAAGGAATTATCAGAAACTGTTATAAAAAAACAAAGACTAATAGATGCTATTATGAACGGATGCTATGCAAAAGAAATAAATGACGAAATCGATAGATTAAACAAGCAAGAAAAACTTTTGCAAAAGAAAATAGTTGAAAGCAAATTTCAATCAATTGGAATAGATGAAAATGCTATAAAAACAAAAATAAGGTCACTTTTAAGTGACCTAGAAAAAAATATCGACCTAATAGTTAAAGAGTTTGTAGCCTGTGTTGTCGCTCATAAGAATGATGAACTTGACATTTACATCGGCATTTCTAAAACTAATGGTCGTGCATCTTATTGGCTCCCCAGGTAGGATTCGAACCTACGGCCTATCGGTTAACAGCCGAGTGCTCCACCACTGAGCTACTGGGGAATAATTAATTGGTTATTTAGTTGTATCTTTTTATTTGTGGTGTTATTAGTCGCACTCGGCTATTAACCGTATCGGTTTAATTCCGCTTGCGCTCCATACGCAGGACTTCGTCCTTGGCGCCCAGCTCGACCGCTCCACCACTGAGCTACTGGGGAATAATTAATTGGTTATTTAGTTGTATCTTTTTATTTGTGGTGTTATTAGTCGC